>NZ_JBNHGI010000011.1:0-121785 GCF_059091125.1 Arthrobacter sp. Y3223151 | reverse complement strand
GTCTTGCGCGGCCGCCGGGCTCGGGTGGTCGCCGGAGCGGCCTCGGCCGGCTGGCCGCCTGCGGGGGCCTGGCCTGCGGGCTGCTCCCCTGCCGGCTGCTCCGCGGCGTCCGGCGCGGTGGCGGCGGGGGAAGCGGCGGAGGCGTCGCCGTCGTTGGTGGGGGCGGTGGGCGCCACGGCGGGCAGTTCAACGTCCAACTGGTCCTGCGACGGTGCCGACACAGTGGGCTTGCGGCGGGGCCGCGGCGGTTTCTTGGCTGGTACCTCCGGCGCGTTGACCGGAGAGGAGGTAGCGGGAATTACCTGTTCATTGTCCATTTAAAGTTGTGCTCCAACCCTTGCGGCACCGGCCACATCCCGGTGCCCTTGGGGGCATGTAGCCGGGTATCCGGGTGCCTTGGGCTGCCCGACACCGAAAGTCGTCTTGGTATCACCCGAGCTCGCGCCATCACGTGGGGCGCGGCACACCCGGGGACCAGCGGCGCTTTTCCGTCTGCCGTAACCTTCTCTTCACCGGCAGGGCCGCCCGGCGGATTCCCAGCGCCCATCCGGATTGATGGGCTCCTTGTTCGGGAAGCATCGCCGACGGACCTGGAAGCCTGTCGCTGGACCAACAGCAGCATGTGGGGCTGCTATTAGCCACGATCATTCTCTCACACCGGGTGCGATTTGGTGAGTAATGGGCGTTCTCTCCGGCGTAGAATCGAGCCACATGCCCCCTAGCCCGAGGAACACGGTGCAGACCCACGCGCAGACCTCCACATCCCCGGCCGCTGCCGCGCCCGGCCAACTCCCGGACAGCGGGGTTCCCGGCGATGCCCGGGAAAAGCCCTTCGCGTGGCTGCTGCTGGCCACCGGCGTGGTCGGCTGGATCATGTCCGGCATCCTGGTCCTGGAGCGGCTGGCCACCTACGAAAATCCGGGCCATGTGACCAGCTGCGACATCAACCCGTGGGTCTCCTGCGGCAAGGTGTTCCTGCACTGGCAGGCCGGGCTCTTCGGCTTCCCCAACCCGCTGATCGGGATCGTCGCCTTCGCGGTTCCCATCACGACGGCGGTCGCGATCCTTGCGGGGGCGCGGTTCCGCCGGTGGTACTGGATGGGACTGCAGGCCGGCGTCACGCTGGGCTTCGTCTTCGTCGTCTGGCTGTGGAGCCAGGCGCTCTACGACATCCATATCCTGTGCCTGTACTGCATGGGCGTGTGGGCCGCCGTGATCCCGATGATGGTGCACACCACGGCGCGGAACCTGGCGCACGGCGTGATCAAGGCGCCGGCGGCGGTGGTCCGTTTCGCCGGCAGCTGGGCCTGGACGCTGACCGCCCTGCTGTGGATCGTGACCGCCGGGACGATCTTCCTGGCCTTCATCGACGCCTTTTTGGGCTGACCGGGACAGCCTGGACTCGCCGCGATTGCCCTCCCGGGTTGAATCCGGATAAACCAGAGGCCGCGTCCCCGTCGGGGACGCGGCCTCTGCTGCTTTAGGGGTCTAGGAGAACCAGATCCCGATCTCGCGAGCGGCGGACTCGGGCGAGTCGGAACCGTGCACGAGGTTTTGCTGCACCTTCACGCCCCAGTCCCGGCCGAAGTCGCCGCGGATCGTCCCGGGGGCGGCGGTGGTGGGGTCGGTGGTGCCGGCCAGCGACCGGAAGCCCTCGATCACCCGGTGCCCCTCGAACACGGCGGCGGCGACCGGGCCGGAGAGCATGAACTCGACCAGCGGCTCGTAGAACGGCTTGCCGACATGCTCTTCGTAATGCTGTTCCAGCAGTTCGCGGGTGGCGTTGACCAGCTTCAGCTCGACCAGGGTGTAGCCCTTGGCCTCGATGCGGGCCAGGATGCTGCCGGTGAGACCGCGGGATACGCCGTCGGGCTTGACCAGTACCAGTGTGCGTTCAACGCTCACAATTTCTCCTCATTTGCTTCACGATTAGCTCCGAAACCCCGTTCAATCCTAACGGGACGCGCGGGCAGCGCAGGTCAGCGCCCGGCGTCGTCCGCGGTGCCGGCCGCCGGGCCGTCGGCCGTGCCGTCAGCGGCGCCGGCCTCCGAGCCATGCCGGCGTTCCCATTCCGCCTGTTCCGCGTCGCGCTGCGCGTTCTCGCGGTCCAACCGGCCGCCCGTGCGCACGGCGTACAACCAGGACAGCGCGAACAGCACGCCGACGACGAACATCACCGGTTCGACGATGCCGGTGGCGATCAGGAGCACCTGCATCGCCCAGCCGATGGCGTAGCCGGACGGGCGGCGCAGCAGGGCACAGCAGAGCACGAGCAGGACGCTCAGGCCGATCCCGAGTCCGAGGATCAGCGCCGGCGGCACGTCGTCCCGGTAGAGCCCGAACACCACCAGCGTGGCGAAGAAGGCGACGAAGGCTTCCAGCAGCAGCACGGTGGAGGCGAACATCGTCTTGATCGAGCGCCGTTTCTTCGGCATGTCCGGACGCCACTCGCGCTGGGCTTTGGTCAGTTTGGCCATGGATCTTGTTACTTTCCTAGCAGGATGCGGGCGTCGGCGACCAGGGTGATGGACCCGGTGATCAGCACGCCGCCGGCGAGGTCGTTGTCGGCTTCGGCCCGCCCGACGGCCCACTCGATGGCGTCGTCGAGCCGGGGCGCGATGTGCACGGCGTCCTCGGGGAAACCGGCCGCCATGGCATCCTCGGCCAGCTGCTCGGCGGGAATCGCCCGCGGCGAGTTGGACTCGGTGACGCAGATTTCGTTGGTGAGGTCGCTGAGCTGCTCGCGCAGTTGGGACAGCAGGCCGACGGCGTCCTTTTCCTGCAGCACGCCGACCACCGGGATGAGCTTGGTGAAGTTGAACGCCTCCAAGATGGCCTGCGCGCTGGCCTTCATCCCGTCAGGGTTGTGGGCGGCATCCACGATGATCGTCGGCGCGGTGCGCACTACTTCCAGCCGGCCGGGCGAGGTCACCTCAAGGAACGCCTCGCGCAGGACTTCCACGTTGAGTTCCTTTTCGCCGCCGCCAAGGAACGCTTCCAGCGCGGCCACGGCGACCGCCGCGTTCTGGGCCTGGTGCGCGCCGTGCAGGGGCAGCAGCAGGTCCTGGTAGCGGCCTGCCAGCCCGTTGATGGTCAACTGCTGGCCGCCCACGGCGACCTTGCGGGACTCGACGCCGAACTCGACGCCTTCGAAGCGGAAGGGCACCTGAAGGTCCCGCGCCTGTTCCAGCAGCACCTGGGCTGCGTCCAGCGGCTGGGCGGCACTGACCAGGTAGCCGCCGCGCTTGATGATGCCGGCCTTTTCCCGCGCAATGTCCTCGGTGGTGTCGCCGAGCAGGTCGGTGTGGTCCAGCGAGATCGGGGTGATCACCGAGACCTGGCCATCCACCACGTTCGTGGCGTCGGTGATTCCGCCCAGGCCAACCTCGATCACCGCCACCTCCACCGGCTCGTCGGCGAAGATGGCGATGGCCAGGATGGTCACGCACTCGAAGTAGGTCAGCCGGGGCGCGCCCTCGGCGTTCAGTTCTTGGTCGACGATCTCCAGGTACGGCCGGATCTCGTCCCAGACCCGCACGAACGTCTCGTCCGCGACCGGCTCTCCGTCGATGCTGATCCGTTCGGTGACCTTGGACAGGTGCGGGCTGGTGTACCGGCCGGTCCGCAGACCGTGCGCCCGCAGCCCGGCCTCGATGATCCGGGCCGTGGACGTCTTGCCGTTCGTGCCGGTCAGGTGGATGCTGGCGAAGGCCTTGTTCGGTTCGCCCAGGATGTCCATCGCACGGAACAGCGGTTCCATGCGCGGTTCCATCTTGTTTTCCGGGGCGCGGCCCAGCAGTTCCGCGTAGACGCTCTCGACGCCGAATTCATCACTCATGGTTTGGTGCCCCTTCAGGATCCGGCTTTTTCCACGGACACGGCGTCGCCGTCCCCGGCCACCAGGACGAGGTCCACGGTGAGGGTTTCCTGCGAGACCAGCCCCTGGTGCAGGGTCAGCGCGTCCAGGACGGACTGGTCCGCCGTCACCGTGGTGCGGATGCGGTCGCTGACCACCAGCCCGGCATCCTTGCGTGCCTGCTGGATGCTGCGCACGTAGTCGCGGGCCACGCCCTCGGCCTCCAGTTCGGCGGTCACGGCGGTGTCCAGCACCAGGAACCCGCCGCCGGGCAGCATGGTGACCGCCGCGCCGGCCGCGGCATCCCCGGACACGACGGTTTCCAGGGAGTACTCCGACGGCTCGAGCAGCAGTCCCCCGGCGGTGACGGCACCGGCGTCGTCCACCGACCAGTCACCGGACTTGGCGGCCTTGATGGCCTGCTGCACGTTCTTGCCCAGCCGCGGGCCGGCCGCGCGGGCGTTGACCACCAGCTTCTGCGAGATGCCGAACTCTTCCGGGGCGGCATCGGCGGCGTCGATCAGCCGGACCGACTTGATGTTCAGTTCGTCCTGGATCATCAGGGCGTACTGGCCGGAGAGCCGCTCGGCACCCGGCACCACCACGGTCAGCGAGGCCAGCGGCAGCCGGACGCGCAGGTTCGCTGCCTTGCGCAGGCTCGAGCCGGAGGAGCAGATCTGCCGGGTGGTGTCCATCAGCTCCACGAGTTCGGCCAGCTGCGGGAACTCGCCGGCGTCGGGCAGGTCGGTCAGGTGCACCGAACGCCCGCCGGTCAGCCCGCGCCAGATCTCCTCGGTGACCAGCGGCAGCAGCGGGGCGGCCACGCGGCAGACTGCCTCCAGCGCGGTGTAGAGCACGTCGAACGCGTCGCGGTCCTCGTCGAAGAACCGCTGGCGGGAACGGCGGACATACCAGTTGGTCAGGGTGTCCAGGTACTCGCGCAGCGCGTCGCAGGCGCCGGAGACGTCATAGGCATCGAGCGCGGCCGTCATGTCGCGGACCAGGTCCCCGGTGTTGGCCAGGATGAACTGGTCCAGGGACTCCATGCCCTTGATCCGGTCGGTGTCGCCGAGGACGGAGACGGCCTCATGGCCCGCCCCGTTGTTCGCGGAGTTGGTGTAGAGCTTGAAGAAGTGCCACACGTTCCACAGCGGCAGCATCACCTGGCGGACGCCGTCGCGGATGCCCTGCTCGGTGACGATCAGGTTGCCGCCGCGCAGGATCGGGGAGGCCATCAGGAACCAGCGCATGGCGTCGGAGCCGTCGCGGTCCAGGACCTCGGACACGTCCGGGTAATTGCGCAGGCTCTTGGACATCTTCTGCCCGTCGGAGCCCAGCACGATGCCGTGGCTGATCACGTTGCGGAACGCCGGGCGGTCGAACAGCGCGGTCGCGAGCACGTGCATGGTGTAGAACCAGCCACGGGTCTGGCCGATGTACTCCACGATGAAGTCGGCCGGGTTGTGGCTGTCGAACCAGTCCTTGTTCTCCATCGGGTAGTGCACCTGGGCGTAGGGCATCGAACCGGAGTCGAACCAGACGTCCAGCACGTCCTCCACGCGGCGCATCATGGATTGGCCGGTCGGGTCGTCCGGGTTGGGCCGGACCAGCTCATCGATGTACGGGCGGTGCAGGTCGACCTCGCCGTCGTGGTTGCGCGGCAGGGTGCCGAACGCGTCCTCCAGCTCGGCCAGCGAGCCGTATACCTCGCGGCGCGGGTAGTCCGGGTTGTCCGATTCCCACACGGGGATGGGCGAACCCCAGAAGCGGTTGCGGCTGATGGACCAGTCGCGGGCGTTCTCCAGCCACTTGCCGAACTGGCCGTCCTTGACGTTTTCCGGGATCCAGTTGATCTGCTGGTTCAGCTCGACCATCCGGTCCTTGAACTTGGTGACCTCCACGTACCAGGAGGAGATGGCGCGGTAGATCAGCGGCGTGCGGCAGCGCCAGCAATGCGGGTAGCTGTGCTCGTAGCTGGCCTGGCGGACCAGCCGGCCGTCGGCCTTCAGCACCCGGGTGATCGGCTTGTTCGCCTCGAACACCTGCACGCCGGCGATGTCGGCCAGCGGGCCCTCGACGAAGTTGGGCAGGAACTTGGCGCCCTCGTCCACGGAGACGATCACGGGGATGCCGTTGTCTTCGCAGACCTTCTGGTCGTCTTCGCCGAACGCCGGAGCCTGGTGGACCAGGCCCGTGCCGTCGGTGGTAGTCACGTAGTCGGCCACGACGATCTGCCACGCGTTGCCGGTGCCCCACTTCGCGGCGTCCGTGTAGTAGTCCCAGAGCGGCTCGTAGCGCAGGCCAGCCAGCTGGGCGCCGGCGTAGCTGGCGGTGACCGCTTCGGTGGCGGCAGCGGCGTCGTCGTACCCCAGGTCCTTGGCGTAGGAGCCGAGCAGGTCCTCGGCCACCAGGAACTTCTCCCCCGAGGCCTGCGTCCCGTTGGGGCCGGCCGGCAGCACCGCGTAGCTGATCTCCGGCCCGACGGCGAGGGCCGCGTTGGTGGGCAGCGTCCACGGCGTGGTGGTCCAGGCGAGTGCGTTGACGCCGGCCAACTCCGCGGCCAGCGGGTTCTCCGAGCCGTCCGCCCGGATCGGGAAGGTGACCGTGACCGTCTGGTCCTGGCGCATCTTGTAGACGTCGTCGTCCATCCGCAGCTCGTGGTTGGACAGCGGCGTTTCGTCCCGCCAGCAGTACGGCAGCACGCGGAAGCCCTGGTAGGTCAGACCCTTTTCGTGCAGCTGCTTGAAGGCCCAGAGGACCGACTCCATGTACTCGACGTTGAGCGTCTTGTAGTCGTTCTCGAAATCCACCCAGCGGGCCTGGCGGGTGACGTAGTTCTGCCATTCGTCGGCGTACTTCATCACGGAGGTGCGGCAGGCGTCGTTGAACTTGTCGATGCCCATGGACAGGATCTGCTGCTTGTCCGTCATGCCCAGCTGCTTCATGGCTTCCAGCTCGGCCGGCAGCCCGTGCGTGTCCCAACCGAAGCGGCGCTCCACCTTGTGGCCGCGCTGGGTCTGGTAGCGGGCCACCAGGTCCTTCACGTAACCGGTGAGGAGGTGGCCGTAGTGCGGCAGGCCGTTGGCGAAGGGCGGGCCGTCGTAGAAGACGAACTCGTTGCTGCCGTCGCTGCCGGCATCGCGGGCATCGACGGAGGCCTGGAACGTTCCGTCCTGCTGCCAGTATTTGAGCACCAGCTCCTCGATTTCGGGGAACTTAGGCGAGCTCTCGGCAGCGGCAGCGCCGGCGGTGGAAGCCTTGGGATAGATCTGTGGCATGTTCGTCATCCTGAAAAGACAGCTCGGCAAGTGTGGGTACTTCTGCGAGGACGTGCCCTGCTCCGGTGCCTCCGGTGCGGCTGGAAAGCCTCACCGTGCTGCCGGGGCGGAACCCGCGGTACCACCTCACTTGCTGGCCTGATGCGCCGGAACCGGTGCAAAGGGACAGCCACTCATTCGCTGCTGTGACGGGCATACCCGTCCGGTTCTACTGGGCCCGGGATGTTGGCCTGGGCTGTTCTTCCGGAAGCTCACCGGTGATGGCCGGGTCAGCGCTGATGACTCAAGTTTACGGCCACGGCGGCGCGGCTGTCGAAACGCGGGCGAAAAGCCGGCTTTGTTGGCGGACGTTGTGTAGGTCCCTTGGTTGGCCGACGCGCCTTTGCGCCCCTATGCGGCGCGGTCGTGAAGCGACGTCAAGTTTCGGATCAGCGCCAACTTCAGGCCTGTAAGTCCGGCCCGGGCGGGTGCTGCTGTGACGCCCTCAGAAGGGTGGTGGCGGGGAGTCGTCCGGGGGACCCAGTTCTTTCCGGTTCTCCGGGCTGTTCTCTCCCCCGGCTTCCATCGCGTCCGCGCCAGCGGCTTCATGTCCCTCCGCGCTAGCGGCGTCATGTCCGTCCGCGGCGGCGGCTGCATGTCCGTCCGCTACGGTGTCACCGCATCCGGATGCGGTCGGGAAGGTCAGTGACCAATCTTCGTCGGGGGTGGTGGTGTGGGTGTGGCCGGAGCGGGTGGTGAAGTGCAGGGTCCCGTCGCTGTCTTGGGTGACGGTTCCGCCGCCGTTGTGTTTGGTTTTGTGCCCGGGTTTGCACCTGGCGCTGAGATTTTCCAGGACTGTTTGGCCGCCGTCTTCCCAGGCGATCGTATGGTCGATCTCGCATTGGTCCGCAGGGACGGTGCAACCGAAGTCGCGGCAGTGGCGGTCGCGTAGCCGGACGAGGCGTTTGAGCCATTCGGGCGGGTGGCGCAAGTCTTTGGCGACGGCGGCTGCCTTGCCGTAGTCATCGGTGAGCACGATCAGCCAGGACTTGGCCAGCGCGGCAAGGTCGCGGGTCATGTCCGGCGGGATGGGCCCGTAGCCGGTGAGGTCGCCGGGTTCTTCGGACAGCCGCAGCAGGGTTGCAAGGGGCGCGGTCACGGCGACGG
Source organism: Arthrobacter sp. Y3223151 (assembly GCF_059091125.1). Taxonomy (NCBI): domain Bacteria; kingdom Bacillati; phylum Actinomycetota; class Actinomycetes; order Micrococcales; family Micrococcaceae; genus Arthrobacter; species Arthrobacter sp. Y3223151. The sequence continues at coordinate 113,505 of NZ_JBNHGI010000011.1, read as the reverse complement.
ACGCGGTAACGTTCCCGGCACCGCAGGTACCGGGCCCCTGACGTGCCGTCGCGGCAGTTGCGTCAACGGATTTTTCCGCCATCGCCGTCGAGGCGGCGGTGTCGCTTCCTTGTACTGCGGCGGCGGGCTGGTAGGCGTGGCCGGGGTAGCGCAGGAGCATGTCGGTGAACACGTCGGCACGGAGCTGGCCCAAGGTGCGGGATTCATCGACCGTTTGGAGTTTGCGGGCGTGGGCCTGCATCAGGTTGTAGGCGAGCAGCGCCTTGTCGGCGCTGGTACGGATGTAGAGTTCGGCCATCCCGTCGTCCTGGGGCTGGTAGTGGACGGTGCGGCGCTCCTTCGCGGCCCGGTGCCGGCTCTCGAGGGGTTCGGGGTGCAGCCGGTCGCGGGCGGTGCGGGCCCGGGCCTGGACGGATTCCAGGGTGATGGTCCCGGCGCCGGGAACAACCTTCGCCTCATAGTCGGCCAGGTCAGTCGGCGCCAAGCCCATGCCCTTCCGGGCGATCGCCACTGCCCGCGACAAATCAATCTCGCCGGCGTCCAAGGCACTGAGGGTGGCGGGCAGGTACCTGCCGACCTGCTGCGCGTCGGACAGTTCGGCAGCCGCCCGCTCGCGACGCACGGCAAGGATAGGTGCGAGTTCGGCGGCGGCGTGCCGGGAAATTCCGTCCGGTGCTCCGTTATCGGCGCCGGTGGCCGGGCGCAGCGCCGCCATGCGGTGCACTGCCCGCAGCCGCCGCGACTGGGTCCAGGCCTCATGCTTGCGGACCGCTTTGAGGTACTCCAAGGTGGACCAGTCATCCAAGGTTCCCGGGTCCGTCCCGGCGAGCAGACCGGCCAGTTCCGCCGGACCCAGCTCCTGCCATTCCTCCGCCCACAACTCACGGGCAGGCAGTGATACCGCAGGTTCCGGCCCTATCCCACCCTCAGACACGGCCTCATCAGCATCAAGCTCCGCTCCCGCCGATTCTGCTGGGCCGGCGGTACCGGGTGCTGAAGGGCCGGCGGGAGCGGGCACGGCAGGGCTGGCGGCGCCGCCGTCGGGCAAGGCAGGGGTGCCGGCACCGCCCTCGGGCAGGGCAGGTGTGCCGGATTGTTCCTCCGGCTCCTGTGCCTCGTCCAACACATCCGCTGCCATACTTCAAAGCTACGGACCGAGCGTCCGGGGTAGAACAAAGCTTCGACGTAAGTGCAAAACTCCCCGCCACCGCTCGCCTGTGGAGGGAGAGTCGGCATGTTTCGAGGACAAGGGGCGCTTCTGGAGGATGCGGGCTCCTTTGGAGCACGAGCGAGAATCTTGCGTGCCTATCTCAAGCGTCCACGCTCCAGAGGGGAATCCCGGTCTTTCGCGGTTGCTACTTCCGGATCAATTTGTGTGCGGCGGCCTGGGCCACTGGGCGCATGACGATCTGGTCGAGGTTGACGTGATGCGGCAGGTTGAGTGAGTACGCCACGACGCCGGCTACGTCCTCGGCCAGCAGCGGTTTCTCCACACCGGCGTAGACGTTTTCGGCCGCTTGCCGGTCACCGCCGAGCCGGTTCAACGAGAATTCCTCTGTCTGCACCAGGCCGGGCAGGATGTCGATCACGCGCACGTTGTGTTCCGCTTCTTCCAGGCGCAGGGTATTCGCCATCGAGTGCTGCGCGAACTTGGCTGCTACGTAACCTCCGCCGCCTTCGTAGGCCACCAGTCCGGCCGTTGACGTCAGCAGCACTACCGATCCTTCGCCGTTATCGCGCAAAGTCGGAAGAAAAGCCTGGATCGTGCGCAGGGAGCCGAGGACGTTGACCTCGTACATCTTCTGCCAATCGGCCGGCTTTCCCTCCCCGATGGTGTCCACGCCGAAGGCTCCCCCGGCGATGTTGACCAGCGCGTCAATCCCGCCGTCGGACAAGACCGCAGCTGCGAGCCGGTCCACTGAAGCTTGGTCGGTGACGTCCGCGGGTATGGCGACGGCGCCGGTCTCCCGGGCGAGGGCGGACAGCCGCTCGGCGCGGCGGGCAACTGCCACCACGTCCCAGCCGCTTCCCCGCAGCGCCCGAACGGTAGCTGCCCCGATACCCGAACTTGCTCCGGTGACTATTGCGCGTCTGGTCATGAATCACAGCGTAGCGGCCGACCAAGAAAGTGGTTCGGAGGTGACATTCAAACGCTTGACGACGGGCGACTTCACCGCGCGATGGTAAGCGGTTTCAGGGGGAGCGCGCAGGCCGCCCTTTCCAGTTGGTCGCCGGCAACCGTGGCGACCCTGTTGTTCCGACCGGTGTCATCGCACCAGTCGATGTTGCGGGGCATGGCCGTCACAGCCGCCTCGCCGGCGGCCGCTTGTTCCGGGATTTCGAACGCGTACCTGAAGCCGCCGCCGTCGTTCATAGGGGCGGTGGCGTTGATGATTTCCGCTCCCGCCGCGTCCACCACTATCACCTCGATCTGCGCATTGCTGCCGTAGCGGGGATTGCAGTCGGCGTCCGCAGCTGCCACGGTGACCTTCTGTCCCGGCCGGGCTTCCGTCGGACTGACTGAATATTCCGGCGGGAGACACGGTGGTGCCGCCCCAAGCCCCGTGGAGGCACCGCACCCCGACACCGAAACGGCCAGCCCCGCAGCAGCCGACAGCGCAAAGGCGGCGAGGCCCCCGGCACGGTGCCTCCTGACCGGAGGCGCCCCGCCGTCGCCCCCGCCTTGGCCCCGTAAGCCCCGGCTGTTCCTTGAGCCCCGGGTGTTCCGCGCAACGTCAGCCGGATGCCACACCGAGGTGCTCCAAAATCATCCCGCGCAGCACCACTGCCTGGTTGTGTTCCTTGTCCTTGGCCCCGTACAGCAGACAGAGCTTCGGCTGCTCGCGCGCGAGCTCCACCAGCCGCTCCAGCGCCTCCGAACCGTCCAGTTCCTGCCGGTACGCCACGGCAAAGGCGTCGAATTTCTCCGGCCGGTGGCTGAACTCCTTGCGCAATTCGGCCGAGGTTCCCGCCTCCTTCAGCCAGAGGTCCACCCCGGCGCCGTCCTTCTTGATGCCCCGCGGCCAGATCCGGTCCACCAGCACCCGGTAGCCGTCGCCGTCGTCTGCGGGTTCGTAGACGCGCTTGATGTGAACGTTCGCCATGGGCGCATCCTACGCATGACCCGCTGCGGCGGGTAGGTCTGGGCGCCGTCCCCGCCTTCGCGGCGAGCCGGGGCAACCAGGTGCTGCGCAGCCGTCGTCCAGAATCTTCATTCCGTGCCCGGCATGAAAGAATGGCCAGCATGGCTGAACATACCCCGGGCACAGACACGCCCGTCACCGTTAACGTTCCCGACAAGCCCGCCCTCGAAGGCCTTGAGGATGCCTTGACCCGGCGCTGGCGCGAGGAGGGGACCTACAAGTTCAATCCCGAGACCACCCGGGAGCAGGTCTACTCGATCGACACTCCCCCGCCGACGGCTTCGGGCTCGCTGCACGTGGGACACATGTTCTCCTACACCCAGACCGACGTGCTGGCCCGCTACCAGCGGATGCGCGGCAAGAACGTGTTCTACCCGATGGGCTGGGACGACAACGGCCTGCCTACCGAGCGCCGGGTGCAGAACTACTACGGCGTCCGCTGCGACCCGTCGGTGGCGTACGACCCGGATTACCAGCCGCCGGCCACGCCGGCGAAGAACCAGCGCGATTTCGACGTCGTCTCGCGCCGGACCTTCATCGAGCTCTGCGAGACCCTGGCTGTGGAGGACGAGAAGGTCTTCGAGAACCTCTTCAGCACCCTGGGCCTGTCCGTGGACTGGGACCTGACCTACCGGACCATCGACGACGTGTCCCGCTCCGTTTCCCAGCGCGCCTTCCTGGCCAACCTGAACTCCGGCGACGCCTACATGGCCGAAGCCCCCACGCTCTGGGATGTCACGTTCCGCACCGCCGTGGCGCAGGCCGAACTCGAGGACCGGGAGATGCCCGGCGCCTACTACCGCTACGCCTTCGAAACCGCCGACGGCGAAAAGGTCCACATCGAGACCACCCGCCCCGAGCTGCTGCCCGCCTGCGTGGCACTGGTGGCCAACCCCGACGACGAGCGCTACCAGAAGCTGTTCGGCACCACCGTGAAGTCCCCGCTGTTCGGCGTGGAGGTGGAGGTCAAGGCGCACCCGCTGGCCAAGCCCGACAAGGGCGCCGGCATCGCCATGGTCTGTACCTTCGGCGACCTGACCGACGTGACGTGGTGGCGGGAGCTGCAGCTGCCCACCCGCTCCATCGTGGGCCGCGACGGCCGCATCATGGCCGACACCCCGGAGTGGATCACCACCGAGGAGGGCAAGGCGAACTACGCCGAGCTGGCCGGCAAGACCGTTTTCTCCGCCAAGGAGAAGATCGTGGAGCTGCTGTCCGAGGCCGGCGAACTGGACGGCGAGCCCCAGAAGATGACCCACCCGGTCAACTTCTACGAAAAGGGCGACAAGCCGCTGGAGGTCGTCACCTCGCGGCAGTGGTACATCCGCAACGGCGGCCGGGACGCGGACCGGCGGGAACGGCTGATCAGCCGGGGCCGGGAGATCGAGTTCCATCCGGCGTTCATGCGCTCGCGCTACGAGAACTGGATCGAAGGCCTCAACGGCGACTGGCTCATTTCCCGCCAGCGCTTCTTCGGCGTGCCGATTCCGGTCTGGTACCCGCTGGACGCCTCCGGCAACCCCGACTACGACAACCCGGTGGTGCCCTCCGACGAGATGCTGCCGGTGGACCCGGCCGCTGATCCCGCTCCGGGCTACGAGGAGTCGCAGCGCAACCAGCCCGGCGGCTTCATCGGCGACGCCGACGTGCTCGACACCTGGGCCACGTCCTCGCTGTCGCCGCAGATCGTGGGCAAGTGGAGCCGGGACGAGTCGTTCTTCAACAACGTCTTCCCGTTCGACCTGCGCCCGCAGGGCCACGACATCATCCGCACCTGGCTGTTCTCCACCGTGGTGCGCGGCGACTCGCTGAACAGCTGCGCGCCGTGGAAGCATGCGGCGCTCTCCGGGTGGATCCTGGACCCGGACCGCAAGAAGATGTCCAAGTCCAAGGGCAACGTGGTGGTCCCCACCGACGTGCTGGACCAGTTCGGCGCGGACGCGGTGCGCTACTGGGCGGCTTCCGCGAAGCTGGGGGCGGACACCGCCTACGAGGTCGCGCAGATGAAGATCGGCCGCCGCCTGGCCATCAAGCTGCTGAACGCCTCCAAGTTCGTGCTGAACCTGGGCGCCACCGAGGCGTCGGTGCTTGCCGACGACGACTCCGTGGTCACCAACCCGTTGGACAAGTCGCTGCTGGGCCAGCTGGCCGAGGTTGTGGAGACCGCGACGGCCGCGTTCGAGAAGTACGACCATGCGCGCGCCCTGCAGGTCACCGAAAGCTTCTTCTGGTCGTTCACCGACGACTACGTCGAGCTGATCAAGGACCGCGCCTACGGTGCCGCCGGCGAGGCGGAGCAGGCCTCGGTCCTGGCCACGCTGGCCACCACGCTCGACGCCCTGCTGCGTCTCTTCGCACCGTTCCTGCCCTTCGCCACCGAAGAGGTCTGGAGCTGGTGGCGCGCCGGTTCGGTGCACCGCGCCGAATGGCCGACGACGGCGGGGCTCGCCTCGATTGCCTCCGCCGCCGACACGGGGCTGCTCGGGACGGTCGGACAGGCGCTGGGCGGCATCCGGAAGGCCAAGTCCGAGGCCAAGGTCAAGCAGCGCACCGAGGTCCTCACCGCGACCATCACCGGATCGGCCGCGCAGGTGGCCCAACTCGAGGCAGGGCTCGGCGACCTGAAGGCCGCCGGCAATGCGCGTGAGGTCCTGCTGAGCGAGGCGGAGGGCGAGCTGACGGTGGCGAAGGTCGAGCTGGCGGCCGCCGAGGCCCCGGCCGAGTAGCACAGGGCCCGTTAACGAGGGGAAGCCCCATCAGCGTTTCGCCGTTGGTGGGGCTTCGACTCTTGTGATCCAAAGGTGACGCTTTGGGTCTCGCGAACTCCGCCGATCTTCAGGTCTTCCGAGCCTCGTCACAGGCTGGCAGTTTGTGGAACTGGTCCACTACTTGTCACTGAATCTTTGGTGTTCGGTCCCGCATCTTTTGGAGGATGCGTATAGATATTTATACTCCTGCGCAAGCCGACACGCCATAGTTTCGCTAAATTATTTTCCGAAACCACAGCGTTCCGGCCGCCGGCCTCAGGGTCCAGCGGAGGACGCCGGTCAGGCGTGCGCCAGGACCCGCACCGGCTAGTCGAACTCGGGACTGGTGGTCCGGGAGCGCTTGATCTCGTAGAAGTACGGGAACTCGGCCAGCGCCACGGCGCCGTCGAAGATCTTTCCGGCGGTTTCGCCGCGCGGGATGCGGGTCAGCACCGGGCCGAAGAAGGCGCTGCCGTTAAAGGCCACGACGGGCGTACCGACTTCGTCGCCCACCTTGGAGATGCCTTCTTCATGGCTGGCGCGCAACTGCTCGTCGTATTCGTCGGAGGTGGCGAAACGGGCCAGGTCGGCGGGCAGGCCAACCTCTTCCAGCGCGGCGGCAGTCACGGACTCATAGTCCTTGTTGCCCTCGTTGTGGATGCGGGTGCCCATGGCGTCGTAGAGCTTCCCCACGTAGACCTCGCCGTGCAGTTCACGGGCGGCGATGATCACGCGGACCGGGCCCCACGCCTTCGTCAAGAACTCCTTGTACTCCTCCGGCAGCTCGTCGCGGCCGTCGTTGAGCACGGCCAGGCTCATCACGTGCCAGTCGACCTTGACGTCGCGGACCTTCTCCACCTCCAGCATCCAGCGGGACGTGATCCAGGCGAACGGACAGGCCGGATCGAACCAGAAGTCAACGGTGGACGGCGCAGCGCTTTCAGACATACGGCAAGAGCTCCTTCTTGAGGACTGGTGATACGTACTGTTGTGGGTAACTGCCCCTCCGGCGATTTTGTTCCGCGGACCCGGCACGTCACCCCGCGACGGCGCCCGGCTACCGGCGGTCAGGCGGAATCGCGGCGGCGGATGGCTTCGACGTCGTGCGGGATCAGGGTGGGGTCAGCCCCAGTCAGGACCGTCTCCGCGGTAATCACGGCGGTGGCGATGTCGTCGCGGCCGGGCAGGTCGAACATGATCGGCTGCAGCGTTTCTTCCATGATCGCCCGGAGGCCCCGCGCGCCGGTGCCGCGTTCCAGCGCCAGCTCAGCCACCGCTTCCAGGGCGTCCTGCTCGAAGGAAAGCTCCACGCCATCCAGCTGGAACATCTTCTGGTACTGGCGGATCAGCGCGTTCTTCGGCTCGGTGAGGATCCGGATCAGCGCAGGCTTGTCGAGCTCGGCCACGGTGGTGATCACCGGCAGGCGGCCGATGAACTCCGGGATCAGCCCGAACTTAAGCAGGTCTTCGGGCATGACTTCGCCGTAGTTGTCCTGCTGGGCGACGGCGTCCTTGAGCGGGGCGCCGAAGCCGATGCCCTTGCGTCCGGCCCGCGAGCCGATGATTTCTTCCAGGCCGGCGAAGGCTCCGGCGACGATGAAGAGGATGTTGGTGGTGTCGATCTGGAGGAACTCCTGCTGCGGGTTCTTCCGCCCGCCCTGCGGGGGCACCGAAGCCACGGTTCCTTCCAGGATCTTCAGCAGGGCCTGCTGCACGCCTTCGCCGGAGACGTCGCGGGTGATCGAGGGGCCCTCGCTCTTGCGGGTCACCTTGTCGATCTCGTCGATGTAGATGATGCCCTGCTCGGCCTTTTTGATGTCGTTGCCGGCGGCCTGGATCAGCTTGAGCAGGATGTTCTCCACGTCCTCGCCCACATATCCGGCTTCGGTCAGCGACGTGGCGTCCGCCACCGCGAACGGCACGTTCAGCTGGCGGGCCAGCGTCTGCGCCAGGTAGGTCTTGCCGCAGCCGGTGGGGCCGATCAGCAGGACATTTGACTTGGCGATTTCCACATCATGGAGCCCGCCGGCGGCAGCCAGGCCGGCGCTGCCCGGGGCGGCGTGGCCGGAGCGGATGCGCTTGTAGTGGTTGTACACGGCCACGGCCAGGGCTCGCTTGGCCGGTTTCTGGCCGATCACGTACTCCTGCAGGAAGCCATAGATTTCCCGGGGCTTGGGCAGCTCCAGCAGTTCGGAGGCGGCACCGGCGCCGAACTCCTCCTCCAGCAGTTCGTTGCACAGCCCGACGCATTCGTCGCAAATGTATACGCCGCCGCCGGCGATGAGCTTCTTCACCTGCTTTTGGCTCTTGCCGCAAAACGAGCACGTAAGCAGCTCTGCGCTTCCGCCGGTCCGGGCCATAGTGTGTCCCCTTGTCTGGTCCTCGATCGATCGTCCGGTGGTCCGGAGCAGTGCAGTGTCAGGCCGACTTGTTCCGGCGCTTGGCGACCACGTCGTGGGAGATCAGCGTCGGTTCCGCCTTGTTCAGCACCACGTCCGCGCTGATCACGACGGAGGCGATGTCCTCGCGGCTGGGCAGGTCGAACATGACCGGCTGCAATGTCTCTTCGATGATCGCGCGCAGCCCGCGGGCGCCGGTGCCCCGCTCCAGCGCAAGGTCCGCCACGGCCTCCAGCGCCTCCTGCTCGAAGCTCAGTTCCACCCCGTCCAGTTGGAACATCTTCTGGTACTGGCGCAGCAGGGCGTTCTTCGGTTCGGTCAGGATCTTGATCAGGGCCGGGCGGTCCAGGTTGGACACCGTGGTGATCACCGGCAGGCGGCCGATGAACTCCGGGATCAGGCCGAACTTCAGCAGGTCTTCGGGCATGACCTCGCCGTAGCTGTCCTTCTCCCCCGCCGCGTCCTTGAGCGGGGCGCCGAAGCCGATGCCCTTGCGGCCGGCCCGCGAGCCGATGATCTCCTCCAGCCCGGCGAAGGCGCCGGCGACGATGAACAGCACGTTGGTGGTGTCGATCTGGATGAATTCCTGGTGCGGATGCTTCCGGCCGCCCTGCGGCGGTACGGAGGCGACCGTGCCCTCGAGGATCTTCAGCAGCGCCTGCTGGACGCCTTCCCCGGAGACGTCGCGGGTGATGGACGGGTTCTCGCTCTTGCGCGAAATCTTGTCGATCTCGTCGATGTAGATGATGCCCTGCTCGGCCTTTTTCACGTCGTAATCGGCGGCCTGGATGAGCTTGAGCAGGATGTTCTCCACGTCTTCGCCCACGTAGCCGGCTTCGGTCAGCGCCGTGGCGTCCGCGACGGCGAACGGCACGTTCAGCCGCCGGGCCAGCGTCTGCGCCAGGTAGGTCTTGCCGCAGCCGGTGGGCCCGATCAGCAGGATGTTGGACTTGGAAACTTCCACGTCCTCCAGCGGGCTGGCATCGGAGAGGTTGGCGGTCCCCTTGGGCGCATGCCCGGACTGGATCCGCTTGTAGTGGTTGTAAACCGCCACCGCCAGCGCCCGCTTGGCGGGCTCCTGGCCGATCACGTACTCCTGCAGGAAGTCGAAGATCTCCCGCGGCTTGGGCAGTTCGAAGCTGCCCAGGTCCGACACCTCGGCCAGCTCCTCTTCGATGATCTCGTTGCAGAGCTCGATGCATTCGTCGCAGATGTACACGCCGGGGCCGGCGATCAGCTTGCGGACCTGTTTCTGGCTCTTGCCGCAGAAAGAGCACTTGAGCAGGTCAGCGCTCTCACCTATGCGAGCCATATCCGTCCCCTTACTTGGTCTACGTCGGCAACTTGCCGCGGCAGCTGCACCGCCCGATTATTGCCGGGCAGGCGCTGCGCCGCCGAGGCCAGCTGACAACAACTCTAATTCACTGCGCCGACAGTTTCAGTAACAACACTGCCCGCGGTGCGATATGACGCGCCACGGGCAGTGCAGGCATTGAGACTATTTTACGGTATCTACTTGGTGATCGCTGGCTTGTGGATCTTGCGGGAGTCGAGCACCTGGTCGATCAGCCCGTATTCCAAGGCACCGGCGGCCGTGAGGATCTTGTCCCGCTCGATGTCCTTGTTGACCTGCGCGGCGTCCTTGCCCGAATGCATGGCCAGCGCGTCCTCCAGCCACTTGCGCATCCGCATGACCTCGTCGGCCTGGATCTGCAGGTCGGAGGCCTGTCCGTGTTCGCCGCCGCCCAGCGCCGGCTGGTGGATCAGCACGCGGGCGTTCGGCAGGGCCAGCCGCTTGCCCGGGGTACCCGCTGCCAGCAGCACGGCCGCGGCACTGGCCGCCTGGCCCAGGCAGACGGTCTGGATCTCCGGGCGGATGTACTGCATGGTGTCGTAGATCGCGGTCATCGCGGTGAACGACCCGCCCGGCGAGTTGATGTAGATGGTGATGTCGCGGTCCGGGTCCGTCGATTCGAGGACCAGCAGCTGGGCCATGACGTCGTCGGCAGAGGCGTCGTCGACCTGGACGCCCAGGAAGATGATCCGGTCCTCGAACAGCTTGGTGTAGGGGTCCTGGCGCTTGAAGCCGTAGGGCGTGCGCTCCTCGAACTGGGGCAGCACATAGCGGTTCTGCGGCATGTTGGCGGCGAAACCGCCGGCAGCGGCACCGAAGTTGTAGTCCATGAGATTCTCCTGCTTGTATTCGGGTCGGTGGCGCGTGGGCTCAGGAATCTTGGGAGGCGGAGCCGCTCTGGGTCCCGCCGCCGCCGGAGACGCCGCCGGCGTGGGCCGAAATCTTGTCGAAGAAGCCGTAGGCGAGGCCTTCCTCGGCCGTGAACCACTTGTCGCGGTCGTTGTCGATCAGGATCTGCTCCACCGACTGGCCGGTCTGCTCGGCGGTCAGTTCGGCCATGACCTGCTTCATGTGCAGGATCAGCTCGGCCTGGATCTTGATGTCGGAGGCCGTGCCACCGATGCCGCCGGAGGGCTGGTGCATCAGGATGCGCGCGTGCGGGGTGGCGTAGCGCTTGCCCTTGGTGCCCGAGGACAGCAGGAACTGGCCCATGGAGGCCGCCAGGCCGGTGGCCACGGTCACCACGTCGTTCGGGATGAACTTCATGGTGTCGTAGATGGCCATGCCGGCGGTCACCGACCCGCCGGGCGAGTTGATGTAGAGGTAGATGTCCTTCTCCGGGTCCTCGGCCGAGAGCAGCAGCAGCTGCGAGCAGATGGCGTTGGCGTTCTCGTCGCGCACCTCGGATCCCAGCCAGATGATGCGCTCTTTGAGCAGGCGGTTGTAGATGTAGTCTTCGCGGCTGGCCGCTTCGACCGAAGCCATTCTCGGAGTGGCGGATTCATTCGACATGCTGAAATACCTCTCGCTTCTTCCCCGGGCGGTACCGTCACCGGTGGCCCTAAGGTCGTTTACCTACTTGGACAGTAACGTGTTCCGCTGCCCGATTCCTCCCGCACGGCGCGCTGTTCGCTGACGGCGCATCAGGCCCGTGATGGCGCGGGAAAACGCTCTGCCGGCAGCAGAAAATGACGACGGCGGAGCGACCTTTGGGGAGCACGGCCGGCCCTGACTGGGCCCGGTTCCACCGGCACGCGCTGCCGCTCCGGGAGGGAAACCGCGCACCGGAGCCGGGCGCCGGCGTCGTTCCCGGGAGTTAAAGCGGCGGACCGCCGGTTCCCCGTGAAGGGAATCCGGCGGTCCGTCCAGGCGGCAGCGCCGCTACTACTTCTTCGGTGCGTCCTCGGCGGCCTCTTCGGCGGCGTCGGTGTCTTCGATCGACTCGGTGTCGGCAGCGTCCGCTTCGGCTTCTCCGGCCTCGGCGTTGGCGGCCTCGGCGGCCTGGATCATGTCTTCGACGTTGGGCTCTTCTTCGCCGGCGGGGCGGACGAAGTCGCTCAAGTCCACCTCGTTGCCGTTGGAGTCGGTGACCTTGGCCAGCTCCAGCACCTTGGCCAGGGCCTTGCGGCGGCGGACCTCGCCCACCATCATGCCGACCTGGCCGGACTGGTCCAGCAGCTGCGCGAACTGGTTCGGGTCCATGCCGTACTGGCCGGCGGAGGACACGATGTAGTCGATCAGCTCGGCCTGGCTGACGCCCAGCTCTTCCTTGTCGGCCACGGCGTCCAGCACGATTTCGTTGCGGAAGGCCTTCTCGGTGTTCTCGCGGACCTCGGCGCGGTGCTCCTCGGTGTCGTGGTCTTCACCGTGGCTGTTCTCCGGGCGGAAGTGCTGTTCCATCTGCTCTTCGACGACGGAGTCCGGAACCGGAACCTCGACCAGTTCCATCAGCTTGTCCAGCACCTTGTCGCGGGCCTCGACGCCCTGCTCCATGATCTTGGCGTCGGCGGCCTGCTTGGCCAGGTCTTCCTTCAGCTCGGCAATGGTGTCGAACTCGCTGGCCAGCTGGGCGAAGTCGTCGTCGGCCTCGGGAAGCTCGCGCTCCTTGACGGCCTTGACCTTCACTGTGACCGTGGCGTCCTTGCCGGCGTGCTCGCCGCCGGCAAGCTTGGTCTCGAAGGTGGCGTCCTCGCCGGCGCTCAGCGCGGTGACGGCCTCGTCCAGGCCCTCAAGCATGGTGCCGGCGCCCACCTGGTAGGACAGGTCCGCGGCGGAATCCACCTCTTCGCCGTCCACCTTGGCGGACAGGTCCATGGTGATGAAGTCGTCGGCAACGGCCGGACGGTCAACGGCCTTCAGGGTGCCGAAGCGGCCGCGCAGGTCGTCCAGCGCCTTCTGGATGTCTTCCTCGGAGGCCTCGGTAGCCTCGACGGTGACCTCGAGACCGGCGTACTCGGGCAGCTCGATTTCGGGGCGGACGTCGACCTCGACGTGGAAGGCGAGCTGGCCCTCGGTGGCGGCCGGGTCGGGAACCTCGGTGATCTCAACCTCGGGGCGGCTCAGCGGGCGGATGCCGGTCTCTTCGACGGCGCCCTGGTAGAAGCCGTTCAGGCCCTCGTTGATAGCCGTCTCGATCACGTAGCCGCGGCCCACGCGCTGGTCGATCAGCTTCGCCGGAACCTTGCCCTTGCGGAAGCCCGGAACCTGGATCTGGCTCGCGATGGTCTTGTACGCCGCGTCGATGCTGGGCTTCAGTTCCTCAAAGGGGACCTCAACATTGAGCTTGACCCGGGTAGGGGTGAGGTTTTCGACAGCGCTCTTCACAGCGTTAGAACTCCTGATTGCTATTGGGGTTAAATCTGCACCAAGAATACAGAGTCGGGGCGACAGGACTCGAACCTGCGATCTCCTGCTCCCAAAGCAGGCGCGCTAGCCACTACGCTACGCCCCGTAGTGCACACGCAAGTCTACGGGCATTCCCGGCCTGCGGCACAATCACCGTGCAACCGGACGCCGCCAGCACATGTCGCATGACTGAATCGGCTGCGAACAGAAAAGGCGGCCCGTGCCGGACCGCCTCCCTGACGCGAGGGGATGACGGGAATCGAACCCGCGTAATCAGTTTGGAAGACTGAGGCTCTACCATTGAGCTACATCCCCGAGGACGATGAAACTTTAGCACGAGGGCGGGCCCGTTCGACAAATCGGCGGGCGCCGCGACGCGGCGGAGGCGGGCGCCGCGGCGCGGCGGAAACCATGCGCTCCTACCCCGACTCCCCCAATCCCCTGCCCCGGCTCCTCCATTGCAGGGTTAGGCGGTGAGTGCAGGGGCTATGGACCCTGCACTCACAGATAAACCCTGCACTCGCCAAAAAATTCGGGGTGCAACGTGGGCGCGCCGGCGGCGTAGGCAAGGCAGGCTGCGGCCCTACGAACCAGGCGGGCAGCAACCCTGCGGCACAACGAACCAGGCGGGCAGCAACCCTGCGGCACAACGAACCAGGCCTGCAGCAACCCTGCCGCCCGACGGGCCAGGCGGGCAGCTACCCTGCGGCCCGAACATTCAGGCCCAATCAGGCCCGCTGGCAGGTCGGGCACCAGTACAGCTTGCGCGCGGCCATCTCCGTGACCGCGACCGGCGTCCCGCACAGCCGGCACGGCATCCCCTGCCGCTTGTACACGTAGTGGGCGTTGTCCGGCCAGACCGGCAGCGACCGGCCGGCGGCCTCGGCGTCGCGGTGTTCGGGGCGGGTGGTGATGATCTTGCCGTCGCGGACGCCGTCGCTCATGATGTCCACGATGTCGGCCCACAACAGCGCCGCTTCCGCCGGCGGGATCCGTTGGCCGGACAGCCACGGGTTCAGGCCGCGGCGGAAGAGGGTCTCCGCACGGTAGACGTTCCCGACCCCGGCCACCACGTTCTGGTCCATCAGCAACTGCCCCACGGCGGTGCGCTTCGCGGTCAGCCGGCGGACGAACTCGGCGCCCCGGTCCGCCGCGTCCTGCAGCGGGTCCGGCCCCAGCCTGCCGACGACGGCGGACGCCTCCGTGGGCGTGAGCACCTCGCAGGCGGTCGGGCCGCGCAGGTCGGCCCAGCCGTGGGCCGACACCAGCCGGACGCGCACCTGGCCCACCGGTTCCGGCGGACCGGAGTACGCGGCCGGCGCATCGTCGTCGTACGTTTCCTGCTCCCCCACCCGGCGCGGCGCCCCGATGCTGGAGGCGCCGCGGAAGCTCTCGTCCCCGCCGAAGCTCCACGCCCCGTAGAGGCCCAGGTGCACGCGCAGGAGGAGTCCGTTGTCGAACTCCAGGAACAGCTGCTTGCCGTGTGCCCGGGCGGCCAGCAGCCGCGCCCCGTCGAGCCGGGCGGCGCCGGCGGCGAAGCGGCCCTGCGGGCTGGACACGGCGAGGCTCCGACCGGCGAAAACGTCCTGGAACTGGCGGGCCAGGCGGTGGACGGAATGGCCTTCTGGCATGACCGGCGGCCGTTAGGCCGGGATGTCGCCGGTGGTCTCGTAGGAGGCGATCTTGCCGATCCGGCGGACGTGGCGCTCGGCGTTGGAGAACGGCTCGGCCAGGAACGCCTCGATGATGGCGGTGGCTTCCTCGACGCTGTGTTGGCGGCCGCCGACGGCGACGACGTTGGCGTCGTTGTGTTCGCGGGCCAGCTTCGCGGTGTCCAGGTTCCAGGCCAGGGCGGCGCGGATGCCCTTGACCTTGTTGGCCGCGATCTGCTCGCCGTTGCCCGAGCCGCCGAGCACGATGCCCAGCGACTCCACGCCGGCGGCCTGGTCTTCGACGACGGCGAGCGCGGCGCGGATGCAGAACGAGGGGTAGTCGTCCTCCGGGTCGTACGCGGTGGGGCCGTGGTCGGTGACGTCGTGGCCCTGGCCGGTCAGATGCTGGATCAGATGGTGGCTCAATTCCAGGCCGGCGTGGTCGGTGGCAATGTGAACGCGCATGGACGGTCCTTCTGTGGCGTGCGGGAGGGCGAATAACGGCTTCCAGCCTACTGGAGCGGTGCCGGCGGAACGGATTCCGGTGCCGCACCCCCTGTCGGGCCCCGGCCGCCGTCGATAGTGTGCCCCTATGGAGCCAGTAATCAGTGACTACCTCGAATCCGTCCTTGCCGGCCTCGCCGGCAACACCGAGGGGTCGCTGGCCGGCGATCCGGAAGAGCTCGGGGTCGAGGATCCGGATCTGCTCGCGCTGAGCATGACGATGGCCGACGGATGCACCTACGAGGCCGGCGATACGCGGTCTGAATTTTCCATCCAGTCGATCTCCAAGCCCTTCACCTATGCCATGGCGCTGGCCGGGCACGGCTTCGAGGACGTGCGCGAGAAGATCGATGTGGAGCCCTCCGGGGACGCGTACAACGAGATCAGCCTGGAAGCGGATACCGGCCGGCCGCGCAACGCGTTGATCAACGCCGGGGCCATCGCCGCCTCGTCCCTGGTGGCCGACCGCTACGGTGACGACGCGTTCGAGCAGCTCCGCCTGAACTATTCGGCCTGTGCCGGACGCGACCTGGTTATGAACCAGACGGTGTACGAGTCCGCGCTCCGTACGGGCGACCGCAACCGGGCCCTCGCCTACCTGCTGAAGAGCCAAGGCGTGATCGAACACGACACCGAGGCCGCCCTGGACCTGTACTTCCGGCAGAACTCCCTCAGCGTCACCTGCCGCGACCTGGGGATCATGGCAGCCACCCTGGCCAACCGCGGAGTCAACCCGATCACCCGCGAGGAGGTCCTGACACCCCGGATCGCCGAGCACGTGCTCAGCGTGATGACGACCTGCGGCATGTATAACGACGCCGGGGACTGGGTGGCGGGCATCGGCCTGCCGGCCAAGAGCGGGGTCAGCGGCGGCATCCTGGCGGTGCTGCCCGGCCAGCTGGGGCTCGCCGTCTTTTCGCCGCGGCTCGACCAGCACGGCAACAGCGTCCGCGGCACCGAGGCCTGCCGCAAGCTGTCGGCCGAGCTGGGACTGCACTTCATCCACGCGGCCCGCAGTGCCCGGTCCACGATCCGCGGCGACTACACACTGGCCGGGAAACCCTCACCGCGCGTTCGCCCGACGCCGGAACTGTCCGTGGTGGCCGAACACGGCCACACGGTGCGCTTCCTCGAGGTCCACGGCGACATGCTCTTTCCCGAGGCGGAAACGGTCATCCGGATGGCCGCCGACCTGGCCGCCACGCACGAGGTTTTAGTGATCGACATCAGCCGGCTGGACGAGCTCGGCAGCCGCACCAAGACCATGTTCCTCCGGCTGCAGGAAACCTCGGATCCCTGCCTGCTGGTCTTCGTGGACCCGGCCGGGTTGCTGTCCGCGGAAGAGGCCGGCACGCCGGACCGGCCCCGGGCGTTCCCGTCCCTGGACGCCGCCGCCCGGTGGTGCGAAGACCGCCTCATCGGCCGGCACGGAGGACTGCCGGCAACCGGCGGACGGCTGCAGTTGCAGGACCACCCGGTGGCGGCGACCCTGCCCGCCGGCGAGCGCGAGATGCTCGGGGCATACCTGGAGCGGCGCACGTACGACGACGGGGCGACCGTCGTAACCGCGGGCGGACCAGCCGCGGGCCTGGTCCTCGTCATGGAGGGCCAGGCACGCACGGCCGCCGACGCCTCAGGGGACGATCAAACCGCCGAGGACGATCACGCCGCCCGGTATTTCACCGCCGGAACCAGCTTCGGGGGCCTCGGCGGCGCTCCGTCCCGCACCCAGCTGCGCGCCGAGGGGAAGGTCTGCGTGGAGGTCCTCACGCCCGACGGCTATGCGCGCCTGCGTCGGGACGCCCCGGGCGCGGCCCTGAGCTTGGCCGAACGGCTGCTGGAGATCGCCGCCGAGCAACGCGACCTCACCGTGGCGGCCGCGCAGGCCTGAGAGGCGGCGCGGCGGCCAGCGCTGACCAGGCGGTGCCGCGCCCGTCGTGGCCGCAGCGGCGGCCATCCGCGGCCACCCGCCCCTTTACTAGCGCCCGGCGGGCCGGAACAATGGCGGCATCCCTGACGACAGGATGCCATCGTGCCGCTCACCGCCCACTTTCCCGTCAACACCCTGGCGCTCAAGCGCGGCGGCCTGGTCAAGGCGGTGCGCACCCGGGCCAACACGCTGGCCGGGAACGGCGCGGCCGAACAGATCTGGATCGAGGTGCTGGGCCTGCAGCACCGGCTCGCCCGCGATGTGGCCGGCCTCAAGGCGGACGGCCACCTGCATCCGGAGGTCAGGGTCCGCAGCGTCCTGTACGGGCTGGATCCGAGCCCCGGGACCGATACCCGCCAACCGGTCCGGCCTCCGCCCGAGGACGACTACGACATCGTCCCGGTCGGCAACTCCGGGCTGGCCTTCGGGTACTTCCGCGACGGAATCCAGGAATGCTACGTGCGGTTCCACCCCGAAGGCACGGTGGCCGCGGTCGAACGGCTGGCCCCCAGCCGTGCACGGCTGCGCAGGGAGGAGATGGATGAACAGGGCTGCCTGGTGCTGGTCCAGCATTTTCAGGAATCGTCCAAGACGCCCACCGCCCAGCGCCTGATCGGCCGCGACGGCCGCTGCTTCCTCACGATCACGCACCACCCCGGCTCGCCCAAGTGGGGGCGCAGCTACCTGTTCGACGGCGTGGCCCGCGACGACGGCGATGCCCTCACCTTCGCGGATCCCGGTGAGCTCTACCGGCACGCCTTCGAACAACTGCTGGCCGGCGAGGACGCACCGGTGCTGACCTCGGAATTCCGCGAGAACTTGAACAACCTGCCCGGCCGGAACCTGGACGATGTGGTCTGCAGCGTCAGGCACCCGAACCTGCGGCGCATCGCCGCGGTGCACAGCAACCACCTGGAGCCCCCGTACGTGGCGGGGTCCGGCGTCAGCCGCAACTGGCGACGGCTCCTGGACAACCTGGACAGCTGGGACGGCGTGGTCCTGCACACCGATGCGCAGCGCGAAGACATCGCCGCCGAGTTCGGCCACGCCGACCGGCTCCACACCATCGGCCAGCTGGCGCCGCCGCAGCAGCCGGACCCCGGCCACGCGACCGATCCGGACCGGCTGGTGATGGTGGCCCGGCTGCACCCGAAGAAACGGGTGGACGAGGCGATCCGGGTCTTCGCCTTGGTGCGCGCGGGCAACCCGCAGGCCCGGCTGGAGGTCTTCGGCTTCGGCTACGGCGACGAGGAGGAGGGAGCTGTCCGGGCGCTCATCGACGAACTGGGCGTCGACGCCGCGGTCAGTTTCCCGTCGTTCACCAACAGCCCGTCGGACATCTACGCCACCGCCTGCGTCACGGTGCTGACGTCGGCGTCGGAGGGCTTCCCGCTGATCCTGCTGGAGAGCATGTCCTACGGCGTGCCGGTCGCCGCCTTCGACGCCAACTACGGCCCCCGCGACGTCATCCGGCACGGCGAGAACGGCTTCCTGGTGCCCTTCGGCGACCGGCAGGCGCTGGCCGACGGCATCCTGGCGCTGATGCGCGACCCGGAACTGCGCTCGCGGTTCGCCCGATCCAGCCGCGAAACCCTGCAACGCTTCGACGAATCCGGCTATGTCTCGGCGTGGACCAAGGTCCTCGCGGGTGGATAGCCGCGATGGGTCGCCCGCGCCGTCTCCGGCCGCAACTATTCGCCTTTCTTGCCGCAACTGCTGCGCGCCACCCCGTAGCGGTGAGACAATGGCCACATTGTGCAAGGGTTGTTTCATATCGCGTCCCGCCACGCACACCCGTCCGGTCCCGCGCAGCCGGGGCACTAAGTACTTCTGGAGGCGAACTTGCCAGGTTTGAATCTCACCCGTGACGAAGCGCGCGCCCGCGCCGAACTGCTCCGCGTGGAGTCGTACGACGTCACGCTGGACCTCACCCGCGGCGACAAGGTGTTCGGCTCGCGCACCGTGGCCACCTTCACCGCCACTCCCGGCGGCTCCACGTTCATCGACGCCGTCACGGACACCGTCCGCTCGGTCACGCTCAACGGCAAGGCGCTGGATCCGGCCGAGGTCTCCGACGGCGTGCGCATCCAACTGCCGGACCTGGCGGAGCACAACGTGCTGGAGATCGACGCCGACGCGCTCTACATGAACACCGGCGAGGGCCTGCACCGCTTCGTGGACCCGGTGGACAACGAGGTCTACCTCTACAGCCAGTTCGAGGTGCCGGATTCGCGCCGCATGTTCGCCGTCTTCGAGCAGCCGGACCTGAAGGCGGCCTTCCGCTTCACCGTCACCGCGCCGTCGCACTGGGATGTCATCTCCAACTCCCCCACCCCGGCGCCCCGGCACGTCGGATCCACGGACGACGGCGATGCGTCCGCCACCTGGGCGTTCGAGCCCACCCCGCGGATCTCCTCCTACATCACCGCGCTGATCGCCGGCCCGTACCAGTCCGTGCGCAGCGAGCTGACCAGCTCCGACGGCCGCACCATCCCGCTGGGCGTGTTCGCGCGCAAGTCGCTGATGCAGTACATGGACGCGGAGAACATCTTCACCCTCACCCGGCAGGGCTTCGAGTTCTACGAGAAGCAGTTCGGCACCCCGTACCCCTTCGAGAAGTACGACCAGCTGTTTGTGCCGGAGTTCAACGCCGGCGCCATGGAGAACGCCGGCGCGGTCACCTTCCTGGAAAACTACGTGTTCCGCTCCCGCCCCACCAACGCCATGGTGGAGCGCCGGGCCATCACCGTGCTGCACGAACTGGCGCATATGTGGTTCGGCGACCTGGTGACCATGCGCTGGTGGAACGACCTGTGGCTGAACGAGTCCTTCGCCGAATTCATGTCCACGCTGGCCGCCGCCGAGGCCACCGAGTACAAGGGCGCCTGGACCACCTTCGCGTCGATGGAGAAGTCCTGGGCCTACCGGCAGGACCAGCTGCCCTCCACCCACCCGATCACCGCGGAGATCAAGGACCTGGAGGACGTGCAGGTCAACTTCGACGGCATCACCTACGCCAAGGGCGCCTCCGTGCTCCGCCAGCTGGTGGCCTGGGTAGGCCAGGAGGAGTTCATGGCCGGCGTCCGCGAGTACTTCGGCAAGCACGCCTGGGGCAACACCGAGCTGGCCGACCTGCTGGGCGAACTGGAAACCTCCAGCGGCCGGGACCTGAAGGACTGGTCCGCCAAGTGGCTGGAGACCGCCGGCGTGAACACCCTCCGTCCGGAGATCTCCACCGACGACGACGGCGCCATCACCTCGTTCGCCATCCTCCAGACCGCCCCGGAGGGCTACCCGACCATCCGGCCGCACCGCCTCGCCGTCGGCTTCTACATCCTGGACGACGCCGGCAAGCTGGTGCGCACCCACCGCGAGGAACTCGATGTTGACGGCGAGCGCACCGAGGTGCCCCAACTGGCCGGCCTGGCCCGTCCGGCGCTGGTGCTGCTCAACGACGACGATTTGGCCTACGCCAAGATCCGGCTGGACGAGGTGTCCCTGGCCACCTCCAAACGCCACGTGAAGGACTTCACCGCGTCGCTGCCGCGCACCCTGGTGCTCGGCTCGGCCTGGGACGCCACCCGCGACGGCGAGACCCCGGCCCGCGAATACGTGGAGCTGGTGCTGAACAACATCGCCTACGAGACGGACTCCTCGGTCGTGCTGGTGCTGCTGCGGCAACTGGCCACCACGCTGACCTTCTATGTGAACCCCGACGACCGCAAGCGGCTGACCGTCGCCGCCGCCGACCGGCTCTGGGAACTGGCCGGAGTGGCGGCCGCGGGTTCCGACTCGCAGCTGCAGTTCGCCAAGGCCTTCGCCGTGCATGCCCAGACCGGCGGGCAGCTGGACACCGTGGCCGCGCTGCTCTCCGGCGAGCACACGCTGGAGGGGCTGACCGTCGACGCCGACCTGCGCTGGGAACTGCTCACCTCGCTGGTGGCCGGCGGCCGCTTCGGCCAGGCCGAGATCGACGCGGAACTCGAGCGGGACCAGACCGCCACCGGCCAGCGCGCCGCCGCCCTGGCGCAGGCCGCCATCCCCACCGCCGAGGCGAAGGCGGCGGCCTGGGAGTCCGTCGTCGTCAAGGGCGAACTGCCCAATGCCACCCAGCAGTCGGTCATCGCCGGCTTCACCCGCGTGCATGACACCACGCTGCTGGAGCCCTACGCCGCGAAGTACTTCGACGCCATCGAAGACATCTGGAACACCCGCACGCACGAACTCTCGCAGCAGATCGTCGTCGGCCTGTATCCGTCGCAGTTGTCCACGCAGGCCACCGTGGACGCCACGGACGCCTGGTTGGAGTCCCTGGCGGACCGCTCCCCCGCCCTGCGCCGCCTGGTGCTGGAAAACAAGGACGGCGTCGTCCGCGCCCTGAAGGCCCAGGCCGCCGACCGGTAACCCGCGCCCTCAACGCATAGCTGCCCGCCGAAACACACCCGTTCCGGCGGGCAGCGCCGTCTCCGCAAGGCCCGGACACCAGCGCCACTGCCTCCGCCGCCGCTCCGGGGTTCGCCTTTCGTTCACCACCGCGACATCTGCCGCCCCTACGGTTCCATGAGCACGCGGCGGGAGTACTGCACGGCCCGCCGCCGGATCTACAATTCCACAACGGTTGGTGGCGCAAGGGAGTCCTCATGGCAGTTGCCGGACAGCTGGCTGTCATGCTCGCTGTCTTCTACCTTCCCGGCTTCCTGGCCCTCCGGGCGCTGCGCCAGCCCGCCGTCCGCTCCCTCGTGTTGGCCCCGGCCGCCGGGACGGCGCTGGCGGCTGCCGGCACCATGGTTTGCCTGGCGGCCGGCGTGCGCTGGAACCTGTTCTCGGCCATCCTGCTGGCGGCGCTCGGCATCGGCGGGTGCTGGCTCCTCGGGCGGGCCATCGCTCCTCCACCCGCGGCGCGGCTCGCCGTCCCGCGCTCGGTGAAGTGGCTGCTGGCGGCGTCGCTGGCCATCGCGGCGCTGGTCCTGGGCTCGGTGATGCTCGAGGCGATGGGCTCGATCCACCGCGTCTCTCAGGGCTGGGACCCGACCTACCACGTGAACGTCCTGCAATGGATCAAGGACAACGGCCAGGCCAGCCCATGGAGCATCTGGCCGATCTTTGGCGGGGCGCCGCCGTCGTTCTATCCCGCCGGCTGGCACGCGATGGTGTCGCTGGTCCCGGGCGACGTGGTGACGGCGGGGAACCTGGCCTGCCTGGTCATCGGCGCCCTGATGTGGCCGGCCGCCCTGGCCCTGCTGGCCCGCGCGCTGTTCCCCGCCCGGCCGCTCGTATGGGTTATCGCGCCGGTGATAGCTTCCTCCATGCTGGCCTTCCCGGTTGTTCAGATGTTCCGTGCCGGCCAGTGGCCCAACGGCTTCGCGGCCGCGCTGCTGCCGGCCATCCTCGCGCTCGGCATCGAACTGCAATACCGGCTGCCCGCCGGGGCGGAGGCCGCGGACAGCGCCCCGGCCCGGGTTGGGGCCGGCACCGGGGCCGTGGCCCGCGAAGGTTCCCCGTCCCGCAGCGCACAGAGAAGGACGACGGCGGATCTCACCGCACTCGCGGTGGTCGCGTTGGGCGCGACCTGGATCCACCCCTCCGCCGTCGGCAGCCTGCTGGTGCTCGGCGGGTTCTACCTGGCGCGCTTCTTAGTGCTCCGCCTGGCCCGGCTCTGGCGGAGCCGCCGCGCGCTTTTCTACGCGGCGGCGGGGCTGCTGGCCGCCGCCGCGGCTGCCGCCGCGTTCGTCCTCGCCACCTCCACCCTCGTGGCCGCCGTCCTGTCGTATCCACGCGGGTCGACTGCGGGCTGGGCCGACGCCCTCGCGTGGCTGTTTTTCGACCTGCCGCGCCAGCCGGACAGCGACGACGCCACCCCGGAGAGCTACGCCGTCGTCGTCGGGCTGCTCATGGCGGCCGGAACGGTGTGGGCCTGCTTCATCCCCCGCGCCCGGCCGGCCGTTGCGGGCATGGCGGCCGCCGTCGTGCTCTTCATCCTCGCGGCCGGCCCGGAAGACCGCCCGTTCCGCTGGCTCAGCGGCTTCTGGTACACCGACCCGCCGCGGATCGCCCCGCTGGTCCACACTTTCGGCATCGTCTTCGCTGCCCTGGCCCTGGAGCGGCTGTGCACGCTGCCGGCCGGGCTTATCCGAACCCGCAATCCGGCCGCTACTCGCCAATCGGTGCCCGCGGCGCTGGCGTTTGCCGTGCTGGCCGCCGTCTTCGTGACCTCCGGCGGCTTCCGGCACGACGTCCGGGTGGAGGCGGCCTCCATCCGCTACGGCATCACCGAGCACCGCGACGGGCGCGCGCTGATGGGCGACGAGCAGGAGTTCATCAACTCCCTGGAACCGCTGCTGCCCGACGACGCGATCGTCATCGGCGATCCCTTCAACGGCCTGCCCTACATCTACTCCCTCACTGGCCACCGGACCGTCTATTTCCAGAACGTCAGCAGCGCCGGCAGCGCGGACAAGGACTACCTGCGGCACCATTTCCGCGACATCGGGTCCGATCCGCAGGTCTGCGGCGCGCTGCACAGCACCGGTGCCACCCACCTGTACGACGACCAGACGATCCGCGGCTACCAACACAGCGAAAAACACCAGTGGCCGGGATTCCAAGACATTGACTTCTCCCGCGGCTTCCGCCTGATCGCGTCCGACGGCACCGCGGCGCTCTACGAAATCACCGCCTGCCGCTGAGAGCGGGGCCAGGCAGAGGCGGTCTCCGGGCAGGTGCTCGCGGCGGTGCTGGCGTACGCCCGCAACCACCGTTCGTGTTACATTGCATCGGCCTTTCGGTGCCCGTCGGAGGCGAAGGCAACTCGGGAGGGACCGACAGGACCCGCGTGGGTGCCAGTGCAGGAAAGCTGAGAACGAACAGTTCAGGCTGAGGACACGTTTCCGTGCCGGACCATTTGGCTACCTATACTGAACGACTGGCGACTGCCTCTCAGTCAGTCGCCTCCAAGCTGGGCCCCATAAGAGTTAGGAACTAATGTCGCTGCCGTCCGTCGTCATCTCGCCCGAGCGTGAGATACGGTCCTGTTCCTGCAAGGGCCACCGTTGGAGCCCCTAGCCACTACTGCCCAGCTCTTGGCCCTGGTGGCCATCTTCTACATCCCAGGGGTCCTCGCCCTGCGTGGTCTCCGGCTCGAATGGCTCCGGTCGCTCGTCCTGGCACCGGCCGCTACCGCCGCCCTCTTCGCAGTCGCCGCAATGTTCTGCTTGGTCACCGGAACTCGCTGGAGCCTTGTGTCCGCAGGGCTGGTGACGATCGCCGGCATTGGCCTCAGCTTTGCCGTAAGCCGCTGGATCAACCCTCCGGCCCGACTGCCTGCGCCACCTCCGAGCCGCCCGACCATCGTATTGTTCGCCTTTTCCTTTCTGGCCGGCGCCGTAATCACCGCCCAGGCCCTCATAACCGGTATGGGTTCGGTCGACCGCGTAAACCAAGGTTGGGATCCGACTTTTCACGTCAACGTCCTGCGCTGGATTCAGGAATCGGGACAGTCCAGCCCCTTCAGTATCAATCCGATCTACGGAACGGGTTTAGGGTCCTTCTACCCCGCGGGCTGGCACGAAATGGTGTCGCTGGTTCCCGGCGACATAGTCACGGCGGCCAATCTGGCTAATGTCGTCATCGCCTGCCTGGTCTGGCCGTCCGCTCTGTCGTATCTCGCTGCGGCACTCTTCCCTCACCGCCCTGCAACCATGATTCTGACCCCATTGGTGGCATCGGCTGTGGCCGCCTTACCCGTCGTGCAACTGAGCCGAGCAGGACAGTGGCCCAACGCGTTCGCTACCGCCCTTGTCCCGGCGGTGTTCGCCCTGGGCATCGAACTCGTCGCGCGCCGGAACCGCCGTCTTGCTCTGAACCCGAACCACAAAGCGCAAAGACGGCGGCTGACTCTATCGGACCGCCGCGGCACCGCCGTGAAGGTCTTGGCCCTGGTGGCCGTGACTGCAGGGACAGCGTGGATCCACCCTTCCGGCCTTTTCGCTCTGGTTGCCTTCGGCGCTATCTACATGTTGTGGTTCCTCGTCGTGTGGTGCCGCACTGCATGGCTCCGGAGCAAATCTGCCGGCGTCTTCTGGGGCGTCCTGCTCGCCGCCGTGTTGACGGCAGCCGTCGGTTTCATCTTGAATTCATCACTTGTTGCCTCAGTTGCCTCATACTCGGGCACCCCTCGGCAGCCGTTTGAGGACGCGGTCGAATGGTTGTTCTTTGACCTGCCCAGGCCGCCCACAAGCGAGTACCTTCCGCCGGACAGCCACAACTGGTGGATAGGAACACTTGTAGCCGTTGGTGCAGTCCTCGCCATCCGGCACAGGGCCACGGCTCCTGCGGTGGTCGGCATGGGTGTAGTTGCCGTCTTGTTTGTCGCCGCAACCCATCATGCCCGTCCGCTGGGACTGCTCACCGGCTTTTGGTACAACGATGCCACTCGCCTGGCCTCAGTGTTCTCCGTGATCGGCATTGTCCTCGCAGCATTTGCCCTGGATCGGATGCTGACGTGGCTACTCGGGCTGCGGCGGAACGGTAAGGACCGAAGCCAGGAAATATACGTGCCCGCGCTTGCAGGCATTTTGGTGCTTGGCATGTTGTTCCTCGCCTCCAGCGGCTTCCGCTTGCCTATGCGCGTGGACGAAGCCGGCGAGTCCTATTACGTCACCTCGGATTACTACGGGCGGGCGCTGCTCGGGAATGAGCAGGAATTCATCGAGTCCC
The DNA here is from genome assembly GCF_059091125.1 of Arthrobacter sp. Y3223151. NCBI lineage: Bacteria > Bacillati > Actinomycetota > Actinomycetes > Micrococcales > Micrococcaceae > Arthrobacter > Arthrobacter sp. Y3223151. The sequence goes on along the minus strand of NZ_JBNHGI010000011.1, from coordinate 87,716 downwards.
TCGATCGGGTGCTGCCGGACGACGCCGTGGTCATTGGCGATCCTTTCAACGGTGCCCCCTACATCTACGCGCTGACCGGACACGATGTGGCCTTCACGCAGATGGGCTGGGCCGACAACACCGCCGACAAAAAATACCTGCGTGCACACTTCCGGGACCTCCACCACGATCCGGAAGTATGCCGCATTTTGGACGCGATGAACATCGAGTATTTCTACGATGATGGTCCGGAGCGCGCCCGCCAAACCAACCGCAACCACCAGTGGCCAGGCCTCCACGATGTGGACGTTTCGCACGGCTTCCAGCAGATCGCCAAGCAGGGCAGCGCAGCTTTGTACCGGATCACCGCCTGCGCATGAATCACGTCCTCAGGGTTTAATGGCGGCATGAACCTTTCCGAGCACCGCTATGCAGTTTCCCTCCACTGGACCGGCAACCGCGGCGAAGGCACCGCCAGTTACCGCGGCTACGGGCGGGACCACGTGGTGCGCGCGGCAGGGCTGCCGGAGCTGGCCGGCACCGCCGACCCCACCTTCCACGGCGACAAGGGCCGCTGGAACCCGGAACAGCTGCTGCTCACGGCCCTGTCCCAGTGCCACATGCTCTCCTACCTGCACGTCGCGGTGAAGAACGGGCTGGTGGTGACGGCCTACGACGACGACGCCGAGGGCACCTTGCGCCTAAACCGTGACGGCAGCGGCGAATTCACGTTCGTGACGCTGCGGCCCAGGGTGGCGATCGGAGATCCGGGCCAGACCGAACTCGCCCAGCGGCTCCATGCGGATGCCAACAAGGTCTGCTTCATTGCGCGCAGCGTGAACTTCCCTGTCCACCACGAACCCCGGGTCGTCGCGGGCTGAGACAATGGTGCAAGACAGCATCAGCGAACAGAGACCATCAATGAGCGAAACACCCCAAACCCCCGGACAGCCCGCCGCGCGCCCCGGTGCGGCGCAGCCGGCCGACGCCGCGGCCCTTCCGTCCCGTTTCGGCCAGCCGCTGGCCACCCTGACCCCGGCTCCGGCCGCCGCGTACGCGTTCAAGCAGCCCTCGTACACGGACAACTTCTACGACGCCGTCGGCGGGCACGAGACGTTCGTGAAACTCGTGGACGTCTTCTACGACGGGATCGCAGAGGACGACGTGCTGCGCCAGATGTACCCCGAAGAGGACCTCGGGCCGGCCAAGGTCCGGATGCGGATGTTTCTGGAACAGTACTGGGGCGGCCCCGGAACCTACAGCGAACAGCGTGGCCACCCGCGGCTGCGGATGCGACACCAGCCGTTCAAGGTGGACTTCGACGCCCGTGACCGTTGGCTCAAGCACATGCGCCGCGCCGTGGATGCCCTGGAACTGCCGCCGCTGCACGAACAGACGCTCTGGGACTACTTCGAGCGCGCCGCCCACTCCATGGTCAACAGCGCCTGACCTGCTCCTGTGACGCAGCCGGCTCCCGCTACAGCGAGGCGCCGCTGCGCACCAGCACGTGGCCGCGCCCGGTGCTGAGCCGCAGCCAGCGGCCGTTCCGGTACACCTCCGCCGGGTTCCCGTCGAGGAAGCCCAGCGTGAGGGCGGCAAACGCCGCCCCGGCCGGGAGTTCAACCGATTCCGGCAGTCCGCCGGCCGCGGGCAGCGGCCGGCTCCAGACGGTGCTGCGCGCGTTGTTGACGATGAGCTGTCCGGGGTTGTCCGGCAGGGCCTCGGAAATCTCCCGGATGCCCGCCCGGGCTGCCTCCTCCAACACCTCGGCCTGCAGGCCGCCGACGCGCTCCCACCCGGACCGCGGCGGCAGCACACCCGTCCAGGATTCCGTCACGGTCGTGGGCGGAAGGGCCAGGCCGGTTTCCTCGTTCCCCATCCTGGCCAGCCGGTCTCCAACCGAGGCCAGCGTGACGGTCTCCTCGACGGCGGCCGGCGCCGCCAGCGGCATGACCCGCAGCCCCAGGATCGTCGGCGTCGCCTCGCCCAGAATCCGCGGCCGCATCATGCACACGTAGGCGGCCAGCACGCTGCCGAAGGCCTGCAGGTGGATGGCGCCGTCACCGGCGGCACGGGACCGGCTGACGAAGGTCTTCAGGTCGGCCGCTACCTGGACATCGGCCAGCTGCAGGACGGGGGTTCCGGGGGACATCATTCTGCGGCCTCTACGTTCGTACCGGTTGCGCCGGCACTGTTGCGGAACGGAACCGGCGGCCCGGCCCACAGCTGCAAGGCGGCGCGGTACGCATCGGGCAGCGGCACCGGCCGTCCCGTCGCGGCAGCAACCAGCACCATGGTCGAGGCGCCCAGCGCATGCACGGTGCCCGACTCCCCGGTGTCGGCATCAACGACCGCGTAGCCCAGGTCGAAGCTCGAAGAACCGATCCTCGTCACCCAGACGCCGACGTGGACCGGTTCCGCCCGGTAGTCCAGCGGTACCCGGTACTCGATTTCCTGCCGTCCCACCAGCGTCAGGTTTCCGTCGCCACCGAGTTCACGCAGCGTCGCACCCGGCTTGTGTCCGGCGGTGGTCGACAGGTCCGGCCGCAGCTGGTGCAGCAGCACCCGGGCCGTTTCCAGATAGCCCAGGTAGGTCACATTGTTCACGTGTCCGTAGGAATCAATGTCGCTGAACCTCAGCTGGATCGGAAACCTCGGGGCATGGTGCGGAACGGTAGGCATGATGCCATCCTCTCAAAGCGCGGGAGCCGCAACTAACCCGCTGCCGGCCCACCGTCGTGCTCCGGCATGCGGGGCGCCCCGGAGTTGAGCGGTTGAGCGGTGCCAACTACTGTCGGAGGTGTTCGTACCCGCGGGTAATCGGCAAGGAGACTACATGACCGCCATCGAGGAACACGTCGATCCGACGGCGGTGTTGCTGGAGCTGTTGGACCTCTCCGATGCCGACGGCGCGAATACGGACGAGGAGATTTTCGTCGGTGTTTCCGAAAAGCAGCCGCGCGGCCGGGTCTTCGGCGGCCAGGTGCTGGCACAGTCCGTGATCGCGGCGGTACGGACCGTGGAACCGGACCGGCCCATCCATTCCATGCACGGGTACTTCCTGCGTGCCGGCGACGCCGACCTGCCGATTACCTTCGGCGTCGAACGGCTGCGCGACGGCCGTTCGTTCTCCGCCCGCCGCACCCATGCCTATCAGAACGGCGTGCCGATCCTGTCCATGATCGCCTCGTTCCAGACCCCGGCCGAGGGGCTCGAACACCAGGAAGACTTCCCCGACGGAATCCCGGACCCGGAAACCTTGCCGAGCACCGCGGACTTGCTCGGCAAGGTGGACCACCCGGTGGCGCGGCACATGGCCTACCACCGCCCGTTCGACGTCCGCCATGTCCAGGACGCCCTCTATGTCCAGGCCAAGGGCGAACGGCAGGCGGTCAACGCCGTCTGGATGAAGACCAAAGGGCCGCTGCCCGACGACCAGGGCCTGCACCGGGCCGCGCTGGCCTTCGGCAGCGACTACACCCTGCTGGAACCCATCCTGCGCCAGCACGGCGTCAGCTGGGTCACGCCGGGCATGAGCGTCGCCAGCCTGGACCACGCCATGTGGTGGCACCGCCCGGTCCGGGTGGACGACTGGCTGCTCTACGTGCAGTCCTCCCCCAGTGCCTCCGGCGCGCGCGGCCTCGCGGTCGGCAAGATCTTCAACCGGGCCGGCGAACTCGTCGCCACCGTCGCCCAGGAAGGCATGATCCGGATTCCGTAAGCCGGAGTCGCCCGCCTCACGTGCGACAAAAAACGGGCCAAAGAGAACGGCCGGGCTCCGTAGCGGGGCCCGGCCGTTCCATGTGTCCGTGCTAGTCGCGGGTCAGGCGGCGGTGCGTGACGCGGTGCGGCTTGGCCGCGTCCGGGCCGAGCCGCTCGACCTTGTTCTGCTCGTAGGAGTCGAAGTTGCCCTCGAACCAGTACCAGTTCGCCGGCTCTTCCTCGGTGCCCTCGTAGGCCAGGATGTGCGTGGCCACCCGGTCCAGGAACCAGCGGTCGTGCGAGACCACCACGGCGCAGCCGGGGAATTCCAGCAGCGCGTTTTCCAGGCTGGAGAGCGTTTCGACGTCCAGGTCGTTGGTCGGCTCGTCGAGCAGCAGCAGGTTGCCGCCCTGTTTCAGGGTCAGGGCCAGGTTCAGCCGGTTGCGCTCACCGCCGGAAAGCACGCCGGCCTTCTTCTGCTGGTCCGGTCCCTTGAAGCCGAACGCGGAGACGTAGGCGCGGGACGGCATTTCGACCTGGCCGACCTGAATGTGGTCGAGCCCGTCGGAGACCACCTCCCACAGGGTCTTGTTCGGGTCGATGCCGCCGCGGGACTGGTCCACGTACGAGATCTTGACGGAATCGCCAATCTTAAGCTCCCCGCCGTCCAGCGGTTCGAGTCCGACGATCGTCTTGAACAGGGTCGTCTTGCCGACGCCGTTGGGGCCGATCACGCCGACGATGCCGTTGCGCGGCAGCGAGAAGGACAGGTCCTTGATCAGCTCGCGGTCGCCAAAGCCCTTGAACAGGTCCTTGGCCTCGATGACCAGCTGACCGAGCCGCGGTCCCGGCGGGATCTGGATCTCTTCGAAGTCCAGTTTCCGGGTGCGCTCGGCCTCGGCAGCCATTTCCTCGTAGCGGGCCAGACGGGCCTTGGACTTGGTCTGGCGGCCCTTGGCGTTGGACCGGACCCAGTCCAGTTCCTCGGTCAGGCGCTTGGCCTGCTTGGCGTCCTTCTTGCCTTGGATTTCGAGCCGGGCGCGTTTCTTCTCCAGGTAGGTGGAGTAATTGCCCTCGTACGGGTAGAGGTGGCCGCGGTCCACTTCGGCGATCCATTCGGCCACATGGTCGAGGAAGTACCGGTCGTGGGTCACGGCGAGGACGGCACCCGGGTAAGACTTCAGGTGCTGCTCCAGCCACAGCACGCTTTCGGCGTCGAGGTGGTTGGTGGGCTCGTCGAGCAGCAGCAGGTCGGGCTTCTGCAGCAGCAGCTTGCACAGTGCCACGCGCCGCCGTTCGCCACCGGAGAGCACGGTCACGTCGGCGTCACCCGGCGGGCAGCGCAGCGCGTCCATGGCCTGCTCCAGCTGGGAGTCGATGTCCCAAGCGTCCGCGGCGTCGATGGCCTCCTGCAGCTTGCCCATTTCCTCGAGCAGCGCGTCGTAGTCAGCATCCGGGCTGGCCATCTCTTCGGAAATCTCGTTGAAGCGCTGGATCTTGCCGTAGATCTCGCCGACGCCTTCCTGGACGTTGCCCAGGACGGTCTTCTCCTCGTTCAGCGGCGGCTCCTGCAGCAGGATGCCGACGGTGTAGCCGGGGCTGAGCCTGGCTTCGCCGTTGGAGGGGGTGTCCAGGCCGGCCATGATTTTGAGGATCGTGGACTTGCCCGCACCGTTGGGGCCGACGACGCCGATCTTGGCGCCGGGGAAGAACGACATGCTTACGTCGTCCAGAATGACTTTGTCGCCAACGGCCTTGCGGGCCTTGGACATCGTATAAATGAATTCCGCCATGCCCTCAAGGCTAGTCGCTGCGCTCCACGATCACATATTTTGCCGCACCGCATCCCCCTGTCCCGGCGGCTCGGACACCTCGAGCCCCGATCAACTCGCCCTGGGCAGTTGCGCTTCCTCCTGCCGGTCCTCGTCGGCACTGCCGTCGCTGCCGCCCAGGTCTGGCTCAAGGCCGAACTCTCCGCCGGCTGGATCCCCGGCGTCGGCACCGGCCAGGGCCATCGCGCGGTAGTCGGCGCCGCCCTGCCCGGCCTCAGCGGCCTCGCGCAGGGCTGCTGCCGGCGCCGCGATCTTGGTGAACGAGGCAGAGCCGCGCCGTAGGTCGTGGCCCACCGTGTCCGCGTCGATTTCGGGAGCGGTGCCGCGCCTCCCGTCTTCGGTGGACCACTGCCGCAGCTTGAGCTTGCCGCTGACCACCACCGGATCGCCCTTGGCCAGGCTGCGCCACAGGTTCTCCGCCAGGCCCCGGAACGCCTGCACCGTGTACCAGTTGGTCTGCCCTTTGACCCACTCGCCGGTCTCCCGGTTCAGCCAGTCCCCCGAGCAAGCCAGCCGGAACTCCGCCACGGCATCTCCGCCGTGCGTGCGCCGCTGCTGCACCTCGGTACCGACCGTCCCGCGCACCGTAATGTAGTCGCTCATGCTCTTCTCCCGTCCGCTGTAGCGCCGGCGCCCTGCCGACACCATCGAGCCTCGCCGCTCCAGCACCTGCGGTGAAGCGGTCCACGCGGCATGTGGACCGCGGCGTCGGGCGGCGTCCTTGTGGAGGGCGGGTGTGAGCAGCGTCTCCATCACACAACGGCCGTGCCGGGAACCGTCCGCGGGCAGGTATCGTTACCTATCCGTAATAATCTCCGACCGGATTAGGTATCAAATGGCTGACGACTCCGCTGCCGACGACAAGCGCAAGCCGTTTCTCGGACTGAGTGGCGCCCAAACTATCGCCTCGGCGCTGGCCGCCGTGACCTCCGCATTGGTGGGCTCCTTTCTCGGCGTCGCCGGAACGCTGATCGGCGCCGCCGTCGGCTCCGTCGTCGCCACCGTCGGCGCCGCCCTTTATGCCCGGACGCTGAGCTCGGCCGCCACCGTGGCCATGAAGAAAATCCCCAAGGCTCGAATCGGTGCCCTGCGGGAGGTTGAAAAGGTGGCCGCCAGCGCCCCGTCCGAAGCGATCGAACCGCAGCCTAAACCCGCGCGTAAGCCCATCGCCCCGATGACGTGGGTCAAGGTTGGACTGGCCAGCGCCGCGGCCTTTGCCATCGCGATGGTCAGCATCACCGCGGTGGAGCTCGGCACCAGCCAACCGATCTCCAGCCTGGTCTCCTCGACTACGGGTATCGACCCTGCCTCAAGCGCCCACAAGACGACCCTTGGCACCCTCGGCGGAAACCAGGAAGCCGCGGATCAAACTGACAAGCCGGCCAAGCAGGACGAGGGGCCCGCGAAGACTGGAGATGGCGCCGCCGACGACGCCGTGACCACGGACGATCCCTCGGTCGGCGGAAACAGCTCAACGGAGACTGAAGAGCCGGGAAGCGGCGGATTCAACGGCCCCGAACAGGCCCCGACCCCTGCCCCGGAAACAAGCCAGACCGCCGAGCCTGCCCCGCAACCGAGCCAGACACCGGAGCCGAGCCAGACACCGGCACCTGAAGACATCCCGGAACAGGGTTTGGATGGGCAGGGCGGCACGGTCGATGGTGGCGCCGACGCCGGAACCGGCCAGTAGCAAGTTCCTTCCGCGGCTGGACGCCCGCCGGACGCCCAGCCGCGGGAGTCTGTGCGCGCCCGACGGCACAGCCTGGGCGATGGCGGCAGGACGGAACGGAGTCAGAACAGTACGTCCTTCTTCCCTGTGGCAGTGCGCCGCAGCCCTGGGCGACGACGGCACGACCGCGGCCGCCATCGCGCCCGGCCTTGAACGAATTGCTAGACTAAGCACCGGCCGCAGTGGCGTCCACGAGAGTGGGCACACCCTGGACACATTTGGAAACTCCGGAATTGGAGTGGACAAGTGAGTGAACAGTAGCCGGCCATCTGCCTCGGTAGCTCAGCGGATAGAGCAGGAGCCTTCTAATCTCTTGGTCGCAGGTTCGATTCCTGTCCGGGGCGCAAGTGACTCAGCCATGAGTTATATGGCATAACCAACGGCCGATGGCCGCAAGATTAATTTCGTCCCCCGCGGGCCTGTCACCGCATCCGACTCTAGTCACAAGGGTTAGTTTGAATGTTAAGGTAAAACGATATTGCAGGACCGACCGAGTCGGTTCCTTCCTCGAAGCGACACCCCGGAGACACCATGGCTGACCGTCACTCACAGGTCCAAGACAACACCTTTAGGACCAAGCTGATAACGGGGTGCACCACTCTACTGCTGTTGCTCCCCGTCAGCGGATCCCCAGCGTGGGCAGCCGACTTTGAGGCGCCTGCCGAAACGGAGTCGGCGGCCGCAGCTCCCGACGATCCAGCGGTCGGCTCTTCTGACGCAGCGCCCTCCTCGACGGCAGCACCGACGGAGCCCACTACGGCACCCACAGCCAACGAGACTTTACCGGAAGGCTCCCTGCCGGATGCGGAAAGCGTCGAAGTGCATTCCCCGGGGTTGAGTACCGGCCCTGCGGATGCAGGTGGCGCAGAAGAGGAAGCGCCTGACAATTCTAAAAACGAAGGGGATATCCCCTTCGAGGAGCTCACGCCGGAACAGCTGCACGAACTGATGTCCTCGCTCTACGGCACGCGCGGCGCAGCTATGGGCAAGGGCGAGGAACTTCGGGAGCAAAACGACGCCGCGATGAGCGAACCGAAGAGAGCTGAAAAGCTCGACGAAACGCTCGAAGAGCTGGACATCGAGCGCACAGCTGCTGTCCAAATTAAGGCGGAATCATCTGCCACAGCAGACAAGTGGCGGCCTGCCGGAATTCAGGGAATTGATGTCAGCAACTGGCAGGGCGACAACATTGATTGGGATGCCCAACAGGACAAAGGGATCAAGTTCGCCTACCTAAAAACCACGGAAGGCAACTACTACGAGGATCCGACATTCTGGGGGAACTACAGCGGCTCATACAAAGCCGGAATCATCCGCGGAGCCTATCACTTTGCCATACCGCGAATCTCAGCCACGGAGCAGGCAGACTTTATGCTCGCAAACGGAGGCGGGTGGTCAGCAGATGGAAAGACGCTTCCTCCTCTTCTGGACATCGAACACAACCCGTACGGCGTCTACGGCAACATGTGCTACAACATGACGCCGGCCAAGATCGTAGCCTGGGTCAAGCAATTCTCAGACAGGATCAAGGCCAAGACAGGGCGCCTGCCAGTGATCTACACAACTGCCGGCTGGTGGGACAAGTGCACGGGCAATAGCACGGCATTCGCCAACCATCCTCTTCATATTGCCGGATATCCCGTCGCCGGGTGGCCTGCCACTGATGCTCCCTCCCTCCCCCGTGGCTGGAAGACCTGGGACATCTGGCAGTACAGCTCGACTGGTCCTTTCATCGGCGATTCGAACGTGTGGCGCGGCAGCCTCGCACAGTTGAGGTCGTTTGCGAAGAACGCCAGCTACAAATCCGGTCCCCGGATCACCAAGTCCGTCACCACTCCCGGAACGTCCCGCCTCGCCGGGTCCGACCGCTATGCAACGTCGGTTGAAATTTCTCGCCGCTCATTCAATGCAGGCGTGGACAGCGTATTCATTGCCTCGGGGGCGGGATACGCCGACGCGCTGGCTGGTGGACCTGCGGCTTCTCACAAAGTCGGCCCGGTCCTGTTTGTGGCCAAGAACGGAATTCCAACAGTTGTCCGCAATGAACTCAACCGTCTTAGGCCCCGGACAATCTACATTCTCGGAGGCACCGGCGCCATCAGTTCCGGGGTCCAGAAATCTCTCGAAAATATCGCGTCGGTCAAGAGGATCGGCGGATCGGACCGTTACGAAACCGCCTCAAAGCTGGTCAACGAAATGTGGGACCGTTCCACGACGGTCTACGTAGCGTCCGGAGCAGATTACCCTGACGCATTGGCCGGCGGAGCCGCGGCTGCTCGGCAAGGAGCACCGGTTCTCATGACCAAGCCCAACGGACTTCCCAGCTCAACGGCTACCGCTCTGAAGCGCCTGAAGCCGGCCCGCGTTGTCATCCTGGGTGGCTCCGGAGCCGTGTCGCACACCGTCGCCCAACAAATATCGTCAGCTCTGCAATCAGCACGGGTCAGCGCCAGACAGGTGCGTTATGCCGGCTCCGACCGCTACGACACCGCTGCTAGGGTCGCACGAGGGGAGTTCCCTGCGACCCAGTGGCGGATCATGTATGCTTCGGGTTTGAACTACCCCGATGCGCTCGCCAGCGCTCCTGCTGCGGCCGTAAACGGCGCGCCGCTGCTCTTGACAAGGGCCGCATGTTCGCCTGCGCCCATCGCGAACGCCAGCAACGCGTTTGCCCAAGCCTTGCCCTACTACGGTGTCTCGCCGGTGCGGATCATTGCGGGCGGATCAGGCGTAGTGGCCACCGCTGCGCCCACCTCCCGCTGCTGAAGTGTAGCGTCGGCGCGGGTCTGTCGTAACCTGTCAAGTGACGTTGCTAAAGGAGGCTCGTGTCCCCTCTGCCAGCTTTCCGTAGGAAGTTGACTGTTACCCAGCAGCTACTGCTCGACGTCGCCCGCGAACGGGGGGTTCGTCGGCTGCTGGAACAGGTCAACGCCAAGGCAGGCGGTGACTTCGACTGCGTCCTGTACTTCGCTGACGGCCCGGACAGTGCCTATCAGGTAAGGCAATGGCTGGCTCCCCTGGCGAAGCTGGCGGAGCGCCACCGGGTAGCCGTTCTGGTCCACCGGCCAGCCACGGCCGCGGAACTGCTTCCTGATTCCCCGCTGCCGGTGTTCCTTACCAAGGGCATCGCGGAGGTGGAGGCATTCATCGAACGCGCCGGCGCCCGGATGGTGTTCTACGTCAATAACAACCGGGATAACTTCACGGTCCTCCGCCTGCCGGCTCAGGTGCACGTGCACCTGAGCCACGGGGAGAGCGACAAGGTGTCTATGGTCTCCAACCAGCTGAAGGCCTACGACTTCGCCTTCATCGCCGGCCCTGCCTCCCGGGAACGCATCCTCACCGCCCTGCAGCGGTTTGATGAGTCCCACCTGGTGGAAGTGGGACGGCCGCAACTGGACTTCGCCACTCCTGCCCCGCACACCAAGAACGACGGCGGACGCCTCACCGTTCTGTACGCCCCCACCTGGGAAGGGGACCGCCCGGCCATGGCGTACGGCTCGCTGGCCAGCCATGGACGGGAGATTGTCGGCTCCATCCTGGCTGATGCCCGCTACCGGCTGGTCTTCCGGCCGCACCCGCGGACCGGCAGCAGGCTCGCCGCCCACCGCGCCGCTCTGCACGAGATCAAAAAGATGATCGTCTCCGCGGAAAAGGCCGAGCCGGCGGGCCACCGGGTGGACACGGCTGCCGACTTCTCAGCCGCCATGGCGGAAGCGGACCTGTGCATCTGCGATATCTCGGCCATGGCCTTGGACTGGCTTCCCAGCCGGAAGCCCCTGCTCATGACAAGGCCGGCGGACCCCGGCACCCACATCGACGCACAGGGCGTGGCCGCCAAGACCACGCTCATTGACCAGTCCGAGGCCGCACGAACGCCGGCGCTGCTCGCCGAGGCCGCAGCGGCCGGAATCAGCCCCGACCAGCTGCAGCTGATCGCCCACCACTTCGGCGATACCACGCCGGGCGCGAGCACGGCGCGGTTCGTCGGCGCCGTGGGTACGATCCTCTCGGAACAGCCGGCGCCCTAGGACAGCAAGCGGTCCACCACGCGTCCGGCGGCGTTGCCGTCGTCGCGCGGGGCGTACTTGGCCACAAAATTCTTGAGCCTTAGCTCGCGCGCGGGGTCGCTCGAACGGCTCTCGTCTATCGCGTCGAAGAGTTCGCCCTCCGTCTGCGTCACGGGACCGGGCAGTTCCGTGTTGTAGTCCAGGTAGAAACCGCGCAGCGTGTCGCGGTAGTTTTCCAGGTCGTAGGCATAGAAGATGATGGGCCGCTGCAGGATGGCGTAGTCGAAGAAAACGGACGAATAGTCGGTGATGAGGACGTCGCTGGCCAGGTAAAGTTCCTGGATTTCGGGGAACTTGGAGACGTCGTAGACGCAATCGCCCGCTTCTTCCGGAATCTTCACGGCGTCGCTGACCAGCACATGCATGCGTAGCAGCAGCACGGTATCGTCGCCGAAGCGGTCTTTGAAGGCTTCCACGTCGAACGGCAGATCGAAACGGAACCGTCCCGTGCCGGTCGGCTGGTCGTCCCGGAACGTCGGAGCGTAAAGAACCACGCGTTTGCCCTCGGGGATGCCCAGCTTCCGCCGGACGGCCGCGGAGCGCTGCGCGGCGTCGGGCCGCACGAGGATATCGTTGCGGGGGTACCCCAGCTCCACGACCTCGCCGCTGTAGCGGAAGGCACTCCTGAACGCTTCCGTGGCATAGGGGCTGGGTGAAAGCAGCGTGGTCCATTGCTTCACGGCCTCGTCCACGCGTGCAATGTAGCCCGGATCCCGGCCGTGCACGGTGTCCAGGTCGTGGACCATCCGCTTGAGCGGCGTTCCGTGCCAGGTCTGGATGAAGACCCCGTCCTTCCGGCGCCGGAAGTAATGCGGGAAATTCTGATTGTTGATCCAGTACTTGGCCTTGGCCAGATACCAGTAGTAGCTCGGCGAGAGCCGCTTGACCACCTTGGTGTAGGGGTCGGGCGCCGGGAGCTTGCCTTGATAGACCCAAACCTTGCGGCGGGTGTCCCCCCTCCGCACCAGCTCTTCGTAGATATAGCGCGGACTGTCGGCGTACTGTTTTCCAAGCCCGGACTCGAACACCATCAGGTCCGTGTCCATGGGCGTCTTCGAGACCAAGGCAAACATCCGCTGCATGGCCGGGAAGTAGAAGCGGCTGCGTCGGAACCTGCCAAACAGCCGTTCGAACAGCTCCGGGTCTATGGCTTTTTTCCACCGGGGGTCAGCGGGGCGGGCTTCCGCTACCGCCTCGAAGATCCGCTGGCAGTTGCTGGTGTCCTGGAAGGTCAGGAAGCGGCGGGAGCGGGCGACGTTCGCGGGCGTGGGAGTGCAGCCGCGCCCCAGCGTGGCCTCCAACTGGTCCAGCACGGCAGACCGGGCAAAAGCAATCTCGCCCGGCAATTCCTCATCCAGGTCCAGGTGGGATCCTTGCGGTCCCAGGAAACGCTCGCGGTCAAACTGGAAGTAGTGCACCGGTTTCTCAAGAAAACTGAAGTCGAAGCCCACGCTGGAGTAGTCCGTCAGCAGGACGGCGCTTTCCTTGAGCAGGAACTGCACGTCCACCTCGCCCTGCGAGATAACACGCGCCGGTGCCCCGGAGAAGTGGTGCCGGAACCGCTGCATGTTCGGATGCAGGCAGAAGATCACCTCGGCGTCGTGCTTCTCGGCCAGGGCACGCAGTCGTTCGTCGTGGAGCAGCGCGTTCCACTCCTGGAAGTACTCCGACTCTTCGAACTCATCCGGATTCTGGAGCCAGTCCCGCCACGTGGGAATGATCAGGATCTGGTTCGGCCGCACCGACACATCGCCGGCGAAGAGCGCGTCAAACCGTGACAGGCCGGTCACCAGCACGTCCTTGGGCGGATAACCAAAGTCGCTGACGATGTATTCTTTTTCCCGCTCGGAGCTCACCATGAACAGGTCGGTGTCGAACCCGGGAGCTTTTTTGCCGTAATTCGGGACCATCCACTTGGTGCCCATCACCCCGTGCTGCAGGAACACCTTGACGCCGCCCACCGCCTTGCGGAACTGCGGGAGCCACGTGGGGTACAGGAAATCGGGATGGTGCGAGCCAATGAACCGTTCGGCCCGCAAGGCCAGCTCGAAATGTTCCTTGGAGCGGTAATTCACCACGTGGTCCAGCCCGTCCAGGTTGCGAAGGTCCGGCGACGCAGGGTCAATCACGTAGTAGGTGTCGATCTCGGGGTGTTCCCGCCGCATGTAACGGAAGAAATGCAGTCCGGTGTCTTGGGCCTTGTAAGGCCGCTCCCCCACCAGCCAGACCGGCTTGCGTTCCGTCCGGGCCTCCGGCAGCCGGCGCTTCCGGGTTTGCTCCCGCAAGAATTCGAAGGCGTCGGTATCCAGGAGTTCAACGTGGAAAGACGTGTTTTTCGCTTTGAACGTGTAGTAGGGCGTGATGGCCAGCGTCTTCTCTCCCCGCTTTTGCCATCCGGGCCGGGTGAGTTTACGCGTTACATAACGAGTGCGGCCCACACGTGCATGCTGGGGTTCGGATTCGTCTGAGGCAAATACGTCGAGCCAGGCATCCAAAATCTCGTCGCCGCCCGCCAGATCTTCATTTGAGATACTGGCCAAATTGAGCCGAGCATGCACGGTATACCGGCGCAGCCCAAACTTTCGACGACAGTATTCCTCGTCCAGCACCAGTTCTGCGCGCGATGTGTACCGGATTCCGCTCTCGCGACTAACGAGCGCCATGTCCACTGCATGGGCCCATCCGTGGCGTGTAACCAGTCTTCCCTGCAGATCAACGGTCCCGCCTTTGACGGACAGGCGATCAACATAGACGGCGTTGAAGGGCTTGAGTGGTCTGTTGATTGCTATCGACAACAAGCCATTACGATTCACATAGGCCTCAGTGCTCCCGCCACCCACTTGAACTTGATGCAGACGGCCGACAGCCGTACCGGTGAACCTGCCCAGCGTGGCCCATCCAGTCACGACCGAACTTGGTGCCACGAATCCTTCAGTCAGGGCAGTCTGAACCTCATCGTAGCTGCGTCCCCGAACAATCCCTTCCTTAAGGTCGGGCTCATCGTCGAGAACGTTGGCTACGTACTTCGGCAAATTACTGGCCGAGGATTGAAGTTGAATGTAGAGTCGCAACGTTTTGCCGGAGTCTCCCATTTGGGGCAAATTTTTGTGCGCGAGCTCCGTTAGGTTGATTTGGGCGCTATACGTGCGTGTCATGCCGAGGGGAGTGTCTGGTAATTCACTGGCCTCGGCAAGTTTGCTCCATGTGTCCTCGCTGTCCCGGCACCAGAGAGACGTGGCTCGCAGCTCCGATTGAAGCGAAAACACAATCCGCAGTCGGGTCCCCTCCTGGCTGACGTTTAACCATTTAAACTCAGGCCTTACCGGGTATCCCGGCCTCCCCGGCAGCAGGCGGGCTTTCACCATCGCGCTCCTCAGTAGCCTCATGATGTGCGAGATTCGAAGGTACTGGCAACGGGATAATATGCCGAGAGAAACGCAGCAACCAGCTTGTTTACGCGTGCAGTGTCCGAGCCTGAAGCATCTACTTCATTGAGGCAAAAAACATCCGCGTCCCGATGTGCTAGCAGTCTCAAGAGCTTTGCTTGGGCAGCCGGGTCGTCAATATCGCAGTAGCGGTAGTCGAGGCTGCCCGGGACGGCAGCGCCTAGTTCGAAGCCGTAATAATGAGACAGTGAGGAAGCAATCGACAGGTCGGATGGGCTGCGAAATCGGCTCATAGCTGTCTGACGCACGAGGTCCGGCAAACTTTGCTCTAGACGTGAGAGCGTGCTAACGCGCTGCGGATGTGCCGCGTGCTGGAACTTCAGGCACGTAGTTTTCGAAAAAAGTCTTTGGATCACTTCCCTATTGCGCTTTGCCGCACTGTCCACTGGAAGCTCGTCAACGGAGGCAGGGCTCCACCCAATGTGCTGTCCCGTCAAAAAAAATTTGGCAATGCCATTGGCATGGAAGAACAGCTCCGGGCTCACGGGCCGCCCGAAGAAGACATCGTCGTTCATATATACGTAGTGCTCGGACAACCCGTTGATGTGGTGCAATTGCGATTCGATGGCGTGCGAGTTGAAGGTCGGCAAAGCTTTAGCGGGTGTAAAAATCTCTCGATGATCCACGATCGTGATGCGGTCGTTCGACCTGTCGAGCCAGCCGGGCGCCTGACCCGCTGTCACCAGATAAACGTGATTAACCCAGGGAGCGAAGTAGTCCAATGAACGCAAGGAGAATCGCAATTCGTCCCGTGAAACGAATCTTGCGTCGTTGACCGCTGTCGTGTTGCGCTTCTCAACGTGTTCGTTGTCGAGCCATTCTCGCTTGGACCGTCGCCACTCCGCATCGCTTCCGTCGACCCATGTGTACACCACATCAATCGGGAAGTTAACCTCGGTGATCACAGGCAGGGCAGGTATGTGGGCCTCTCGGGGAACGATACTTATGCCTAGTTGAGCGTTCCCCAAAAGCCGCCCCGACACGTCCACTGCTTCAAAGATAACTGACGGCTGAAGAGGCCACGGGTCACTGAGAGAACCCAGCCGCGAGCCATCAGTGTTGACGATATAAAACTTTCCCGAACCCACAGCTGCGGAGATCACGTCTAGTGCGTGCCGCCATTCGGCCATCGGTACGTCCACAAAAGTCGCGACACCGCCAGCGTCTCTGAGGACTGCGTGGTCTACTTGTGCATGCTTCAGAGCGTTCAAGACTAACTCAGACGTCGACTTGCGGGTGTCCCAGGCAGAGAAGCGGTCGGTTGAACGGGGGATTACCCTTGCTCGTGCCGGAGCATTATTTCCCCGTCGAGACGATTTCGCAGCCCTCAGCATCGACCTAACACGCCGCTGCGGAGCTGTTTTGCCAGCCATCACATCGAAGGTGGCGTGAATCATCCCAGGCGGGAGTGCGGAAACCATTCGGCCCTTGAGTCCTCCGCGCATACGCCGCCCCTACTCCCACTACCCGGGGATTTGACCTGTCGCTGCCTCTTCATCAGTCATTGACTCTTCCAGCAGCAAATGTGCTGGCGGCTCGCCTGAGCGAGCCGTTGCGCGTATCCCCCCGTTCCGCGAAAATACAACTCACATCGACCAAGCTGTCGCACCTCATTATGTTTTCAGGAGCCGACCTTGGCAACAGCAGCCCAGCCAGCCACCGACCGACCTCCATCTGGGACTCGTGGCACATACCGTGCAGACATCCAAGGCCTGCGGGCGTTAGCAGTCGCGCTCGTTGTCATCTACCACCTCTGGCCGGGTTGGCTATCAGGTGGCTATGTAGGAGTGGACGTATTCTTCGTCATCTCGGGTTTCCTGATCACCGCTCACTTGTACAAACGACCACCTGAGAGCCTGCGCGACCTCGCCACGTTCTGGAGTCGGCGGATTCGTAGGCTGCTGCCGGCTGCGTTCTTGGTACTTCTTACAACGACTATTGCCTCAAGGGTCTTTGCTCCTCCCACGCAGTGGGAAGCGACAGCGCAGGAAGTTATCGCTTCAGCCGTGTATATGCAGAACTGGGCACTTGCTGACCGCTCGGTGGACTATCTTGCCGACGACACCGCGCCAACACCCACACAGCACTTCTGGTCGTTGTCCGTGGAGGAACAGTTTTATGCGTTCTGGCCCGTTCTTGTCCTCGCGGTGTTCTGGTTTGCGCGTCGTAGGGCGGTTGCTTGGCATGATCTCCTTCTAACCGCGGTGACTGCGGTTGTGGTCTTTTCGCTCTTGGTTTCCATTGCTGTAACGGCATCTGAACCAGGGCGGGCCTATTTCGTGACGCCAGCACGGATGTGGGAGCTTGGAATCGGCGGGCTCGTCGCCCTCGCTGCTCCGGCACTGGATGGCCGGCTGCCATTAGCATTGCGCAACGCGGTTGCCGGTGCCGGCATTGCCGCTGTCATCGCCTCAGGGAGTCTTTTTTCGGAAGCTACTCCCTTCCCTGGTTATGCTGCCTTGCTCCCGGTCCTGGGGACAGCCGTGGTTATCCTCGCAGCCGCCGAAGGCCGCTTTTCGCCCACCTTTCTATTCAACAGCCGCCCGATCCAGTGGCTCGGAAACGTTTCCTACTCGATATACCTGTGGCACTGGCCGCTAATCGTACTCATCCCCGACTCCACCGGCGCAGACTCCAATTTGCTGGACAAGGTGGTCATCCTCACGGTAACCCTGGCATTGGCCGGGCTCAGCAAGAAGTTCGTCGAGGACAGGTTTCGTTTCGCTCCGCAACGTAATTTTCGCGCTCGATCCTTCGCGATTGCTGCTACGTGCATGGCCATATTGTCGGTTGCCGGCGGCGTTCAGCTGGCCGAAGTCGGCTTTCGAAACGACCAAGCCGAAAAACAATTGGCGGCTTCTGTCACTGCAGGAGGCCCCTGCTTTGGAGCCGCAGCCATTGCAAGAGGGTTTGAAACATGCGTACCAAATCCTGACGCCCCAGTAGTGCCCGACCCAACGTTAGCCAAGGACGACAGATCCGATGCGTACGCCGATAACTGTTGGTCCAACCAACCGTTTACCAGCCGCCCCGTCTGCACCTATGGCGATGGCGATACCCAGGTTGCGTTGGTTGGCAACTCGCATGCCGGGCAGTGGCTGCCGACGCTTCAAGTACTCGCTCAGCGACACCAATGGACCATCTCCACTTTCTTGGTCTCTCGATGCAATCCGACATCTATCCTTCTGCAATTCGACACTGAAGAGAAGACAAAAAACTGCGCCGAATATGGTGACTGGGTGCTTAAGGAAACGTCGGGCAACACCTTCGATCTGGTGATCACTTCAGAGCGACAGTCAGTACCGGTGCGAGGTGAATCGTGGGACACGACAGAACAGTCCGCTGCCGCCGGGTACAAGGATTACTTGTCCCAATGGGCGGACAGCGGAGCAAACATTCTGGTAATCAAGGATCCACCTTTCCCTGGTAACACCATTGACTCGATACCGGATTGTTTGGCCGTCAACCCAGGCAGCCCTGGCAACTGCTCCGGAACACCCCAAGACTGGCATTGGATGGATCCTCTCACCAAAGCAGCGGAAGAATTAAACCATCCCAGAATCCGTACCGTGAATTTGGACCGGTACTTCTGTGACGATGGCAAATGCTTTGCCGTTATCGGATCAGTAGTAACGTACTTCGACGCATCGCATGTGACTGCAACGTACGCTGAAACACTTGCCCCTTACTTGAAGCAAACGATTCTAGAAACACTCGACAGACATGGATAGAACTCAATAAGGAAGTCTTCCCGCCAGGAGGACAACGGCGCTTAGTAACCGCTGCCCGGTCAGCCCATGTATACGCCAAGCGCTTGTCGGCATATTAGGAAATTTACCCATAGGAGTATGGCGAGATAAGCGTGTCATGACCACGATCATCAGTCATTTGGACGCGCGTTGAAGCTGGTCCACACGGAATCCCACCAGCGCTGAGCCGAAACTTCTTGCGACAGCCGGATTACTTGCTGCGCAACTAGATAAAGAACCGCGTTGAATGCGAGGAGACTGCAAGCTGCCTTCGGACCCCTACAGGCTGACCCGCTTTATGACAACGTCGGCGACCCGAGCGGACGCCCCTCCGTCGTCGTTAGGGGAGAACTGAGAAACGAATGATTTATAACGCTTGTCGTACTCTCGGCTAATGAGAGTCAAGTTATCGACTGCCCTCACAAGCTCACTTGTCGTCCGCAACAGCGGGCCAGGCGCCGAACTCTCGAAGTCGAAGTAGAAGCCGCGTGTAGAGTCCCTGTACTGCTCAAGGTCAGGCACTAAGAATAGGATTGGTTTACCTGTGACGCAGTAGTCAAACATTATCGATGAATAGTCAGTGACCAGTACGTCCGAAACATTCATCAAATCGTTCACGTCGGGGTAATCAGAGACGTCAATCATCCCCGGCACGTCACGGCGCCGGGAAGAATTCGCCGTATTGCTATGACCCCGAAGTAGGATTGTGGTTGACTCGCCCAACTTCTGGCGTACTTGATCGAAATCCAAATGCGACACCAAAGCATAATGATTGGAGGAAGTCTTCACGTTGTCTCGCCAAGTGGGCGCATATAGCACTACGCGGTTACCCTCAGGCACTCCAATTGCCCGCCTTAGCTCAGTCAGTCGCTCCTGAGGCTTCTGAACGGCAAGGGCATCGTTCCTGGGATAACCCATATTCAACACCTCGCCCTCATAACCAAAAGCTAAAGGAAGAACCTTCTCAGCGAAATCATTTTGTGCAAGCAAGGTATTCCAGTACTGCGCTTCTCGCCTCATCAACTGACGGTACGAGATCGACAAATTCGCACTAGGTACGTCGTTGCCAATCTTCTTCAAAGGCGTACCGTGCCATACCTGCAAATAATATTGATCGGGGCTTTTTCGAAAATACGAGGGAAAGTTATTGTTGTTCACGAGCACACGGGCCGAGTGTAGAACGTTATGGTATTCACGGGAATGAACAACAATGGGCGTTGCCCCTTCGGGTATCGGCGTAGAAAAATCTCGCACAGCCCAGTACATGGTGAAGCCTGTCTCACGCTTTACTAATTCATCGTACAGAGACCTCGATGAGTCATTCGCATACCTACCACCAAAGCTCTCGAACAGCATCGCGTCATCAGGGCGGCTAGTCCGTGTCGGGCGATTAGTCTGCAGCCTCCGCTGATTGAACCGCCCTCGTTCCTCATTGGAAAGAGGAGGGAACACGTTGAGCCATAACGCGGCGGCCCGCTCAGTTCGGGACAGACGGACTCTAACCCTCTGAGAAAGTGCTTCGTACGGCAACTTTTGTTGCAGAGAATCGGAAACGGGAACCCACATCGAGTTCTCCAGGGATCCATCGGGCTCGGTTCCTGCGCGCAACGAATAGCCGCCTGGGCCAACTATCGTCGATTCACCGCTCCACTTCTTCTCAGTCAGTGAGAAAATAGCAGAGAACTTAGTTGATGATTCGTCATACGAGACCTCGGAGGGCACAATCATCCCATCCGTTGATTCCAAAAAGAGATTCAATGGGACGGAAGGAGGCATTACGGCCGTTCCTGAAATGGAAAGGTTCTCGTTCCAAGAGTCGAAGCGAACGTCATTTACGATCACTCTCTGGGCTCTTTCTGACAAGCGAACAAAACCATTCCCGGTTAGTTCGGCCCGAAGGAGACCATTTTGTGGTGAGGCTGAGTCGAGACTATCGGTACCCCCGCAAAATTGTATTACCGAATGGGCGTTATCGTGAGATAAACGCACTTCCCACGTCAACTCCTTCTTAGGGGCCAGCTCGAAGGGCAGCTCCGGGAGGGCCAGGGAGAAATAATCTACTGATCCCCGGCTAGAGACTGGCGTCGCCGAGATCATTAGCCCTGTATCTCGTTGACGCGCCAGCAGAGATCTCGTTGCCCCCGAAGGAATACCTTCAACTTCTAGATTGAACCTTCGTCCTGACAGCTCCATCGCGCGAGCTACTGGAACAGCCCGTGGAACTGAGAGTATGAAGCCGTCACCGGCATCCCACCGCATGGCGAGCCGGCGACCGTCGATCAGCGGCCCGTGCAGGAATCGCCCAGCCGAGCCGCGGGTATCCCTAGATAGGAACACGTCGCTACGGACGATGCCGGCTACTTCAACTGTTAGCTCGACACGCCACGCCGTTTCCTCCGTGGAAGAATTCGCCCGATCCACGAGCAGCCGGGGGTCGACGCGAAGGATAAACGCGGAGCTGCTATACGAGTTATAGGCATCCATGCCATAAGCGTCTAGGGAAGGATTGTGGACGGGCTCAACAGACAGGGTGATCGCGTCGTCAGCGCTGATGAGACGGGCATTCACGGTGGATTCATGCCGATCATTACCCAGACCAGCTATGTAGGCATAGCCTTCGATGATCAACTCGTCGTTGCTTGCCCACTGCGCTTGCAGCAACTTGGAAACTAACCTTAGGCCCTTCTCACTAACGGCCAAGTCAGTAGGCGTCAGCTTAAACGACAACTCGGCCAAATAGTCCACGTCGGCAATGAATTTGCAGCCATGCCGTTGCAGGCTATAACCCGATCCAAGTTCTTGTTGCCGAGCGAGAACAGTCTCAACATCATTACGTGTACCCCATAGCACGCTATAAGCAAGCAGCCGATACGAGATCGGAACCATCGACCAGGATTCCTCGTCCATTTTGTCGGCGAGGGATCTAACACCGGTCCGCAGTGTTTTCCAGTACTCCTGACCTGTTCGTGGGATCTGCTCGTAATAAGAAACGAGGTCGAAACCGATGGCTTTTGCCCGCCAAGAACGCACCACCGCTTCTTCTGCATTTGCGCCTATTATCGAGCCGACGCGTTGCTTGACTTGAAGGCGGTCGAACAAGTCATCGATGTTTGCCTTTTGTTGCGTTATGGATGAACCATCGCTCCTTATCAACCAGTTATAAACGACTCGTTGAAGGACATCGAATGACTTGGAGGAGGTATACGCTCTGGCGGTGGGCTCTTGATCCTCATAACGAATCCCCTCAGGAAAGACGCCTATATTCTGGTCCCAGAAATCACGGCGGAACAATTTATTGCAAGAAAAAACGTCCTGCAAGATGTCTGGATCGTCGGCGAGAGACAATTTGAGACGGTCTACTCTGTGAACGTGTTGTGCCCACCCAGGGACCCAGGTACGCTCCCCCTGTTGACGTTGAATATTCCCTATAACGAAGTCCGAACCTGTCGAGTACAGCGTGCGGGCCATGACCGAATAAGCCCCGGGCAAAATGGAGTCATCTGAATCCACAAAAGTCAGATAATCACCGGTTGCTGATTTGATTCCCGTATTTCTAGCAGCACCCAGACCAGCATTAGCTTTTCGTATAACTTTGACCCTAGGATCCCAGCGTGCAAATCCTCGCGCAATGCGACTGGTGCCATCCGACGATCCATCGTCGACAACAATGATTTCTAGATAGGGATAGTCTTGACGGATAATACTGTTGAGGCAATCGGCTAGGTAGGCCTCTACGTTATACGCCGGAACGACGACGCTAATCTTTCCCAGATCCGCGATTGGGTGGACCAGCCGTCGCTTGATGCGTGCAAGAAGTGCAGGATGAAGGCGGGATCGCAGTTTAGCCGACCATGCTGCTGGTATTGGGGAGCGGGCGCCCCTGGTTGCAGCTGCTAGATACTTCCCCAGCGCTTCTATTCTGGGCGCGCTCCCGGCCCCAATCTTGGAGATTGTTTGACTCCCAATGTGCATACTTTTCTTCATGCCTAAACTAACTCCATAACCGTGACCGGCATTTCGACCGGTTTGCGCGAATGGCGAACTGACAACGCGTCGCCGCGACTACCTATTGATAAGCCGTGCGGTGTACGACTTTAGAAAAGACGTGACACGGCCCTGCTCGTTGCTAGGCTCAAAATGGGAGCGCGGGAAAGCGTCCTCCAATGCACCAAAGTCGAACTTCGTCCTCGGAAGCCTGGCTTCCGCTGCTAAAGCAGTGATGTCCAAGCCACTAACTGCATTGACTGCTATTGTGTGCTCGGCTACTTGAGAGCGCTCAAGAACGGTGAAAAAATCCTCAAACTTAAAGGTGTCCCCGGCTAGCTTTGAATCCTCTATTCTCAGCCAAAGCCAAGGGACACCATACGCCTGGGCAACAATCAGTCCATGGAGCGACGTAGAGATGACCGCTGGCGCATTAGCAATCTCTGTGACCACAGTTTGAGCATCTCTTTCAACCTCCAACAATCGATAACCATCCGCCGCTCCTTGCTCGAAATGCCCTCTGTGCAGATAGTGGGGTATTAGGGCCGGGACTCCGAAAGGCTCCCGTGGGGCGTTGAAGTATCTGGGCAGTAGCAAAGCAGGATCGCCAAAAACTCGAGGAACATCCCAGCCCAACTTGTCCCTCAATTCCTTGTAGGTCTTCCAACCCCGGACAGCGTGGACCCGCTTCGGCTCTCGGTCTTTCAATCTCGCGATGCTCTTCTCATGCAACGGAGCAATAAGCCCGGATCCCCACACGTCTAGCCCACCCTTCTCCATAAGATTCAGAACTGATCCAACAGATACAATTCCACTTGGGGACTCCGGGCGATCTTTGATGTTGAACGGGCGAGAGCCTGTCATCAGATTTATTAACCAGGGACCGATAAGATCACCAAAATTTGTCCGCCCCTCCCACCAATATACCGGCAGGGACTCGTTGGAAGGCCCCGATACATCGGTAAGACGAGGTTTCTGGGCCACGCGCCTCCTCATGTATGCCCAGTTGATCTGGTCGACTATATGGCGAGCAATGACGGCATCGCCCGCGCTCACGTTCCAATCTCCAAGCACATGATGCTTTGACCCAAGCTTAACGCAAGGGCGAGGTGCAGCGATGCTCTGCACTATTGATGCAGATTTCTCGTCTCGGCCCACCATCTTGAGCTTCACTCTGGAGGCATCTACAGTGATATCGAAGCCGATTCGCGCACCCTCCCAATTGAAATCGTAGACCAGGCACTGATCGTTATAGAACCATACCCGAGTTGGCTTCTCTAACAACATGGCATAGGCATCAACACTGTCTTTTATTCCTGGAAGTTCCGCGCCGGCGTCTTCTATCCCAGCACTATCAGAAGTTTTGATGCTACGGTCAAACGCTTGTTTCAGCTCTTCATCGAGTATATGGATTGATCTGTCAACTGCAGTCACATGCGTTCGACTTCTCTTCCAATTTGAATTTATGCCCATAAAATGCCTATGAACAATGCTTTCCGTTGCTTGGTTATCAACTCCTTCGACCCAGTGCGTCTTCCACTGCCGAGCACTGCTGGCCCGTGCCGGGCTGAGAATCCACTTTTTTGTCGAGGCGCCCCGCCTCTTGTCGAAGTATAAGAAGTCGCTGTGCCTGGGAACACGGTTGAGAGGACCGCCCGCAGTTTCAATCCATTTTCCCCGGAAGGTCAAGACAGGAGCATCCGACATATCCAACAGGTCGAAGGCCGACACATGATTCTTTGTAATGAGTAGCTCGTCTATATCGGCACTGATTACACCGTGGGCTTCTGAAAGGAACCTATTTCTGGCGTGCTGGAGAATACCGTACTCACAAAAGTCAGAGTCCCAGGGGGCACCCTTAAGCCCCTCCCAATCTCCTCCCTGAGGCCCGAATGTGTAGGGCCAATTCACTACGACTGCCGCTTCCAGGGCTGCAATATCAGACACACTCTCAAGTACGTCATGTACGGCATAGCGATCAGAGCCATTGTCATATAGGAGAACGGCATCAACGCCATGTTCTTGCACGTGAAAGTCCACCCAATCACGAATCCATTGGAGATCATTGTTGCGTGACTTCGTGAGAAGTACTCTTCGGCCCTTGAAAACGTCAGAATGGTCGCTGCCGATAGATGCGCTCAGGACATGTTCTTTGACTCGAAAGCTAATGGTACTCGCATCGAGCTTTGCTCCTCTTACGAATGAGTCCTGAGTCCGGTCAAGGTCTGAGAATACCGGCTGGATCCTATCTCCTTGACCTGGGACGCCGGCCTCCTCCAAAAGTGGCAACAAGTTGAGGAGCGGCGGGCCGGAAAGAACAACCTTCTCCTCTCGCCGGAATACATCATAAAAGAGCGTCGAGCTGTCGAAGTTCTCCAGATAATTCGGCTGACGCTGATGCGGAGGGCGTGGCGGATTCCTGCGAAGTCCCTTCGGCAGGATGACTGGGGAAGGTTGAACTATCATCCGTACGTTCTTGTCATCAATCATGACATATTACCGCCTTCCATTGCGCCATCATGACCATTCACTGGATCCCCCAGAGCCTGTTTTGCGGAAGTTGACCCAAGCAATTTCGGATTGCCATCAACGACTGATTCGAACTCGCGCAATGCAACGGCGTTATATGCAGCTGGATCGAAATGAGGCGTGGGAACTTCTCCGTGAACGAACTTCATCATTCCAGCAGCTAGAGAGTCGTCATCATCCTCAACAATCAGACCTTGTCCCGTGCTAACAACACTGTGTACTACATTGAAGCGAGTTGTTACAACCGGCAGACCTAAAATCATCGCCTCAATCAAGGCTAGGCCCTGGCCTTCATAGCTACTTGAGAACACGAAGCAATCAGCTTGCCGCATTATGGGGAAAGGATTCTCGAAGTAGCCCGCGAGCACCACATTCTCCTGTAAATGAAGGGAATCTATAAGCATGCCGAGTTCACTTCGCAACGGACCATCACCGACGACGACTAGTTTCGCTTTGGGATACCTGTCGACGACTTTTGACATAGCGCGGATCATACGCGCGTGATTCTTTTCCGGCGAAAGTCGCCCAACTGAAACGAACTTCGGAAACCCTTCGGGAAACTCGAAGTCAACATACTGGTCTGCCCCACGAAGGACTCCTTCAGCGTCTATGAGATTCCTAGCCGCGACAAAAGCCTCAGGTCTTGCATATCGAGCCATTTTGTTACGATTGATAGAGTTCAAAGCCTCGGTGACAGATACTATGCGATCAAACTTAGAATAAAACGAAAATGTTGATGTTAGGTTCGCAAGGTGTGGCTTAGCGCCAGAAATGGTCCTGTGTGCATCCTGAACGAGATCATTGTGGGCCCAGATGATCCGGGTCTTCGCTCCGCTTTGAAGCAACAGCATCGGCCAAAAGGCGGAATATCCATCAAAGGCCATGACGGCGTCAAATTGCACGTCGCCAAAACATCTTTTCCATTCCATGGAAAACAACTGCTCTTGGCGGCGAAAGTTAACGTTTTTAGCCGAGAGTCCGCCAGCCTTCATGAATCGCCTGTACTCGCGGCGTTCTGGTATCTGCTTTGCCATCTCACCTACGCGAGGAAGGAGCCGCGCTCTTGAATCAATCTGTAGTGACTTGCTTATCTTGATGGGATCCTTCGTATGCGGAAACAGAACAGAAACGTCATAGCGCGAATAATCGATTTGTTTGAGTAAGTTCAGTGCTGCTGTTGTGATTCCATTCGGTACAAGCGATCCAATATGGATTAGAATCCGCTGCTTGTTGGTCTGGAAATCCGATACAACCGCGTAACCGCTCCGCTGATCTCTGAAAACGATGTCCACCACACTCCTACTGGCGTTATCCGCCTGGGAGGACAAATATTTCTCTTTCCACGCCCTACGTTCTCGGGCATAAGAATCGGGATTCGTGGTCTGAGGTTCCACCAATTTGCTGATCCAACGTGCTGCCTCTTGCGCCGAATCTACAACCGGCCCCGGCCACTGATTAGGCGCAACATACACGCCTCTCTGCTCCTCGTATTCCCTCATATTACGCGTAAGAAAAACAATGGGTCGCTCGGTCTGAAGGTAATCGAAAAATACGCTGGAGTAATCCGTAACCAAAAGATCTGTAACAGCGAGTATCTGATTCGTTGGAAGATAGTTAGGGACAACCCGACGTTTCAAACTGTCCGTCATTACAGCGCGACGATAAACGAGTTGATGCACCTTCAACAGAACTTGGAAGTCTTCATTCTCCAGAGAGCGGTCCAGTTCATCCAGCACCTCTACTAGTTCATCAACCGTTTGATCCACTTCATAGGGATTCGTTCCCGTCCATGTCGGGGCATAGAGGACTGTCTTGCGGGCGGGATCGAGCGTCACGCCTGCTTGTTGAAGCTGATCCTTTATGTCGTCGATGCCCCGAGGAGTGGGATTCTGACGGTCAAGCCGCGGCTGGCCTTGCTCTATAATCTCACCACGGAATATTCCGCTTAACTTGTAAGCACGACGATACATTGACTCAGTCATGAACGAGTTGGCCGATAATAGGTAGTCAGCCGAAAGGAAGTTTCGGATCACATTCCTTGTGTCCGGACCGCCGTTTGGGATGTCATAACCCATCCGTTTGATGGGGATTCCATGCCAAGTATTAAGATATGTTTGGCCCTCGCGCTTTGCAAATTCTGGGGGGAAAGTTGAGTTGTTGATAAGATATCCCGCAGTTGCAAGGTATCTGAAGTACTTCCTGGAACGGTACTTCACAAATTGGACGCGCTTATCGGCTCGATACTTATGCATGGAAGGTGCATAGGACGCGTAGTCGCTTATGACCCATACATGCTTCAGATGCTGCTGGTCGTCTGCCTTCAGGAGCTCTTGAAAAATCGCCTCCGGGTTGCAAAGCATTCCGTTTCCATCGAATGACTCATACAGCACTGTAGCCGCATCCACGGGCGCTAGGCGCGCGCGTGCAACAACGTGGTCCAGCCAGATTCTTCCTATACGGTGCCGGATCTTTCGTAACTTCACAACCGTATGCATGACTATCTGCCCAACCAATCACTCTTGGAGTACGCGGGCGTTGCGCAATTTTCAGGTTGGCACGCCCGTACATCGTAAAATTTCAGCTAAGTTCTTTAACTATCTGGCTGATACTATCCAGCGTCCGTTTCAGCTCTTCAACGTGTCTCTCATCGAACGCACTCAGGACGCGCTTCATTTCTGTTGTGGATATACCAGAGGTGCGCGGGAGGTAGACGACTTCAACGCGGTCGTGGAGATCATCAAATTTCCCTTCCCAGTCGGCACCGATTCCAAAAACATCGACATCGTACTTCTCGATGTCGATCCTTTTTTGATCCCAGCTTTCCTCTGCCATTGCGATGTCTACGTATCGGATGGAGCGGACAATTTCAATTCTTTGCTCGAAGGGTACAACCGGCTTCTTTCCCTTGACCGCATTGAACTCGTCTGTCGAGACACCGACTATCAGGCGGTCGCCCAGACTGCTTAGTCGCTTCAAAATGTTCAAATGGCCAATGTGGAATAGGTCAAATGTCCCATACGTCAGGACGGTTTTAACCATTTGACAACCTCGAGTTTCATAGATGTTGTGTTCTTGTCCATCTTCCAGTCTAATGGCCAGGCGCAGTGCAAGGCCGCAGGGCGGCCTGATGTGTCCCTCAAATCACAGGCCAGCGTCCATTGAGACCCATCCTAACGAGGGTAGACCACTTGAGCTTTGGAGTCGGGCCGCCGACCCACGGATTTTGAGCCCACCCGGCAATCCATCCAGCACACCACGGTTTTACGGATTTAACATCGCGCAAGGACCTGACCATTTGGACCCCGGTCCAAGCGAAGACATACAACCAACTGAATGGCCATCGCAGATTTCGGCGGGCCAACCAAACCCTATTTCTGGCATTCAAGCGGTGGAACGCTCGGTGTCGACGGGGATCGATGACGGGGTGTCCAGCCCTAAGATCTCCGGCATACCAGGTGCGAAAGCCAGTGTCCCAAACGCGCCAAGCAAATTCAATGCCCTCGTGGGCATACCAGAATGTCGATGGCCAACCCGGTGTTTTATCGAATACGTCCCGACGAATGACGATCGCCATTTCTACTACGGAGAAGACATTGCTGGAGTGGTAAGGGCTTCCTTTGCGCAGCCTGGGAATCCATCGTTGCGGGGCATCGGGATTCTCGGGATCTTCGATCCGAGGCTGGATCATTCCGATGTCAGGCAGTTCCTTGAACAGCTTGGCGCAAAGGGCAAGAAAATCGTCGTCGAGCAGCCAAGCGTCGTCGTCGAGGAAGAAGAGGTACTCCCCTTCTACATGCGACACGCCGGCGTTCCGCCCGGCGGGGATGCCGATGTTCTCCTCGATATGCAGCGTTTTGAAATCGGCCGGCACGCCTTCCGGGTCCCAGCCATTGCCCACTACTACGACATCCAGTTTTACCCCTTGCTGGCGTTGCAACGATGCACATCCGCGTTGCAACTCAGCGGGTCGAGTTCCTTGCGTCAGGATGACAACACCGAAGGTGGGCTCCTGTGCACTCATTTCTTGTTGCATCCCGCTCACTTCCGCAGCCTAGGCGAAGCCATGATGGCGACGAAATGGCCGAAATTGACGAACAGGACTGCGGGCACGAGGACGAAGAGCAGCCAACGCTCCCCCGTTACCTGCGGGCCGGCTACCACCGACACGATGGAGGCCGCCAGGACCAGCAGACTCATCTCCACCGAATGCAACACCCGGTGGAAGGGCAGGAACCGGGCAAGCCGACGGAGCCTGCCGACGAAGGACGTGGCGGGAACGGCTTTCGCCTCTGCCGTGTCTGCGAGCTTATCCATCCCCGCCAACGCCCGGGAGGCGTGCACCATCTCATTTTGGGCCTTGTTTAGGACGATCAGGAACGCCAACAGCGCACCGAGGAACAGATAGAGGTAGGCCTGC
The DNA here is from genome assembly GCF_059091125.1 of Arthrobacter sp. Y3223151. Taxonomy (NCBI): domain Bacteria; kingdom Bacillati; phylum Actinomycetota; class Actinomycetes; order Micrococcales; family Micrococcaceae; genus Arthrobacter; species Arthrobacter sp. Y3223151. Next base: position 58,279 of record NZ_JBNHGI010000011.1, on the reverse strand, counting down.
CCCGGATCGCGGCTCAGCAGGCCCAACTCTCCCATGCACCGCAGTCCGAGTGCGATGGGAATCAGCCCCTCGGTGGTGTAGTGGCCGATCTTGTCAAGGAAAATGCCTTTGGGGCTTTGAGTGCCGCGCCACCGCGCGACTTCCCCATCGCTGCAGTCGAAGTACAACTGCAGTTGCGAGAAGAAGACCGCGAGCAGTGGCCCCCAGATTCCCGGAACCAGCAGCGAGACGGAGATTGCCCATCCGGACAAAATCATCAGCCCGGTGACACCGTTCGCGGAGATCGGGGTGCGGACCAGGACGCTGGTGAGGTAGATGGAGATGTGCCGCAAGTAGAGCTCAGCGGTCCAATGCTCAGCGTTTTTTCTGCTCCGGACCTCTGGCGGCTGGGCTACGGAGCGGAGCTGCTCCAACGTGGGACGCGCCGGCCGCTGAACGGCGGTCACGACTTCCTCCGGCTGGTGTCTACGGTGCCTGCCGCCCCGAACAGCCGTCCGCGAAGATACCCCAGCCCCCAGCTGACGTGGATTCCTGGCAGCACCGCCAGCAGCCGCACGCGTTCGGGCCTGCCAAGGTCGCCCGACATGCTTGCCGAGGCGCACGCGATACCCGCAGCGTAAAATGCGGGAACTGCGGCTGCTGCGCCAGCCAGTACCCTCAAGCCTCCCGGCAACTTCTTGGCCGTGCCAGTGGCGAGCATGGTGGCAGAGGCAACACCGACGCTCAACGCGGCAACCAGCATTGGCGGCAGGAAGTGCCTCACGGATTTTCCTTCGCTGTGCCGGCTGGCCAGCTCTGCCCGCCAGATACCCGCGGCGTAGAACTGCCGTACCAGCTTTCCCCACTGCGCGCGAGGCCAATAGACGACCTTCAGCTCCGGGTCGAACCAGACCGTGTAGCCGGCTTGGCGCAGGCGCAGGCACATGTCCCAGTCCTGGCCCCGCCACAGCGTTTCCTCGAATAATCCGACCTCATCGAAGACCTCGCGGCGGAAGATACCGAGATAGGCAGATTCTGCCGGCCCCTCCGGTGCCCCGCTGTGATAGGCGGCGCCACCGAGTCCCAGGGGCGAAACATAGGCGGCCGCGACTGCCCGCTGAAAGGGCGTCTTGCCTCGGGCGTCCATGAGCCCGCCGACATCAGCTGCGCCGGTCCGCCGCAGCGTTGCCACGCCGCGCTTGGTGTAGTGAGGCTCAAGTTCCGTATGAGCGTCCACCCTGACGACGACCGGGTGACTTGAGGCTCGCAGGGCAAGATTCAGTCCGGCCGGGGTGCGGCCGGTGGGGCTGTTGACGCTGCGTAACCGCGGTTCCCGCGCCTGCAGGTCCGCCACGATCCGGTTAGTCTCATCCGTTGAAGGTCCTAGCGCCAGAACCACTTCCTTTAGCCCGGGGTATTCCTGGTTCAGGATGCTGCGGACCGCGTCCTCGATATGCGTCGCCTCATTGAGGACGGGCATGATGTAGGACACGCCGGGGTACTCCTCCAGCGGAGGCAGGACGGATGCCGAAGTCACTATTTCCTGGACTCCTTGTAGGCGTCCACGACTTCTCTCGGGTCGCCGTCCATTTCCAGCACGCCTTTATTGATCCAAATAACCCTGCTACAGGTATCCAGTATCGATTTCATCGAGTGCGAGACAAGGAAGACGGTGCCGGCGTTCTCGCGTATTTCGCGGATGCGGGCCTCGCTCCTCTGCCGAAACCGCTGGTCGCCGACCGCGAGTGCTTCATCCACGATGAGGATCTCGTGCTGCTTGGAGGCGGCGATGGCGAACTTCAGCCGTGCCTGCATGCCGGATGAATAGGTCCGCATGGGAAGGTCGATGAACTCTTCCAACTCGGCAAACTCGACGATGTCGTCCCGGAGCCCGTTGATCTCCTGCTTGGAAAACCCGAGCGCGAGTCCGCCCAATTGGATGTTCTTTTCCCCCGAGAGGTCGGGGATCAGGGCCGCCCCCACGCCCAGCATGTTCGGACGAGAGGAGGCGTAGACGGCACCCTGCGCTGGAGGCGTCAGCCCGACGAGCGTGCGCATCAGCGTGGATTTGCCGGATCCGTTTGAGCCAATGACCCCGATGGATTCATTTTCGTAGGCGGTGAAGGAGACTCCCTTCAGGGCGTGGACTGTACGGAGCCTGCCGGCTCCCCGCTGGAGCAGCGATCGCCCGGTGCCCTTGACCGGTTTTCCGCCGGCATGGACGTAGTACTTCACGTGCAGATCATCGACCACGACGACGGGTTTACGGGCGGCGCCGGCCGTATCTGTGCCCATCAATGCTTCTCCAGTCTTAGTCGACTCGGCCATACCGCTCCTCAGCTACCCAAAAGAACAAGACTCCGGCAACGAAGACCGCTACGGACCAGACGGAAAAGTAGAGCCAGTAGATCGGATCGTAATCCATATCCGGCATGAGAATCCCTCGGGCGATGGAAAGGATTTCATGCAGCGGGTGGAAGTCGAACAGCGCGATGGCCCAAGGATGCGATGCCAGAATGCGGTCGATGGAAAACAGAACGCCCGAGGTGTAAAAGAGGATCCGGGTGACGAGCGGAAGTAACTGAGTCAGGTCCCTGACGTGGACGGTGAGTCTGGCGCCGATCAGGGCTACGCCCAGGTTAAACACCGTGAAGATAGCAACCAGCGGAATGATCAGCAGCCATTCCACACTGATCGGCGCACCCAAGATCAGGATGTACACGAACATCACGGCAAGCATTGGCACGAGTGTCATCAGCTGCTGAATCACGGTGGAGACGGGCAGCGTTATCCGTGGGAAGGCCAGGGACTGCACCAGGGCGCCGTTTCCTGTGATCGATTTGGCGCCATTGTTCATCGAGGTGGAAAAGAACTCGAAGAGAAACACGCCGATCACCACATACATCGGGAAGTTCTCCGGCCGACTGTCCCCCTGCAAGATACCGAAGATCGCGCCGTACAGGAGAGCGTTCAGTGTGGGTTTGATGAACACCCAGAGCATGCCCAGTCGGTTGCGCTGGTTCGACGCCTCGATCTTGCCCCTCGCCATGGCGATGGCGAAGTCACGACGGGCCCATGCTTCCGCGAGGTAGCGGAAAAGTGGTGGCCGGGCACCGACTCGGTGGAGGCGGTTTTCACTCGCATATTCGGCAAGGCTCATGCCAGGTAGTTTCCCTTACTTACAGGTGTATGGCGGCGTCGCCATCCCTGAGGGACCGGCGGTGCACCTACCGAGTTTAGATGATTCAGCCCCGAACCGTGGATTCGCCCTCCCGGAAGAACACGCGCAGTTCAAGGCTGTGTTGGCCCGCGGCGTCCTGGACGTAGATGGCTTTCCCCCCGATTCCCTCCAGCGCTCCCGTGCCCGAGCCTGGAATGATGTGCCCGTCACTCGCGGCGGCCTCGCCCTCCGCGAGGCCCCAGTGCTGGATCACCATCGTGCCTTCGCGGCCGTCCACGGAGCCCGTGAACACTTCGGATGCAACGTATCCGGCACCGGTGCTGTTACCGGCCATCAGCAGTTCTGCCCGGCTGGTGCCTGTGATCAATCCGTCAAATACTTTGGTTACGCGGACCCGGCTCAGGTCCGAGCTCGTTCCCTCGACTTCGTAGGGTTCCGGCACCCAATCGGTGACGTCGAAGTCGGCGGCGATGATGTGTTCGGCGTCGGTCATGATGCCCTGTTTCTCCTAGATCGGTTAGCCGAGCGCGTCAGAAGAGTCGCTGGTCATGCGAGTCGGCGTATTTCTTGCGGAAGAGTTTGCGGGTTTTCGGATCCAGAAACACCAGGTAGAGCGCGAAGGCGACCGCCACGATGCAGGCGAGGAGCCGCGCCATGTCGAGGTCGAATTCGATGTAGGGGAAGATGTCCAGCTGATCGGTGATCGCGTAGATCATCAGGAAGGACGTCACGGCGTAGACGGTCCGTACTTGCCAGTCGTTCCGGATCCCTGTGGCCGCAAACAGCGGCAGCAGCCACACGATGTACCAGGGCTGGATCATCGGACCAAGCAACACCACTGCCGCCAGTGCCAGCGCGAGCCGACGAACAATCCGGTCGTAGCTGCCGCGGAACATGGTGTAGAGGACAATCAGCACGGCCACGATCCTGCCGCCCGTGAAGACGGCAGACTGCACCATCGCGCCGTCGAGCCCCAATCCTCCCGAAACCAGTCCCAGGAAGATCCCCAGCAGCCCGACCGGGGCATACCAGATCATCAGGCCGGCTCCCTGCTGGCTGAGGGCCCCGACCCAGCCGAATCCCAGCCCGTTGATCACCCCCAAAACAGCCAGCAGCCCGAAGGAAATTCCGGCCGTCAGCGCCCAGTAGCCGAATTTGCGCGGCCAACTGGCGCCCTTGCCAGCCCACAGCAGGCCGACAAACGGCAGGAAGATCAGGGTGATCGGTTTGATGCCAATGGAGAGTGTCACCAGCAGGATGCCCAGCAGGACCCGTCGGTTCGCCGCGTAGTAGAGACCTGCAAGTGCCAGCCCCAGCATCAGGGCGTCGTTGTGGATGCTGGCGATGAAGGTGGTCAGGAACAACGGATTCGCGCAGGCCAGCCACAACGCCCGGTTGGGGTTGATGCCGTGCAGTTCGGCGAGCTTCGGTCCGTAGTAGACGCACAGTGCGGCACCGGCGATGGCGAGGATCCGGAACATGATGATGGAGTATTCCGGGTGGCCGCCGGTGAGCCAGACGATGAATTCTTCCATCCAGAGAAAGATCGGCCCATAGGGCGTGGGGCTGCGTGCCCAGAGGTCGTCGGCTCCGGTCTGCAGATAGTTCTGCAGTTGGTCGTACCCGTCCACGTACGGATTGAGGTTGTTGACCATGACTTTGCCTTGGGCAATATAGGCGTAGACGTCACGGCTGAACAGCGGGATACACAGGGCCATCGGAGTGCCCCAGGCAACGATGGCGGTGAGCGTTGCCCGCCGCGCGGACTCGCCCCAGACGGTGAACTGCTGGCCGAGGCGCAGCCAGGCCCGGACCAGGATCATGCCTCCGAGGGCGAGCAGGATCACCGAGAGGATCACACCGGCCAGTTCCACCCGCAGGAAGATCAGCAGCGGCCAGCGCCTCAGTTCGGACACCGAGGCCAGCCACCCCACCCCCAGCGACCCGAGGAACATCATGATCGAGCCGATGGCACCCTCGAGGATGCTCCGGGTAGACCGTTCCTTGACGACGCTTCCGCTGCGTGAGCTGGAAGGTTCAGTCGCGGGTCTCTGGGCAGTCATCTTCTCGGCGGTCCAATCACTCCGGGGTCAGTACACCTGGTCCGGTGCGGCGCGTGCCGCGGGGGTGGTCTGCACGCCTCGGAACGGTCAGTCGAAGGCAGCGTGGGAGGCACGCCTGCTTGAGGTGCTCTCTGCATGTTAGCACCGGGCCGGCGGCATTCCCTGCCGCCTGGCCCGCGCGCCAGCACGCCGACGCGATACATTTATCGGGTGCCAATCTCTAATGAACATATTGTCTGGATCGACTGCGAAATGACCGGACTGGATCTCGAAGCCGACGCGCTCATCGAGGTCGCCGTCCTGGTCACAGACTCGGAACTCAACATCCTGGGGGAAGGAGTCGACGTCGTCATCAAGCCCACCGCCGAGGCCCTCGCCCAGATGAACGACTTCGTCCGCACCATGCACACCACCTCCAAACTGCTGGACGAACTCCCGCACGGCATGACGATGGCCGAGGCCGAAGACAAGGTGATGGAATACATCACCGCCTGGGTTCCCGAACCCCGCAAGGCGCAGTTGGCAGGCAACTCCGTTGGCACGGACCGGACCTTCCTGGCCCGCGACATGCCCCGCGTCATTGATCACCTGCACTACCGGATCATCGACGTTTCCACGATCAAGGAACTCTCGCGCCGCTGGTTCACCCGGGCCTACTTCCAAGCGCCGGCCAAGAGCGGCGGACACCGGGCACTGGGCGACATCAAGGACTCCATTAATGAGCTCCGGTACTACCGGCAGGCCGTCTTCGTCCCCTCCCCCGGCCCGGATTCGGCCACCGCGAAGAAGATCGCCGCAAACATCGGCGCCACATCCGGGGACTAGGATGTTAGCTGCGCCACTTTCGCTGCGGGAATCGCCCAAAGTGGCAAAAGCCAGATGAAAAGCATGTAAACTAGTCTGCGTTGCCTTACTGGTTGGAGACCGGCAGGAACCGCTGGAGCGGGGCCCGTCGGGAGGAACAAGAGGGCACGTGGTGGGTATAGCTCAGCTGGCAGAGCGCCTGGTTGTGGTCCAGGAGGTCGCGGGTTCAATCCCCGTTACTCACCCGAAGGTCCGGCAGCAGCCGGCAGGCAGAGCCGTCCCGACGCCGGGGCGGCTCTTCGCATGTCCGGCCGCGACGGCGGCGCCCCGCGCTGACATCCTGAGCGAAGGAGAGAAATGACCGTCCGCCCCGTCACTATCACCGGCGAGCCCGTGCTGCACCGCCGTGCAGCCAAGGTCGAGAATTTCGACGATGAGCTCCGCGCGATCATCGCTGACATGTTCGAGACGATGGACGAGGCCCACGGCGTGGGACTGGCGGCTCCGCAAATCGGAGTGGGACTGCGGATCTTCACCTACGAATTCGCCAACGACGACGACGTCCCACCGCGGGGCGTGCTGGTCAATCCCACCCTGGTTCTCGGCAAGGTTTCCGGTGCGGAACCCGACCCCGACGAGGAAAACGAGGGCTGCCTGTCCGTGCCCGGGCACAGCTATCCCCTGAAGCGGGCCGAGTGGGCCCGCGTCCGGGGGTTCGACGCAGACGGCAGCCCCGTGGATTTCGAGGCGACCGGCTGGTTCGCCCGGGTGATGCAGCACGAGTACGACCATTTGGACGGCAAGCTGTACATCGACCGGCTCAACGACCGGTGGGGCAAGCGCGCCCGCAAGAACATCAAGAAGGAAGGCTGGGGTGTCCCCGGCAACACGTGGCTGCCGGGAGTCGACCCGGACCCGTTCGGCCACTAGCGTCCGCCCTGTGGGGAAGCGAGATCTTTATCCTTCGAGGTCTCAAGCCCCCAGCGGCACGATTCGGGTCAGCTGTCCGTGAGACTGGACCGGTGATCCTTTTCGCAGCGGTGCAGATCTTCCAGCGCGATGTCCCGAAGCCGTTTGAGTTCGTCGATGCGCTTCGACGTCACATTGCCGCGGGCGTACGCGTCGTGCGCCGCGTCCAGCAGCCGCTGGGCCTCCTTGTAATTGACCTGCGCCCGTTCCCAACGCGTCATCTCTACCATGCGGCCATTGTAGGAACGGCGTCGCCGCAAAGCCATAGCGGCGGCGGCAGTGCGGGCGCCCACAGCCGGCTTGGCTGTTTGGATCGCTACGCACACAAAACCAGCATGAGGTTCCCGAAGCCACCGGCCGGTTAACGACGGAAGCCGGGGGCATTCGCATGCCGCCGGCCCCGCCGTCGTTAGTGCCGTCTCAGGGCGATCAGACCGTCTCGGCCACCGGTTCCAGAACGGCCGGGAAGATCTTCGGGTTGACGCCCGCGATCTCCTCGAGCACGCGAACCACCTGGCAGCTGTAGCCGAACTCGTTGTCGTACCAGACGTAGAGCACGGCGTTCTTGCCGCTGGCAATCGTGGCCAGGCCGTCCACGATGCCGGCACGGCGGGACCCGACAAAGTCGGTGGAGACGACCTCGGGCGAGTCGATGTAGTCGATCTGCTTCCGCAGGTCCGAGTTCAGCGACATGCCGCGCAGGTACTCGTTCAGGCTCTCCTTGGTGGCGTCCTGTTCCAGATTGAGGTTCAGGATGGCCATGGAAACATCCGGAGTGGGGACGCGGATGGCGTTGCCGGTGAGCTTGCCTTCCAGTTCCGGCAGGGCCTTGGCCACTGCCTTGGCCGCGCCGGTCTCGGTCAGCACCATGTTCAGCGCGGCGGAGCGGCCGCGGCGGGAACCCTTGTGGAAGTTGTCGATCAGGTTCTGGTCGTTAGTGTAGGAGTGCACCGTCTCCACGTGGCCGTGGGCAATGCCGAACTTGTCGTTCAGCGCCTTCAGGACCGGGGTGATGGCGTTGGTGGTGCAGGAGGCGGCGGAGACGATCTTGTCCTCGTCGGTGATGTCTGCATGGTTCACGCCGTGCACGATGTTCTTCAGGCCGCCCTTGCCGGGAGCGGTGAGGAGCACGCGGGATACGCCCGGGCACTGAAGGTGCTGGGACAACCCGGCCTCGTCGCGCCACTTGCCCGTGTTGTCCACCACGATGGCGTCCTTGATGCCGTACTGGGTGTAGTCGACGGATGCCGGGTCGTTGGAGTAGATGAACTGGATCAGGGTGCCGTTGGCCTGGATGGTGTTGTTTTCTTCATCCACGGAGATCGTGCCCTCGAAGGGGCCGTGCACCGAGTCGCGGCGCAGCAGGCTGGCGCGCTTGACCAGATCGTCGTCGCTGCCCTTGCGGACGACGACGGCGCGCAGGCGCAGGCCGTGGCCCCCGCCGGCGTGGCCGACCAGGATCCGGGCCAGCAGCCGGCCAATGCGGCCGAAGCCGTAGAGCACCACGTCGGTGCTGGTGCGCTCGTCGGCGCCGCGCTTGCCGACGATGTCCGCGAGCTCGGTGCGCACGAAGTCCTTCAGCTCGGCGCCGTCACCCTCGTTCTTGAACTTCACCAGCAGGCGGGCCAAATCCACCGAACCCGCGCCGAGGTCCAGTTCGCTCATCGCCTGCAGCACGGGGAAGGTCTCTTCCAGCGGCAGTTCGGCGTCGTCAATCTGGCGGGCGAAGCGGTGCGCCTTCAGGATGCCCACCACGGACTGGTTGATTAGGCTGCGCCCGTGGATGGAGGTGACTACGTTGTTTTCGCGGTACAAGCGCCCGATCACGGGAATCATCGCTTCGGCAAGTGCCTCGCGGTTGGTCCACGTATCCAGGGCCGACTCTGACATCTGGTTCACAGAATTACCTTCCTACATCAGCCGGGTTCTCCCTCGAGCCCGGTTGTCACCGCCGTGGATTTTCACGACGACGCCGGTTGGCTGGACAGTCTGTCCGGCCGCACGGCACGCCACCGCCAAGTGCCGGCGGGAAGCTTGCGGATCTGCTGGTTTCCGTCGCCGACTTCTTGATCGGCGGCGGCTCACGCCTATCCGTTACCCATTCTAGAGACTACGCGGAGCAGGGACGCACCGTTACAGGTGAACTGCCTCACGTTCGGATGCGTTGGCCTTTTGGGCCGCTGGTCTCTTCGACCGTCCCTGAGTAGCCCCTAACGACATGTGCGGATGCGCGTAGAATGGCGTTCTCGAAGGCGGGCAAAGCCAGCAACATGACGGTTGCTGCGGTCACCGCAAGGCTGAGGGCCAAGACCCCGATGCTCCCCCACACCCCTTGAAGCGGGGGAAGGAACGCTCCTGTGGCCAGGACAAGGAATCCGTGCAGCAGATAGATGGCCAGGCTGTGCCGACCCCACCGTGCGAGCGTGCCGTCCCGATCCGCGGACACGCTGGCGAGGGCACATATTGCCACGGCCGCCACAAGAAGTAGTCCCATTCTCGTCGCGATCCCTGCGGCATCCCCGACTTCCAGCCTTGCGAAGCCGAAGGAGCCGTAGAACCACTGGTGCGGAATCTCCAGGCTGTACACCAGCCACCAGCCGGTCAGGGCTGCCAGGAGCGCAATCCCTTTCCACGCCGTCGGCGCCGCCGCCAGCGCCGCCACCAGACGCTTGCCGTAGGCAGCGCCCAGGACGAAGAACGGCAGGAACACCAGCGTCCGGGATGCCGACAGGGTATATCCGAGCTCGTCCAAGCTTCCGGCACACACTGCAATGGCGATCGCCGAAAGGACCGCAGCCCGGGGGAATCGCAAAACAACGGGGAGGAGCAGAAGCCACCACACCATGCCCAGCAAAAACCACAGGATCCAGAACGGAGTATCAAGGGAGAAGTTCCGGTCGAGATCCAGCAGCCGGACGAAAACAAAATACGCGGCCTGGAAGGCCACCAGAATCACCGCGAACGTTCCAAGGCGCTGACCCAGCCGCGTGGTCTTGGCCGTCACGCCGGCCAGGAACACGAAGGCCTGTATGTGGAACATATAGATCCCGGTCAGCGCCAAGCGCGTCCCGTCCGCGCGCCAGCTACCGGTAGCTTCCAGGAAGTGCCCAAGAACTACTGCGAAGATCAAGAGTCCCTTGGCCGTGTCCAGTCGGTGGTCTCGCAAAGGCGGCGTGGCAGGCATCCGGACATCCTACAGGCGGTGTTCCCTCCGCTCAGGGACGCACCACCGTCGACCGTTTCAAAAATCAGGCTTTGAAGATGTCCTGCCGGACTCCCATGATGATTCTGTCGCCGGGGTCGGCGGTCTTGAGGTAGCGGACCACGTTCTGGAGGTCCAGGGCGATGCAACCCGCCGTCGGAACCGGGTTGGCGTGCAGGAAGATGGCGAACCCCGCGCCCTGCTTGATGGTTTGCCCCGGTCCGCGGTTGTAGTCGATCACAGCGCCTTGGCGGTAGTCGCCGGTAGGCAGTCGCATGAAAAACCACATGTTTTCGTCCGGCCACCGTTCGTAACCCACAGAACGGGCCTCGTAGTACTTGTTGTAGGAGGAGCCGGGCGTACCGGACCATCTGGACCGTTTGTTCAGCTTCTTGTACTTTAGGTCGGTGCCGGGATTCCCCTCGCCGAATGCTTCATGGACAGTGAAACTGCCCTGTGGGGACCAACGGTACTGGGTGTGTCCAGAAGCCACTCCCGGCCGCCTGAACCCCTTGAGTCCCACCGTCGCCTTGCCCGTTTTCCATTCCTGCTTATAGACGGATCCAACCCGCACGCAGTTGATGAAGCTGGCCTTGGAGGTTCCGTACTTTTCGGCGATGGTGAAGGAGATGCGATTGGCCCAGTTGTGGGTGTAGCGGGTTTTATGGGCGCCGATCGCCCAACATTCATTCTTTGGGTACATCTCGGCGCCCACCCGAGCCGCCACCAAAGAGCCGCCCTGGAAAACCTGCGTGGTCTTGCCGCTGCGTTTCACAGCGTCTTGTAGGGGGTAGCCCAGACTACCGTTCTGGCTGCCGCGGGCCTTCCAGCTGTCATTCATCTGTGCAGTGAGAAATTTGGCGCCCGTAGAGGGCGAGTACGCGATCGTCCCCTTTTGGAAGAACTGGACACATCCCTTGGACTTGAGGCCGCATTTCGGGTCGGCCGTCGGGTAGCCCATAATTCCACGTTCATGGCTTGCGGCCGCGAACCTCTTGTAGATCGGGTGCTGGAGGTCGGTGCTTCGCGCACCGGTTTTCGCCGTCCAGTAGATGCCGATGCGCTTGGTGCTCCTGGATGACGGCTTGTAGGTACGGACACACCCGTTGTCCACCAGGCGGCAGTTGAAGTCGTTGACGGCAATCAGGTTGTGCAGCTTCGCCTTCGCTTCGATGGCCTTCTTGCCGGCGACGATGTGCGGGGGCGTGTAGCTGATGGTGCCGCCCTGGAATTGCTGCGAGGCGCTCTTGTCGGAGGCAACTTTCATATCTGCGATGGGATAGCCGTACTTGCCGTTTTCGTACTTGGCCGCTTGGAATGCCTTGTAAATCGGGTGCTTAAGGTTTACGGCGTAAGCTCCCGTTGCCGACGACCAGTAGATACCAATCCGCGCCGCCCCACCGCTGTCCGTGTAGGTGCGGACGCAGCCGTTGTCCTTAAGCGTGCAGCGGAAGTCATTGACCGGGCTGAGCTTCAAGGCCACGGCCTTCGCGGCGATTTCCTTCTGCCCTGCTGCTGCAAGCGGCGGCTCTGCCACCGGCTCTTCTGTCCCGGGAGTTTCCTGCGGGTCGCTCTGCTGCACGAGCGTCTTGGAACGCTCCCCTGGTGCTTTGCCCGATTCTGTGGGTAGCACCGACGGCGTCGGGGTCGCGGGAACGGCTCGCTCCTCGGACGCGCCGTCGGACGGGTCCGCCGGAGTCGAAGGCGAAGAAACGACGTTGGTTGGTGTCGGCTGGGGTTCCGGACTCGTTTCGCCGCCCGGGGCCTCGGTCGGGACGGGGCTTTCGCCGTCGTTCGGCAAGGTGTCCGCTGTTGGATCAACGGGAGCGGGTACTTGGGAAGACTGGACGGCCGGTGCCGCCTCCCCGGAAGCGAAGGCTGGCAGCGTCGAAGCGAGCAGCGTCGTGAGGACTGCTGTTGTCAGGCCAACGCGCAGCATGGAGCGCAGCGAAGCAGGCGACAGCGAAGGGCGGTTCATAGTTCCCCCGGCGAGAGATGCAGGCTGGCGATGGAACCAGCTGAGACTGTACCGACCACTGTCGTCTTCGGCCCGCGATATGTAAGGAGAACGCCCTTGAAGTGATCTCGGGCTGCGACAGCCACTCGCTCTGGCTCTGGAAGCCCGGCCAACAACCGGGGGCGAGCGGGCCGGGAACCGGGCCTGAAGCATCTCCCCCAGCGCCTACCAGGGGGTGGGACGGGTTGGTCTGTAAGCCGGGTTCTGTCACCTGCAGCAGTTGCCCGCCGCAGGGTGGCGATCATCCATCTAGGAGCACCGTTGCCGGTACCCTCAAGCGGCCTACCCGGACACTCGGGCGAGCAGCCCTCGATCGTGCCCTGTCTGGCCTTGCTCCGGGTGGGGTTTACCTAGCCGTCCCGGTCGCCCGGGTCGCTGGTGGTCTCTTACACCGCCGTTTCACCCTTACCAGGCCCTGCCGGAGCAGTCCTGGCGGTCTGTTTTCTGTGGCACTTGCCTGCGGGTTTCCCCGAGTGGGCGTTACCCACCACCCTGCCCTGTGGAGCCCGGACTTTCCTCGGCGGACTCGTCCTCGCGGACCAGCCCGACGCGATCGCCCAGCCAACCCGTCCCGCCTTCAGGATACGGCCTGCCTGCCCGCCACCCGTAATCTGCCACACCTGCCGGTTCCCTTCGGGGGCGACGGCGGGGGGGCCTTTCGTTGGGCGGCGGCGTCCGACGGTAGGCTCTTACGGTGCTGATTCTTCTTCCGCCTTCCGAAGGGAAGACCGCTGCCGTCAAGGGACACCCGTTCGAGCTGCAGGACCTGCAGTTTCCGGAGCTGAACCCGGCCCGCGAGGAGGTGCTGGCGGCCCTGGCCCATGTGAGCCGGAGCCCGGAGGCCCTCGCCCGCCTGGGCGTGGGAGCCTCGCTGGCCGCGGAAGTGGAACGCAACACCCGGCTGCACGACGAACCGTCCGCCCCGGCACACACCGTCTACTCCGGTGTGCTCTACGACGCCCTCGGCTACCGATCCATGACCGCGGCACAAAAACGCAAGGCGGACGCCGCCGTCGTCATCATCTCGGCGCTGTGGGGCGCTATTGGTTTTGCCGACAGCATTCCCGCCTACCGGCTGTCCATGTCCGTGGGCCTGCCGGAAACAGGGAAGCTCGCCTCCTATTGGAAGAAGCGACTCCCCCAGGCGCTGGCCGCCCATGCGGAGGGCCATCTGCTGGTGGACTGCCGCTCGAGCACCTACGCCGCCGCGTGGACTCCCGACCCCGCCCGGACGGTCGTGGTCAACGTCTTCCAAGAGCGGAAGGGCAAGCGCACCGTGGTCTCGCACTTCGCCAAGCACACCCGTGGCGAACTCGCCCGGCACTTGGTCACGAGGCGCGGCAGGGCGCCCGAGACGCCGGCCGCCTTGTTGAAGGCAGCGCAGGAAGCCTGGCAGGCGGAACTCGTCGAAGGCACCGACCGGAAGGCGCACGCGCTGAACATCGTGCTGAGCGAGTAGACCGTTGTGGCAGCTTTGACGCGTTGGCTTTGTCAGCGGCGTCGCGCAACCTCTGGCAGGGAGCAGCGCCCCGCCTCCCATAGCAGGGGCTAGCTGCCCCACTCCTCCGAGCGGATCAGGATGCAGCCGGAGTCGGGGCAGAAGACGATGTCGTCCGGTGCGGCCTTGCGGATGTCGGCCAGGTCGCCGGGGCTGAGCTGCATGCCGGAGCCCTCCGACTTGCCGTGGAACAACCGGGCGGCGCCGATGCCCCGGTGGGCAAGAGTCTTTTCGTACACGGCCAGCAGGGAGGCCTCGAAGCTGCCGGCCACTTCCTGGCGTTCAGCGGCTGCGGCGGCACGTTCGCTTTCGATGCCGGCGAGCTCTTCGTCGCGGGCGCGCTCCAAGCCGGACAGTTCTTCGCGCAACTGGTCGTTGGCCTGCTGGTGCTCGGCGTGGCGGGTGCGGAGCCCCTCCAGGCGCTCCATCACTTCCAGCTCCACGTCTTCCAGGTCGCTGCGGCGCTTGTTCAGCGATACCAGTTCGTGCTGCAGCGCGGTCAGGTCCTTGGGCGAACCCGCTCCACTGTCCAGGCGCTTCTGGTCGCGTTCGATCCGCGACTGGACGGTCTCGACGTCGCCTTCGGCGCGCTTCAGCTCGCGTTCGGTGTCCGCGATCTCCGTGCTGAGGGCAACCAGGGACGAGTCCGCAGCGGCAAGCTTCTCCGCCAGCGCGTCGATGTCGGCATTCTTGGCGGTGGCTGCAGCGCGGCGGCTCAGTTGGGTGAGCTTGCCGTCCAGTGCCTGCAGGTCGAGCAACCTCAGTTGCTCGGAAGCCGGTGCCTTCGCCATGTACGTCCTTTCAAAACGCTGCGGAACCACTGCGGTTCAGCCTCGTCCAAGCCTACAGTCCGGACGACGCGCTGCTACCCCGGCGTCAGGACGAAATCCCACGGATCGGTGTTGGTAACGCTGACCTTGACTTCCACCGAGTAGCCCTGGTCGGCCAGGACATTGTCCAGCGCCACGGACGCCGGCGTCAGCCACAACCATTCGCTGCCGAAATGCGAGACGTCGATGAGGTACGGCCGGCCGTCCACGGCGCCTTCGCGTGCCTCCGATGCCGGATGGTGGCGCAGGTCGGCCGTGACATAAACGTCCGCCCGCGAGGCGCGGACCTGATCGAAGAGCGAGTCTCCGGCGCCGCCGCACACGGCCACGCGGCGGATGATTCCGTTGCGGTCGCCGGCCACCCTCACTCCCCCGGCTACGGCCGGCAGGATGCTGAACACGTGCTCGGCAAACTCGCCCAGCGTCTTGGCGTCTGCCAGTTCTCCCACCCGGCCGATGCCTTCTTCCGGCAACCCGTTGTCAGCGGGCGAGAGCGGCCGCACATCCCGCAGCCCGAGCGCGTCGGCGAGCACGTCGGAGACGCCCCCGACGGCGCTGTCGGCGTTGGTGTGAACCGTGACCAAGGCGCAGCCGCTTTCGATCAGCCGGTGCACGGCGTCTCCCTTGAAGCTGGTGGTTGCGACCGAATTGACCGGCTTCAGCAGCAGCGGGTGATGCGTGAGCAGCAGGTCGGCGCCCCACTCGATGGCCTCGGCGATCACTTCGGTGGTCGGATCGACGGCGAACATGATCTTCTGCACGGCGGCGGAGGGCCTGCCGACGACGGGGCCCACCGCGTCCCATTGCTCGGCCAGCGATTCCGGCCAGAGCTCTTCGATGGCCAGGAGCACATCGCCCAGGACCGGCGTTTTCGGCCGCGCCTCGTCCTGCACGAAGGTCTCGGTTCCCCCGGCGGCTTCGGGCCCCTCGGCGGCTTCCTTTCCTTCGGGAGTTGCGCTTCCCTCGGAGGCTTTGGCGCCTTCGGATGTTGCGCTTCCCTCGGCGGCTTCGGTGCCGGGGGCTTCGGTGCCTGCGGGGGCTTCGGCTTCCCCGGTGCGGAGCTGTTCGTCGTCGACCATGAATCCTTTTCTACCCCATCCGTGCTGGTCCGCCCACCAACCGCCGCCCGCGTTCGCGGCCCGGGAACATTCGAGGGGTCCGTGACATTGTTAAGCCATGAAGACTTTTGTGCTTGGCGGTGGCTGCTTTTGGTGCCTGGACGCGGTCTACAACATGACGCGCGGTGTCACGGAGGTGGTTTCCGGCTACACCGGCGGCCATGTGAAGAATCCCTCCTACGAGGCGGTCTGCACCGGGACGACCGGGCACGCAGAGGTGGTCGCCGTGACGTTCGACGAAACGGTGGTGCCCGACGACGTCATCCTGGGGATGTTCTTCGCCTCGCACAACCCCACCACCCTGAACCGCCAGGGCTACGACGTCGGGACGCAGTACCGCTCGTCCATGTTCTACGTCGACGACGACCAGAAACAAACCTTCGAAGCCGCCATCGAGCGCGCGCAGGCCGACTGGCAGGACCCCATCGTGACCGAGGTTGTGCGGCTGCCCGAGTTCTACCCGGCGGAGGAATACCACCAGAACTTCTACGCCAAGCATCCCGACGCTGGCTACTGCCAGGTGATCATTAATCCCAAGCTGGCCAAGGCCCGAAAATATTACGCCGAATGGCTCACCGCTTAGCCCACCACTCGCCGCGCTGGCTAGTGTGGAAGAAGTTTTGTTACTCCCATCTGTAACGGCCGAACGGCCAGAAGGCAGGAAAACATGGCCCCGATTTACGACGACGTCACCCAGGTTGTGGGGCGCACCCCGCTGGTGCGCCTGAACCGGCTCACCGAGGGTTTGCCGGCCCAGATCGCGGTCAAGCTGGAGTTCTACAACCCCGCCAACTCGGTCAAGGACCGGATCGGCGTGGCCATCGTCGACGCCGCCGAGAAGGCCGGAGCGCTGAAGCCCGGCGGCACCATCGTGGAGGGCACCTCCGGCAACACCGGCATCGCGCTGGCTATGGTCGGTGCAGCCCGCGGCTACAAGGTGATCCTGACCATGCCGGAGACCATGTCCACCGAGCGCCGGGTCATGCTGCGTGCGTTCGGTGCCGAAATCGTGCTCACCCCGGGTTCCGAGGGCATGCGCGGCGCAGTGGAGAAGGCCAAGGAAATCGTGGCCAACACGGAGAACTCCATCTGGGCGCAGCAGTTCGCCAATGAGGCCAACCCGCTGATCCACCGCAACACCACCGGCGAGGAAATCTGGGCCGACACCGATGGCCAGGTGGACATCTTGGTGGCCGGCATCGGCACCGGCGGCACCATCACCGGCGCCGGCGGCCTGCTGAAGGAGCGCAAGCCCGGCGTCCAGATCATCGCCGTCGAGCCGGAAGACTCCCCCATCCTCACCGGCGGCAGCCCCGGCCCGCACAAGATCCAGGGCCTGGGCGCCAACTTCGTGCCGGAGGTGCTGAATACCAGCGTCTACGACGAGGTCCTGGACGCGCCGACGTCGGCGTCGGTCGCCGTCGCCCGCGATCTGGGCATTAAGGAAGGCATCCTCGGCGGCATCTCCTCAGGCGCTGCCGTCTGGGCGGCGCTGGAAGTGGCAAAGCGCCCGGAGAACGCCGGTAAGCTGATCGTGGCCGTGGTGCCCGATTTCGGTGAGCGCTACATTTCCACGATCCTGTACGACGACATCCGCGGCTGACCAGCTTTCCGTGCCGCCGAGCGGCGCTGTTCAATGAGAAAGAGCACATGGGTTTCCTAGCGCGACTGCGTGAAGACCTCGAGGCCGCCCGGTCGCACGACCCGGCGGCCCGGGGCCACGTGGAGAATTTCCTGGCCTATTCCGGGCTGCACGCCATCTGGATCCACCGGCTGACGCACAGGCTGTGGGCCAATCCGTCGCTGCGGCTGCCGGCCCGGCTGATTTCGCAGGCGGGACGCTTCCTGACCGGCATCGAAATCCATCCCGGCGCGACCATCGGCCGCCGGTTCTTCATCGACCACGGCATGGGCGTGGTGATCGGCGAGACCGCCGAAATCGGCGACGACGTGATGCTCTACCACGGCGTCACGCTCGGCGGCCGTTCGCTGGACAAGGTCAAGCGCCACCCCACCATCGGCGACCGGGTGGTCATCGGTGCCGGCGCCAAAGTGCTGGGCCCCGTGGTCATCGGGGCTGACAGCGCCGTCGGTGCGAACGCCGTGGTGGTCAAGGACGCTCCGCCGGAATCGATCATCACCGGCATCCCGGCCACCTTCCGGCACCGCGATCCGATGCGCGAAACCAAGCCGGCCGTCGACCCGGCCGAATACATCGACCCGGCGATGTGGATCTAACCTTCCACTGCTGCCTGATAAACGTTGAACCTGACGAGAGGACAAGCCGTGGGCGAATCGACCCGCATCGGCATAGCCGGCTACGGAAACCTGGGCCGCGGCGTGGAGGCCGCTGTAGCGAAAAATGTCGACATGGAACTGGCCGGGGTCTTCACCCGCCGGTCCCCCGGCGACCTTGCCACGCTGCGCGAGGACACTGCCGTGTACGCCATGGACGACCTGGCCGCCCACGAAGACAGCATCGACGTGCTGATCCTGTGTGGCGGTTCCAAGGAGGATCTCCCGCAGCAGGGACCGGTCATGGCGGCCCGCTTCAACACGGTGGACAGCTTCGACACGCACGCGCGCATTCCCGAATACTTCGACGCCGTTGACGCGCCGGCGCGGGCGGCGAGCAAGACAGCGCTGATTTCCGCCGGCTGGGACCCGGGCATGTTTTCCATCAACCGGGTGTACGGCGAAGCCCTCCTGCCCGACGGCGACACCTACACCTTCTGGGGCCGCGGGCTGAGCCAGGGACACTCGGACGCCGTCCGCCGGGTGCCCGGTGTCGCAGCCGGCGTGCAGTACACGCTGCCGTCGGAGGCCGCGATTGAACAGGTACGCGACGGCAGCCGCCCGCAGCTGGAGACGCGCCAGAAGCACACCCGTGAATGCTTCGTGGTGCTGGCAGACGGCGCCGACCCCGACGCAGTCCGCGAGGCCATCGTGACCATGCCGCATTACTTCGACCAGTACGACACCGAGGTCCATTTCGTCACCGCCGACGAGCTGGCCCGCGACCACAGCGCCATGCCGCACGGCGGGATGACCATCCGCAGCGGCAACACCAGTGACGAACACGCCCAGGTCATCGAGTACGGACTCTCGCTGGAGAGCAACCCGGAGTTCACCGCCAGCGTTCTGGTGGCCTACGCCCGGGCCGTGCACCGCCTGCACCAGCAGGGCCGGTTCGGCGCAGTCACCGTCTTCGACGTACCGCCCGGCCTGCTCTCCCCCAAATCGGCGGCCGAACTGCGCGCTGAGTTGCTGTAGCACCTCGGGCCAGCTGGCTCAGCCCGCACTCCTAGAAGGTGCAGCTCGGGCAGCGGGCTACCGCGCTTCAAAGCTATAGCAGGAAGCAGACCTGAAAAATCGGCCCCTCCTCAACTTTCCGAGGAGGGGCCGATTTCCGCTTAACGGTGCGGTTTTAGCCCATCAGTCGTGCCGTTCCACGGGTGTCCCGCCCTGTTGCGTCCCCCATGGCGCCGATAAACTCGCCCCAGGGCACCAGACGGGGAGGGCAAGCAACAGATGTATCAGGAAAAAGCTCAGACATTACGGGCCCTGCTGCGGCGCGAGAAGGATGAATACACCCACGGAGAGCACCGGCCGCTGGGCTCATTCCTGTTGCTGATGGGTGTTCACGGCGCAGGACTGGCCTTGGGGACAGCCGCCGTTCACCGCTCCCGCCGCACCCTGCCGGACGCGCCCCGGTGGAGCGACCTGGCGCTGATCGCTATTGCCACACACAAGCTCTCCCGCCTGCTGACCAAGGCCCCGGTCACCAGCCCGCTGCGGGCTCCCTTCACTACCTTTGAAGGGCAAAGCGGAGCAGCCGAACTGGCCGAAGACGTACGCGGCACCGGGCTACGGAAAGCCATCGGCGAACTGCTGACCTGCCCGTTCTGCCTAGGCCAATGGGTGGCCAGCGGCTTTATCTTCGGCCTGCTGCTGGCTCCGAAGCCAACCCGCTGGACCGCCGCCCTGTTCAGCGCGGAATTCGGGGCCGACCTCCTCCAGTTCTTCTACTCGAAGGTGCAGAAGTCGGCGGCATGAGTTCCGACGCAGCGCTCCAGGCCTCCTGAGTCCCGGACGAAACCGGGTTGAAGCCGCCGGAGCCGTCGACCGAACAGGAGTTGAGTCGCGGCAAGACGCCTAATACTCACCGTGCAAACAGCGAACGCCCCGCATCTGCTTGTGCAGGTACGGGGCGTTCGCCACAGTTAAGTTTCAGTGCGTGTCGACCGCGGAAACCTCGGACTTGTCGCCGCTCCAAAGGGTGTGGAAGGTGCCTTCGGCGTCCGTCCGCCCGTAGGTGTGGGCGCCGAAGAGGTCGCGCAGGCCCTGGGTCAGGGCGGCAGGCAGGCGCTTACGGCGCAGCCCGTCGTAGTAGGCCAGCGAGGATGCGAACACCGGTACCGGGATGCCCAGCTGGACGGCGGTGGCCACCACGCGGCGCCAGGCGGGGACTGCCGCGCCGATCGCTTCGGCGAAGGCCGGGGCGAAGAGCAGGTTTTCCGGCTTGGAGTCGCCGGCGTAGGCCTTCATGATGTCGTCCAGCAGTTCTGCGCGGATGATGCAGCCGGCGCGCCAGAGCGAGGCGATCTCGTCCAGCTTCAGGTCCCAGCCGTACTCGCCCGCGGCGGAACCGAGCATGTCGATGCCCTGGGCGTAGCTGACCAGCTTGGACGCGAACAGCGCCTGGCGGACGTCCTCGACGAAGCTCTGGGGGACCTTAACGTCCTCTTCGTGCCCTGAGAGCACGTCCTGGGCAATCGCCCGCTGGCCGCGCTGCGAGGAAAGGCCGCGCGCGAAAACCGACTCGGCAATGCCGGAGACCGGCGATCCGAGCTCCAGTGCGGAGACGACGGTCCAGCGCCCGGTGCCCTTCTGCCCGGCGGAGTCCACCACCACGTCGACGAACGGCTTGCCGGTCTTGGCGTCGGTGTGCGCGAGCACCTCCGCGGTGATCTCGATGAGGAAGGACGAGAGCTCGGTCTTATTCCAGGCGGTGAAGATCTCGGCCTGTTGCTGCGGCTCCAGGCCGGCACCGGTGCGGAGCAGGTCGTAGGCCTCGCCGATGACCTGCATGTCAGCGTACTCGATACCGTTGTGCACCATCTTCACGAAGTGGCCCGCGCCATCGGTGCCCACCCAGCTGCAGCAGGGTTCGCCGTCGTACTTGGCGGAGATCTTTTCCAGCATGGGGCCGAGTGAATCGTAGGACTGCCGGGAACCGCCGGGCATGATGGACGGTCCGAGGAGCGCCCCTTCCTCGCCGCCCGAGACCCCGATGCCCACGAAGTGCAGCCCCTTCTCGGCCAGGGCGGCCTCACGGCGCCGGGTGTCCTCGTAGTGCGAGTTGCCGGCGTCGATGACGATGTCGCCCTCTTCCAGCAACGGCACCAACTGCTCGATGACCGAGTCGACCGGCTTGCCGGCCTTGACCATGATGAGCACGCGGCGGGGCTTCTGCAGGTTGTCCACCAGCTCCTGCAGCGACTCGGTGCGGATGAAGTCGCCCTCGTCGCCGTGGGCGGACAGCAGGGCGTCCGTCTTTTCCACGGAGCGGTTGTGCAGGGCGACCGTGAAGCCGTTGCGGGCGAAGTTCCGTGCCAGGTTGGCGCCCATGACGGCCAGACCTGTCACACCGATGTGTGCGCTCATTGAGTCTCCATGTGTGCGGTCCCCGCGGTCAGGGACGTCAGCGTACAGCCCGAGCGGGCCGAGGTTCCTCCCCAAGCCTAATCCCGACCGGCGGCACCGGCTAAGCGGGCTGGCGTTAGCTGTGACTCATTCGCCGGCGGCAGCCGAGGGACGGAAGCGCAGCCAGGCGTCGATTGCGGCATCGTCCGCGTCGTCCCCGTCGGGAGAGCCACGGCCGGACAGCGCGCCGGGAATGCCACTGCCGGCGACGGCGTCCGTGCCGGGATCCGGGCGGGGAGTCGATGCACGAGGCGTTGCCGCGGTCAGCTCTGCTTCATCCAGCACGTCCTGCCCGGGCATCCGGCCGGCGTCTTGTCCCGAGCAAGGCCGGCGGTGCGTGCCGGAGCAAGCACAGAGCCGTGCCGAGAAGGAGCGCGCAGGGATGAAAGTGTGGCCTGCACTACGGCAGAACTTCTCCATTGTTGCCCCTCACGAAAGCCGGCATGACCGCTTCAGCCTTGCAGACCCAAGGCCCGTTGTGGAGGGTTTGGAGACGCCGTTGCTTAACCGTTATTGCACGACTCAGCAGCTGCTCTGTCTTGGCTTAAGATCGGCGCAATTGGGGCCGATT
The DNA here is from genome assembly GCF_059091125.1 of Arthrobacter sp. Y3223151. Lineage (NCBI taxonomy): Bacteria > Bacillati > Actinomycetota > Actinomycetes > Micrococcales > Micrococcaceae > Arthrobacter > Arthrobacter sp. Y3223151. Next base: position 36,341 of record NZ_JBNHGI010000011.1, on the reverse strand, counting down.
GCGCCCATCTGCGGGTCGCGGATGGTATGGCCCAGTGCCGGCTTTTGGCCCGGAAAAGCGGATATTGAGTGACACGTTTGCCAGATCAATCTTGGTGGTTGAGAAATGCCCACGGGTCATGGCAGACTGTGGCTTGGCGGTGGCATTGAACGCCCGGGAGCCCCCATCTCCCGGTTGCTGCACCGCTTATCCCCTGGCAGTTCCGTTGATCCCCCATCTAACGGCTGCCCCGAAAGGCACTGTCCCTCACGGGACAGTGCCTTTCCCTTTGGACCTGTGAATGGACGGCGATCCGGGGGACGAAGATCCTCACGACCGGCGAGTATGGCTGGCAGCTTTTTCCCATTTCCGGCCGGAAGCCTCGCGGCAGGTCGGTGCCGCTTGCCGGGCAGCGTGGAAGACCCGGTTGGGGACCTGGGAGCCCCCTTGCATCGGGGGAAGAGTTCCGACGTGGTCGGAGGCTGGGCGCGGACTAACACCTCATCCGGCATCCCCAACTCCGAGGGACAGCCCCGCCCATCCCCCAACAGCGGGCGGGGCCGTTACCTCATCCATCCGGCTCCCCTGCCCCCTGCAGCGGCTACCGGGAGCCCCACGATACACCGGCAGCCGTCCGCTGAACCCCAAGATTCGCTCAGGAATGGGGGGCCCGCTACCCGGGAACCGGAAACTGCGGCTCGGCGCATGCGGGGGCATGGGCACGAAAAAACCCCGCGCTCCCAGGCGACTGGCCTGACAGTGCGGGGTTTGTTCGTGGGTCCTACCGGGATCGAACCGATGACATCCACGGTGTAAACGTGGCGCTCTACCAGCTGAGCTAAAGACCCGTTGTAATGTCGAAAGCGGGACCGCGGAGCGTTATCCGCCGCAACATCACGAGGATTTACTCTACCGGATAAACCGGCGTGAACGCCAACCAAATTCACGTGCGGATCAACACGATGCAACCTGTAACCTGAGACCTTCCTCAGGGGGAGCAGCCGGCGCCCGGATGGGCAGCACGTCCTCCTGGCAGCGCCTCAGGCCGGCTTGGGGAGCCGGCCCGGCAACTCCGCAGCCAAGTGGCCGAGAGCCTCGGAGACGCCCGTTTCCAGCTTCAGGTCGGCCAGTTCGTCGCCGCGGGTGGCGCCGCGGTTGATGATCACTACGGGTTTGCCCTGTTTGGCGGCGTGCCGGACGAACCGCAGGCCGCTCATCACGGTGAGCGAGGACCCGGCAACCAGCAGCGCCCCGCCGTCGTCCACCATGGCGTAGGCCGCCGCCACCCGGTCCTTGGGGACATTCTCGCCGAAGTAGACGAAGTCCGGCTTGAGCATGCCGCCGCAGACCAGGCAGTCGGCCACGACGAAGCGGGAGGTGTCGGCGACGTCGGCATCGGCATCCGGAGCGACGTCGCCGGCATCGCCGGCGGCGGCGTAGGCGGGGTTGAGTTCCTCCAGCCGCACCGCCAGCGAGGAGCGACTGGTCACGTCCCCGCAGGCCAGGCAGATCACCCGGTCGAAACGCCCATGCAGGTCAATGACGTTCACGCTCCCGGCGTCCTCATGCAGCCGGTCCACGTTCTGCGTGATCAGGCCGCTGAGCAGGCCGTTCTGCTCCATCGCTGCCAGCGCGTAGTGGCCAAGGTTGGGCGCGGCGTGGTGCATGTGCCGCCAGCCGACGTGGTTGCGCGCCCAGTAGCGGCGGCGCAGGTCCTCGTCGCCGACGAACTGCTGGTAGGTCATCGGTGCGCGCGGGACGGAGGTGGGGCCGCGGTAGTCCGGGATGCCGGAATCGGTGCTGAGGCCCGCGCCGGTCAACACGGCCAGACTGCGTCCAGCCAGGATCTCGAGCGCCGGCCGCAGCAACTCCATGGCGGCTAGAGCTCTTTCAGCACGCGGTGGTATTCCTGGATGTCGCGGGCCTGGCTGCGGGGATTGCGGATTACGTGCCGCAAGATCCCTTCGGCGTCGATGATGAAGGTACCGCGCAGCGCCATGCCGGAGTCGTCGTCGAACACGCCGTAGGCCTTGGCCGCATCGCCGTGCGGCCAGAAGTCGGCCAACAGGTCGAACTCGTAGCCCTCCTGCTCCGCGAACGCGCGCAGGGCGAACTTATGGTCGACGGACACGGCCAGCACGCGGGCATTCTCGCTGCGGAAGAGGCCCAGATCGTCGCGCAACTCACACAGCTCGCCGGTGCAGATGCCGGAGAAAGCGAACGGGTAGAAGACCAGCACGACGTTCTCACCGCGCAGGGCGGAGAGCCTGACGGGTTCGCCGAACTGGTTGGCCAGCTCGAAATCGGGTGCGGGCAGCCCGGTCCGGGGTGCGTCCGCGGTCACTTGTTGGTCCGCTTGCTGACCAGCCGGGTGGCGGCCCAATCGCCGGATACGCCGGCGGAAGTGGTCACGTGCAGGCCGGCAGTAGGCGCCGCTTCCTGGACGTCGGCCGGCGGCACGTAGCCGTCCCGGCCGGACTTCGGCGTCAGCACCCAGACCACCCCGCCCGGCCCGAGGGTTGTCTGCGTGTCGACCAGCGCGTCCACGAGGTCGCCGTCGCCGTCACGCCACCACAGGATCACTGCGTCCACCACGTCGTGGTCGTCCTCGGTCAGCAGTTCGGAGCCGGTGAGGTCCTCGATGTCGTCACGCAGATCGAAGTCCACGTCCTCGTCATAGCCGAATTCCTGGATCAGGTCCCCGTCTTTGAAACCCAAATTGCCTGCCACATTCTCTACCGCGGCGGCTTCGGCCTCGCCCACTGTGCTCCTCCTGTATGGAACGTATTGATTCATCCCACCGATGGCGATGGGCGTGTTGCTAGTTACAAGCCAACACCCTAATCGCCCTCGCTTCAAGCCACCCGCAAGACGCTGCCGGTTTTTGCCGCGCCGCGGCGCCGCTTTACGCCTCTTTCTTAAGGGACGACGGCGGGGGCCCTACGGAAACGGTGTCCGTGCGTCCGGCAACGGCGTCGGCGGTGCGGCCTCCGCCGTCGTCGTAACAAGTGGCACGGCCGGCTCCGGCTGCGTTGTAATGCCGTGAACAGTTAGAGTGGCACTGAAGAATATCTCCCGGCCGGACCATGCGCCGGGTCGCTATGCCACGTAAGGCGCAGACACAATCTGCACGTATGAGAGGTTGGACGTGAGCGCAGGAGAAGATACCTCGCACATCCTGAGCGGGCTGACAAGCCAGCTGCCGGATCGCGATCCCGAAGAAACCGCCGAATGGATTGAGTCCTTCGACGGTCTGGTGGAGAGCCAGGGCACCGAACGGGCCCAGTTTATTGTCCGCTCCATCCTGCAGCGTGCGGGTGCGCAGAGCGTCGGCGTGCCGATGGTGACCACCACGGACTACGTCAATACCATTCCGGTCGACCAGGAGCCGGAGTTCCCGGGCGACGAGGAGATCGAGCGCCGCTACCGCGCCTGGATGCGCTGGAACGCGGCCATGCTGGTGCACCGGGCCCAGCGTCCGGACATCGGCGTGGGCGGACACATCTCCACGTACGCCGGCGCGGCCACCCTCTACGAAGTGGGCTTCAACCACTTCTTCCGCGGCAAGGACCACCCCGGCGGCGGCGACCAGATCTTCTTCCAGGGCCACGCCTCCCCCGGCATGTACGCGCGCGCCTTCTTGGAAGGCCGGCTGTCCGAGGAGGACCTGGACGGCTTCCGGCAGGAAAAGTCCCGCGAAGGCCATGCCCTGCCCTCCTACCCGCACCCGCGCTCCATGCCCGAGTTCTGGGAATTCCCCACCGTCTCCATGGGCATCGGCCCGGCCAACGCCATCTACCAGGCGCAGCTCAACCGCTACCTGCAGAACCGCGGGATCAAGGACACCTCCGACCAGCACGTCTGGGCCTTCCTGGGCGACGGCGAGATGGACGAACCGGAGTCGCGCGGCTTCCTGCAGCTGGCTGCCAACGAAAAGCTGGACAACCTCACGTTCGTGATCAACTGCAACCTGCAGCGCCTCGACGGGCCGGTGCGCGGCAACGGCAAGATCATGCAGGAGCTCGAGGCCTTCTTCCGCGGCGCCGGCTGGCATGTCATCAAGGTGACCTGGGGCCGGGAGTGGGACGAACTGCTCGCCAAGGACCATGACGGCGCGCTGGTGGACATCATGAACTCCACCCTCGACGGCGACTACCAGACCTACAAGGCCGAATCCGGCGGGTTTGTCCGCGAGCACTTCTTCGGCAAGACCCCGCAGACCAAGGAAATGGTCGCGGACATGACCGACGAGCAGATCTGGAACCTCAAGCGCGGCGGCCACGACTACCACAAGGTCTACGCCGCCTACCGCGCCGCCACCGAATTCAAGGGCAAGCCCACGGTGGTCCTCGCCCAGACGGTCAAGGGCTACGGCCTGGGCACGCACTTCGAGGGCCGCAACGCGACCCACCAGATGAAGAAGCTGACCCTGCAGGACCTGAAGGACTTCCGCGACCACCTGCGCATCCCGATCTCGGACGAGCAGCTCGAGGCCGATCCGTACCGGCCGCCGTACTACCGGCCGGGCCCGGACACCCCGGAGATCAAGTACATGATGGAACGCCGGGCCGCGCTCGGCGGCGCCGTGCCGGAGCGCCGGACCGCGCACCAGCAGCTGCACCTGCCCGAGGACAAGGCGTACGAGGTTGCCAAGCGCGGCTCCGGGAAACAGCAGGCGGCCACCACCATGGCGTTCGTGCGCCTGCTGAAGGACCTGATGCGGGACAAGGAATTCGGTGCCCGCGTGGTCCCGATCATTCCGGACGAGGCACGGACCTTCGGCATGGACTCGTTCTTCCCGACCGCCAAGATCTACAACCCCAAGGGGCAGAACTACCTCTCCGTGGACCGCGATTTGGTCCTGGCGTACAAGGAATCCCCACAGGGACAGATCCTGCATACGGGCATCAACGAATCCGGCTCCACCGCCGCCTTCACCGCCGTCGGCACCTCCTACGCCACCCACGGCGAGCCCTTGGTGCCGATCTACATCTTCTACTCGATGTTCGGCTTCCAGCGCACCGGTGACTTCTTCTGGGCCGCCGCCGACCAGATGGCCCGCGGCTTCGTAATCGGCGCTACCGCGGGACGGACCACCCTGACCGGCGAGGGCCTGCAGCACGCGGACGGGCACTCCCCGGTCCTCGCCTCCACCAACCCGGCGGTCGTCACCTACGACCCGGCCTACGGGTACGAGATCGGACACATCATCCGCGCCGGCCTGGAGCGCATGTACGGCGGGAACCATCCGGATCCCAACGTGATGTACTACCTGACCGTGTACAACGAGCCGATCGTCCAGCCCGCCGAACCGGAGGAACTGGACGTCGAGGGCCTGGTCAAGGGCATCTACCTGCTGGCTCCGGCCAAGGTCGACGGGCCCCGCACCCAGCTGCTGGCCTCCGGCGTGGCCGTGCCGTGGGCGCTGGAAGCCCAGCAGCTGCTGGCCGATGACTGGGGCGTCTCCGCCGACGTCTGGTCGGTGACCAGCTGGAACGAACTGCGCCGCGACGGCCTGGCCGCCGAGGAGGAGGCGTTCCTGAACCCCGGCGCCGAGCCGCGCAAGCCCTTCGTGGCCCAGCAGCTCGAAGGGGCGACCGGCCCGATCGTGGCGGTCAGCGACTACATGGCGGCCGTGCCGGACCAGATCCGGCAGTACCTGCCCAACGAGTTCGCGACCCTGGGCGCCGACGGCTTCGGGTTCTCCGACACGCGGGCCGCGGCCCGGCGCTTCTTCAAGATCGACAGCCACTCGATCGTGGTCCGGGCACTGCAGATGCTGGCCCGCCGCGGCGAAGTCGATCAGAATGTGCCGCGGGACGCGTTCGACAAGTACCGCCTGATGGACGTCAACGCGGGCACCTCGGGCAACGCCGGCGGCGACTCCTAGCCGCGGCAACACGCCACCCGACGGGCGGCGGACCCGGCGCTTTGCGGCCGGGTCCGCCGCCTGTTTTAGTAGGAACCACACAAAAGCCGGAATGGAGCTTGCCCGGGCAAGTGCGTATGCTCGTTGCATGCCCCACGCCCGGACCGAACCTGCCAAGACGGCTGCCCCACCGGGCACGACGGCCGCCAAGAAAACCACGGCACGGCAGGCGACGCCGTCGACCTCCGCCGCCGGCGGGCGCCGCGCCGGCGCAGGGCGGAAGGGCGACCGGGCCGCCACTGGCAACCCGGCAACCTTGGAGCGGCTGCGGACCAAGGTCGGGGCGCTGGCGACGGTGACCCTGAAGCGGCTGGAGTCGGACCTGCCCTGGTACCGCGGGTTGCGGCCGGACGAACGCTCCGCCCTCGGTTTGGTGGCGCAAAAGGGCATCGCGTCGTTCGTGACGTGGTACGAACGCCCCACGTCCCCGGCCTGGGTGATGAACGACGTCTTCGGCACCGCCCCCACCGAGCTGACCCGCTCCATTAGCCTGCAACGCGCCCTGCAACTGATCCGCGTGGTGGTCGAAGCCGTCGAAGACGAAGTGCCGGACCTTGCCGGCGAAAGCGACGAGGCCCAACTGCGCGAAGCGGTGCTGCGCTATTCCCGGGAGGTCGCCTTCGCTGCCGCCGACGTGTACGCCCGCGCCGCCGAGACGCGCGGCTCCTGGGATACCCGGCTCGAGGCGCTGGTCGTGGATGCGATCCTCCGCGGCGAAAGCTCCGACGCCCTGCGCTCCCGGATCGCCGCGGTCGGCTGGAAGACCACCGGGCCCATCACGGTGATGGTGGGCGGCTCCCCCGGTGAACCGGGCCCCAGCTTCGTGACCGAACTGCGCCGCGCCAGCTCCCGCTACGCCGCCGACACACTGGTGGGCATCCAGGGCGAGCGGCTGATCCTGGTGCTGGGCGGCCTGTCGGACCAGGACACCGCCTTCGTGCGCCTGGCCGAACTCTTCGGGCCCGGGCCGGTGGTCTACGGCCCGGAGGCCCGCTCGCTGGTGGACGCCAGCACCTCGGCCCAGGCCGCCTTCGCCGGGCTTAACGCGGCCAAGGCCTGGCCGGCCGCGCCGCGTCCCGTGGCCGCCAACGACCTGTGGCCCGAACGGGTGATGTCCGGCGACGACGCCGCGCGCCGCGACCTCTACAAGTACATTTACGTGCCGCTGCTCAACGCCGGCAACGGGCTGGTCGAAACGCTCTCCAGCTACCTGTCGCTGGGGCATTCGCTGGAAGCCACGGCGCGGGAACTGTTCGTCCACGCCAACACGGTGCGCTACCGGCTGCGCCGGGTCTGCGACGTGACCGGCTGGGATCCGCTGCTGCCGCGGGAGGCCTTCGTGCTCCAGACTGCCCTCGGCGTGGGCCGCCTGATGGCTCCCGCGCGGAACCCGAAGGACCGCGCGCCGGCTCGGCAGTAGTCCGCGGCACCTTGTAGACTTCCTACAAAGCGGTTCGGCGAGCTTCGTGTGCCGAAACACCGTGGAAACCGCCTCCTCTTTGGAAAGCTTGAATACGTGCTTGCAATAGTCTGCCCGGGCCAGGGTTCCCAGACGCCCGGAATCCTCAATCCCTGGCTCGAGGTCCCCGGTGTGCCCGAACACCTCGGACTGCTCAGCGACATCGCCCAGCTGGACCTTCTCACGCACGGCACCGTGTCCGATGAGGAGACCATCAAGGACACCGCCGTCGCCCAGCCCCTGATCGTGGCCGCCGGCCTGCTGGCCGCCCGCGCCCTGACCGCCGATGAGCCGCTCGACCTGTCCACCGTCGTGGCCGGCCACTCCGTGGGTGAAATTACGGCGTCCGCCATCGCCGGCGCGCTGACCGAGAACGATGCCATGAACTTCGTGCGCGAGCGGGCGAACGCCATGGCGCGCGCCGCCGCGCAGACCCCGACCGGGATGAGCGCCGTGCTCGGCGGGGACCCGGACGACGTGCTCGCCGCGATCGAAGCGGCCGGGCTCACCCCGGCCAACGCCAACGGCGGCGGCCAGACCGTGGCCGCCGGCACGCTCGAGCAGCTGCAGGCGTTCGCCGCGAATCCGCCGGCCAAGGCGCGGGTGATCCCGCTGAAGGTCGCCGGCGCCTTCCACACCGAACACATGGCCCCGGCGGTCAGCGCGCTGGAAACCCTGCGTCCCCAGCTGAAGCCGGCCCTGCCGTCGCTGACCCTGCTCTCCAATTACGACGGCGAACCGGTCTTCGGCGGCGACGAGAACCTGGACAGCCTGATCGCCCAGGTGTCGCGCCCGGTCCGCTGGGACAAGTGCATGGAGAAGCTGGTGTCCGTCGGCGTCACCGGGCTGCTGGAGCTGCCGCCGGCCGGCACCCTCGCCGGGCTGGCCAAGCGCGGCATGAAGGGCGTAGCAACCATGGCCCTGAAGTCGCCGGAAGACCTGGAAGCGGCCCGCGCCTTCATCGCCGAGCACACCGAACAGACCCCCGTCCTGAACCGCACGTCTGGAGAATCCGAGCAGTGAGCACACCCGTCATCCAGCAGACCCCGCTACGCGACTTCACGCGCATCCTGGGCATCGGAGCGTACCGTCCGGACGTCATCGTCACCAACGACGACGTCTGCCAGTGGATCGATTCCTCCGACGAGTGGATCCGCCAGCGGACCGGAATCGTGACCCGTCACCGGGCGGGCGCCAACACGTCCGTGCTGGACATGGCCGAAGGCGCCGCCAAGGAAGCGATGGCCCAGGCCGGCATCACCGGCGACCAGCTCGGGGCCGTCCTCGTCTCCACCGTCTCCCATCCCTACGCCACGCCGTCGGCCGCCGCGGCCCTGGCCGACCGGATCGGCGCCACCCCGGCTCCCGCCTTCGATATCTCCGCCGCCTGCGCCGGCTACTGCTACGGCATTGCTCAGGCCGATGCCCTGGTCCGCTCCGGAACCGCCGACTACGTGCTGGTGGTCGGCGCGGAGAAGCTCTCCGACGTCATCGACAACACCGAGCGGACGATCTCGTTCCTGCTGGGCGACGGCGCCGGCGCCGTCATCGTGGGCCCGTCCGACACGCCGGGCATCAGCAAGCCGGTCTGGGGCTCCGACGGCAGCAAGTGGGACACCATCAGCATGACCCACTCGCTCAACCACGTCCGCGAGCTCTCGCTGGCCGCAGAGGCCGCCGGCTCGCTCTCGGCCGTCTCGGACACCTTCGACGAGAATGACCACAAGCTCTGGCCCACGCTGCGGCAGGACGGCCCATCCGTGTTCCGCTGGGCGGTCTGGGAAATGGCCAAGGTAGCCAAGCAGGCGCTGGAGGCGGCCGGCCTGCAGCCCGAAGACCTCGCCGCGTTCGTGCCGCACCAGGCGAACATGCGCATCATCGACGAGATGGTCAAGCAGCTGAAGCTGCCCGAGAGCGTGGTCGTGGCGCGGGACATCGCCGACGCCGGCAACACCTCGGCGGCGTCCATCCCCTTGGCCACCCACCGCCTGTTGCAGGAGAACCCCGCGCTCTCCGGAGGATTCGCCCTGCAGATCGGCTTCGGCGCCGGCCTGGTCTTCGGCGCGCAGGTCATCGTCCTGCCGTAGACTGCCTTGCGGTAGTCGGGCCTCCCCTACATTCCCACCAGAACCAGGCCGCAGACCGCGGTTTGACACCCCGTCCGGACACCGTCCGGCAGCACAAGAAAAGGAGCCACCATGGCTAGCAACGAAGAAATCCTGGCCGGTCTGGCCGAGATCGTCAATGAAGAGACCGGCCTGGCCCCGGAGGCTGTCGAGATGGACAAGTCCTTCACCGATGACCTGGACATCGATTCCATCTCGATGATGACCATCGTGGTCAACGCCGAGGAAAAGTTCGGCGTGCGCATCCCGGACGAAGAGGTCAAGAACCTCAAGACCGTCGGTGACGCCGTCAACTTCATCGTCAACGCCCAGGCGTAGTTCCGCGCCGCCCGGGGGCTCCCGGGACTCGGCGGCCGGCGGGTGACCCCCGGTCCGGCCGCCGCACCGGATTTATTGCCCAATCACTATTGAGAGAATGAATCAATGGCACGCAAAGTAGTCATCACCGGCCTCGGCGCCACCACCCCGATCGGCGGCGACGTCCCCACGATGTGGCGGAATGCGCTCAAGGGCGTTTCCGGGGCCCGTACCCTCGAAGATGATTGGGTAGCCCAGTACGAGCTGCCGGTGACGTTCGCCGCCCAGGCCAGCAACCGCCCGGACGAAGTACTGACCCGGGTCGAAGCCAAGCGGATGGACCCCTCCACCCAGTTCGCCGTGGTGGCGGCCCGTGAGGCCTGGAAAGACTCCGGCATCGAAGAGGTGGACCACGACCGCCTGGCCGTGGCTTTCGCCACCGGTATCGGCGGCGTGTGGACGCTGCTTGACGCGTGGGACACCCTGCGCGACCGCGGGCCCCGGCGGGTGCTGCCGATGACAGTGCCCATGCTGATGCCGAACGGCCCGGCCGCGGCCGTGAGCATGGACCTGGGAGCCCGCGCCGGCGCCCACACCCCGGTCTCCGCCTGCGCTTCCGGCACCGAAGCCATGGCCTTGGGCATCGACCTGATCCGCGCCGGCAAGGCCGACGTGGTCATGACCGGCGGCGCCGAGGCCGCGATCCACCCCATGCCCATCGCGGCGTTCAGCGCGATGCAGGCCCTGTCCAGGCGCAACGACGACCCCGAGCGTGCTTCGCGCCCGTACGACCTGGACCGGGACGGCTTCGTGATGGGCGAAGGCGCCGGCGCGCTGGTGCTCGAGGCCGAGGAACATGCTTTGGCCCGCGGTGCCCGCATCTATGCCGAGCTCGCCGGCTCCGGCGTCACCGCCGATGCTTACCACATCACCGCCCCGGATCCCGAGGGGCTTGGCGCCACCCGCGCGCTGAAGGCCGCACTGTTCGATGCCCGGGCACAGGCGACCGACGTGGTGCACGTCAACGCCCACGCCACGTCCACTCCTGTCGGCGACAAGCCGGAATACACTGCCTTGAAGGCCGCGCTCGGGGACCATGTCGGCAACGTTGCCGTCTCCGCGACCAAGTCGCAGACCGGCCACCTGCTCGGCGCGTCGGGCGCCGTGGAGTCCGTGATGACCGTGATGGCCGTCTACGAACGCCGCGCTCCGGCCACGATCAACCTGGACAACCAGGACCCGGAGATCCCGCTGGATGTGGTCACCTCCGCCCGCGACCTGCCGCAGGGCGACATCGTCGCGCTGAACAACTCCTTCGGGTTCGGCGGCCACAACGCCGTCGTCGTGTTCCGCAACGTCTAGCAGTTCACCGTTCACCATGTGCTTGCCTGCGGGCAACACGAAAGGGAGGGCGGCCGGTTATTACCGGTCGCCCTCCCTTTTGCGTGGATGGAGGAGGGAGTGAGCCGGCGTCAGCCGACCTGGTGCAGCCAGCGCACGGGGGCGCCTTCGGCGGCGTGGCGGAAAGGCTCGAGTTCTTCGTCCCAGGCCTCGCCCAGGGCGAGGGACAGTTCGTGGTAGACGGCAGCGGGATCGCCGGCACCGGCTTCGTAGGCGTAGCGGATGCGGTCCTCGCTCACCATGATGTTTCCGTGGACGTCGGTCATGGCGTGGAAGATGCCGAGTTCGGGCGTGTGCGACCAGCGGCCGCCGTCCACCCCGGCGCTCGGCTCTTCGGCGACTTCATAGCGCAGGTGGGCCCAGCCGCGCAGGGCGGAAGCCAGCATGGCGCCGGTCCCCTGCGCGCCGACCCACGACAGCTCGGCCCGGTACATTCCGGGCGCGGCAGGCTGCGGGGTCCACTCGAGATCCGTTCGCTTGTCCACGACGGATCCGACGGCCCACTCGATATGCGGGCACAGTGCCGAAGGTGCTGAATGCACAAACAGCACTCCACGCGTCATCACAACAGACATCCCATCCTCCATTTGCTGTAGGTACGTCTTCCCCAACGACCTTCAGCCTGTCAACGGATGGAACTTGTCAGTACTGCTGTTTCCGACGCTTCGTTCCTCATTGTGCCGTACGGCATCGAATTGCGCCAGTGTAACTACCAATGTGTTATGGCGTGTCGCCGGTTCCGCCGCTGCACGCCGGTCCAGGGGCTCCCCCAGCGGCCGTGTTCCGGGCGGAACGGCCTGGTTCCGCCCTCCCGTGTCTCCGGGATCAGGCCCGCGGGTGCGCCTGCTGGTAGCTGCGGCGCAGCCGGTCCACCGAGACGTGGGTGTAGAGCTGGGTGGTCGCCAAAGTGCTGTGGCCGAGGATTTCCTGGACTGCCCGGAGGTCCGCTCCCCCGTCCAACAGGTGCGTGGCGGCGCTGTGCCGGAGGGCGTGCGGCCCGGTGGCCGAGGTGTCGCCGAGCAGGCCGAAGAGCCTCGCCGCGACGGAGCGCACCTGGCGCGGGTCCACCCGCCTGCCCCGTTGGCCCAGGAACAGGGCCGGACCGCTTTCCGCGCGGGCGAGCCTGGGCCGACCGCGGCGCAGCCAGTCGTCCATGGCGACGGCGGCCGGCAGGCCGAACGGAACGGTGCGCTCCTTGTTGCCCTTACCGAGCACGCGGATGGTCCGGCGTTCGTTGTCCACGTCGTCGATGTCCAGGCCCGCGAGCTCGCTGACGCGCACGCCGGTGGCATAGAGCAGTTCGATCATCGCCCGGTCCCGCAGGGGCATCGGCTCCCCCTCGGCGGCTTCCTCGGCGAGCGTCCGGAACAACTCGTCGACCTGGGCCGGGCGCAGCACGGTGGGCAGCGAGCCGTTGCGTTTGGGCGCCTTCAGCCGGAGCGACGGATCGGTGTGGATGAGCTCTTCCCGCAGCGCCCAGCCCATGAACGTGCGGGCGGTGGCCGTGCGCCGCGCCAGCGTGGATCTGGCCATGCCGGCTCCGTTCATCGCGCCCAGCCAGGACCGCAGGGTGCCGAGCATGATGTCCGGCAGCTCCCGGGCACCGCTTTCCGCTGCGTAGCCGAGCAGGTGCCGGACGTCGGTCACATAGGCGCGGATGGTGTGTTCCGAGCGAGCCCGTTCCGCCTTCAGATAGCGGGCGAAGCCATCAAGGGCCGCGTCGAAGGCCTGTGGGAGCGGCCCGGTGCCCTGCTCTTCGGGTTGGTCTGCAGAGCTCATCCCCTCACTTTGCTGGCCCGGCCCGCCGAACTCAAGGAGGCGCACGGGAACGGGGCCGAATTGCCGCCGCGCCTCCTTCCCTGCGTCCTACTCAGTCCCTGCGCCCGCGGCGCCAGCCGGTGGCGTCCTGGAGGGCCAGTCCTGCCGCTTCCAACCGGCCGAGTCCCGCGAGGACGGTGCGGACCGGGATCCCCGCGACGGTGGCGAGCTTGTCCACGGTGCTTCCCCGGCGAACCGGCAGCGCGTCGAGCAGCAGCAGGTCGTCCACACCGAGTCCGTCGTGGTCGGCGAGCACCTCTTGACTCCCGGCCTGCACTGTTCCCAGCGGTCCCGCGAGCTCGGCCGCCTCTGCGGCATCCGTGACGGCAGTTGCGCTCCCGTCGCGCAGCAGCCGGTGGGTACCGGCCGAGTTCGCGCTGTAGACGGATCCGGGAACGGCGCCCACGCCGCGGCCAAGCCCTGCGGCGTGATGGGCGGTATTCAGTGCCCCGGAGCGCCAGTGGGCCTCCACCACGATGGTTGCGGCGGCCAACGCTGCGATGAGCCGGTTTCGTTGCAGGAATCTCCAACGTGTGGGTGCGGCGCCGGGCGGCACTTCCGCCAGCAGGATCCCCCGGCTGGCGATGGCGCGGAGCAGTTCTTCGTTTCCGGCCGGGTAGTACCGGTCCAGGCCACCGGCCATGACCGCCATGGTGGCGACATGTTCGGTCTCCGCCGCCAGGGCCGACCGATGGGCCTGCGCGTCGATCCCGTAGGCCCCGCCGGAAATCACGCAATAGCCGCGCTGTGCGAGTCCGCTGCTGATGTCGCCGGTCACCTGGTTGCCGTAATTCGTGCTGTCCCGGGAGCCGACAACGGCCACCGTCGACCGGACGTCCGGGATGCCGTCCGTGAACCTTCCCCGCGCCCAGAGGCAGAGCGGTTCGCCCAGCCCGAGGTCCGCCAACGACGCCGGCCACACGGCATCTCCGGGAATGAGCACGGTGCCGCCGAGCCTGCCGATCACGGCCAGGTCGCGTCCCGGCGCAAGGTCCTTAATGCGCGGCGCCCATCGTTCGAGGGCGTCGTTGAGCGGCTGGGCGTTGCAGGCAGTGGGTTCGCGGTCAAGGGCGCGCAGCAATTCCGCCTGCAAACCATGCCCGGCCTTGATCTGGCCGGTGGCGACTCTCAGGGCGTCGTGCGCGCCGGCAGCGGCGACCAGTGCCTGGCCGATCCAGTCAGACGGCTCCATCAGCCGGGACAACGCCGCCCTGGCAAGGCGTTCATCGGTGGACGGCAGTTGCGTCATTCTGGTTATCTCCTCCTGGCCGGCGGCCGCAGATGGCGAAGGCATGGTCAGGCCGCCTTGACCTGTTGGCGGAAGGCCAGCGCCGTACCGACGCAGTCCCGGTCCGGTCGGTCCAGGCCGGACAGGTCGGCGAGCGTCCACGCAACGCGCAGGACACGCGAGTAGCCACGGCCGGTCAGCACTCCGCATTCCATGGCCCGGTCCAAATCCCTGGTGATAGCGGCCGGCAGTCGCAGCTTCCCGGTCAACAGTTCGCCGCTGATCTCCGCGTTCAACCCGATGCCCCAAGGCTGCAGCCTCACCCGCTGGGCCGTCCGTGCCACCGCTACCCGGGCGGCGACGGCCGCGCTGTCCTCCCGCCGAGCACCCGCGGCCATCATCCCCACCGTCAGCCGTGGCAGAGTCAGCTGCAGATCGATGCGGTCGGTCAAGGGGTTGGAGAGCTTGCCAAAGTAGCGGCGCCTCTGGTCGGGCGTGCAGGTGCATTCCAAACCCTTGCCCCCGGAGAGCCCGCACGGGCAGGGGTTCGCAGCCATGACGAGCTGGAAGCGTGCCGGGTAGGCTGCGCTGCCCGCCGCCCGGTGTACCACCAGCCGCCCGCTCTCAAGCGGCTGGCGCAACGCGTCGAGCACCTGCCGGTCGTATTCGGGTGCCTCGTCCATGAAGAGCACCCCGCGGTGTGCCCGCGAGGCCGCTCCCGGGCGGGGAATGCCGGAGCCGCCCCCGATGATGGAAACCGCCGTTGCCGTGTGGTGCGGGCTCTCGTACGGTGGCCGCCGTACCAGTTCGGTCAGCGGGGCCGCCGTGGCACTCAGGGAGTGGATGGCGGTGACCTCCATGGCATGGTGGTCGGGAAGATCTGGCAGGATGCCCGGCAACCGTTCGGCGAGCATCGTCTTGCCGGCACCGGGCGGGCCGACGAGCAGCAAATGATGGCCGCCCGCAGCCGCGACTTCCAGCGCGGCCCGGGCTTCATGCTGCCCGGCCACGTCCGCCAGGTCGGGGGCGGGTGCCGGAGGAGCTGAGGCCGGCACGGACGGGGCCAACCGCTCTTGTGGGGCGAGATTTAGGCGGTTCGCGTCGGCGCCGAAGGCCCTGAGGACCTCAACCAGGTTGCCGAAGCTGCGCACTTGGGCGCCGGGCACCAGCGCGGCCTCGGCGGCGTTGGCGTCGGCAACGACAACATGCGGATACCCGGCTTCGACGGCCGCCACCACCGCCGGCAGTACACCCCTGACCGGCCGGAGCCTCCCATCCAGACCCAGCTCGGCCAGGAAGATGTTGCGGCCGCTGGGCCGGACGTCTCCCGCCGCCTGGAGCGAGGCCATCAGGATGGCCAAGTCAAAGCCGGAACCCTTCTTCGGCAGCGAAGCAGGGACAAGGTTGACGGTGATCTTCCGCCTGCTGAGCGGGACCCCCGCGTTCTTCGCAGCGGCCTTGATCCGTTCCTTGGCTTCGGTCAGGGCCGCGTCCGGCAGCCCCAGAAGAATAAAAGCCGGGAGGGTTTGGCCGATGTCCGCTTCTACCTCGACGATATGCCCGTTCAGCCCCACCAGCGCCACCGAGAACGTCCGTCCGAGTCCCATCAGCCGACGTCCTTCAGGTACTCGATCACAGGCCAACGCGCCTGTCCGTAGAGCACCGCGACGGCGTCCACCCTCATCGCCGTACCGGTCATGCCGTGGTCGAGCAGCCACTGGTGCCCCAGGGAGTGGAGACGGCGGACCTTCGCGTCGTTGATGGCTTCAAAGGGGTGGCCGTAGTCGGTGCTGCGCCGGGTCTTGACCTCGGAGACCACGATGGTCGCCCCGTCCACGGAGACGATGTCCAGTTCGCCGTCGGGGCTGCGCCAGTTTCGGTCGATGACACGCTGGCCGGCGCCGGAAAGATAGGACGCAGCCATCTCCTCACCGCGTCGGCCCAGTTCGTCTTTCGCTCTCATGCCCTCCAGCGTGGTGGCGGGCAGCAGGTGGAAGCTTCGCGAGACCCCGGGATGTGGACAGCCCGCCCCGGCCGGCAGCCTGTGCAGGGCGAGGCGGATCGGCCTGTCCAACCGTCGCCGGGGCCGGACAAGCGGGGCATGAACGGCGGGATCTACGATTCACCTAGACAAGGGCCTTCATCCTTAATCTAGGAGTACGTGAACGGCGCAGCTCATGTGCGTGTTCCACGGCAGACGGAAGCCGTGGGTGGATGGCAAGCCGTAGTGGCGACATTGGGATCACAAATGAGGCAGCGGAACATATAGATGGGCATGAAGAGGAGGATGTCTGTTTTAAGGACCTGAGAGCGTCAAGGAACGGCTATTGACTGAGGGGGTATGAAATCAGACGGCCTGAACAGGGAAGATCGTGAGACTAGTCGCTGTCCTAGCCCATAGGCTCCACGACAGTCCACCTAACGCAACGAAGTAAGTATGAAGGTCAAAAGCAGGGCTGCACCGTGAGTTGGAGGTTTTCTAATCAATCGACGATTGCGGGAGAGGCAAGCTCATCAGCGAGGAATATGTCCCTTCGCGACATATGCCGCCAGATGACATGATCGAGTCGTCGCGGCTCGGTGGGGTATCGAAGAGCGGCTTCCTTGATCAACTCTGCTGCCTGCATCGGAGTCAGACCCTTGCCGACTAAGCCGGTATGTTCCTCCACGAAGCTGATGATCCTGCGGTCCGGTTTCACAGACTGGAATCCGGAAAGAATCAGCAGGTAGTTAAAAGTGACGCCAGACGATTGGCTTGGAAGCTTCAACCACGCCTTCTTTACCCGTTCGAGCGACTCGTCCTTGGCTGCCTCTTCATGCAGCTTTGCTCTGGTCGTGATACCCAAGGACCTCAGCATCTCGGCCGCCTGGCGGATGACTTCCGCCTTAAGCAGTGCGTCCGCCTTCGTATGCGCTGGCTTGTGGTTCTTCACCATGGCCGCCCAAGCGCTGCTTCCGCCTAACTCCTCGAAGGTCTGCAGCAGCTCACTAGCCCCATCGTGGTAAGCATCAGCGCCTTGGGCTTCCCTGTAAGCCACATACTTTTTAACGACGTTTATGACGCTTTGGTAGTGCGAATTAGTCGAGTAGATCGAATCAATGATGGCGAGGGCAAGGCTGTCCAAATAACCATCGGCAGTAATCCACCGGGCCTCGTCGTCGAAGAGTTCGCGGCACTTTTCGGCCAGAATGTCAGCTTCAGCGCTGAGGGTATACGTCATATGGGAACTGTAGCAACGGGCGCTGTAGTCATCGCTTAAGGACGCGGTAGGCACCCGCCGTGTTCGAGACGGCAGTGGCCGCGTGGTGCGGACTCTCATACGGCGGACGCCTGACCAGTTCCGTTAGCGGCACCGTTGTGGCGCTGAGGGAATGTTTAGCGGTAACTTCCGTGACCTGGTAATCCGGGTGGTCAGGCAGGATTCCCAGCAGCCGGTCAGCGAGCATCCTCATTCCTGCATCGGCGGACAACGAGCAGCAGATGATTGCGCTGTCCGCTTCGACACGCGGTCACGTTCGGCAGTCAGGGCGGACCGCCAAGCGGAGCATCAGTGGGCGCGTCACCGCAGCCTGCACAGGGCGGGGCCGCAGCCTCCGTTACCCTGAAGAAGTGATGCGCAGCACGCCCTGGCCTGCGCTCCCTATCAGCAACCGGTTCAGCCTCTCGTCGCGGGATGCGGGGGCCGGCATGCTGCAAGGTACAGGAACGGTTCAGGCCCAGGAAGGACTCGCAGTGAGGATAACTGTCGTCGGAGCCGGCGCGTGGGGATTGCCGGCAGCGGCCGAATTGGCCGGCCGCGGCCATCAGGTCACCCTGATCGACCGCTTCGGCGTATCCAACCCCCTGTCGTCCTCGTACGGGCCGACCCGCATGTGGCGTATTGCCGACCCGGATCCCGGCCGGGTCCGGCTGTCCAGGCTGGGGCTGGAGGCCATGAAGCGGCTCTCGAGCAGGGCAGGGACACCCGTTTTCCTCCAGAAGGGCCTGCTGTGGCGCGACACGATGTCGCTGCCACGCCTGCGGTCGACCCTCCTCGCCGAAGAGGTGCCCTTCGAGGAGGTCTACGCGAACAACGTTGCAGAGTTCCTGCCCGGCTTGAGGCCGGACGGCCGGGACGCCGTCTGGCAGCGGGACGCCGGCGTGGTGCTGGCCGACGTGAGCCTGCAGGCGCAGTTTCGGCTGTTCTCCGCGGCCGGCGGCACCTTCCTGCACGGGGTAACGGTCTCGGAGGTTTCGGCAGCTTCGGGAACCGTCAGCGCTTCCCTCTCCGACAGCAGGCGCGTCGATGCGGACGTGTTGGTGGTTGCGGCCGGTCCGGGGAGCGGCGCCTTGCTCGCACAGCTTGGGTTGCCCGCGCCGCTTCGGCCGTACCTGGAGCAGGTGGTCCACTTCGGCGACGCGCGACGGCGGGGCGCCACCGACGACTACCCCTGCTTCTTCGACGGCCCCACGGATGAAGCGCCCGGCATCTACGCCATGAGCAGCCCCGGCACAGGCTACAAGGTCGGCCTGGACAGTCCGCTGCGGCACTACACCGAGGGGGACGTGGACAGGTCCCCGGATGAGGTGCGCACCCGCATCATCTGCGAACGGGTGCGCCGCGACCTGTTGTCGCTGCACCCTGATGTGCTCGATGCACAGGTCTGCGTGTGGACCGATACCCCCGACGGCAGGTTCGTCGTCGATTCGCCGATCCCCGGCGTCGTCGTTGCCTGTGGGGATGCCGGCGAGGGCTTCAAGTACTCGGCGCTGATGGGCATCATTGTCGCCGACCTGGCCGAGGACAAGCAGCCCGAGGCTGACATCCGCCCCTTTCGGTTGGGCCGCTTCGAGGGCGCGGATAGCGCCGACTGGGGTGTTCCGACCGCGCTGGGCCGCTGACCGGGCGGTCGGAACACCGCGGCACACTCGGTCGAGCAGGTCATGCCTCGACCGGCAAGCCGGCTGCTAACCGCGCAGCCGCTCCCCTTTCGGATCGTAGAACGGGCGACGTGAGACCGTGGCCGCGACGAGCCGGCCCCTGCATTCGACCGTGAACCTCCCGGAGAGGTCCGCGTCCGCGGCGACCGAGGCGAGCCCGACGGCGCGTCCCAGCGTGTAGCCGTAGCTGCCGCTGGTCATGCGGCCCACCGGCACGCCGTCGCAGAACACGGTCTCGTCGTGCACGAACAACGGCTCCGGGTCCTCCAGCGCCACATACACGGTCCGGTACGCGGGCGCCGCCGGATCCAGCTTCGCCACCGCGTCCCGGCCCACGAAGCCGCCCGGCTTGTCCAGCGCCACGGTGAAGCCGAGTCCTGCCGAGTACGGGTCGTCGGCGGGCCCGATGTCATGCCCGAGATGGCGGAAACCCTTCTCGCTGCGCAACGAGTCGAGGGCGTGGTAGCCGGCCAGCCGTACGCCGAGGTCCTGGCCGGCCTCCCACAACGCGTCGAACACGTTGAGGGCCGTGTCCGCGCCCGGGTACAGCTCGTAGCCGAGTTCGCCGACAAAGCTCACCCGCAGGGCGTAGGCGAAACCGTCCGCAACCTCCACGGTCCGCCCCTCGGTGTAGGCCTGGGCCTCGTCCGACCAGTCCGCGGGCGAAACCCGACGGAGCAGTTCCCGGCTCTTCGGTCCCATGACGCCGATCGTCGCCAGGCCGGCCGTCGCATCGAAGACCGCGGCCGCCTTGCCCTGCGCCAGCCGCCGCAGGTACCCCAGCGTCTTGTCCTGGCTGAAGGCGGGCGTCACCACGAGGAACCGGTCTTCCGCCAGCCTGGTGACGGTGCCGTCCAGCTCGATCCCCCCGGCCTCGTTGAGCATCAGGGTGTAGACGGCCTTGCCGACGCGGACGTCGACGTCCGCCGTGCAGGCCTGCTGACAGACCGCCAGCGCGTCCGGACCTGCCACTTCGATCTTCGCGAAGGAGCTCAGGTCGAACAACACCACCCCTTCCCGTGCGCCACGGTGCTCCCCGCCGACGCGGTCGAACCAGTTCTGCCGGCCGTAGCTGTACTCATACTGCGGCGCGGTCCCGGGGTCGCCGTACCAGTTGGCCCGTTCCCAGCCGTTGAGCTCCCCGAAGCAGGCGCCGAGTTCGGCGAGCCGGACGTGCAGCGGCGAGCGCCGCACGTTCCGGGCCGTGGCCGGCTGCAGCTGCGGCCAGTGCATGGCGTAGAGGCGTCCCAGCCCCTCCCGGGTCCGGGCATGGAGGTAGCGCCGGTTGCTCTGGTGCCGCGAGAACCGCTGCACGTCCACCGCGGCCGCATCGAAGCCGGGCGATCCGGAGAACACCCACTCGGCCAGTTCCCGGCCCGCGCCGGGGGCGAAAATGATGCCCTGGGAGTTGAAGCCGGCCGCCACAAAGAGGTTGCGCACCTCGGATGTCTCCCCGAGGACGAAGTTGGAATCGGGGGTGAAGCTTTCCGGGGCGTTAAGGAACCGGTCGTACCGGCTCCGCGCCAGTGCCGGCACCGCCGCCTCGGCCTTGCCGCGGATTGTCGCGAAATGTTCCCAGTCGGGCTCAAACTCCGCGAAACCGCCCGTGCCGATCCCGCTGACGGGCCGCGGCAACCCGTCCGGCTCGAAGGCACCGACCAGCAGCCGCCCCGACTCGTGCCGGATGTAATAGCTGTTATCCAGGTCCCGGAAGACCGGCAGCTCAGGCACGGCGCCGTCGATCTCCCCGGTCCGCACGTGCACGTGCTCGGCGGCATACAGCGGCACGTGCGCCCCGGCGGTCGCTGCCAGGTCGCGCGTCCACAGCCCGCAGGCGAGGATCACCCGTTCGGCCTCTATGGTCCCCTGATCCGTGACGACGCCCGTCACCCCGCCCCGGCTGTGGCGGATGCCGGTGACGGACACGTTTTCGCGCAGGGCGGCGCCGAGCCCGTGGGCGAGCTTGGCGAAGGACAGCGCCGCGTAGCCGGGGTTGATGTGCCCGTCGTCCGGCAGGTAGAGCGCGCCGAGCACGCCGTCGGTCCGGGCCAGCGGCCACAGCCGGCCCAGCCCGGCCGCATCCAGGATCTCCGCCTCGGTGCCGTTGTGGCGGGCCACGTCGCAGGCGTAGTGCATCTCATCCACCCGGCCCGTGGTCCGCGCCACCATCACCGAGCCGGATGGCTGGAACGAGACGTCGAGCCCGGAGCGTTCTTCGAGCGTGCCGTAGGTCTCGAGGCCGTATTTGGCCAGCTTGGTCATCGCCGTCGTCGTCCTCCCGCCGGTCACCAGGCCTGCCGCGTGCCACGTGGTGCCGCTGCCCAGGACGTTGGCTTCGAGCAGGAGGACGTCCGTCTCCCCCGAGGCCGCCAGGTGATACGCAATGCTGGCCCCGATGATTCCCCCGCCCACGACGACGGTGCGCGCCCGGGCGGGCAGCGGCCCGCGGGCCTCTGCGGTGAAGGCGGACGCGCTGATGGTGCGGTCTACGAGCCGGTCCATGGGTTTCCTCGCTTCTGTTGGCGGCAGGTCACGGGCCCGCCGCGCGGCCACCGGGGCCCGCGGTGGATGGGGCTCCCGGCCCGCTGTCCTTCGCGTTAATAATGAATTATTGTGAACGGTATCACAGCACATCGAAGGGAAAACATGAGCCCCGTTGCCGCCCCGGGCCCGGCGCTGCCCCTCGAGGATCAGCCGCGGCGCATGCTCATCCTCGAGGCGGCGGAACGCCTGCTGGCAGCCCGCGGATTTGACGGAATCCGCCTGCGGGACATCTCCACGGAAGCCGGGATCTCCATCGGAATGATCCAGCACTACTTCCCCAGCCGGGACGCCGTGGTCCGCGACATGCTGGTCGCCGCGTGTGAGCGCAGGGCGACGGAGTGGCAGCTGCCCGCACTGCGGCAGGAGGACCCGGCCGCGAAGGTCCGGGCGCTCCTCGCCGGCGCGGTCACGGATCCGGAGCACTGCACCGTCTGGCTGGAATCCTGCGCGGCCGCCAGCAGGCACGGGGAGGTGCAACCCGTTGTGCTGCACACCAACACCCTGTGGCGGAAGGCGCTGGCCGAAGCAATTGCCGCAGGCACGGACGCCGGCCGCTTCACCCCCGCGATCCCGGTGGAACAGATCGTGGACACCCTGGTCGCACTCATCGACGGCCTGATCATGGCCGTGGCCACGAAGGACCCCAAAATCACGCCGGACTACACCGAGTCGCTGCTGCTGGCGGCGGCGCGCCTTCAGCTCGGCGCCGACCTCGGCGAGTGAGCGACCCAGGGACGCCGACCGGTGTTCCGGAGCCCGGTCCGAGACGCGGCTCACAAAAGGATCGGTGAAACGCTTGTTTCGGCTGAACACCCGGGCTAAGGTCGACTAAACACGGTGATAAGTGAGATAAATCACTGCGTTAGGGAAGACTAAAGGAGGTGTTCGATGAGCGGTGCAGCGGATAACGAGCAGCCGATCGGCCAGCGCATTCGTGCGGCCCGGGAACTGCGAAGCATCTCGCTGCGCAGCCTGGCTCAGCTGACCGGCGTCAGCTCGGGTTTCCTGAGCCAGCTGGAAAACGCGCACTCGAACGCCAGCGTCGCCACGCTCAAGAAAATCGCGGAAGCCCTCGGAACGACGACGGCGGAGCTGATCGACGGCACCAGGCCCGAGGGCCGGGTACTGCGCAAGGCCGACCGGCCTGTTTTCCATGCCGGCGACGGCCTCAACAAATACCTGCTCACCGGCTCCCCGCAGCGGAATCTGGAGGTCTACACCGGCGAGCTCGACATGCACGGCGGGACCGGCGAGGAGCTGTACGCCCACGGAAATGCGCAGGAGGTCCTCGTCTGCCTGAAGGGGCGGGTGGAGGTCCGCCTCTCCGGCGAGTCCCATGTCCTGGAAGGCGGTGACAGCGTCGAGTACCTCTCGTCCACGCCGCACGGCCTTCGGAACCTGGCCCACGGCGCGTCCGAGGTCATGTGGATCATCAGCCCTCCGACCATCTAAGGCAGCCAGTCCGGACGACTCGACAGCCGGCGCTTCCGCACTCAGCGTTCCACACGAAAGAGGAGAAATAATGTCAGCAGTTACCACATCCCGCCGCCGGCGGGCCGTCCCGGTCGGAATGGCGGCAGCAGTTGCCCTGCTCGTGTCGGCCTGCGGCGGCGGGGGCAGTGCCGCCTCCGCCGACATCGACCTGGGCACCGGTCCCGCGGAGGCCGGCACGGTCAAGCCCGGCGCCTTGGACGGCCTGAACATGACCTTTGCCTCGTACGGCGGGCTGTACCAGGACGGACAGATGGCGGCGGCAGTGACGCCGTTCGCCGAGGAGTCCGGGGCGAACATCTTGTCCGATGGCCCCATGGAGTACGCAAAAATCCAGGCACAGGTGGAGTCGAACAACGTGACGTGGGACGTCGTCGACACCGATTCGAACTGGGCGGCCGGACAGTGCGGGAAGCTCCTGCAGAAGCTGGACTTCTCGATCATCGACACGTCCAACGTCCCGGAGGGCCTGACCAGCGACTGCTACGTGCCCGCCATGCAGTACGCCACGGTCATGGTGTACAACACCGAAAAGTTCAGCAACGCACCGCAAAGCTGGGCCGATTTCTTCGATACCGAAAAGTTTCCCGGCAAGCGGGCCGTCCAGGGCGCCGACGTCGGAGGCGGCCTTCTGGAGGGCGCCCTGATCGCCGACGGCGTGGCCGAGGAAGACCTGTACCCGCTCGACGTCGAGCGGGCGCTGAAGAAGGTGGACACCATCAAGGACAGCCTCGTGTATTGGACCACGGGCGCCCAGTCGCAGCAGATGCTTGAGGCCGAGGAAGTGGACATGGCCCTGATCTGGTCCGGCCGCGCCTACGGAGCCGTGGAAAACGGCGCCCCGTTCGAGCCGGTCTGGGAGACCGGCGTCGTGGTCATGGATGTCCTGGCCGTTCCCACGAACGCGAAGAACCCGAAGGCCTCGATGGCCCTGATCAACTACGCGCTCGGCAAGGAACAGCAGGAGAAGCTCACGGAGGAAACCTCGTATTCCCCGGTCCACGTGGACGCCAAGCCGGCGGTGAATGAAAACGGCAAGAAGTTCCTGATCACCGAGCCGGAGATCGCCGACAAGGTCCTGGTCTCCGACTTCGCATGGTGGGGCGAGAACTACGCCGCGACCCTGGAACGCTGGACGGCCTGGGTCTCCTAATGAGCAATGCAGTCAAAGACCCCGTCCGGCCGGCAGACCCGGCCGGCCGGACGGGGAATGGCGAGGCCGGCGCGGCCCCGGCGGCCGGAAGGCGCCCGCGGCTGAGTCCGCTGTTGTTGTTGCTCCCGGCGCTGGCGCTGATGGCCGGCGTGTTCGCCTATCCGCTGGCCGAGGCCATGTGGCGCAGCGTGGCGGACCCCGTGCCCGGCACGCAGAACTACGAGTGGTTTGCCGCCAACGCCGGCAACTGGGCCGTGCTCGGCCGGACCCTGTGGGTCGCGCTGCTGTCCGCGGCCATCTGCCTGGTGCTGGCTTACCCGTATGCGTACTTCATGGTGATTTCGGGCCCGAAGGTGCGCGCCGCGCTGGTGGTCATTGTCCTCATACCGTTCTGGACGTCGCTGATGATCCGCAGCTTCGCGTGGATCATCCTGCTGCAGGACAACGGCCTGATCAACGGCATGCTCGGGTTCCTGGGGCTGGGGCCGTTCGAGCTGATCCGCAACACCACCGGCGTCCTGATCGGCATGGTCCAGGTGCTGCTGCCGTTCATGGTGCTGCCGCTGTATGCGTCGATGCGGAACGTGGACCTGCGGCTGCTGCAGGCCTCCAGCAGCCTGGGCGCCGCGCCCTTCGTCTCCTTCACCCGGATCTTCATGCCGCTGGCCATGCCCGGCGTGGTGTCCGGCTCCCTGCTGGTCTTCATCCAGGCGCTCGGCTTCTACATCACCCCGGCGCTGCTCGGTTCGCCGTCCGAGATGCTGATCTCGCAATACATCTACGTGCAGGTCAATGGCCAGCTCCAGTGGGGTCGCGGCAGCGTACTGGGCGTCATCCTGCTTCTTGCCACGCTGCTGCTGCTGGGCCTGTTGGCGCTGCTGCTGCGCAAGAGCAAACGTGCCGCCGGTGACGAAGGAGGACTGCTGTGAAACATTCCGTGCTGACCCGGTCCCTGCTGCTGGTCTATGCGGGCCTGGTGGCCGCCATCTTGATCGCGCCGACCTCGATCGTCATCCCGCTCAGTTTTACGGACAAGGCCTCGCTGAGTTTCCCGCCGTCGGGCTGGTCGCTGCGCTGGTATGAGAATTTCTTCACCGACCGGGCGTGGATGTCCGCCCTCGGCAATTCAATACTGATCGCCGTCATCGTTGCCGTCGCGGCGACCGTCATCGGCACCGCGGCGTCGATGGGCCTGCAGAAGTTCGTCCGGCGCCGGGCCGCCAAGACGCTGCAGGCACTGCTGCTGGCCCCGATCGTGGTGCCGGCGATCATCCTCGCCATCGGCGTCTACGCGATCTTCCTGCGGCTGCAGATGCTGGGCACCCTGACCGGCTTCGTGCTCGCCCACACGGTCCTGGCCGTGCCGTTCGTGGTGGTCTCCGTCACGGCGGCCCTCAGCGGTTTCGATCAGCGGCTGGCGACGGCGGCCGCCAGCCTGGGCGCGAACCGGTGGTCCACGTTCCTGAGGGTCATCCTGCCGTCCATCCTGCCCGGCGTCGTATCGGGCGCGCTCTTCGCCTTCGTGACCTCGTTCGACGAGGTCGTGCTGTCCATCTTCATTAAAAGTCCGTACCTGGAAACGCTGCCCGTCAAGATGTATTCGTCCGTCACCAGGGACACGGACCCAACCATCGCGGCCGCAGCAACCTTGATCATGCTCTTGACGACAATCATCATTGCCGTCGGGCTGCTCAGTATGCGTAGGAGGAAACGTGTCCAGTAAGCTCACCGGGGCCGGCACCCGGATCGACATCCAGAATGTCACCAAGCGCTATGCCAAATCCACCGCCGTGGACGACGTCTCGCTGAGCATCGAGCCGGGTGAATTCATCACCCTGCTCGGCCCGTCCGGCAGCGGCAAGACGACCACGCTGAACCTCGTGGCCGGCTTCACGGACCTGACCAGCGGCTCGATCGAAATCGACGGCCAGCGCGTGGACAACGTGCCGGCGCACAAGCGCGGGCTCGGCGTCGTTTTCCAGCACTACGCCCTGTTCCCGCACATGAGCGTCGCCGAGAACATCGCGTTTCCGCTGCAGCAGCGCAAGACCCCCAAGTCCGAACAGCAAACGCTGATTGCCGAGGCACTCAAGACCGTCGGCCTGTCCGGCTATGAGGACCGCTACCCGCGCGAACTCTCCGGCGGCCAACAGCAGCGCGTCGCCTTCGCCCGCGCCATGGTCTTCAACCCCCGGGCGCTGCTCATGGACGAGCCGCTGGGCGCGCTGGACAAGAACCTGCGCGAGAAGCTGCAACTGGAGATCAAGCGGATCCACCAGGAAGTCGGCCGCACCTTCGTCTTCGTCACCCATGACCAGGAAGAAGCCCTGATCCTCAGCGACCGCATCGCCATCTTCAACAACGGCAGGATCGAGCAGGTCGGTACGAGCGCCGAGCTCTACGAGCGCCCCTCCAGCCTGTTCGTCGCCAAGTTCATGGGCGAGTCCACCATCTTCCGTGCCGACGTCGATACGGCCGGCCCGGAGTGGTCTATGGACTTCCACGGGGCCACGCTCCGCGGCCCCGCCGGCCGGAGCGTCTCCGGCAAGGGCGCCCTGGTCCTGCGGCCCGAGCAGCTGCGCGTCGCGCCGAAGGCAGAGGAAGCCCCCGGCGGCGCCGTCACCGTCCCGGTCAAGGTGGTCCAGAACATCTATCTGGGCTCCGGCCACAAGTACGAACTGCAGCTGCCCGACGGCTCAACCGGCATCGTCCGCACCCCCCTGTCCGAAAGCAACGGCCTGCGGCCCGGAGACGATGCCGTCGTCTACTGGTCCGCCCGGGACGGCGTGCTGCTCGAAGACTCCGACCTCGTCTCCACGACCTAGGAAACCCCACCATGAGCAAAAAAATGATCAACGAGACGGCCTCGACGGTCAACGGCAACGTTTCCTTCTGGTTTGCTGAGGACGGGCTGCCCGCGCCCCGGCCGGCCCTGGCCGGCGACACGACGGCCGATGTCGCCATCGTCGGCGCCGGCTATACCGGGCTGTGGACGGCGTACTACCTCAAGAAGGCCCGGCCGGAGCTGGACATCGTCGTGCTCGAGAGCCGCTTCGCCGGCTTCGGCGCCTCGGGCCGCAACGGCGGCTGGTTGACCAACAGCATCACCGGCGGCCGCGGCCAGTACGTCAAGGCGCACGGCCGTGCGCTGGTGGGCCGGTTCCAGACGCTGCTGAACGAGACGGTGGACGAGGTCATCGCGGTCGCCGGCGCGGAGGGCATCGACGCCGGTGTCCGCAAGGGCGGCGAGCTGAATGTGGCCCGCAACCAGGCCCAGCTGGAACGGCTCAAGGCCCTGGCCGCAGCCGAGGCCGAGTGGCCCGAGGCCGGCGTCCGCCTGCTGAGCGCGGCGGAAAGCAACGAGCGGGTCCGGATTGCCGGCACGCTTGGCGCCGTCCACCAGCCGCACTGCGCCCGGATCCACCCGTCCAAGCTGGTGCGCGGCCTGGCGGAGAGGGTGGAAGCCTTGGGCGTGCGCATCTACGAGGACACCACCGTCACCGAGATCAGCCCCCGGCTGGCGCGGACGGAGAAGGGTGACGTCCGGGCCGAGTACATTCTGCGGGCGACGGAGGGCTTCACCGCGAACCTGAAGGGCTCGCACCGCGAATGGCTGCCGATGAATTCGTCGATGATCGCCACCGAGCCCCTCGGCGACGACGTCTGGGCGGCGATCGGGTGGAATGAGTTCGACACCGTGGGCGACATGGCGCACGCCTACATGTACGCCCAGCGCACGGCCGATAACCGGATTGCGCTCGGCGGGCGCGGCGTGCCCTACCGGTTTGGCTCCAAGACGGACACGGACGGGGCCACCCAGCCCGAGACCATCCAGAATCTGGCCGCGATCCTGCACGACATGTTCCCGGCCACCCGCGGTGCACGGATCGACCATGCCTGGGCCGGTGTGCTGGGCGTGCCGCGCGACTGGAAGGCCACCGTCGGGCTGGACCGGGAGACCGGCATCGGCTGGGCCGGAGGGTATGTCGGCACCGGCGTGACCGCGACAAACCTGGCCGGCCGCACCCTGCGCGACCTGGTGCTGGACACGGAGAGCGAATTGACCACCATGCCGTGGGTGAACCGCCGGGTGCGCACTTGGGAAGTGGAACCCCTGCGCTGGATTGCCGTCCAGGCCATGTACGCGGCGTACTACGCCGCGGACAAGTCGGAAAACTCCGGCCGCACCTCAACCTCCCCGATCGCCAAGGCCGCAGACCTTATCTCCGGCCGCGCCTGAAGTACTCCGCGCTGGTCGGGCGGCGCGACCATGCCCGCCCGACCAGCGCGCTCGCCTGATGAAAGGATAAACCATGTCCATTGACACCATTCACCTGCCGGCTGCACCCCACGTCACGCTGGGAACACCCGAGCCCAAGCCCACGGCGGTCACCAAGGGCCAGCACGAGGCATCGCGGGAGCTCTGGAGCGCGGACAGCCTCAACGTGGGTATCTGGGAGTGCTCCCCCGGTTTGTTCACCGCGGTGCGGGACGGCTACCACGAGGTCTGCCAGATCCTGGCCGGGCGGGTAACCATCACCGCCGAGGGGCAGAATCCGGTGGAAGCGGCCGCCGGCGACACCGTCGTCATGCCCGCCGGTTGGAAGGGCACGTGGGAAGTCCACGACACCGTCCGCAAGACCTACATCACCTTGGACGGGGTCGGCGGCCAGTAGCCGGTCAGCCGCCGAGCCCGCCCTTGGGCAGGGTGAGGTCGTCGTTCTTGGCCAGTTCCTCGACGTTGACGTCCTTGAACGTGATCACGCGGACGGATTTCACGAACCGGGCGGAACGGTAGACGTCCCACACCCATGCGTCCTGCAGGGTCAGGTCGAAGTAGATCTCGCCGTCGGCAGAGCGCGCCTGCAGGTCCACGTGGTTGGCCAGGTAGAAGCGGCGCTCGGTCTCCACGACGTAGCTGAACAGGCCGGCGACATCGCGGTACTCCCGGTAGAGCTGCAGCTCCATGTCGGTCTCGTAGTTCTCAAGGTCTTCGGCGCTCATGTATCCATCCTGCCCCAGATTGCCCCGCGGCGTTTACTCCGCGAGTTCGACGGCGGGCATCAGCGGTTCCTCGGGGGTCAGCCGCCAGCTTCGGCGGTGCAGCTCCGAGGGACCGATGCCCTGCAGGGCGGCGCGGTGCGCGGCGGTGGCGTAGCCCTTGTTGATGTCCCAGGCGTAGTCCGGATAGTCCGCGGCGTAGCCGGTCATCATCGCGTCGCGCTCCACCTTCGCCAGCACGCTGGCCGCGGCCACGCTGAGGCACTGCAGGTCCGCCTTGATCCTGGTCCGGACCGGCGCGTCGCAGCCGGGCTGCGCGACGTCGTCGAAAAGCGACGGCTCCCCCGCCGACAGCCAGTCGTGGTTGCCGTCGAGGATCACGATGTCCGGGCGCGCGGTGGCCAGCACCTGGCCCCAGGCCCGCGCGCCGGCCAGCCGCAGGGCCGCCATCAGGCCCAGCGCATCGATTTCGGCCGCGCTAGCATGCCCCACACCGTAGGCCGTCGCCCACTTGTGGATCTTGGGCACCAGGGCCACCCGGTCCGCCGGGCTGAGCAGTTTGCTGTCGCGGACGCCGCGGATTTGCTTGGCCGAGGTCGCGTCGATGGCCACCATCCCTACGCTGACCGGTCCGGCCAGGGCCCCGCGGCCCACTTCGTCCGCGCCGGCTACCAGCCGGTGTCCCGCCTCTGCGAAGGACCGCTCGAAGCGTAGCGTGGGGTTCCTGCCGGTCACGGTGTCCCGTCCCGCCGGGCCAGGGCCGGCTTCCCGCTGCCGGAGGCTTCGGACGGTTCCGGGACGCCGTCGAAGACCTCGGGGTAATTGCCCAGGAAGCCCAGCCGGTCCAGCGGCCAGGCGATGACGCTGGCCTTGCCCTCGACGGACTCGAGGTCCACGAAGCCCCTCGACGCCTCGTCCTGGTGTTCGCGCGAGTCCGCGGAATGGTTCCGGTTATCGCCCATGACCCAGATTTTACCCTCGGGCACCGTCACGTCGAAGGGAATCCGGGTGTTGTCCGAGCCCGGGGCCAGGTAGGGATCCTCGTCCAGCGGCTCCCCGTTGACCGAGATGCGGCCGTCGGCGTCGCAACAAACCACCTGGTCACCGCCGAGGCCAATAACGCGCTTGACCAGGTGCTGCTGCGACGCATCCGGCATCAGCCCGACGAAGGTGAGGATCTGCTGGAACCAGTTGCCTTCCTCCACCCCGTTCGGCGGCAGCCAGTTGAGCTCGTCCTGGAAAACCACCACGTCGCCGCGGCTGAGCTCAAACGGCTGCGGGACCAGCAGGTTCACGAAGATCCGGTCGTCGACCTCGAGCGTGTCCTCCATGGAGGTGGACGGGATGAAGAAGGCGCGGAAGAGGAAGGTCTTGATCAGGAACGAAAGGACGACGGCGACCGCGACGATCGTGGCGATCTCCTTCAGCCACGACAACAGGGAGTTCCGGCCGGCGCTCTTGCGGTCGCTCTGCCGTTCGCGCTGGCGTTCGCGCTTTCGCGGCCCGGAGGCATCCGGCTGATACCCGCCAGTGTCCTTCGGGTCCTGGTCCATACTCACTATCCTCGATTCTCCGCTGGCTGGGCATCCAACTGTATCCGGTCCAGCCCGGACACCCGGTCGAGCGGCCAGATGATGCTCAGCGGGCGGCCAAGGACGCGCTCGACGGGGACCATGCCGCCGCCCGGCGCGCCGAGGAGGGCCCGCGAATCGGCCGAGGCCGACCGGTGGTCCCCCATCAGCCACAATCTATCCTTGGGCACCTGGACCGAGAACTCCACCTCGCTGGGCGCGTCGCCGGGAAAGAGGTAATCCTCCTCGATCGGCTCGCCGTTGGCCAGCAGCCGCCCATCCGGGCCGCAGCACTCGACCGAGTCGCCCGGCAGGCCGATCACGCGCTTCACGTAGATGGTGTCGCTGCCGGCGATGCCCAGCCACTGGCCGGCCTGCTGCGCGGCGTCCACGAACGGGGACCTGCCGCTGTTGAAGGGCGCGAACGAGCCCCGCCCGTCGAAGACCACCAGGTCGCCCCGCCGGATCCCGCCGAAGTGGTAGTCGGTGCGGGACACCAGGACACGGTCGCCGGTCTCCAGCAGCGGCTCCATCGAGCCGGACGGGATGTAGTAGACGTCCAGCAGCGTGGCGCGCACGACGGCGCTGAGCACCACGGCGCAGGCGACGACGGCCAACACAAAACGCCAGCCCGGAAGTCCGGGCCGGCGTCTTGGTTGTTCCCCCGAGGCTTCGGGGAAACCAGGGAGGTGCTGCACTGGTTAGGTCAAGAAGTTGCCGGTGGGCAACTTTACTTGGCGGTGCCGAAGTCGCGCTTCTCCTTGATGCGGGCAGCCTTGCCGTGGCGCTTGCGCATGTAGTACAGCTTGGCGCGGCGCACGTCGCCCTTGGTCACGACCTCGATGTGGTCGATGATCGGGGAGTGTACCGGGAAGGTACGCTCCACGCCCACGCCGAAGGAAACCTTGCGGACGGTGAAGGTCTCGCGGACACCATGGCCCTGGCGGCCCATGACGAAACCCTGGAAGACCTGGATACGGGCGGTCTTGCCTTCGATGATGTTCACGTGCACCTTAACGGTGTCGCCGGCGCGGAACTCGGGAACGTCGCTGCGCAGCGATGCTGCGTCAACAGAGTCGAGGATATGCATTTCTCACTCCTGGTGAACGCCACAGGTCATTCACTTTGGTCACGGCAGGACGGTCAGGCGATGCCTGCAACAGTCGCTGCCGAAATTCAAGAAACCGGCCATCCGGGAATCGGCGGCCGGAGAGTCCGGCTGTTGGCGACGCTCCCCCTGTGGCAGGAACGTGCCCAGCGGACACAATCCTCTATTTTGCCACACGGCAGGGCCCAAGCTCTAATTCCGCAGCGGACCAAGCCCTAATTCCGGCGCGGCTGAAGCTCCGGGTGGGCCGATTCCGGCAGGACCCGCTCGGGCGTGACGGTGTAGCCGAGTCCGGCCAGCGTGGCGCGGTCCTGTTTGTCCAGGGTCTCCGGATCCAGGGCCAGGACCAGGTCAGGGCGGCGCTCGGCGGTGCGGCGCAGCTGTTCGTCGCGGCGGTGCCGGGCAATCTTGGCGTGGTTGCCGCTGAGCAGCACGTCCGGGATACCGCGGCCGCGCCACTCGGAGGGTTTGGTGTAGACCGGATACTCCAGCAGCCCATCCGAGTGGGACTCCTCCACCAGCGAATCGGGGTTGCCGACGACGCCGGGGACCAGCCGGCCCACGGCCTCGACCATCGCCAGCACGGCCACCTCTCCCCCGTTGAGCACGTAGTCGCCGAGGCTGACCGGGCGGACCCGGAAATGCCCGCCCGCCCAGTCGAGGACGCGCTCGTCGATGCCTTCGTAGCGGCCGCAGGCGAACACCAGGTGGTCCTCGGCGGCCAGTTCGTAGGCGAGGGCCTGGTTGAAGACCTCGCCGGCCGGGGACGGGACGATCAGGACGGGCCGGGCGGCGGCCGGTTCGGGGACCGTGTCCGCGACGGGGTCCGGGCGGGCCGGCGGCTCTCCGCCGGAGCCCGCGGCAACGACCGACTCGAGCGCCTGCGCCCACGGTTCGGGCTTCATGACCATGCCGGCGCCGCCGCCGTACGGGGTGTCGTCGACGGTGCGGTGGCGGTCGGTGGTGAAGTCGCGCAGGTCGTGGACCTGCAACTGCAGCAACCCGTCCTGGCGCGCCTTGCCGATCAGCGACAGGTCCAGCGCGGCCAGGTACTCCGGGAAGATGCTGACGACGTCGATGCGCACCTAGCGCTCCCCCTCGCCGTCGTCGGGGGTCTCCTGCGCATCCGGCGAGTTCAGCTCGAACAGCCCGGCCGGCGGCGTGAGCCGGACATAGCCCGCCTCCACGTCCACCTCCGGCACGATCTCCTCGACGAACGGCACGAGGACTTCCCCGCCGTTCAGGTCCTCCACGATCAGCAGGTCCTGGGCGGGCATGGTGTTCAGGCCGGAGACCTTGCCGACCACGTCTTCCCCGATGCGCACGTCGAGGCCGACGAGCTCGTGCTCGTACCAGGCGTCGTCGTCGTCCTCGACGTCCTCGGTGTCGACGAAGAGCCTGGCGCCGCGGAGTTCTTCGGCGCCGTTGCGGTCGGCGACTTCATGGAAACCCAGCAGCAGGATGTCCTTGTTCCAGCGGGCACTGCGCACCGTCAGCGGCCCCAGGCCGGCCGGCTCCACGGTCAGCTCGACGTCGGGGACAAAGCGATCGGCGGGAGCGTCGGTCAGCACCTGGACCGTGACCTCGCCCCGGATGCCGTGCGGCTTGCCGATCCGGGCAACTTGTACCTGCATGCAGACTCCTTTGGAAGAAAAACGTCCGGCCCCTGGACCATTATCTGGTACAGGGGCCGGAGGTTATGGAATGGGTGCCCGGCTCGATGCCGGGCAGGCGCCGATCCGGATCAGCGGCGGCGGTCGGTATCGACCACATCCACGCGGACCTGGTCATCGGCCAAGGCGTTCACCACGGTGCGCAGTGCGCGGGCGGTGCGGCCCTGGCGGCCGATGACGCGGCCCAGATCCTCCGGATGAACACGCACCTCGATGATGTCACCGCGGCGGCTGCTCTTCTGCGTGACCTTGACGTCGTCAGGACTGTCAACGATCCCGCGGACCAGATGATCGAGCGCTTCGGCCAGCATTACTCAGCCTTTTCGGCTTCGTCTGCGGCTGCTTCCTCGGCCGGAGCCTCGGCAGCTTCTTCCTTCTTGGCCTTCGGGGTGATGGCCTCGGGGACGATCACGGAATCCTTCTCGG
Source organism: Arthrobacter sp. Y3223151 (assembly GCF_059091125.1). NCBI lineage: Bacteria > Bacillati > Actinomycetota > Actinomycetes > Micrococcales > Micrococcaceae > Arthrobacter > Arthrobacter sp. Y3223151. The sequence goes on along the minus strand of NZ_JBNHGI010000011.1, from coordinate 2,216 downwards.
GAGCCACGAAGGCCTCCTTGGCAGCCTTGGTCTTGAGGGTGCCTTCCTGGCCCTCAATGCCCTTGTGCTTCTGCCAGTCGCCCGTGATCTTGAGCAGAACTTCGGCCTGCTCGGTCGGCTGGGCGCCGACGCCGAGCCAGTACTGGGCACGCTCGGAGTTGATCTCGATGAACGAGGGCTCTTCGGTCGGGTGGTACTGCCCGATCTCTTCGATGGCACGGCCATCGCGCTTGGCGCGGGCATCCATGACAACGACGCGGTAGTGGGCAGAGAACTTCTTACCGAAGCGCTTAAGGCGAATCTTTACGGCCACTGTTGTGGTCACTCCTGGTTCTGAAAATGGGCGAACCCGTATGTCTGCTCCCGTGGGGCGGGCCATGGTTGGGGTTCAAAGGACAAGATACACACGCGGAGAGAGGGGCCGCGCAGATCGAGTACCTGTCTATTGTGCCAGACAGGAACCAATCCGCGCGACTTGACGACGGCGGCGCGTTGCCGCCGGTTCCGCGGCAGGCACTTCAGGCCGCCCGCCCCGGGAAACGTCAGGCTTCGGCGGTCGTGGACCAGACGTAGAGCTGCTGGCGTTCGGCCTGCTCCGCCTGCGACGCCAGCTGTGCTATCCGGCGCACGTTGTCTTCGGCGATGGCGCCGCTGAACGGCATGTCCTCTTCGGCCGCCCACCGCGAGGCGACCTCCGGAATCAGGGAGGCACCGTCGTCGTCGGTGTAGGTCAGCAGTTCGGCCAGCGACTGGACCATGGCATCCGGGGCCACCATCAGGTAGTCGCTGGAGACGTCGGCCATGTCCAGCGCCTCGCCGCCGGCGGCGCCGACGGCCTTGGCAGCCAGGCCGCCGAGAATTTCGATCTCCAGGTCGGTGACTCCGTTGAGGCGGAGGCTGGGCGCATCCCCGACCTCGGTCATCGGCCCGTCGGTATCCCCGCGGGAGTCGACACTGGCCTCGAGCTCGGCGGCGCGCCGGACGGCGGCATCGTGGGTGGCGACGAAGATTTCGGTGGTTCCGGACATCTGCAGGTCCTTCCGCGGCTAGACCAAGTGGTACCTCTTCAGCCTAGCCGCACCGGGCGGGATTCCGCCTTAGCCGACGGCGACGCGCAGCTGGTTGCGCCACGGGTCCTCGAAGCGCAGCTCGGCGCCGGTGTGGTGGTGGGCGATACCGGCGCTGGTGAGGCGTTCGGTCAGGGCGCCGACCTCGTCCTCGGTCGGCACGTGGATCAGCACCTCGCCCAGGCCGAGCGTGTCCTTGCGCGGCCCGGCCCCGCGGCTGTTCCAGACGTTCATGGCCATGTGGTGGTGGTAGCCGCCGGCGGCGACGAACAGTGCCTGGCCGTGCCAGCCGGCGGTGCGTTCGAAGCCGAGGGTCTTCACGTAGAACTCCTCGGCGACGTTGGTGTCGCCGACCTGCAGGTGCACGTGACCGATTCCGGCGCCGGCCTCGCGCTGGCTGGAGAGCGACTCCTCGGTCAGGTGACTCTGCAGGTAGGTCTGGGGGTTGAGGGCCAGGCTGTCCATGTGGACCTCCTTGCCGCCGGCGGTCTCGTTCCAGGACCACTGGTCGCGCGGGCGGTCCCAGTAGAGCTCGATGCCGTTGCCCTCCGGGTCGGTGAAGTAGAACGCCTCGCTGACCAGGTGGTCGGCGCTGCCGGCGAACCGGGAGGGGTCGGTCTGCGCCGCGGTGGCCACGGTGGCGGCCAGGTCCGACTGGTTCTCGAACAGGAAGGCGGTGTGGAACAGGCCGGCCTCGCCGCGGGACGGCAGCTGCAGCCCGTTGGCCGGGGCCAGGTGGAGCAGCGGCGTGGTGCCGCGGCCCAGGTAAACCCCGCCGAGTCCCTCGGAGACCGGGTCCAGCCCCAGCGCCTGCTGGTAGTAGTTGGTCATGTTCTTCATGTCGCCGACCTTGAGCATCACGGTGCCCATGCTGAGGTCGGCCGAGAGCAGGTCCTGGGGGTTTACTTGAATGTTCATGCAATTAACAATACTTGAAGCTTCATGTTTATTCCAGTCCGAGCGCGTGCCGGTGTATCCGTGGTCAGCGGCGGCGCCGGTAGGCCAGGTAGCTGCCCAGCGCCACGTCTCCGGCGGCCTGCAACACCAGCCCCAGCGCGCCGGCCCGCAGGAACCGGGAGTTTGCGGGCCGGCGTCCGGCGGCGCGGAACAGCAGGGCGGCAGCATCTTCGCCGATACCCACCGCCGCGA
>NZ_JBNHGI010000010.1:0-133120 GCF_059091125.1 Arthrobacter sp. Y3223151 | reverse complement strand
GCCGCCCGCCGGAACGGCCGCGGCCGCCGCCGGCAGCGACGCCAACCCGGCGACCGGCGCGCTCTCGGTACGCCCGCCGCGTTCGGAGGTCGTCCGGCGCACGACCGAGCGCGACGAGGCAATGAACGCCAAGCCGCTGGCCGGACGAATCCTGCAGGTGGTCCTGGCGGTGTTGTTCCCGCCGCTGCTGATCATCGGGGCTATCCGGCTGGTGGCCACGCCGCTGTTCCTCTGGGCGGAATACCACCGCCCCGGGTTCCCGGCCGACAGCTTCGGCTTCAGCACCGAGGAGCGGATGACCTACGGCTCCTATGCGGTGGACTACCTGCTGAATTTCGCCGGCCCGCGATACCTGGGGGACCTCGCCGGCCCCCACGGCGGCAGCCTGTTTTTGGACTCCGAGGTCAGCCACATGGCCGACGTGAAGGGCGTGTTCCTCGCGTCCATGCTCGCCGGGGCGGTCATGCTGCTGCTGACCGTAGTCGCGGTGGTCTACCTGGCGCGCCGCTACCACGGGGGGATCCGGCGCGGCCTGTTCGCCGGTTCCGCCGCGACGTTGATCCTGGTCCTGCTGCTGGGCGTCCTGGGGGCGCTCAACTGGCAGCAGTTCTTCACCGAGTTCCACCGGATCTTCTTCGCCGACGGCACCTGGACCTTCTTCGTGGACGACACCCTGATCCGCCTGTTCCCGGCCCAGTTCTGGATGGACGCCGGAATCGTCATTGCCCTGCTGGTGCTGATGGTCTCCTCGCTGGTGCTGGCGCTGACCTGGCCGACCCGCGCGCGGCGGAACCGGAGCGCCGCTGCCGCCGAAGAACAGCGCCGCCGGCACGAACTGCTGCTCGCCCGCGAGCAGGACTAGGCGGCGGCTGCCGGCCAGGGCCTAGCGGTACAGGGAATCGATCTCGGCGGCGAAGTCTTCCAGCACGGTGACGCGCTTGAGCTTCAGTGACGGCGTCAGGTGCCCGGAGGCCTCGGTGAGCTCCTGTCCGAGGACCGCGAACTTCCGGATCTGCTCGGCCCGCGAAACCAGCTGGTTGGCCTGGTCCACGGCCTGCTGCAGCTCGGCCAGGACCGCCGGGTCTTCGGCGGCCTCGGCCAGGCCGACCGGACCGCGGCCGGCCGACGCAAGCCAGCCGGCCAGGCCCTCTTCGTCCAGGGACACCAACGCCCCGACGAACGGGCGTCCCTCGCCGACCACCACCGCCTGGGACACCAGCCGGTGTTCGCGCAGCGCGTCCTCCAGCGGACCCGGAGCGACATTCTTGCCGCCTGCCGTTACCAGCAGCTCCTTTTTCCTGCCGGTGATGGTGAGGTAGCCGTCGTCGTCCAACGTGCCGACGTCCCCCGTGCACAAGAAGCCGTCCCGGAAGTACTCGGCGTTGGCGTCGTCGTTGTTGTGGTAGCCGCGGGTGATGCCGATGCCCTTGATCAGGACCTCGCCGTCGTCGGCGATTCTGACGGTGGTGCCCGGCAGCGGCAGTCCCACGGTGCCGATCCGGTTGGCCCCGGGCAGGTTCACCGCTGCAGGGGCAGTGGATTCGGTGAGCCCGTAGCCTTCGAGCACCGGCACGCCGATGCCGGTGAAGAAGTGAGCGAGCTTTGGATTCAGGGCGGAAGCGCCGGAGACGGTGTACTCCACGTGCCCGCCGAACGCCGCGCGCAGCTTTCCGTAGACGAGCCTGTCGAACACGGCATGCCGGGCCTTGAGCGCCAGCCCGGGCCCGGCACCGGTGCCGCGTGCCTGCGCATCCCGTGCCCGGGAGTAGGCGACGGCTGTCTGCGCCGCGGCGTCGAAGATCCTGCCCTTGCCGCCGTCGTGTGCCTTCTGCCGGGCGGAGGCGTAGACCTTTTCGAACACGCGCGGAACCACCAGCAGGAAGGTGGGCTGGTAGGTGCCCAGGTCCTCGATCAACTCCGCCATGCTGGACGTGTGGCCCATCTTCACTCCGGCGGTCAGGCAGATCACCTGCACGGCCCGGGCCAGCACGTGGGCCAGCGGCAGGAACATCAGCGACTTCGCGTCCGGGCGCTTGAGGATGTCCGCCAGGAACTCCACGGTGTTGACCGCCAGTTCCGCGAAGTTGCCATGCGTGATGATGCAGCCGCGCGGCCGGCCGGTGGTGCCCGAGGTGTAGACCAGCGAGGCCGCGTCCTGCATGCCCCGGGAGGTCCGGCGCAGCTCAAGTTCCTCGTCGGTGACCGCGGTTCCGCGGGCCTCCAGCTCAGCCAGCCCCTCGGCCTTCCCGTCCAGCTGCCAGACCGGAAGCGCGGCCGGCAGCCCGGACATGGCCTGTCGCACCACGGCGGCCTTGGCGGCGTCCTCGGCGAATACCAGCTTCGCCGCCGAGTCCTGCAGGATCCACTGCACCTGGTGCGGGGACGAGGTCTCGTAGATCGGGACCACCACCGCGCCGGCGAACCAGCCGGCCAAGTCCACCACCGTCCACTCGAACCGGGTCTTGGACATCACGGCAATGGTGTCTCCGGCTTCGACGCCGGAGGCCATCAGGCCCTTCGCCACGGCGCTGACCCGGGCCAGGAGTTCGGCGGCCGGAACATCGGACCAGGCGCCGTTGCGCTTGACCGCATAGAGCGCCCGCTGCGGGTCGCGCTGATGCTGGGCCACCAGGATGTCCGTCAGGTTCGACCCGGCCGGCATCGCTGCCAGCACTTCGGTTACTGCTTCGCGCACGTCGTGCCCACTTTCTGAATCCGGTAAAAGTCGTGTTGTCTGGCCTGCATCAAATCCAACTCGGCATCCACATCCGCCAGCGCCACTGGTCGTAGCCGATCATCTCGGCGGTCCAGACCGGCAGGAAGAATGCCGACACCGCGAGTGCCGCCGCCACGAAGAGCCCGACCACCAGCACGCCTTGGCGCCGGCGCCACGGCGGATCCGTCGCCCGGCCCAGCGCCAGCCCGAGTACGTAGGTCAGGGCCAGGATGAGGAACGGCTGGAAGGAGATCGCGTAGAAGAAGAACGTGGTCCGGTCGGGGTAGAGGAACCAGGGCAGGTAGCCGGCCGCGACCCCCGCCAGAATCGCGCCCGCCCGCCAGTCCCGCCGCCCGGCCCAATAGAAGAGCAGCACCAGCAGCGACGCGGCCGCGGCCCACCAGATGAGCGGGTTGCCGACCACCGTGACCGCCTGGGAGCAGCGGGTGGCCGCCTCGCAGGCGCCCTGGCCGGCTTCTTCGGCATGATAGTAGAACGACGTCGGGCGGCCCATGAACAACCAGGTCCAGGCATTGGATTCGTACGGGTGCTCCGAATCCAGGCCGTTGTGGAAGGTGTAGGCGCTGCGGTGATACTCGGCCAGCGAGCGCAGCCAGTCCGGCAGCCAGCCCCAGGCAGCGGACGGGTTCGACGCCGCCCAGTTGCGGTCGTAGGCATCGTCCGAGCGCAGCCAGCCGGTCCAGGCCGCCAGATAGGTCACCGCCGCGGCCGGAATCATGGTGAAGAACGCCGGCACCCCGTCCCTGATCACGCCGGCGGAAAACCACTCCCTGATCCCCGCGGCGCGCCGGGCGCCGAGGTCCCAGAACACGCACAGCAGGCCAAACACCGCGACGAACGCCAGCGCCGACCACTTGGTGCCCACGGCCAGCCCGAGGCAGACGCCCGCGGCCAGCCGCCACGGCCGCCAGAGCACCCAGGGCCCGTACAGCAGCCGCGAAGCGTGCGGCACCCCGGAGGGACCCGCCTGCCGGGCGATCTTCGCGGCCAGCCGGCGCCGTCCGTCGAAGCGGTCCAGCAGCAGCGCGCCGAAGGCGGCGACCACCCAGAACATGAGGAAGACGTCCAGCAAGGCCGTCCGGGAGTGGACCAGGTGATGCCCGTCGATGGCCGTCAGCAAACCGGCGACCCCGCCCAGTGCCGGCGACTTGAACAGCGCCTGCGCGATCAGGGCGATCATCAGGATGGACAGCGTGCCGGCGAGCGCGGCGCCGAAACGCCAGCCGAAACCGTTGTCGGATCCGAAAAGCCACATGCCGGCGGCGATCATCCACTTGCCCACGGGCGGATGCACCACATATTCAGGGGTGTCGAGGAGGACGTCCGGATTGCCCGCGTTGAAGGAGTCGTTGGCGTCCTTGGGCCATTCGCGTTCGTAGCCGGACTGCAGGTAGGAGTAGGCGTCCTTGACGTAGTAGGTTTCGTCGAACACCAGCGAACCCGGCTCACCCAGGCGGTAGAAACGCAAAGCCCCGCCGAGGACGGCCGTGAGCACGGGGAGCAGCCACGCCCAGGGCCCGTACCGTGCCGGAAGGCCGAGCAGCCGGCGGCGCAGCACCGCCTCGCTGAACGCCCGTCCCGGCGATTCCAGCCAGCCGTGGCGGCCGGCAACCGCCGCCGGCGGTGGTGCGGTTCGGGTCACGGCCATCATGTTACCGGCCGGTAGGTGCAGGGGTGCGCGGCGCCACGGGCCGGGACGTCGGCTGCCGAACGGCGGTCCTCGCTGCAGTGGGGCACATACCGACTCTATATAAGGCGCCGCTGAAAGAGGGCAACGCCGCAGGTAGGGTTGTCCATGTGAATGAGCAGGAACGGGGCGCCCCGGCAGGGCGGCAGCCAGGGCAGATCGTGTTGGCCGGAACGCCGATCGGCAACGTCGGGGACGCCTCGCCGCGGCTGGTCGAGCTGCTCCAAACGGCGGATGTAGTCGCCGCCGAAGACACCCGCCGCCTGCACAAACTGCTGCAGTTGCTGGGTATCACGGCCACCGGCCGGATCATCAGCTACCACGAACACAACGAGGCGACCCGTACCGCCGACCTGCTGGAGCTGGTCCGTGCCGGCAGCACCCTGGTGATGGTGACCGACGCCGGCATGCCGGCCGTCTCGGATCCCGGTTTCCGGCTGGTGGAGGCGGCCGTGGCCGAGGGCCTGCTGGTCACTGCCGTGCCCGGGCCGTCGGCCGTGCTCACGGCGCTGGCGCTGTCCGGCTTGCCCACCGACCGCTTCACCTTCGAGGGCTTCCTGCCCCGCAAGCAGGGGGAGCGCGCATCGCGGCTGGCGGAGCTCGCCGCCGAGCGCCGGACCATGGTCTTCTTCGAGGCGCCGCACCGGCTGGCGGCCATGCTGCGGGCCCTCGACGCCGGGTTTGGCCCGGACCGGCGGGCGTCGGTCTGCCGGGAGCTGACCAAGCTGCATGAAGAAGTGCTGCGCGGTACGGTCCGCGAACTGCTGGAGTGGGCCGAAACCCATGAGGTGCGGGGCGAAATCGCCGTGGTCGTTGCCGGCGCGCCGGAAGCAGCACCCGAACAGCCCGAAGACCACGTGGACGGCGTCAACGCGCTGGTGTCGCAGGGTGCCCGGCTCAAGGACGCGGTGGCCGCCGTCGCGGCCGATGCCCGGGTGAGCAAACGCGAGCTCTACGCCGCGGTCCTGGCCACCCGTGCCCCCGGCGGGCGCTGAACTCCAAGCGGAGCCGGTGCGGCCGGCGGTCCTGGATGTCGTCATCTGCACGCTGTGTGACCCGCACCCGGCCCCCGGATTGGTATTGTCGATCTGCACAGTAGGGACCGTGGAACGTAGTGCACCCTCGCATTTACACCCGTGAAGCGGAACACCTACCGTGAAGGAAAACGGGCAACTGCGCCCACGGACTCAATCCCGAACACTTGGAGGCACCGCCATGGCTGAAACCGCAGCCCGCGAAGCAGAACTGCTCGCCAAAGTACCCACCGGCCTGCTGATCAACGGCGAATGGCGCGACGCATCCGACGGCGGGACCTTCGACGTCCACGACCCCGCCACCGGCAAGGTGCTGGCCACCCTGGCCTCGGCCACCAGCGAGGACGCGCTCGCCGCCCTCGACGCCGCCGACAGCGCGCAGGCAGCCTGGGCCCGCACGGCTCCGCGCCAGCGCGCCGAGATCCTGCGCCGCGCCTTCGAGCTGGTCACCGAGCGCTCGGAGGATTTCGCCCTGCTGATGACCATGGAGATGGGCAAGCCGCTGGCCGAATCCCGCGGCGAAGTGGCCTACGGCGCCGAATTCCTGCGCTGGTTCTCGGAGGAGGCCGTCCGCGACTACGGCCGCTACCTGACCACGCCGGAGGGCAAGAACAAGATCCTGGTCCAGCGCAAGCCGGTCGGCCCCTGCCTGTTGATCACCCCGTGGAACTTCCCGCTCGCCATGGCCACCCGCAAGGTCGGTCCCGCGGTGGCGGCCGGCTGCACCATGGTGCTCAAGCCCGCCAAGCTCACCCCGCTGACCAGCCAGCTCTTCGCCCAGACCATGATGGAGGCCGGCCTCCCGGCAGGCGTGCTGAATGTGGTCTCCTCCAAAAGCGCTTCCGGCATCTCCGGGCCGCTGATGCAGGACTCCCGCCTGCGCAAGGTTTCCTTCACCGGCTCCACCCCGGTGGGCAAGCAGCTGCTCAAGGACGCGGCGGACAACGTCCTGCGGACCTCGATGGAGCTCGGCGGGAACGCCCCGTTCATCGTCTTCGAAGACGCCGACCTGGATAAGGCCGTCGAGGGCGCCATGGCGGCCAAGATGCGCAACATGGGCGAGGCCTGCACGGCCGCCAACCGCTTCCTGGTCCAGGCCTCCGTGGCCGAGGAATTCACCACCAAGTTTGCGAACGCCATGAAGGCCCTCAAGCCGGGCCGCGGCACCGAGGCGGACACCACGGTGGGCCCGCTGATCGACGGCGGCGCGCGCGACGACGTGCATGCCCTGGTGACCGCGGCGGTGGAAGCCGGAGCGTCCGTCAGCACCGGCGGCGGGCCCGTGGAAGGCGACGGCTACTTCTACCAGCCGACCGTGCTGTCCAACGTCCCGAACGACGCCGATATCCTGCAGAGCGAAATCTTCGGCCCGGTCGCCCCGGTGACCACGTTCGAAACCGAAGAGCAGGCCATCGCCCTGGCCAACGCCACCGAGTACGGCCTGGCCTCCTACATCTACTCGCGCGATGTGAACCGCATGTTCCGCGTCTCCGAGCAGATCGAGTTCGGCCTGGTGGGCTACAACGCCGGCGTGATCTCCAACGCCGCCGCGCCGTTCGGCGGAGTGAAGCAGTCCGGCATGGGCCGTGAAGGCGGCGCGGAGGGCCTGGACGAGTACACCACGGTCCAGTACATCGGCATCGCGGACCCCTACGCCCGGTAGTTCCGATCCGTCGGCCGGCCGTCCCCCAGGGGCGGCCGGCGGCGGAACAGCGACGCCGGCCACAACAGCCCGGCCAGGCGCCGCCGCCATCCGGCCCGCTCCAGGAGCCTGTCCTTGACGGTTTCCACATCGGACCACCGGGCGGTGCCGGCGCCGCCCGGCCGCGGTGTCTCCGGAGCCGCATACGCGGCCCGCTCATAGCCCGCCCGCAGCCGCGCCAGGGCGACGGAGGACTTCCCGGTGACCACGCCGGCGTCGTCGAGGCGTTGCTGGAAGGCCCGCGGTGTCTCCGTTGCCGCGGCCGCCCAGCCGAGGTCTTCCGCGGTATCCACGGCTTCCGCCCAGGTGGCGAGGGCGGCACTCCCGGCACCCCCGGCCATCGCTGCCCGGCGCCAGCCGGTCCGCCGTCGGCGCAGCACCAGCGGCGCCAGGAGGACGGCCAGCACCAGGGCCGCGGCCGCCGCCGACCACAGCCGTTGCGAGAGCATGTCTTCGTCCGCCAGGCCGGCGGAGCCTGAGGCAGTGGAATCCCGGGGGGTGTCGGTGGCGGCCGGCGGCGGCCCCGCCGGCCTGAGCGGGTCGTCGTTGGGAAGCACCGGGCCGCCGGCGGGTCCGGTCTGGGCGTAGGCCGGCAACACTCCCCGCGACGGCGTGGGCTCGAAGGCGACCCAGCCGATTCCGTTGAAGAAGAGCTCGGGCCAGGAATGGGCGTCCCGGGAATCGATCTCGAACTCCTCCAGCTCCGTGCCGGCACCGTCGTCAAGGACCGCACCGGTGGGACGCCCCGGCGCGTAGCCGACCGCCATCCGGCTGGGGATGCCCGCGATCCTGGCCATGATCGCCATCGTCGCGGCGTAGTGGATGCAGTAGCCGGACTTTTCCTCCAAGAACGCTGCCACTACCTCGAAACCGCTCTGGTCGTAGCCGCCGTCGACCGGAGCCTGTTCCGAGTACACGAAGCCGGACGTCCGCAGATACGACTGGATGGCCATGGCCTGCTCGTACGGATTCTCCAGGCCCGCCAGCACGGTCGCCGTGGTGTCTGCAATGACGCCCGGCATGCTCTCCGGCAGCTCGGAGAAGACCGGATCAACGACCGGGTTGGTCGACGGTTCCGATGCGCGCAGCGCTTCCCTGGTCAGCGCCGGCCTGACGCTGCGCACCTCGTACTCCTGGTTGGCGGTGGTGGTGCCGGACTCGCCGCGGATGTTGAGGGTGCGGGGATCCCAGCTCCACGTACCGCGGACGCCCGTGACCCGCGCCGGAGCGTACGGGGCCAGCAGCCAGGGGCTGGTGAAGGATGACGTACTGATCCGCGTGGTGGTCACCTCTCCGTCAGCCAGCAGGTTCCGCACGCTCGGCACCTCGAGTTCATCGATGCCGGTGCGGCGGTGGCCGTCGAAGTCGCTCGGGCTCCAGCGTGCCCCGGTCAGGTTCTCCAGCGTGACCGAGCGCAGATAGAGCGGTTCCCCGGCATCCGTGGCATAGGTCATCCTCCCGAAGGCGCCGGGCCGCCGAAGGTTGTCGCCCAGGCTCACCACCGGGTTCAGGCCCGTCGGCGCGCCCCAATTGAGCCGCGAGCCCTCCGGGAACAATCCGGACGTGAAGCCCGGGATGGCCAGCGGGAGCACCAGCGACACCGCGAGACCGGCCGCAGCTATGCCGCAGGCGCGGCGGATCTGCTCGACGGAGGCCAGCCGGCCCCTGCCGCTGCCGCCGGCGGCAAGCCACTGCGCGCAGCCCAGCACCAGCAGGTAACCCGCCGCGGCGGCCAGAAAACCCGCCGCTCCGATACTGTTCGGTTTGATGATGGCCGGAACTATGGCCAGGCCCAGCAGGCCCAGGCCGCTGATGGCAGGCATCTGCAGCGGCACCGCCAGCGTATCCACCAGCAGGGCGATCAGCCCCACACCCACGCAGGCTGCCAGCGCGATGCCGTCGTTGACCAGCACCGGAGCGACCTGCGAGACAACGGTGTCCCGGGCTTCCTCCAACATGGGATCAAGGGCAGCGAACGTGCCGGGGCCGGGGATCACGCCCAGGAAAGCGGTCGGCGCCAGGAACATCGCCGTGACCGACATGACCAGTCCGGCCAGTCCCAGCAGTGCCCCGGCCAGCGGCGACCAGTCCAGCCGGCGTGCCAGCCCCGTGCCCGCCTCGGTGCAACAGACAGTCACGGCGGCTTGGAACAGCCAACTCCAGCCCTCCAGGACCCCGTGCAGGCTGGCGGCGGTGAGCAGGACGGCGAGTGCGACGGCGGCGCTCATCAACCATGGTGCGACGCCGGGGGAGGGCGGCCGCCCGCCGCTCCGGCCGGGTGCATCCGGGCCGCGGAGTTCCGCCTGCTTGTCGACCGTGAGGGTCATGTGACCGCTCCTGTTCCCACCGGATCGATCCGGTCGACCAGGTCGAAGTGCGCCCAGGCGGCCGGCAGCGAGGCCTTGGGGCTGACCGCCACGGCCCGCCAGCCGCCGGCACGCAGCACGTCCATCGTCGCCCGGGCCTGTTGCGGCCGGTCGGTCACGATCAGGGCGAAGGCATGGGAGCCGAATTCGGCGGCCGGGGCCAGCAGGCGCGCTTCGCCGGCGCTGATCTGGCCCAGGACCGCGACCAGCGGCCCCTTGTACTTATGTGCCGCAAGTTTGTCCATCAGCCGGTCCCCGAACGCCGGTTCTCCCGGATGCCGGTCGGACTTCCGGTGGTCTTCGGCCAGCCCCAGCGCGGCCAGCCCCTCGGCAAGGTCCTGATAGCCCGCCGGCCCGTCGAATTGCTCTTGGCCGGGCGACGGGGCCGAGGGGGACTCCAGGACTGCCGCCCGGGCCTGGACGTCCAGGAACCGGACCGTGTAGTTGCGCTGCAGGAAGTCGTTGGCGGCCGAGGCGACGGCAGTCACGGCCCACTCGAAGGAGGGCGAGGTGTGCAGCAGGTCCCCGTGCGGGTCGGCGCCATCGCCGAAGGAGGGCAGCAGCCCCGTGCCGTAGGCCGAGGCCCGGCGGTCCAGCACGATGGTCGCCTGCGGCGTGGTCACCGATTCTTCCTGGCGGACCATGAGCTCACCGTGACGTGCCGTCGCCGCCCAGTGGACCCGGCGCATCGGATCGCCGTAGCGGTATTCGCGGGTCATCACGTCGTCGTCGCTGGGATTGGCCTGCCGCCGGGTGCTGGCCGTGCCGTCCGAACCCCGTGCGCCGGTCAGCGAGGTGGCCGGCAGTTCCACGGGGGACGGGGTCACCACCAACGGGCTGGTTTCGCCCAGCTGGTGCCGGTGGTTGGCCAGCCCGAAGGGGTCGGAGAAATCCGCCGTCACCGGTCCGATGGCGAACATCCCGCGCTTGCTGGATCGGAGCTTGTATTCGTACACGCTCGCCCCGGAACGGGACGGGTGCCGCGCCGGGAACCGGAAGGACGGGGCCTTGCCGAAGCGCAGCGGCAGCTGCTCTTCCATGTACACCAGCCCCGCCAGGCCGCCGCTGCGGCGCACCGACAACCGGACCTGGACCACGAGGCCGGTTTCGACGGCGGCGGGCCGGAACTTCCGCTCCACGGTGAACTGCGGCTTGAGGAGCACCATCGCCGCCGCGGCCAGCAGCGGCAGGCCGATCAGGAACACCGCCAGGGTCAGCAGGTCCCGGCGGCCCAGGATCTGCGCGAGCAGCAGTGCCAGCACGCCGGCCGCCAGCACGCCCCACCCGCGCAGCGTCACATACCTGGTGGGGAGCCAGCCGAACGTGTCCATGGCCGTTAGGAAGAGGCGCGGCGGGATTCGCCGCCCACGGGAACCTTGGCCAGCACGGAGGCCACCACGCTGGAGGCGTCTTCGCCGGCCGTCATCGCCTTGCGGTCAAGGATCAAACGATGCGCCAGCACTGCCTCGGCAACGGAGGCCACGTCGTCGGGCAGGACGAAGTCGCGGCCGTCCAGGGCCGCCGTCGCCTTGGCCGCACGCAGCAGCTGGAGCATGGCCCGCGGGCTGGCTCCCAGCCGCAGGTGCGGGTGTTCGCGGGTGGCCCGCCCGATGTTGACCGTGTATTCCTTCACGGCCGGCGAGACGTAGACATCGCGGACCATGGCCATCATGCTGCGCACGTCGCCCACCGTGACGACCGGGCGGACGCCCTCCAGCGGCGAGACGGACTGGTGGGTCTCCAGCATTTCCATTTCGGCGCGGGGATCCGGGTAGCCCATCGAGATCCGGGCCATGAAACGGTCGCGCTGGGCCTCCGGCAGCGGGTAGGTGCCCTCCATCTCGATCGGATTCTGGGTGGCGATCACCATGAAAGGCGTATCCAACGGATAGGTGTTCCCGTCCACCGTGACCTGGTGTTCCTCCATGCACTCGAGCAACGCCGACTGCGTCTTGGCCGAGGCGCGGTTGATCTCGTCGCCGATGACGATGTTCGCGAACACCGGTCCGGGGCGGAATTCGAACCGGTGCATGTCCTGGTTGTAGATCGAAACACCGGTGACGTCGGAGGGCAGCAGGTCCGGCGTGAACTGGATCCGGTGCACGCTGCAGTCGATGGTCTTGGCCAGCGTCTTCGCCAGCATGGTCTTGCCGACGCCGGGCACATCCTCCAGCAGCAGGTGCCCCTGGGCCAACAGCACCGTCAGCGCCAGCCGTGCCGCCTCCGACTTGCCGTCGATGACGGTCTCGATCGCGGCCCTGATCCGGCCGCAGGCGTCGTGGAACTCGGTCAGCGCGAGGCCCTCACCGGCCTCCAGGCCCTGACCTGTCCCCGGCCCCGCTGGATCGGAGCGGACGGTCCCGGCCTCTGCCATGTGCTGCTGCGTATCCATGAAGTACCTTCCGGTGTGCCTTCCCCGAGGGCCGGTTGATCCAACCCTACTTGCTGGCTGTGTGATGCGGTAGACACGCGGACCCGGCCCGGCCGGCCCGCCTGTCTTCACGCCGGAACCGCACCCGGCGCTTCAGTAGGCTGGAAACATGTCCAATCCCGCAGCCGCCGTTGCCGGCGAAACTCCTCCCGCCTACACCGCTGACAGCACCGCAGCCCGGACGACGGCGGAGCGGAGCCCCACCGAGGGGGACGGCCGGCGTCGTAATCTCAGCTATCCGCCGGCACCCGAGCCGCTGCCCGTGCCGGTGATCGACAACCACACGCACCTGGACTTCCGCGACGGACTGGTGGCTGTCACGGCCCGGGAGGCGATGGACGCCGCCGAGGCGGTCGGCGTTGCCGGTGCCGTCCAAGTGGGCTGCGACCTGGAGTCCGCCCGCTTCACGCTGCAGGCCGTCCAGGCCGAGCCGAGGCTGCTGGGAGCGGTGGCCATCCACCCCAACGACGCGCCCCCGCTGGCCGACGCGGGGACGCTGGAGGAGGCCCTGGCGGAGATCGAGGCGATAGCCGCGCACCCGCGAATCCGGGCGATCGGGGAGACCGGACTGGATTACTACCGGACCGGCAGCGGAGGCCGGGGCGCCCAGCAGGACTCGTTCCGCCGCCACATCGACATTGCCAAGCGGCTGGGCCTCGCCCTGCAGATCCATGACCGGGACGCGCACGACGACGTGGTGCGCGTGCTGCTCGAGGAGGGCGCTCCCGAAAAAGTTGTCTTCCACTGCTTTTCCGGTGACGCGGCCCTGGCCAGGACCTGCAACGAGAACGGCTGGCACATGTCCTTCGCCGGAACCGTCACCTTCAGGAACGCCGCCGGCCTGCGTGAGGCCCTGGCGGTCGCGGAACCGGCCCTGGTGCTGGCCGAGACCGACGCACCGTTCCTGACACCGCATCCCTACCGGGGACGGCCGAATGCCAGCTACCTGGTGCCCTACACCATGCGCGCCATGGCCGAGGTCCTCGGGAAGGACCTGGCGCAGTTATGCACGGAGGTGGCGGAAAACACGGGGCGTGTTTACGGCTCCTGGCAGCACGAATAACACGCGGGTAACTGTCCCGGCCAGCCCCGACAACGGGCATGCCGGGATGCCCGGACGGGGAAGCGACGCTCCCTGCCCGGTGCCGCCGGCTGCAGGCGCCGCTTGTCGCCATGTCACGTTTCGATTACGGTAGGTAGCTAATGGCCGGGGTCGGGGAAGGCAACCGGACATTGTGACACCTGTGGCGGTAGCCGTTGGACGTTCCGTTCGTACGCCCAAACAACCGCCGCGGGTGCTGCCTGCACTCGCACCGTGCCGTTGAAGCCGGCACGTCCCTCGCGCGTGTCTTGATGTCCCCGTGCCCGGAAACTGCAACAGATTCGGGAACCGTGACAAACGCACTGAAGAACCGCTGGGTGAAGATCGCCGGCCAGGTCGTCGTCATGACCGCCTTGGTCCTTGGGCTGGTGGCTTTTGTGGGCAACAACAAGTCGGTCACGCTGACCGTGGACGGGCAGGCGAGCACCGTCACCACGTTCGGTTCCACCGTTGCAGACGTCCTGGCCGAATCCGAGGTGCAGGTCGGCGAGCTCGACGACGTCACCCCTGCGGTGGGCGAAGAGATCACCGACGGTGCCAGCATCGAAGTGGTCACCGCCAAACCCGTGGACGTGAACGTGGACGGCGAGGCCTCCACCGTGCACACCACCGCCGCCACCGTCGAGGAACTGCTGGACGAACTGGAAGTCAACGAAAAGTCGGCCCTGTCCGCCCCGTTGACTGCCGAGCTGGCCTCGGTGGGCGCGGTGACGATCTCGACGCCGAAGAACGTCACCATCGCGGTCGACGGCAAGACCCGCAAGGAAATCACCACCGCGACCACCATCGGCGACCTGCTGCAGGAACAGAAGATCAAGCTGGGCAAGGAAGACAAGCTGTCCGTTGCCGAGGCCGAGCCGGTGACCGAAGGCACCAAGGTCAAAGTGACCCGGATCGACCGCGAACGTGTGGAGGAGGCCGAGTCCGTCCCGTTCGAGACGGCCACCACGACCAACTCCGCCATGTACGAGGACGAAGAGAAGGTCACCCGGGCCGGGGAGCCCGGCGAACGCGTCAAGGTCTACGAGGTCGTCCTCACCGACGGCAAGGAAACCGACCGGAAGCTCGTCAGCGAAAAGGTCACCCGCGAACCGGTCAGCCAGAAGATCACGGTGGGCACCAAGAAACGCCCGGCCAAGGTCAACAACGCCAACGTCGGCGGGACCTGGCAGGCGCTCGCCGAATGCGAGTCCGGCGGCAACTGGTCCATCAACACCGGCAACGGCTACTCCGGCGGACTGCAGTTCAGCGCAAGCTCCTGGCTCGGCGCCGGCGGCGGCAAGTACGCGCCCTACGCCTACATGGCCACGCCCTCCGAGCAGATCGCTACCGCCGAAGTGCTACGCAGCAACGGCGGCTGGGGCCACTGGCCTGCTTGTGCCGCCAAGCTGGGACTGCTGTAGGCATCCCGCCTGCCATCCACCGGCCTCGGGCCCGGGCTTCGCTGCCCGGGCCCGAGGTGCGTTAACCGGGCGGCGCCGCCACGGCCGCGGCCGCCGGCCCGATACGATGGCACAGTGACAGAACCCCAATCCGCCTCCGGTACCGACGCACGGCACGACGCCGGGGGAGCCGCGCCCGCCCCCACCCGGCCCTTGCTCGGAGCGGCCGACATCCGCCGGCTCGCGGCCGAACTGGACGTGCGTCCCACCAAGACCCTCGGGCAAAACTTCGTGATCGACGGCAACACCATCCGCCGGATCGTGGCTGCCGCCCATGTTGTCCCCGGCGAGACAGTCCTGGAGGTCGGGCCCGGCCTGGGGTCGCTCACGCTCGGGCTGCTGGACGCGGCCGGGCACGTGGTCGCCGTCGAAATCGATCCCAAACTCGCCGCCCGCTTGGAACGCACAGCGGCCGAATGGCGTCCCGATGCCGCCGGGCGCCTGGACGTGGTGCTGGCGGACGCGCTGCGGGTCAGGGAACTGCCCAAGGCCCCGGATGCGCTGGTCGCCAACCTGCCCTATAACGTGGCCGTGCCGGTGGTGCTGCACCTGCTGGAGCACTTCCCGTCGCTGCGGCACGGACTGGTCATGGTGCAGGACGAGGTGGCCGACCGGCTCGCGGCCAAGCCCGGCTCCAAGATCTACGGTGTGCCCAGCGTCAAGGCCGCGTGGTACGGCACCATGCGCAAGGCAGGGGTGATCGGCATGAACGTGTTCTGGCCCGCACCCAAGATCGCTTCCGGGCTGGTGGAGTTCACCCGCGGGCAGCCGCCGGTTACCCGCGCCCCGCGCCAGGAAGTGTTTGCCGTCATCGACGCGGCGTTCGCGCAGCGCCGCAAGACGCTGCGCGCCGCGCTGGCCGGCTGGGCCGGCAGCGCCGCCCGGGCCGAGGAAGCGCTGCGGCTGGCGAACGTGGACCCCGGCGCCCGCGGAGAGGTGCTGGACATTGCCGCCTTTGCCCGCATCGCCGAGTTCAACCATCCGCTTGTCGGCTAGGAAGGTGGCGGCATCGATATGAGCAGAACACGTCCCGTCCGCGTCATGGCGCCCGGAAAGATCAACGTCTCCTTCCGGGTCGGCGGCCCGCGTCCGGACGGCTACCACTCGGTGGCCAGCGTCTATCTGGCGCTCTCGTTGTATGAGGAGGTCACCGCTACAGCGCGTGAGGATGATGCCATCACGGTCAGCGTGCGCAACGGGCCCGGGCTGGACTTCGATCTGGACGGCATCCCGCTGGATGCTTCCAACCTGGCGGTGCAGGCCGCCGACCTGCTCCGCGAAACCTCCGGACACCTGCAGGGCGTGCACCTGGACATCACCAAACGGGTGCCGATTGCCGGCGGCATGGGCGGCGGCTCCGCCGACGCGGCCGCGGCCCTGGTGGCCTGCAGCGCGCTCTGGAACACCGGCTACTCCCGGGACGAGCTGATCGGCCTGGCCGCCGGGCTCGGCGCGGACGTGCCGTTTGCGCTGCACGGCGGAGTGGCCGTCGGCCTGGGGGTCGGCGACCGGCTGACGCCGGCGTTGGCGCGCAGCGAAATGCACTGGGTCCTGGTGCCCGCCTCGTTCGGTTTGTCCACGCCCAAGGTTTACGCCGTGGCCGACGACCTGCGCGCCCGCCGCGGCCACGTCCCGGACGAGCCCGAGCAGGTGGACCCGGCGATCCTGCAGGCAATGCAGTCCGGCGACGTCCACCAGCTGGCCGGCTGCCTGCATAACGACCTGCAGGAGGCCGCCATCGAGCTGGCCCCCGAACTGGCCGATATCCTAGAACTGGGCGAGGCCGAAGGCGCGCTGGCGGGCTTGGTCTCCGGGTCCGGGCCCACGGTAGCCTTCCTGACCGCCGGACGGCGCGAGGCGGCCGAACTGGGGCAGCGGCTCGCGGATGTCGCCGGCGTGGTTGCCCTGCCGGTCCGCGGACCGGTGCACGGCGCCCGCATCATGGCCTGACCGCCCGGCCCCGCCCCTGGAACGCGGCGGCGCGTCCGCCTCTACCAACGCAACAGAAAGCAGCATCCTTGGTCCACCTGCTCGGCGCAGAGAACGTCAGCGTCTCCTTTGCCACCCGCACCATCCTGGACTCGGTGTCCCTCGGCCTGAACGAAGGGGACCGGATCGGCATGGTCGGGCGCAATGGCGACGGCAAGTCCACCCTGATGCGGCTGCTGGCGCACCGCGCCACGCCCGACGACGGCCGGGTCACCAAGCGCGGCGACGTCAACGTGGGCTACCTGGACCAGCAGGATGTGCTGGACGGAGACCTGCCGGTCGGCGTGGCGATTGTCGGCGAAGCGGCCGAGCACGAGTGGGCCTCCAACCCGCAGATCCGCGAAATCATGAACGGCCTCGTCGGCGACGTCGACTGGCACGCGACGGTGTCGTCCTTGTCCGGCGGGCAGCGCCGCCGGGTCGCCCTCGCCAAGCTGCTGATCGAGCCCCATGACGTGATCATGCTCGACGAGCCGACCAACCACCTCGACGTCGAGGGGGTCGCCTGGCTGGCCCGGCACCTGCAGACGCGGTGGCGCCCCACCGAGGGGGCCTTCCTGGTGGTCACCCACGACCGCTGGTTCCTGGACGAAGTGTGTACCCGCACCTGGGAGGTCCACGACGGCACCGTCGACCCGTTCGACGGCGGGTACGCCGCCTACGTGCTGGCCCGTGCGGAACGCGACCGGACGGCCGCCGTCGTCGAAGGCAAGCGGCAGCAGTTGGTGAAAAAGGAGCTCGCCTGGCTGCGCCGCGGTGCCCCCGCCAGGACCGCGAAGCCGAAGTTCCGGATCGAAGCGGCCAACGAGCTGATCGCGGACGTGCCCGAGCCCCGGGACGCGGTGGCCCTGAACAAGATGGCCACCGCCCGGCTCGGCAAGGACGTGCTGGACCTCGAGCAGGTTTCCTACACCCCGCCGCCGCGGCCCACGGACGGCGACGGCGGGCCCGCCGCGCTGTTCGACAACATCACGCTGCGGCTGGCACCGGGGGAACGGCTCGGCCTGGTCGGCGTCAACGGGGCGGGCAAGACCACCCTGCTGCGGCTGCTGAACGGCGAGATCCAGCCCACGGCCGGCAAGGTCAAGCGCGGCAAGACGGTGCAGACGGCCATGCTCACGCAGGAAGTCCGCGAACTCGACGATGTCGTGGACCTGCGCGTGGTGGAGGTGATCCAGCGCGAACGCCAGGTCTTCAACATCGGCGGGCGCGAGGTTTCCGCCAGCCAGCTGGTGGAACAGCTCGGCTTTTCCAAGGAGAAGCAGTGGACGCCGGTCCGCGATTTGTCCGGCGGGGAACGGCGGCGGCTGCAGCTGCTGCGGCTGCTGGTCGGGGAGCCGAACGTGCTGATGCTGGACGAGCCCACCAACGACCTGGATACGGACACGCTGGCGGCCGTGGAGGACGTGCTCGACGGCTGGCCGGGCACGCTGGTGGTCGTCTCGCACGACCGCTACCTGCTGGAACGGGTGACCGACCACCAGGTGGCGCTGCTGGGCGACGGCAAGCTCCGCGGGCTGCCCGGGGGAGTGGACCAGTACCTCGAGCTCCGCGAAGCGGCGCTCGCCGGCAGGCCCGCGCCGTCCCCGGGCGGCGCAGGCGCCGCCGCACCATCCGCCGGCGCCGTGCACAGTGAAGCCGACAAGCGTCAGGCCAAGAAGGACCTCAACCGGATCGAGCGCCAACTGGGCAAACTGGGCCAGCAGGAGGACAAGCTCAAGGAGCAGATGCACAAGGCAGGTGCCAAGGCCGACGTCGACTTCGCCGGGCTCGCGGAGCTGAACCGCAAGCTGCAGGAAATCGCCGAGGAGAAGGAAGGCCTGGAGATGGAGTGGCTGGAGGTCTCCGAGATCCTGGAGTGATCCCTCGGCTCAGGACGACCTGCCGCTGTTCCCCCAGAGGCCCGCGTCGCGGATGGACTGCTGGATCTTGCTGGTTGCCGAGAGCAGCGCCTCGCGCTCCGCGGCCGAGAGCGGATCGAAGACGTTCTCGCGCACGAAGCTGACGTGGCCGGGGGCGGCCTGCCGGATGGCATCCCAGCCGGCGTCGGTCATCGAGATGTTGAAACCCCGCGCATCCGTGGCACAAGCCACCCGCTCCACCAGTCCGCGGGCTTCCATCCGCTTGAGCAGGTGGGACAGCCGGCTGCGCTCCCAGTCCAATTGCTGCGCGATGTCCCGGGCCCGCATGACGCCCTCGTCCGCCTCCGACAGGGACGCCAGGACCGAATACTCCACGC
Organism: Arthrobacter sp. Y3223151; assembly: GCF_059091125.1. Lineage (NCBI taxonomy): Bacteria > Bacillati > Actinomycetota > Actinomycetes > Micrococcales > Micrococcaceae > Arthrobacter > Arthrobacter sp. Y3223151. The sequence continues at coordinate 114,391 of NZ_JBNHGI010000010.1, read as the reverse complement.
CGGACAGGTCGGAGTCGCGCAGCAGCTGGCGGTCCATGGCGGACTCGAAGCCCCAGAGCAATTCCCGGAAGGCGCGCCAGATCTCTTGCTCGTGATCGTCCAGCCAGCGGGTGTCGGAGTTCACGACTGTCACTTCCTCGTCTTTGGTTGACAATTCAAGTTTCCGCCCTGCATAATTGACGTGTCAACAAAACCATGACGTGTCAACAATGTTGGCACGTCGGGACCAGACCTCGAAGGGGTTATTTATGACCAAGATCGCTATCGTTACCGGCAGCACCCGTCCGGGTCGTGTCAACAAGCAGGTTGCCGATTGGGTTCTCGCCCAGGCCGCCGGCCGCACCGACGCCGAGTTCGAGGTCGTCGACATCGCCGACTTCAACCTGCCCCTGCTGGACGAAGCTTACCCGGCTGCCTACCAGAACTACCAGAACGACCACACCAAGGCGTTCTCGGCCAAGATCAGCGAGTTCGACGGCTTCATCTTCGTCACCGGCGAGTACAACCACACCGTTACGCCGGCCCTGACCAACGCCCTGTCCTACCTGAACGTCGAGTTCAACAACAAGGCCGCCGGCATCGTTTCCTACGGTTCCATGGGTGGCGCCCGTGCCGCCGAGCACCTGCGCAACATCCTGTCTGAACTGCAGATCGCCCACGTGCGCAACCAGGTCATGTTCTCGCTGTTCACCGATTTCGAGAACTTCGCCGACTTCAAGCCGACCGAGCAGAACGCCGGCACCCTGGCTCCGATGATCGACCAGCTCATCCCGTGGACCAAGGCCATGGAGTCCGTCCGCGCCGCTGCTGTCGCCGCCAACTAACCTGCAGCCCCGGCGGCATCGCGCCGCTTGACGCTCCTCATCGCAGGGCGCTCCGGTCTTCCCGTCAGGGAAGCCGGGGCGCCCTGCGCCGTTAAGGCGGGGACGGCCGGAACGGTGGCACCGGCGGGTAGGGTTTCGTTGGTACCGGGAGAGGGAGGGACACGTCGTGGACGCAGGAAACGCTGCGGCCGGCCTGCGGGGGAGGACCCACAGCCGCCGCCGGATGCTCGACCATCTTGAGCAGGCCGCCTCGGCAGCAGGCTTCCGCCTCGACGAAGACCAGCACCAGGCCGCCCGCCTGCTCGCCGAAGCCGTCGCGCCGCTCCGCGCCGGCCTGCCCGCGTTGCCGGGCTCGCGCCGCGGGCTGTACCTCTGGGGTCCCGTCGGGCGGGGCAAGAGCTGGTTGGCCCGGGCATTCTTCGAGGCCGTCGACGTGCCGGACAAGCAGCGCTGGCACTTCCACGACCTGTTCCGACAACTGCACGCCCTCCGCCGGGACGCGCAGGACCCGGAGGCCAGGCCGCCGGGCACCAGCGCCATCGAGGTGGCCATCGACGGCTTGCTGCGCGGCTGCGCCCTGCTGGTCCTGGATGAATTCCACGTCCACGATCCGGGGGACGGCCAGTTGCTGGCCCGGCTGCTGCGCGAGATCCACCGCCGCGGCATAGTGCTGGTCACCACCTCGAACTATCCGCCCGAGCGGTTGATGCCCGGCGAGGCCTTCCATGAGCTGTTCGAGCCCACCATCGCCCTGATCCGCCGCACCATGCACGTTGCCTCCGTCGCCGGGCCGGTCGACTACCGCACGCAGCCCGCCGGTCGGGCCGACGCCCGGTTCGACGACGGCGGTGCCCGCCCCGGCCGGTTCGACGACGGCGCCATGGTCGTTGCCCCGGATGGTCCCGGGGACCCGCGGATTGCCGAGGCAGGTCTTGACTGGCCGTCCGCGGCAGAAGCGCGCGAACTGCGGCCGGGGAGCTGGCCGCTGCCGGTCCTTCGGAGCACGCCGGCCGAATTGTGGTTCGATTTCCGCGACCTGTGCGAAGGCCCCACGGCCGCCTCCGACTATCTGGGCCTGCTGGCGCATGCCGCCCACTGGATTATTTCCGGTGTGCCGGCCCGGGAAGCGATCAGCATGAACGGCTGGCAGCGCTTCAGCAATATCGTGGACATCCTCTATGACGCCGACGTGCCGTTGACGGTCATCAGCGCGGAGCCGCTTGACCTGGCCCCCTCAGCCAGCCCGTCCGCCGTCGACATCTCCCGCATTGCCAGCCGGTTGGGCACGCTCGGCCGGGTGGGTGCCGAGCCCTGACTGCCTTTCCCGCCGGTCGCGCCGGCGGGACAGCGCTACGCCCAGCAGGCACACCCCGCCGCCGATGACGGCCAGCACGGTGGGCGTCTCGCTCAGGAACAGCCATCCCAACACGATGGTGACCGGAGGAACAAGGTAGGACGAAACGCTCAGTTGCCCGGCCGGCATCCGGGCCAGGGCATAGGCCCAGGTGCTGAAGGCCAGGGCCGTGGGCACCAAGCCCAGATACACCACGCCCAGGGTCGCTTCGGCCGGAGCGCTGCGCAGGTCCGCCAGGAGGTCACCGGCAAACGGCAGCGACGAGAGTGCACCGATGCTGCAGGCCAACCAGGTGACCTGCCCGGCGGGCACGCTGCCCAGGGCAGGCTTCTGGAGCAGCACCCCGGCGGAGTACGTCACCGCCGCTGCCAGCGCCCAGAGCAGCCCGACGCCGCCGGCGGCACCGCCACCGGTGCCGAAGCCGATCATGACGACTCCCGAGAAGGCGACGCCGGCGCCGATGGCCAGCCACCGGGGGATGCCTTCGCCCAGGAACAGTCCGGCGCCCAACGCCGTGAGCACGGGTGCGAGATTGACGATCATGGCGGTGGTGCCGCCGTCGAGCGTTTGCTCCGCGGTGTTGAGGGCGAAGTTGTAGACGCCGAACCACAGCAGGCCGCAGCCGACGATCAGCAACCACGCCCGGCGGCCCGGCCTCACCCACGGCCGCCCGACCAACAGCAGCGCCAGCGCGGCCGAGCCGATGGCGAGACGCATCAGGCTGAGCGGCCCGGGCCCGAAATGCGGCAGCACGCCGCGGATCACGACGAAGGCGCTGGCCCACGCCAGGACCGTCACGATGATGGCCGCAAGGACCGAAAGCGGGACGGCGGCGATCCGCGGGACGTGTGTCATGGTCGCAACGCTAACCCAAGCGGCAGTGCAGCGGCCGGGGCCGGAGCGGAATGTCCGCTTCCCGCGCGAGGTGTCGGGGCCGGCACCGGCCCTGCTGCGGCCAGGCGGGCGCGTCTCACCGGGTCTGCCGTTTGGTGGTCCGCACGCCGACGACCAGCCCAACCGCCGCGGTGAGCACCGCCGCGACCAGGCCCCACAGCGTGTCCGAGCCGATGGCGCCCGCGAACAACTCCCGCTCGGCATTGACCAGATAGGTGAGCGGATTGAACCGGCTGAGCACCTGCATCCAGCCGGGCCCGGCCTCTACGGGAAGCATGATGCCGGAGAGGATCATCAGCGGGAACAGCAGGGTCTGCTGCACGCCCCAGAACACCCATTCCGTCCCCTGCGTGACCAAGGCCAGCGTGTAGGAGAGCGCCCCGATGCCGACCCCGAAGATCCCGAGGATCAGCAGGCCCAGCAGGACCTGCAGCGGATGGAAAACGAACCCGAACGGGATGCAGACCACGGCGATGAGCAATCCCTGCGCCACCAGCGGCGCCCACTCTTTCAGCGCCCGTCCGATCATGAGCGAGGAGCGGGACAGCGGTGTCGCCAGGACCCGCTCATAGGAGCCGGTCATCAGTTCGTATTGCAGGTTGGAGCCGGTCATGGTGGTGCCGAACAGGGAAATCATGACGACGACGCCCGGGAGGAACCACTGGAGCGAGCTCTCCCCGCCGAAGGCCTCGGCCCCGACGGCCGCGCCGAGCAGGGGGCCGAAGAGGGCCAGGAAGATCAACGGCTGCAGCAGCGAGAAGATCAGCGAGAACGGATCCCGCAGCACCAGGAGCAGCTCGCGCCAAAAGACAAACTTGGTGTCCCGGACGACTTTACCCAGGCCGGGCTTGGTCACAGGGGCGCTCCCGCTGAGGTTTGCCGCGTCTGTCCGCTGCGGTTGCATCAGGCCTCGGATCCTTCCCGCAGGCTGCGCCCGGTCAGTTCCAGGAACACGTCGTCGAGGGTCGGCGGGTTGAGCTGGAGCGACGTCACCGGGGCGCCGGCATCGTCGAGCGCCTTGAGCAGCCCCGGAGCCAGCCGCGCGCCATCGGTGAGGCGGACGCGGAAGCGGGCGGCGCCGTCGTTGCTGCTTTCTTCGAAGTCGCCGTCCGCGGCAGCGCGGCCGAGGATGGCACGGGCGGACTGGGCGGAGTCCCGGGAAACCTCCACGGCCAGCAGGTCCCCGGCCAGGTTGGCTTTCAGCCGGGCCGCCGTATCGTCGGCAATGATGCGGCCGTGGTCAATGACGATCACCCGCTCGGACATGGAGTCCGCCTCGTCCAGATAGTGGGTGGTCAACACGATGGTGGTTCCGTGCTCGGCCCGCATCCGCATGATGTGCTCCCACAGGTTCGCCCGGTTCTGCGGATCCATCCCCGTCGATGGTTCGTCGAGGAACAGCAGTTGGGGCGAATGCATGAGCCCCAGGGCCACATCCATGCGGCGGCGCTGGCCGCCGGAGAGCTTGACGACCGTCCGCTTTTCCAGTTCCTGCAGGTCGAGCGTTCGCAACAGTTCGCGGGCGCGCGACCGGGCGTCGGCGGCGTTCATCCCGTAGAAACGGCCCTGCATGACCAGCTCGTCGATGACGCGAAAACTGTGCCCGCCGCCGTTGCCCTGCCCGATGTAGCCGATGCGTGAACGGACCCCTGCAGGGTCGGCCGTCACATCCACGCCGGCGACGGTGGCGCTGCCCGAGGTGGGCCAGAGCAACGTGGTCAGCATCCGCAGCGTGGTGGACTTGCCGGCGCCATTCGGGCCCAGGAAGGCCACCAGTTCGCCGGGCGACACGTCGATGTCGACGCCCTTGACCGCCTCCACCGTTTCCTTCTTGTTTTTGAAATGTTTGGTGAGTTTGTCCGTATGGATCACCGGGGGCTCCCAGTCGTTGCGATGGAAAAACGCTACGCCCGCCGAGAGCCTGGAGTCTACGGACACGAAGCCATCGCGGACAGCCTCGGTCCTGGAAGCACGCACCGGCCTTTCGGGGCCGGCTACGGGGGAGGGGGTGCGCGCCGGAGGCAGGACGGAACCTCCCGTCGTACCGGTGAGAGCACTGCTACTCTTCATTCATAACGTCGGGGGGCCGGGACGACGCCGGGCCGCGTTCAATGCAGGAGGAATGCAGTGCGGACCGTTGCAGGTGAGCCCGGGGCGGCAGCGCGCCCAACCGTACTGGTCGGCGCGGTGGACCCTGAGACCCGCGGGTTCCTGCGCAGCGTCCTGAGCGATGCCGGCATATCGGTCGCGGCGTTGACTTCCGCGGCCGAGGTGTTGGCCGAGGTGCAGCGCAACCCGCCCGACATCCTCTTGGTGGACGCCGCCGACATGTCCCTGGCAGGGATGGAAGCCGTGCGGCGGCTGTCGGACAGCCAGCCGGGCGCGCAGTGGCGGGTGATGCTCATGGCCACCGAGGACGAGCTGCACTTGGTGGAGCGCGGTTACGAGCTGGGCGTCTCCGACTACCTGATCAAGCCGCTCACGGCCGCCAGTGTGGTGAACCGTGTCCGCGTGACCCTCGCGAGATCGGAACACCGGCGACGGGAACGCAACGGGGTGGCCGTCCTGCGGGAGCGGATCCGGAATGTATCGGACGGCATTCGCAGTACGAACGACCCGGATGAAATGATCAACCTCGCGTTGTGTGGCATCGGCGAGGCCTTCGAAGCCGACCACGTCTGGGTGCGTACCCTGGCGGACGAACGGGTGCCGCATACCACCGCTCAATGGATCAGCGAATCCACCCAGGGCTCCATGCCCTACCGCAGCGACGAACAGGTGCTGGAGCTGTCCTCGGCGCTCTGGGCCAAGCACAGCGTGCTCACGTCGGCCGACGACGGCGGCATCGACATCGCCGCATATCCCCATGTGGCCGAATGGCTCGCCACCCCGCGGGGCAAATTGTCCCTGCTCGCGCCCTTGGGGCAGGGCCCGCAGGCTTTCGGCTTGCTGTGCCTGATCCGCACAGGGCAGCCGCGGCCATGGTCCCCGGCCGAGATTTCACTGCTCCAGCACGTAGCCGGCAACCTGGCCCACGGTCTGATCCAGGGGCACCTGATTACAGTTCAACAACAGGTCGTGGAAAAGCTCCGCGAGCTGGACCAAGCCAAGTCGAACTTCGTGGCAACGGTCAACCATGAGCTCCGGACTCCGTTGACCTCCATCGCCGGGTACCTGGAGCTGGTGCTGGACGGAGACGCCGGTGAGGTCCCGGAATCAGTGGCGCGGATGCTGAAGATCGTGGGTCGCAATGCCGCGCGGCTCCGCGAGTTGATCGAAGACATGCTCACCCTGTCCAGGATGGATTTCCAGAGCAGCGGGTTGAAGACGGAACCGGTGGACCTGCCACGCCTCCTGCGCACGGTTTCCACCGCGCTGGAGCCGGTGGCGCAGGCCAAGAACGTAAAGCTGGTCGGTGAGGGGCTGGACAGCCGGCTCGCCGCTGACGGCGATACCAAGATGTTGGAGCAAGTCTTCACCAACATCCTGTCCAATGCCGTCAAGTTCACGCCGCAGGACGGGGAGGTGCGGGTCACGGTCGGCCTCGGCGGCGAGAACGACGACGGCGTCCCCTGCGCCGTGGTCAAGGTCGCCGACAGCGGGATCGGCATCCCGGAAGAAGACCTGCCCCAGCTCTTCTCGCGTTTCTACCGGGCATCAAACGCCCATGCCATCCAGGGCACCGGCCTGGGCCTGGCCATCGTCAAGGGGATGGTCGACCAGCACCGCGGCGATATCTCCGTGGAGTCGAGGGTCGGCATCGGCACGACCTTCACGATTACACTGCCGCTGTATTCCGGACCGAAACAGCAACCCGCCGACGCTCCGGACGCAGTGGCTGTCTCTTAAGCCACAAAGGCCGTGGCACGCGTCCGAAGATGCATGCCACGGCCTGAGCGGCGAGCGGGAATCCCGCTCTATTTACTTACTTAGTGCGGCCAGTTGCCACTCTGGATAGAGTAGCCGCCAACGACCAGCGACGGCTTGCTATCAGCGGCTGAGGCAGCCGTGGCGCCGGTAACAGCCAAAACTGCTGCTAAAAGTACTGATGCCGTAATTTTCCTCATCGGGGCTCCCTCTTGGTTATGCACAGTTTTGCAAATCTATGCAGCGGTGGTGACATCGACAAGTGTACATTCATGGCTACCTATTCACCTAGGGGTTAAACGACACACAGGGTGTCTTCAGGCCGGCGGGGCGGCCCCCGGAATATGATCGTATGCGGGTGGGAGTACGAGCTATCGCCCGGCCATTAGCGTTTGGAGGATTCGCACATGGTGTCGGCCGATCCTGAGGGAAGCACAGTTTTTGCTCAACTGCGGGCTCGTGAGGCTTTCGCGCGCAGAGAATATGCGCAGGCGCTCAACCTCGCGAAGCAAGTATCTGCAAGGGCTCTAGCTGCCGGCGATGATTCTACGTGGTGGCAGATGACTATGTTCCAAGCTGATTGTCAGCGGGCAATGGGACTTAATCGCGCCTGCATTGATACGGCTGCGCTCTTGCTGGAACATCCACTAACGGTTGGGTCGGCCGAGCTTCAGTGTCGAGCACTAAACCTCTTGTCCGACGTTAGCCAAGCGGTGGGTGAACTTGAACAAGCGGTTGGATATGGTGTCAGGGCCGCCAGGATTGCTCGCGGCGGTGAGGTGCCGCAGGACCTGCGTATAGGTTCCTTGCTGGCACTCATTGCTGCCTTGGCGGAGAGCGACCAATTGGAACGCGCTTGGCAGGAAAGTCAGCAACTCATACGGCTGATTGACACCACCGTCGATACTCAAACGGCAGGAAAGTGTTATTGGGTCGCGGGGAACGTCGCTTTCCTTAGACAGCAGGCTGCCGATGGGGTGAAGTATCACAAGCTGGCGGCTGAGCATCTATCGCCTTCGAATGATCTCGCTCTTTGGGCATGGTTCAACCGCGCTTCGGCGGCTATGAGGTTGACGGCCGGTATCGCCGACACAGAAACGGCCGATTGCATGGAACGTGCTGAACTCGCGGCGACCATTATCGGTACGGATGACGGGGACCTCTTCAAAAACATGCTCAATCGTGCGCATTGGCACTTTCTTAACGGTGAATCGAGCAGCGCAATTGAGCTGCTGACGTCGATTTGTGCGCAGTCCTCGGCGATGGCACACCACACGGCGGGTGAAGCAAATATGTTGCTTGCCAAAGCCCTTCAGGAACAAGGTGATGGTGCATCGGCCCTACGCCATTTGAAGGACAGCCAAGCGTATTTCACCCAAGCCGGCGCCAAGGATCGGGCGGCGCAGGTCGCGGCTGCAATCGCCGAGTTTCCGAAGGCTTCGTAACATGCATTCTTCATCGTGTCATTGAGCGTGTCGTGAACTCCGTTCGTTTACGCTGTGAACAATTGGCAGTTCTGAAGCAGTAAGTTCTGGATTTGTTGGACGGGAGCGAAAGCTTCCACCGAATCGTTGGAGAGCGGATGCACGTGCTAGGTCATGGCTGGCCCGAGAGGGTTGCAGGAGCGGTATCCAATGACGACGCGGCCGCATGAGGCGCGTGGTTGACGCGGCCGATGCCGTTGCAGCCGATGTGATCTGTGCCGGCGACGGCATCATCAGCGTCGATCTTCCGCGCGGAGCAGCCTTCACCGACGAAGTCGCGGCCCGCACGTCAACGAAACTTCGCGTGCTTTCCGGCGGCCATCCTTGCCGCGTCCTGATGCGGATGACGGGCGTCACCTCGATTTCCCGCATGGCCCGGTCGATGCTGGGGCGGCAGACAAACGCATCCGCCATTGCCCTCGTGGGCGAGTCTCCGGTAGACCGCGTGATCGCCAACTTCGTGCTGGGAACCGAACCGTCCGAATGCCCGGTCCGCTACTTTGACTCCGAACCACAGGCCCTCGCGTGGCTGGAACGGGACAATGCCGCATAATCCCGATCCTCGGCTCCAGCAGTTGGTCGACGGGATGGTTCGCCTGGCCGGAGGCGATCTGACCACCAGGATCGCCCCCTCCCCGGCACGCGACGATATTGACGCCGTCATCACGGGCGTCAACCTCTTAGCCGAGGAACTGCAGCTCAGCTACATGGAATTGGAACAGCGCGTCGAGCAACGCACGGCCGAACTGCGTCAGGCCCATCGGGACATGAGCCGGATGGCCCTCACAGATGCCTTGACCGGGCTGGCGAACCGCACAGCCCTGGCCAAGGACATGGACGTAGCGCTCGATGATGCGCGGTCCGGCCAGCGCGCCCCGGCTTTGCTCCTGCTGGATTTGGATTCCTTCAAGCAGGTCAACGACAGTTTTGGCCACGACGCCGGCGACCGCGTACTCACCGTCGTGGCGAACAGGCTGAGGTCCGTCGTGCGCGATGGCGACACGGTGGCACGGCTGGGCGGTGACGAATTTGCTGTCCTTCTTCCGCGCGCGACGACGGACCTCGCGCTCCAAGTGGCCCAGCGGATTCTGGGCGTGCTCAATGACGAAATCCAACTGGACGAAGTCACCGTCTGGCCCCAGGCCAGCATTGGCGTCCGGGTGGCAGATGCGGGACAAACCGCGCAGAGCCTGCTGCTGGACGCGGACACGGCCATGTACGAGGCGAAAAAAGACTCTCAGAACCGCACCAAGGTCTTCCAGTCCCACATGCTCCAGGCGCGCCAACTGCACAATCAGATGGCGTCCGAACTCCGCGGCGCCATCGCGACCGGCGGTTTCGAGCTCGAGTACCAACCGGTGGTGGATCTGTGCACGGGCCTGCCGATCGGGGTGGAAGCGTTGATCCGGTGGAACCACCCGGTGCGTGGACGGGTGATGCCGACCGATTTCATCCCCATGGCGGAACAGACCGGCCTGATTGTTGACCTGGGCCGGTGGACATTGTCGGCGGCCGCACACCAGTTTGCCCAGTGGTCCGCCGATCTGAACCTGGACCCGGCGTTCCAGATCCGCGTAAACCTCTCGGTAGCCGAGCTCCAGCGCATCGACTTGGTGGAGCACGTTCGGGGCGTCTTGCGGGATTCCGGGATGCCGGCCGAGTCGCTGGTGCTGGAAATCACGGAGACCGGTTTGGTTACCGGGGGAGAAGTCGAGACCTACTCCTTGCTTGCCCTTCGCAAGCTCGGGATCGGCATTGAAATTGATGACTTCGGAACCGGCTACTCATCGATCAGCTACCTGCGCCGGTTGCCCGTTGACATGGTCAAGGTGGACCGGTCCATCATTGCTACGCATTCAGCCGACGGCTCCCAGCAGGACTTCATCGGTGCCGTACTTCAGCTCATTCGTGCTGCGGGGCTGGACGCGATCTTCGAGGGCATAGAGACGCGGGAACAGGCCGAACAATTGCGCGATCTTGGCTGTAGCGGTGGCCAGGGGTTCTACTTCAGCAAGCCGGTGTCGGCAGCACTCATGACCCGGCTGTTGCGCAGCGGTGCCAGCCTGCCGGCGGCCCTCGAGCCATCCTGTGAAGACGTACCAAGCCTGGCGACCGGGGCGGAGTGACCGGCACGGATCCCATGTGTCGGCGGCCCGTGCCGCCGAGTCGCATCGAGGTTGGCAAACGTGGCAAAATGGACACTTGTGCCACCGGGTCAGTGTTCTTGGTGGCACGGTCCGCCCTGGTGTAATGGCAGCACCCCGGCCTTTGGAGCCGTGGAGTATAGGTTCGAATCCTATGGGCGGAACGACCACCGGCCGGTAAACCGGAGGTGCCGCGGCAGGTAGGATGCCGTTAACCCAAATGCACCGGCCACACCGGAATCACCGCAGCGAGGAGTGCTACTTAGTGAGCCCCCAGGACGTCCCTGAACAAAACGTCACAAACGCTTCAACACCGGCAGCGGTCATCGTCCTGGCCGCGGGGGCGGGCACCCGGATGAAGTCCAAAAAGCCCAAGATCCTGCATGAGATCGGCGGCGTCTCCATGGTGGGCCACGCGCTCGCTGCGGCCCGCGGCCTGGCACCCGCGGTGCTCGCCGCCGTCGTACGCCACGAGCGTGACCAGGTGGCGGAACACATTACTTCGCTGGATCCGGACGTACTGATCGTCGACCAGGACGAGATCCCCGGTACCGGGCGCGCAGTGGAGGTGGCGCTGGAGGCCCTTCCCGCCCAGCCGGACGGACCCGTGGTGGTCACCTACGGCGATGTTCCGCTGCTGACCACGGCGCTGCTGAAGGAACTCGTGGCCGAACACGCCTCCAGTGGAAATGCCGTTACCGTGCTGACCGCGGTCCTCGATGACGCCGGCGGATACGGGCGGATCATCCGCGCCGACGACGGCAGTGTCCAGGGCATCGTCGAGCACAAGGACGCCACGGACGAACAGCGCGCGATCCGTGAGGTCAACTCCGGAATCTATGCCTTCGATGCCGGCGTCCTTCGCGCCGCCCTGTCCAGGATCACCACGGACAACGCCCAAGGCGAGAAGTACCTGACCGACGTGCTGTCGCTGGCCCGGGCCGACGGCGGCCGGGTAGCCGCCGTCGTCACCACCGACCGCTGGCAGGTGGAGGGGGCCAACGACCGGGTCCAGTTGGCTGCCCTGGGGGCGGAGCACAACCGGCGGGTCTTGGACGCGGCCATGCGGGCCGGCGTCAGCATCGTGGATCCCTCATCCACCTGGATCGACTCGACGGTGACGTTCGGCACCGACGTGACGCTGCTGCCCGGCACCCAACTGCACGGCGCCACGCACGTCGCCTCCGATGCCGTGGTGGGGCCGGACACGACCCTGACGAACGTGACCGTGGGCGAGGGCGCATCGGTCGTCAGGACGCACGGCACCGATTCCGAGATCGGGTCAGGCGCCACCGTTGGCCCGTTCACCTACCTGCGCCCCGGCACGGTGCTGGGCGAGAAGGGCAAGATTGGCGCGTTCTACGAGACCAAGAACGTGACCATCGGCAAGGGCGCCAAGCTGTCCCACCTGGGCTATGCCGGGGATGCGGAGATCGGTGAGTATGCCAACATTGGCTGTGGCAACATCACCGCCAATTACGACGGCGAAAAGAAGCACCGTACCGTCATCGGCTCGAACGTGCGCACCGGCTCGAACACCGTCTTTGTGGCTCCCGTGCACGTGGGTGACGGTGCCTACTCCGGCGCAGGCGCGGTGATCCGCAAGGATGTGCCGCCCGGAGCGCTCGCGGTCAGCGTCGCACCGCAACGGAACCTTGACGGCTGGGTGCAGAAGAACCGCCCCGGCAGCTCATCTGCAGAAGCTGCCACCCGAACTTCCTCCACGCAATCCCCAACTGCAGAAAGTGATCCTTCATGAGCGGTATCAAGGCACAGGGCGAAAAGAGGCTGGTGCTGGCCTCCGGACGCGCCCATCCGGAACTGGCGCGGGAGATCGCCAAAGAGTTGGAGATCGACCTCCTGCCGACGTCCGCCTACGACTTCGCAAACGGCGAGATCTACGTCCGGTTCGAGGAAAGCGTGCGCGGTACCGACGCCTTCGTGATCCAAGCGCACCCGGCTCCCATCAACGAATGGCTGATGGAGCACCTGATCATGGTGGACACGCTCAAGCGGGCCTCGGCCAAGCGCATCACCGTGGTCGCTCCGTTTTACCCGTATGCCCGTCAGGACAAGAAGCACCGCGGCCGGGAGCCGATCTCGGCCCGTCTGGTGGCCGATATGTACAAGACGGCCGGCGCGGACCGGCTGATGTCCGTCGACCTGCACACGGCGCAGATCCAGGGCTTCTTCGACGGTCCGGTCGACCACCTGATGGCCATCCCGCTTCTGGCCGAGTACGTGCGCACACGGGTGGACCTGGACAACGTGACCGTGGTGTCCCCGGACACCGGCCGCGTCCGCGTTGCCGAACAGTGGGCCGAGCGCCTGGGCGGGGCTCCGCTGGCCTTCGTGCACAAGTCCCGCGACGTGAACGCGCCCAACCAGGCCGTGTCGAAGCAGGTCGTCGGCTTGGTTGAGGGCCGCACTTGCGTGCTGATCGACGACATGATCGATACCGGAGGAACCATTTCCGGCGCCGTACAGGTCCTGAAGAACGCCGGCGCCAAGGACGTCATCATCGCGGCAACGCACGCCGTGTTCTCGGATCCCGCCGCCCGCCGGCTGTCCGAGAGCGGTGCCCGGGAAGTGGTGGTCACCAACACGCTGCCGATCCCGCCGGAGAAGAACTTCAAGGAGTTGACCGTCCTGTCGATTGCTCCGCTGATCGCCCGCGCGGTCCGCGAAGTCTTCGAAGACGGCTCGGTCACGAGCCTCTTCGACGGCAAGGCCTGACAGCGGCGGCCTGACTTAGTTTCAACCAATCTTCACAGGTTCCTGAGCGGGGCCGGCGACGGGGGTGACTGCCTACTCCCGTGGTCGGCTCCGTTCCCGTCTCAGGAGGCTTCCCGTCTCCAAAGCCCTGGCCGCGGGGTGGAGTAGTCCTTCGAGACCGGGACTATACCTTCGCCGTCGTAAATCATCTGCCGCTGCCGTTCCCGGCCCACCCGCGCCGCTACTCGTGTACAAGGCCGGACTCGCTGGCTATGGTTAATTTTACGTCCGATGGGGGTCGGGCGTTGGGGGCAGGGGAAGAAAGACGGTCTCGCCATGAAGGCTGACACTTTATTCAGTCATGCGCTTGTGCCCGGCCCGGACGCCGTTCTGATCGGCCGGGTGGAGGCGGCAGGAGCGGTTCTTGAAGCGCTGACGGACAGGGAATCCGCGGGCGCGGTCGTCGTCGCGCCCTCTGGATACGGGAAGACCCTGCTGGCACGGCATGTGGTTGAACATCTTGGGGAACGCGTCCTGGTCGTCCAACTGCGCGGCACCGAGTACGCGCGCAGCCGCTCCTACGGGGCGCTGACATACTTGCTGGCCGAGTTGGATGACTCGCAACTGACGCACCCGATGCTGGTTCTGGACGGATTGTCACAACAACTGAGCCAGGCAGCCGGCGGCAGAGACATCGTCCTGCTGATCGACAATGCGGAGCATATCGACGGCGACTCCGCGACACTGCTCGGCCAACTGGTCACGAGGGGAGACGTACGAACCATTATTCTCGCCCGGGATTTTTCGGCGGTTCCGCCGGCGTTCCTGAGCCTGGGCCACGACCCGCGAATGAGGCGGATCGACCTGCCTCCCCTGAACCAGTCGGAAGTTGGGCAGCTGGCTGCGACCGGGCTGGACGGACGGCTTTCACGCGAAGCGGCGCGGGTGCTGCAGGCGCATTCCGGCGGGAGTCCACGGCTGGTTCCGTTGCTGGTCAGGGATTACGCATCCTCAGGTGCTCTCCGGGAACGGAACGGTGTATGGGTCCACACCGGAAAACCGGTCCGGCTGGGGCCGCCCACGGTGAGCACTGTGTGCGCGAACCTGAGCGGTTTGAACGACGACGTTCTGGATCTCGCCCGCCAACTCGCGGAATCCGGCGGTCTTCCCCTGTCCGATCTGCAGGCGACCGGGCGCGGCGGTGCCTTGGACCAGCTTCAGTATCGCGGGATAGTTGGCATCGGTTACCGTCCGGCCCCAGTGGCCGAAATCGCTGACCGGCTCATGGCCGAGGCCCTCCGAGCTACGTCGCCCGACGGCCACTATCGGTCCCGGCCACCGGCCGTGACCCGGACGACCCTCCACAGCCACCCGGAACCAGTCCGGAATGGCTTGGTGCCGCCGCTGGATACGGCCCGGTCCATGGTCTTCCAGGGTGAGTACGCTGGCTCGGTAGACCTGCTTCGGCGCTGTGCAGAGGATCCCTTTGTCCCGACGTGGCAGAGGCTGCTCAGCCGGGCCCTGCTCTGCGAGTCCTTGGCAGCCACCGGGCGCAGCGACGATGCGCTGGCGGTTGCCGACGAGCCGTGGCCCGACCTTGCAACGGTGGCTGAAGAACGCCGCCTGGAGATCCACCAGCACCGCGCCGCAGCCTACTTGCTGTCCGGCTCCTGGCTGGACTCCGCCGGGCATATCCGCCAGTGCGGCCGCCGTGGTGATCCCGGCGGTACGTGGGAGGAACTTGTTGACGGCATCGTGCTGGCCTTGACCGGTGATCTGCACCGTGCAGCGGGCCTGCTGCGCTCTGCCCGCGCGCAGTTGTCGGAAGCGGATCCCGACGGATTGGCAGCTTTGGCCGAAGCGGCCTCGGCTTACTGCCGGGCCATGCTCAATGAAGCCGGCGGCGAGGCGGGAACAGAGCCACCCGGCGGCGGGGCAAGCCCCTGGCTCATTGGCCGCCTGGAAGGGCACTTTCGCGCCATGGCACGGGCGGCCAGCGGCGACGTCGAAGGTGCGCTGCGGCTGCTGCGGCAGCACGCGGCTGCGGACCGGTCGGCGGCGGTCGGCGCACTCGAGATGATGGCGCTGGCGGCCATGGTGCGTCTATCCGGGGTGGACGAGGATCAACGGCTGCTGGAACTTGCCACGCGGTGCCAAGGACCTTTCGCCAGTATCTGCGAAACGTATGGGAAGGGCCTCGCTGCCGGAAACGCCAGCCTGCTTCTCCAAGCGGCCGAGCAAGCGGCTCGAGCCGGTCAACTGACCTTTGCCCGCGACGTGGCCGGCCAGGCTGAGGCGGCCGCAGACAGATTGGGACGCGCCGATGTACTCCGCAGGGTCAGGCGCAAGGTTCGTACACTCCTTGAGGACGGGACGGAATCAGGCTACGAGGCTGCCTGGCGCGGGCGCCTCACGGCGCGTGAACAGGCTGTTGCCAGGTTTGTTGCCGAAGGCCGCAGCAATCACGCTGTTGCCCGGGAACTGGGTGTCTCGACCAGAACGGTCGAAGGCCACTTGTACCAGGTATTTTCCAAACTGCTCATTCGCAGCCGTCAAGAGTTGGCCGAGATGCTGGCTCCGGAGTCCCCTGGCTCAACCGCATGAGCGTGTCCGGCTTCGCGGGCGGGCGCCGGAACCTCGTCGACGCGGTGACCGTTTGCCTCGCCGGCCCGGCAACCGGCGGCGCGGTGCTTTACGGAGACGCCGGCATAGGGAAGTCCACTGTCGCGGATGAGGTTGTCCGGAACCTTGGGGACACGGTGCGGGTGCAGCGGGCACGGGCCGAACCAACCCTGGCACAGGTGCCCTACGGCGCGCTCTTTCCTTATCTGAGGGGAGTGACCCCCGCGGAGTTGGAATCTCCGCTGGCAGTCCTGCGGACGGTGCGCTCCTCCCTTGCCAAGGGCCCCGCAGGCGAGGCTCGTCCCCTGTTGCTGATTGTCGACGATGTCCATGATCTGGACGACGCGAGCAGCCATCTGCTGGCGCAACTGGTCATGGCGCGCTCGCTCAAGATCCTTGCGCTCTGTAGAAGCTGGAGCACGCAGCCGCGGGAGCTCCTTGAATTGTGCCAGGACGGGATCCTGGAAGCCTTCGAAGTGTCGCCGCTCACGACGGCGGAAGTCCGCAACACCCTTGAACAGATGTTCGGAGGGACCGTAGCAGGCGGGACGGTGCTGATGCTGCAGCACAAGTCTTTGGGAAATCCGCACCTCCTGAAGGCCCTGGCCGGCCATGCTGCTGCAGCCGGCAATGTGGTGCAGCACCACGGAGTGTGGCGGATGATCCGGGAACCCACTGGCCTGGATCCAGGTACCACTGATCTGTTCAAGGGACTGGTTAACGGGCTGGAGGCATCTCAGCGGCGTGTGGTGGACATCGCGGCGTTGGCCGGCTCCGTGCCCGCTGCAGCGGCCGGTGCCCTCTTCGACAGTACGGCGATCCGATCCTTGGAGGAGATGGGGCTGTTGGCGGATATGCGCACCGGAAACCTCGCCGTGCGGCTTCGGTTCCCGCCGTACGCGGACGTTATCCGATCCATGGTGCCCGCAGGCTGCAGTGGGGAACTTCTCAACCAATTTTTGGACGTCATGAACCGTCTGGAACCTGCGCCTGAGAGAGCCAGGGTGGAGCTGGTGCGCTGGCAGGTTGACGCCGGCCGGCCGCCGTCACCTGAAGAATCACTGCGTGCCGCGTGTGCCGCCAATGACGAGTGTGACCATCCGCTGGCCTTGAGGCTTGCCGATGCCGGCACGAACGGCCAGCCTGCCGCTCTGGTGGAACGAGCGCGCGCTCATTGGGGGCTGGGTGATAGCTCGGAGGCCAAAACGGCACTGGACCTGATCCATGAGAACGTGGACCATCGGACAATCGCGGCCGCAGCGCTGCTCCGGGCGTCCCTCGTGGAGCCGGAAGCCGGCTACCGGGCCCAGCTTGAAAAGATTTCCTCCGGTTGGATGGAAGCAGCGGGGGCGCAACCCTCGACGGCCCCGGGCGACGCTCCGGTCGCAGCGGCCGCCTGCCTGGATGCAGCAACCGGTGCTTGGTTGCTGCAGGCTTATGCGCACATGTTGGAAGGAGACTTCGGGACGGCCCTTGATCGGCTGGCGAACGCCCCTGCCCCTGGGCCTGAGGATGCTGGAGTTACCCGGCTGCTTGCCGGTACCGTCAAGGCGCTTTGCCTGGCGGAAACCGGCCGCTTCCGGCAGGCGGCGGAAGCCGGGACAGAGGCCCTGAAGTTGGTCGCGGCAACTCCCTCGCTGCGGGCCTTCTATCCCTTTGTCTTCTCCCGGAATTTGGAGTCCCTGTTGATCGCCGGCCGCTACCAGGAGGCCGAACGCGCCCTGGATGAATACAGCAGGACCGCGCCGTGCCGGCACCGTTGGTTTTCAGGCAATGAATCCGCTCTGCGGGGACTGCTTCTCTTTCGAAGGGGCCGGATGAAGCCCGCGGTCCAATCGTTGGCGGAAGGTATCGGCCCGCTGCGCCATGAGGATCAGGGGATGCTGCTTCCCTCCGTGCTCGGAGCTGCAGCAGCCGGCGCGGCTCTGTTGGGCAACGGCGGGCAAGCCAAGGACTTCCGGATTGGCCTGCAGGAAGAAGCGGGCGCCGGGAGCCGCCCGCGCCTGCTTGTAGCCTCTGCCTACGCTGCGGCTGCTGCAATAAACCGCGAGGGCCCGCCGGGAACGGCAGGCCCGAATCCTGTTTTTCTACTGGACGAACTTCAAGCCGCCGCGGCAACGGCCAGTGCCGCGGGATGGGTCAGCGCAGAGAAGGAGATCCTGGAGCATCAGCTCCTGCTAGGGGACGGTAGCGGGGCGGCCCGTCTCGCGGAACTGTGCGCCCCGTTGGACGGACCCGAAACCCAGGCTTTGGCGGCTGTCGCGTCCAGCAGGGCCTCATCGGATCCGGGGGGTTTGATGGCAGCAGCCGAGGTGGCAACGCGGGCAGGCAAAGATCTTCTAGCGGCCACGGCGATGTCCTGGGCATCGGGCATCTACGAGCGGCAAGGGCTTCAACGCCAGCACAACGGTGCACTGCACCAATTGCGGGTAGCCCTGCGCCGACTCGACGGCGTCACGACTCCTGCGACCGAGCGTGCCCGGGGGAGTGCACCGGCATTGACCGCGCGGGAGCAACAAATTGTCCTTTTAGTGCGCCGGGGCGCCAGCAACAAGCAGATCGCGGAGTCCTTGACGCTCTCTCCCCGGACCGCCGAGGGACACCTGTACCGGATATACCGCAAACTCGGGGTCGAGAACCGCCAGCAGTTGATCCGGTATGCCGAAGTACTTGATCAGTGAGGGCCAACAGCGAGTATCTGACGCGCGGATCCAAGTACCGCCCGCGAAGCAGCAAGTAGGCCGTCGGTCATGCCGGGGCAGGAATCGGCCGGATTGTCGCTCCAAGTCGAGTGTCGGCTACTTGGGCATACAACGTAGCCGCTTCCTAGGCTGAAACTGTCGAAAGCTTCGGTAGAAACCAAGGGGGCGTGAGGCTTTCGACGGTTATCGGTTCCGGGACAGTCCGCGGGCATGCGTCGGCGGGCTGTGACATCCATCCCGGCAGCCGTATTGGGGTACGGGCCTCGTTTGGGACACGGGCAGCATCGCGCATCCCCGCAGGAGCACAGCGCGCGCTGGTCGATCGCAGAATCCGTCTGGCGGAACGGATTGGGGACCCGGTTGAACAGATTGGGGAATCGTCATGATCGAAGAACTCGTCAAGGTCTCGAGGGCCTGCCACACGCATGGTTACACATGCGGAGGTCCCGCACGGTCCGAGGCAGCAGGACGGGACGCCGGGGTTGTCCGCGCCTGCATCCCGGCACTCACACGCTCCCCTCGCCCGGAGGAGACGTGCCCGGGGCGGCGGCCCACGACAGCTAAGGCAGGCAACTGATGGATATTTTTACCTCTCTGGAGTCGGAGGTCCGCAGCTACTGCCGGACCTGGGATACCGTTTTCGACCACGCCGCCGGGGACACGCTGCATAGCGAGGACGGCAGGGAGTACCTGGATTTCTTTTCGGGCGCAGGAGCACTTAATTACGGGCACAATAATCCGCTTCTGCTGGAGCCGCTGATCACTTACCTGCGCTCCGGGTCGGTCATTCATTCACTTGATATGAAGACGACGGCGAAGCGGCGATTCTTAGAGACGTTCCTGGAACTAATCCTGGCACCGCGCGGTCTCGACTATAAGGTCATGTTCACCGGCCCCACCGGGACGAACAGCGTCGAAGCAGCGTTGAAGCTGGCGCGCAAGGTTACCGGCCGTCACCAGGTGTTGGGCTTCACCAATGCGTTTCACGGGATGACCCTCGGTGCCCTGGCGGTAACGGGGAATTCACTAAAACGCCAAGGCGCGGGAGTTCCGCTCAATAACGCCTCCAGCTTCCCTTACGACGGCTACTTCGACCAGCCCACGGAAGATTTCCTGTGGCTGCAGCATGCGTTGGAGGACAGCGGGTCCGGACTGGACAAACCCGCCGCAGTCATAGTCGAGACGGTTCAGGGCGAGGGAGGATTGAGGGCGGCCAGTGGAAGGTGGCTGCGGCGACTCTCTGATCTCTGTCACGAGCACGGCGTGCTTCTGATCGTCGATGATGTCCAGGCCGGTTGTGGGCGTACCGGCACGTTCTTCAGCTTTGAGGAAGCAGGTATCCAACCCGATATTGTCTGCCTGTCGAAATCGCTGTCCGGTTTCGGGCTGCCGCTTGCCGTCATGCTGTTAAAGCCCGAATTGGACATCTGGAAGCCCGGGGAGCACAACGGCACCTTCCGCGGCCACAACCCGGCCTTCGTGACCGGGACCGCGGCCCTGGAGCACTTCTGGAACGGCCGGGGATTCGAACGCGACATCGCGGCACGGTCAGCACAGTTGCATGCAGCTCTGGCAACGATGGCGGCCGGCATCGAAGGCGCCCTTGTGCGTGGTCGAGGGCTCTTGGCCGGCGTGTATTTTCCGGACCAGACAATGGCACGAAAAGTTGCCGCCGAGTCCTTCGCCCGTGGCCTGCTGGTGGAAACCTCCGGGCCGGAGGGAGAAGTGCTCAAGGCCATGCCTGCCTTGACTATCAGCGCGGAAAACATGACGCGCGGGCTTGACCTGCTGGCAGAGGCAGTCCGGTCGGTCGCCGGTGAACGGCACGTCGAAGTGCCGGGAAACCGTGGTGGGGACGTGCCAAGGCCACGGGCGGCCAGCTCGGCGCTGCTGCAGGCAGCGGGCACACCGGGCCGGGCAAACATTGGCAAATAGGCGGATTGCTCTGGACGGGCGCAGCAGGGCAAGCCGGACTTGTGGCGGGGCGGCGACCGCACCCGAGGTGCAGCGGCAGCCCAGCAGGATTGGGGGTCAGGGTGAAAAACTTCAAGCGCATAGATGAAGCCATGGATGAAGCTGCTGTCCGCATGGCGCAGGACTCATTCGAGCTGCCGCGCAGCGCCCCGACGATCGGCGGGCCGCTGCCGTGGGGCGAACGACCGGCGGCGGCGGTCGCGGCGGGACGACCAGCGGACATCATAGTGCAGAAGTTCGGCGGTTCGTCGGTAGCGAATGCGGACGGAATTCGACGCGCCGCTCAACGCGTGGCTGAGACACAGGCATCCGGATATCACGTCGTTGCGGTCGTCTCCGCGATGGGCGACACCACCGACGAGTTGTTGGATCTCGCGGCCAGTGTCTCGCCGCATCCCCCGGCCCGCGAACTCGACACCCTGCTGATGACCGGCGAACTCGTTTCCGCGGCCTTGCTGGCGATCGCCTTGGCCGATCTCGGCGTCGATGTCCGGACCTTCACCGGCAGCGAGGCGGGCCTCATCACCGACGACTGCCATGGCAACGCACGCATTATCGATGTCGATCCGCGCCGAATACGTACCTGCCTGAAGAACGATGAGGTCGCCGTCGTGGCAGGGTTCCAGGGCAAAAGCCGCAAAGGGAAGACGGTCACCACTCTTGGGAGGGGAGGTTCGGACCTGACCGCCGTGGCGCTCGCGGCAGCCTTGGGTGCAAGCGTCTGCGAGATCTACACGGACGTCGACGGTATTTATACGGCAGATCCGCGGATCGTCCCCAATGCCCGCAAGATCGACGTGCTCGCCAGCGAGGAAATGCTTGAGTTCGCAGCCGCCGGGGCAAAAGTTCTCCACCTCCGATGCATCGAATACGCTCGCCGCTTCGGTGTTCCGATTCATGTCCGATCTTCGTTCGTGCAGAAGCGGGGCACCATGATCCTGCCCGGCCTCGACCAGCCCCGTTCGGATGCGCACGCAGGCGAACAGACTCTGGTTTCGGGCGTGGCAAGCGTTAACTCCGCGGCACAAGTCACGGTCGCCGGTATCCCGGCCTGCTCGAGGACAGCCTCACGACTCCTTCAGGAACTCGCCGGATCGGGTCTGAACATCGAAATGATCGCCCAAAATCCGCGGGATGCGGGGACCGAAATTGCCGATATCACCTTCACCCTCCCGTCCACGGAGGCCTCGGCAGCCCTTGCCGCCCTGGACGCGGCCCGGAGCCGCATCGGATTCGAAGCCCTGTATCACAGGGGAGAAGTGGGCAAGGTCTTGCTCACCGGACTCGGGATGCGCTCTTCGCCCACTACCCTCAGCACCTTCTTCAGGGCGCTTTCGGACGCCGGGATCAGTCCCGAAATGATCTCCATCTCGGAGCTGTGCATTGCGGCCGTGGCACGCGCCGATGAGCTTGCGGATGCTGTTCGCGCGCTCCAGAACGCCTTCGGCCTCGGGCCGCCGGAACAGGAAGCAGTGAGGGACCGTACGCCAGACACGCTTCCGCAGTTCGGGGTTCAGGCGCTCGCCGCTACGCAACCAGGATCTTCCGCATGATACCTGCCGGAAAGGAAAAGTCCGAGGTTAGGTGCCGTGCCGGCCTAAGAACTTCAGCTTTTTGTCCCAGCGAGCAGGGACTGGCCCCAGTGACCCCTTACACCCACGTGCACCGCCGAAACGGGAGGCACCAATGGCTCCAGCCGAGAACTCGTACCCTGGATCAGAGGACACGACCATGCTGGTCAGGCAGTCCCACGCACGGAGACCGTCGGCCGGGGCGCATAAGGAGGCGCCCAAAGAATTAGTCGCGCTGGCTGCTCCAAGGGACCATGCCCCGGCAGGAGCCAACGAGCGGGCCGACAGCACAATCACTCCCGCCACCGGAGTGTACTCAGGGGGGCCTGCCCCGATCCCTCGAACTTTGCTGGACATTCTCTTTGGCACCGTGGACGAGTACCCGGACGCGGTAGCGGTGGATGACGGCACCACCTCATTGAGTTACCTGGCGCTGCTGAATCGGATCGAGTCCCTGGCCCTGGACCTGCGCGAACGCGGGATCAGTGCCGGAGACCGGGTCGGAATCCTGATGACCCCTGGTACGGTCGACCTCTACATCGCCGTGCTGGCCGTACTCGTTCGCGGAGCGGCATGCGTCCCTGTCGATCCTGACGAGCTCGGTGACCGGGCCGCGTTGGTATGGCAAGAGGCTGAAGTATGCGCGGTAGTCGGACCCGGGCTTCGGGTCCGTCCCGTCATCGGAGCGCCCGCCCATGGGGAAGCCCGCCCGCCCACCGCCGACGACGATGCATGGGTCACCGTCAGCTCAGGCTCAACCGGCCGATTCAAGGCAATCGCCGTGTCGCACCGGTCGGCGGCCGCCTTCGTGGACGCTGAAGCGTCGGTCTTCTGCGCCGAGGACCCGCTCGGGCCCCGCGATCGTGTGCTGGCCGGTCTCTTCGGCAGGTCCGGCCTGTGCGACGAAATGTGGCTGGCATGGCGGCACGGCGCCTGCTTGGTGCCGGCACCTCCCGAAGTCATCCGCTCCGGCGAAGACTTGGGCCCGTGGCTGGTGTCACGGGGTATCACCG
This sequence comes from Arthrobacter sp. Y3223151, assembly GCF_059091125.1. Lineage (NCBI taxonomy): Bacteria > Bacillati > Actinomycetota > Actinomycetes > Micrococcales > Micrococcaceae > Arthrobacter > Arthrobacter sp. Y3223151. The sequence continues at coordinate 91,227 of NZ_JBNHGI010000010.1, read as the reverse complement.
TAGTCCCAACTGTGCCTGCCCTGGCTGCACTATGGCAGGCGGAACAGCTGCAAGACGTCCGGTTGCTGATCTTCGGCGAGGAATGCCCACCGGATCTTGCGGCGAGGCTGGCTGCCCCCGGCAGGGAAGTATGGACCACGTACCGTCCCATCGAGGCCGCCGTCGCCTGTGCTCCGGCCCATGGGGCGACCCCGGCACCCATCGGCCGGCCGCTTCCCGGCTGGCAACTGGCCGTCGTGGACAGGAACGACCAGCCTGTCGCCTGGGGCGAAGAAGGAGAGCTGGTCATCGGCGGGGTCGGCCTGGGCCGGTGCCTCGATCCCGGTGATGATGCCGAGAGATATGCCCCCCTGGACACCCTCGGCTGGCCCCGGGCATACCGCACTGGAGACCTTGTCCGCGCCGATTTCGAAGGCCCGGTATTTGTCGGCGGCACCGGCGGACATGCCGGACCCGCCGGACGCCGAGCCGGGCGCCCCGAGACGGGGCTCACCGCAGCGCCGCACGAGGTTCGCTCGGAGGATCCGGCACGAGCGGCTGACCTTATCCAGGAAGCGATGACAGCCACTTTGAACCCGTTGCTGTTGCAGTCCCCGCACCACCAGAGCGTGCGGTGGTCTCCGGGGGAGCGGCTGGAAGCGCTCTTCGAGAGCCGCTGCGACTCGTTGCGCCGCGAAGGCCGGGCAGGCCAGTTGGCCGTCGACTCCGAAGACTCGACCTTGACCTACGATCAGCTTGACGCACGGGCCAATCAGCTGGCCCGGTACCTGCTCGCCGACGGAGCCCACGCCGGCGACCGCATCGCGCTGCTGTTCGACCACGCGGTTTGGTCCTACGTCTCAATACTGGCGGTGCTGAAGATTCAAGCGGCGTATGTACCGCTGGACGCCGGATTTCCGCCGGACCGGCTGGGCTACATCATGGAGGACTCCGGGGCCAGCCGCGTGCTGACCCTGAGCCACCTGGCCGGTCTCTTGCCGGAGGACTGCCCGCACGCCCTGAGTTTGGACACGGCCGCCACGGACATTGCCTCCCTGTCCGGCTCCGGGCTCACAGACAGTGAGAAGCCCGCCCCTGTCGAGAACTTGGCCTACGTCATCTACACCTCGGGGTCCACGGGCCGCCCCAAAGGGGTGGCCATTGAACACACCAGCATCTGCAACTTCGTCCGGGTCGCCGCCGAGGTCTACGGATATCAGAGCGACGACCGCGTCTATCAGGGACTGACGATCGCCTTCGACTTTTCTGTCGAGGAGATGTGGGTGCCGTGGATGGTCGGCGCGACCTTGGTGCCCAAGCCGAGTTCGAAGAGCCTGCTCGGGGCCGACCTGGAACGGTTCGTGATCGACAACCGTGTCACAGCGATGTGTTGCGTACCCACCCTGTTGGCCACACTGGAGCATGAGCTCCCCGACCTGCGTTTTCTGCTGGTCTCCGGGGAGGCCTGCCCGCGCGATCTGGCCGAGCGCTGGCACCGGCCGGGCCGGAGATTCCTTAATGTGTATGGGCCTACCGAAGCGACCGTGACCGCCACGTGGGACGTTATGCATCCCGACAAACCGATCACCCTCGGCCAGCCTCTACCGACCTACACGGTCATGATCCTGGACCCCGAGGAACCGCGGGCCCTGCCGCGGGGCGAAATGGGGGAGATCGGCATCGCCGGGATCGGGCTGGCCGTGGGTTACGTGAATCATCCCGAGAAGACAGATTCAGTCTTTATCCCCGACTTTCTGGGCATCCCGAACAACCCTTCGGGACGCATCTACCGCAGCGGAGATCTTGGGCGCATCACCGACGACGGGCTGATCGAGTACTACGGCCGGATCGATACCCAGGTCAAGATCCGCGGCTACCGGATCGAGCTGTCCGAGATCGAATCTGTGCTTCTGCAAATCCCGGGGATCGCGCAGGCAGTAGTCGAAACGCACGAATCAGCACCGGGGATGACCGAGCTTGCCGCGTTCTATACGTTGCGCAACGGCGTCTCCGCCCTCGCGCCCGAGGAGATCAGGGAGGAGCTCCGCGACCGACTGCCAAGCTACATGATCCCGGCCTTCTACGAGCAGCTTGAGACCATGCCGATGCTGCCCAGCGACAAGGCCGACCGGAAGAACCTGCCGACGCCCAGCAACCGGGTGAGCGCTTCGTCCGACGCCGAGTACTGCGAGCCGACGACGGACACCGAGGCCGCTCTGGCCGAGCAGCTTGCCGCCGTGCTGGGATTGGGTCGCGTCTCCGTCGAGGCTCACGTGTTCGACAACCTTGGGGCCAACTCCCTGTTAGTCGCGCGCTTCTCCGCCGCGCTGCGCACAAACACCGACCTGCCGCCGGTCGACCTGCAGGTCATCTACGAGCATCCGACGATCCGGGCGCTCGCCGCGGCGATCACTGCTCCGGCCGCCGCGGACGCGTGGGCGGAACAGGAACCGGACCCGCGGCCCAGACGAGGGCGGATCGCCACATTCGACATCGCGCTTTGCGGTTTCCTGCAGGCGACGCTCGCCATCGGTTACTCCTATGCTTTCATCACGGCGATCGTGGTCGGCTACACCTGGGTCATAGCAGGGGCCGGCATCCTGGAGATATGGGGACGTGCGGTCGTCGTCGGGGTCAGTTTCTTTCTGGCCCTCAGCATCGTGCCAATCGTGCTCAAATGGCTGATCCTGGGACGGTGGAAAGAGCAGAACATCCGCATCTGGTCGCTGGCCTACGTCAGGTTCTGGTTTGTCCGTGCACTGGTCAGGCTCAACCCGCTGGCCTACTTCGTCGGCACCCCGATTCTTCCCTTCTACCTGCGTTTGATGGGGGCAAAGGTCGGCGCCAACGTCACCATCCTCACGCCCATCACTCCGGTGTGCACCGACCTGTTGACGATCGGCAGCGGGACGGTGATCAACAGGGATACGTTCTACCTGTGTTACCGGGCCCACAACGGCTGGATCCAGACCGGCCGGGTCACGCTTGGCCAGGACGTCTTAATCAGCGAGAGGTGCGTGCTGGACATCGGCACTTCGATGGGTGACGGAGCGCAACTGGGCCACTCGTCGTCGCTGCAGAGACAGCAGTCCGTCCCCGCCGGCGAAAGCTGGCACGGATCCCCCGCGGTCCCGACCGACGTGAACTACCGGCTGGTCGAGCCGCTGAGGTGCAGCCGGGTGCGGCGGGTCATTTACAGTGCCTTCCTCCTGGTCAGTAACACGGTCCTGTTCGGCCCGCTGCTTCTACTGGCCATCGCGCTGCTTTTGCCGGCCTACGTGGGAAGCGGCCATTTGAACCATGCCAACCCGGGGTTCTACCTGGACCTGGCCTTCGCTTCTTTCGTCGTGCTGTTCGGGGGCATGCTCGCCGTTCTGGCGGCAATGTCGACGGTTCCTCGAGTGCTTAACCTCTTCCTCAAACCGGGGCGGGCCTATCCGCTGTACGGTCTGCGCTATGCGGCCCACCGACTCATCTTCCGGATGACCAATGTCTTCCAGTTCATGCACATCTGCGGGGACAGCTCCCTGATAGTGCACTACCTCCGTTTGTTGGGTTACAAACAGCCCAACCTGGAGCAGACCGGATCGAACTTCGGGACGGAACTCGACCACGACAACCCGTACCTGACCACTGTGGGATCCGGGACCATCATTTCCGACGGCGTGTCGATCATCAACGCAAACTACTCAAGTACGTCCTTCCAAGTTTCCGAGGTAAAAATCGGGGCAAAGAACTTCTTCGGTAACGACATTCCGTATCCCGCCGACGCCCGTGTGGGCGACAACGTTCTGTTCGGCAGCAAGGTCATGATTCCCATCGACGGCGAGGTCCGGCAAAACGTCGGCCTGCTCGGTTCACCTGCATTCGAGATTCCCCGGTCGGTCGATCGGGACACAGCGTTCCTCAGGATCGACCGCCGGGAGGAAATCGTCCGCCGGCTGCCGGCCAAGAACCGGCACAATGCACTGTCGATTGGGCTGTACCTCGCCAGCCGCTGGGTCCTCGTCCTCACCGGAATGCTGGCGTTCTCCTTCGCCATCATCCTCTTCCCGGGTGTTCCGGGCCTCGGCCTCTACATGGGCACCGTCTGCTTTGGCGCCTTCATGATCGCCTTCTTCATCGTGCTCGAGCGTGCCGCGCAGGGGTTTAAAGCGATGGTCCCGACCGTATGCTCGATTTATGACGTGCAATTCTGGCGACACGAGCGGTTCTGGAAGTTCATCACGTATCCGCTCTATTTCTTCGACGGGACCCCGTTCAAGCCCTTGTTCTGGCGCCTGCATGGCGTCCGGATGGGCAAGCGGGTCTTTGACGACGGGTGCGTCATCCCGGAGAAGACGTTGGTGGCCATCGGGGACGACACGACTCTCAATACCGCCAGCGTCGTCCAGTGCCACTCCATGGAGGACGGCGTCTTCAAACTCGACACCATCACCGTCGGTCGGGGAGTCACCTTGGGGGTCGGCGCCTATCTGCTCTACGACGTCGTCATGGGCGACGGTTCGGTGCTGGAGGCCGATTCCTTTTTGATGAAGGGCAGCCAAGTGCCGGAAGGCACGCGGTATGGCGGCAACCCCGCACGGGAAATTGTCTAGGCACCGGAAGACAAGGACGACGATGGGCGCTATCCAGGACAGCCAGGGTCGCGACGTCGACCCTGCAGGCGCTCAGGCGATGCAGAACCGGAGGCGGCTGGCCGGCATCGACGCGGCCCGCGGACTGGCCCTTCTCGGGATGATCGCCATTCACATCTTGCCGGACGCGAACGAGGACACCGGCGAGCCGACCCTGGCGTGGATCCTGTTCGCCGGGGACTCCGCCGCGCTGTTCGCCCTCCTCGCCGGAGTAGGCTTGGCCCTGGCCTCGGGCGGGTACAGACCGCACACCGGGCGAAGGATGGCGGGGGACCGGCTGGGACTGGCCGTGAGGGCGGTCCTGATCGGGGTGATAGCCCTGGCGATCGCGCCCTTCTTGCAGCAGGAGGATCCTCCCGCCTACGGCATCTTGATCTACTACTCGGTGTTCTTCCTGCTCGCCATTCCTTTCCTCCACCTGCGGCCAAGGACATTGTTCATCAGTGCGGCCGTCTTCGGCATCGTCTCGCCGATCCTGCTGCAGAAGCTGGATCCAATGCTCCCGACATCGTCCACGTTCAACCCCACCGTGGGGCATCTCTTCTTCGAACCGACCGGCGTCGCCTCGGATTTACTACTGACCGGCTCCTATCCGGCCCTGCCGTACATGTGCTACATCCTGACCGGTATCGGGATCGGACGACTGGATCTGCGAAGGCCCAGAGTGCAGGGATACATCGCCGGTATCGGTGCAGGCCTGACAATCTTCGCCAACGCAGCCTCAGCCATCCTGCTGTACGCCATGGGAGGCTTCGAGCAGTTGCTCGCCACCAGCGGGATGACGGAGGAAGAGCTGGACTATGGTCTCGTTTTTGGGCCGGGGATCATTCCGGACACCTCCGCATGGTGGCTCGCCATCGCGACACCGCACTCCAACATGCCGCTGGCAATCGCCAGCAGCCTGGGTCTCGGCCTGTTGGTGACCGGCCTGTTCCTCCTGACCGAGCGGGCGGACGCACGCGTGCTGAAACCCCTTGCCGCGATGGGCGCGATGACACTGACCCTCTATTCCGCGCACCTGCTCGCACTCAGCCCCGAGGTGCACTACGAGGCACCCTTCGTGTGGTTTATTGTGCATCTAACGGTCGCCGTGGCGTTCGGCTTGGTGTGGCGCCGCTGGATGGGGCAAGGCCCCTTGGAGAGACCGATTGCCGCGGCCACCAAAAACGTCGGACAGATCATGGACGACGGACCGTCCGGCTCCACGGCGGCCTCAGGAACGGCTCCCCGCTGAGCCGGGACCTCCTGCCTACCGGGGGAGCTTTGGGCTGCGCCGACCCTTTGGTAGCCGATTTATTTTCGGGCCCCGGTTCACCTCGGGGCACCCTTTCATCCCCGCCCATCCCGACTACTCCAAACCTGCCATCGGACATTGCCTGGCCGACGGAGTCGGCAGCTAGAATGCTGTGGTGATGTTGCACACATGAGGACGACATGAAACTGCACTGGCCCCGGCGCCGGAGATCCCTTGTCGTCGTCGCGGCGCTCGGGCTGGTTGTTCTCCTCGCCGCGCTTGTCCTGGCCTCTGTGCGGGCGGAGCAATCCGGGCCGCAGGCGCAGGCTTCCACGGTGTACGAGCACTTGGAAGAGTTTCAAGCAATTGCCGATGACCACGGCGACCGAGCCATCGGCAGCGACGGATATGAGGCCGCGGCTCAGTACGTAGAACGGCAACTCGAGAGTGCAGGTTATCAAAGCACGCGCCAGTACTTTACGTTCGAAACCCGTGGCGAAAGCTACGAGTCGTTCAACATCATTGCCGAGACGGCTGGCGGCAGGGCCGACAACGTGATCATGCTTGGCGCCCACCTCGACGGGGTGCGGAACAGTCCGGCAATCAATGACAACGCCTCCGGTGCGGCAGCTCTTTTGGAGGCCGCGCAAGAACTCAGTCAACGGGGTGAACCCAACAATAAAGTGCGCTTCGCGTGGTGGGGGGCGGAAGAATTTCCGGAGGCGTTCGGTTCCAAGCATTACGTCGAGGACTTGGCGGAGCACGACAGCGGTGAGCTCGACCACATCGCCGCCTATCTGAACATCGACATGGTGGCTTCACCCAACTACGTCATCGCCGTCTACGACCCTCGGGAATCCGATGACGACTCCTGGTGGGACGTACCCGACGGTTCGGTGGAGATCATGGAGTTCTTCACAAATTACTTCGACTCCCAAGCCCAACCCTGGGTGCCCACGGGATGGGACTTCTATTCCGATCAAGTGGCGTTCATCGAGGAAGATATTCCTGTGGGCGGTCTCTTCACCGGCAGCAACGAAAAGAAGTCGGTCCGGGAGTCTATTCTCTTCGGCGGCGCTGCACGGCAACCACGCGATCCGAACTACCACAAGCCGGGCGATGACATCAGCAACGTCGACCTGGAGGCGTTAAGCATCATGACCGACGCGATCATACATGCCGCCACCAGCCTGGCTGAAGACAGCAGCGCCCTGGAGTAACTGGCTGCAGGATTCGGGCCGGCGGCCTTACCCTGATAAACTTCTGGCATTGCCTAGGCGAGGGAGGACCGGAACCGGTCCTCCGTTATCGACGGTGGCTAGCAGCTTCGTTTCTCTGCACTGGTATCGGTGCGGCGGGTCGGTCTCTAGGCACCCGCCTCAAAACCACCCAGCACAAGGAGAACATCATGTCCGATCAGAAGCTTGCAGCTGAAGTCCGCAGCGAATTCGGCAAGGGCGCGGCCCGCCGGGCCCGCCGCAACGCCCAGATCCCCGCCGTCATCTACGGCCACGGGGCCGAGCCGCTTCACGTGCTGCTCCCGCAGAAGGCCACCACGCTGGCGCTGCGTACCTCCAACGCGCTGCTGACCCTGGACGTTGACGGGAACGAGCACCTGGCCCTGGCCAAGGACATCCAGCGCGATCCCATCGCCCAGATCATCGAGCACGTTGACCTGCTCACCGTCCGCAAGGGCGAGAAGGTCCACGTCGACGTCAACATCCATGTTGAGGGCGAAGTCGCCCCGGGCGCTATCTTGGACCTGGAAGAGTTCACCGTTCTGGTCGAGGCCGATGCGACCGCTCTGCCGGAGGCGCTGACCATCAACGTTGAAGGCCGCGAGGTTGGCGAGCACGTTCACGCCACCGACATTCAGCTGCCCGCCGGCGTCAGCCTGCTGATCCCCGAGGACACCGTGATCGCCGCTGTTTCCGCTCCGACCGTGGCCGAGCCTGAAACCGCTGAAGAGGGCGCAGCCGCCGAGCCCGCTGCCGAAACTCCGGCCGAGTAACGACGACGCCTTCAAAGCCCCCGGCGATGCCTTCGCGCATTCGCCGGGGGCTTTGGTCTATCCCTAGGATGATCTTGAATCCTTTGCATCTACCGTCCGAGGAGCACCCGTCTACGTGAGCACCGACACCTGGCTGATCATCGGTTTAGGCAACCCGGGCCCCGGCTACAGCGGCAATCGGCACAACGTCGGCCAAATGGCCCTCGACGAGCTGGCCGGCCGGGTCGGCGGTTCGTTTAGGTCACACAAGGCGCACGCACAGGTCTTGGAAGGGCGTCTGGGAATTGGCGGGCCCAGGGTCGTGCTCGCCAAGCCACTGACGTTCATGAATCTGTCCGGGGGGCCGACGTCGGCGCTGTGCCGGTTCTTTTCGATTGAACCGGACCACGTGGTCGCCTTGCACGACGAGATCGACATCCCCTTCAATACGATCAAACTCAAGATCGGCGGGGGAGAGGGCGGGCACAACGGCCTCCGCGACATGTCCAAGGCGTTGGCGACCAAGGACTACTACCGGGTCCGCATAGGCGTTGGCCGCCCGCCCGGCCGAATGGACACGGCGGACTATGTGCTGCGTGATTTCTCAGGTGCGGAGAAGAAAGACCTGCCCTTCCTCCTGGACGATGCAGCAGACGCCGTCGAACTGCTCTTGGTAGACGGGCTCCTGGCCGCGCAGCAAAAGTTCCACGCCAATGCCAAGCAGGGGTGAGTGTCAGGAGACCGCTGGGGTATCCCGCAATTCATAGGCGCAGCAACCTGGCCTAAGAACGAGTGGCGACTACTCGTGTCAGCTCACCCTCGCCTCTTTACGCTGGGAAAGTGGTGCTGCGCCGCCAAGGCGGTGCCGCCATACCGTGCGCATGGGGCTCAAGTCCCGTGCGCATCCAGCGGACCGGCGGGGTTGGTGAAAGCCAGAGGAACCGCGCAGGCGGAACCTTCCCCCCAGGCCCCGTCGGTCCTTGCTGGATAACCAAGACAAGCGGGCTCGAAAGAGAGACGGTCAGATGCGGGAGCAACAGGGATCGCCGTAGCGGACGTCAGCTGCGCCGCCGTCGAGCACAGTCTGCGATGGTGGGCAGGGCCCCCCGCGGGCGTCACGCAACCGTCGACTGGCATGTCGGCGCCAACCGTGCATAAAATCGTTTCAGCCTGAGTGGCTCCCTGAGCGGGGCCGACGATGGGCGGCCTCCGAGACTGGGCCACCCCCATCCCATCGTCGGCCCCTTTTTCATGGCCATTCCGATGCAGGCGTGCCGCTGGCAAACATCGGCGCGGGCAAACCTCGGGTTGCGCTGCGTCGGGGGCATTTAACGCAGCGCAACCCTTTGGTCGGGGATTCTGCCCGCCTGCGCAGGGCGGGCTCGTCCCCGTCTAGTGGGACTACGGCAGTTCCGGCTCGATCCGGACTGCCGCAGGCCTAGTTTTGGACGACGCGGGGAGTTTTCGCCCCCGCGTGTGGGTGAACCTCCTTCTGCCGCAGCGCCAGAAGCTGCCGGATACGGCGAAGGGCAATGGGCCCTGTGGGTGTCTTCTCCAGCCGTTCGACTGCCGCGCTGAGTCGTTCGGCAGCCTCGGCTGCCAAAGAAACGCGCGGCGTTGTACGAACAGACGAGGGGTCGAGCAGCGCCTTCTCGAGTTCGGCGGCCAATGACCGCTGGTCCTGCGCGAGGATCGCGTCGCCGTGCTGAGCCATCGTCTCGGTAAACGCGATCTGGTGCCCGTCGACGACCTCCCGCAGTTCCGGCCGCCGGGGCACCGCGATCGGCAAGTGGCCGGCTTCACGGGCGTCCAGGATGGACCCTGGCCCGCCCTGGACGACGACGACGGTGGCAGTTCGATACAGTGCCAGCAAGTCCTCGCGCGGCATCCTGGTGACCCCGTCGGCGTGGCGGGGCGCACGGCTGGCTCCGTGCTGCACCAGGCACGACGGCGGATCGGGAACACCGGCCAGCCACTCGTCGATCCAGTCGACCAAGCGGTCGAACGTGTGATGGTCCGTTCCCAAAGAGACCACGATCTGCGGAGCGGGGTGCGCGCCGTTCACAGGACCGGTCCAATGTTCACGGCTTCGGGATAGAAGCGCCGCTGTTCTTCCCACTGAATGCAGAAGAGCTCGGATAACGGGTAGCAGAGGCGGCCGCTCAGGGTCGGCATGGTAATCCGGTCGAAGCACTCTATGTACACCGTGTGGATGCCGAGCAGGCGGGCGACCAGGAAGAACGGGACACTCACGCCGGCGCCAACGGAAACTACCACGTCGGGGCGCTCCCGGCGGAGCGTCGGCCAGGCCAGCAGCAGGTTTCTGATGGCATTGCGGACATTCCGGGTGGTGGGATAAAAGCACCAGGTGACGTTTTCGTTGTGCAAAGCAGCCTCGACCTCGGGCCGCTGGAACGTCACCCAACTGCGGGCGTGCTGGCTCCACCACTTATCCAACGGCAGCAGCTGGGCCAAATGCCCGCCCGCCGATGTCACGAACATGATTTTCATGCGCGATCCTCCCCCTACCGGGATGCGCCCCAAGGCACCCCGGATCACCGACCTCTGCGGTGATGAAGCGAGCCTATTGACCGGTGGCGGCGGATACACGAGTGGTGCTTACCGGGATCCAGGAGCTGCGCCGGCCGGGGCCGTTTCCGCTACCGGGTTTGCCGGTCAATGGGTCCGGGAAAACACGTTGCTTCCCCGGAGCAGGGCGGCAAGACACTCATCTTTACGGTGACTGCTACGGGCATTACCTGACCACGGCGCATCATTGCTACCTGCAGGTTGCACAAACGGAGGCGCTCCCTCCGTAGACGCCGCATGAAATCGGCTTTAGACTGTGGACCACACCGGCTGGGGATCGGGCCTTGCGGACCTTGGGGGAACGCGGCTTGGGCCGGTGCGAAGGCATGGCCGGTAGTAACGTACCGCCGTGCCTGAGCGACTTTGGGGGGAGACGCTGATGACTGCTGTAGTTAATGGGCCGATGAGTGGCCCGCTTACCGACTCTATCTCGCAGGGGCGCCGCCGCCTTGCAGAGGACATCTTCGCGGCACTGAAACCCGGACACCAGGGAGTGCTGCTGATCGGTGCTGCCGGCATGGGGAAATCCACCATCGCCCAGCAAGTGCTGAAAATGTTCGGCCCGGAGACGCACCTCGAATTTGTCCGGGGGAGCCACGCCTCGTCGCGCACCCGTTATGCCCCGTTGGGAATCCTGCTCGGGGGCGTGGGCGAAGACGGACTGGAGCACCCGGCGCTCGTGCTCGAGGGAATCGCCGCCACGCTGCTGAACCGTGCCAAGGGCAAACGGATTGTCCTGTTTGTGGACAACGCTGAGAACCTGGACGCATTCACTTCAGCTGCCCTGGCCCAATTGGCACGCGCCGGAGTCGTCACCCTTTTGGTGGCCAGCCAGGGCGTCGCCGCCGGCGACGGCGCCTTCATGCAGCTGTGGATCGATGGAGATCTCCGCCGATTCGACGTTGCGCCGCTGGATCCGGCAGACAGTGAGGCGCTGCTGACCGAGATTCTCGGAGGCAACATATCTTCCGTTGCTGCACGCTCGTTGTGGCGGAACACCGGTGGAAATCCCCGCTATCTGCGGGTCTTGGCCCAAGACCAGGTGGCAGCACGGACTTTGGTTGAGCAGGACGGGACATGGGTGCTGGCGCAGCCGCTCGTGTTCACCGGCGACATTGCAGACGTGATACGACCGCGGCTGCAACAACTGCCTCCCGGGCACCGCCGGCTGGTCGAGCAACTGGCATTGGCAGGCGGCATCACGCTCTCGGCTCTGCAGCGGTTGGCCGATCCGCTGGCTCTCGAACACCTGGAGGCCCGCGGTGTCATTACGGTCGACCTGGGCGTCGACCCGCTGGTGCGGGTGGGCGGACATTTCCTGGGCGGAGTCGTCAAGAGCACGCTCACCCCCGGCCGGACGCGTGAACTGTGGGATGAGGTGGCGCACGTCCTGCACCCGGGGGAAGCGCCGGAGCGCTACCTGCCGGATCTCGGCCTCTGGGCGTTGGCAGGAGGCGCCGCGCTGAGTCCGGCAGAGACCCTGCGGGCTGCTGCTGCCGCCAACGACGAACTGGAGCCGGGGCGCGCCCTGCAGTTGGTCAGGGCGCTGGGCCGGCAACAGCGCGGCGCGGCCGGCCTCCGGGAAGAAGTCCGGGCCCTGCTCCTGCTGGGAAAACCGGGCCAGGCCGCTGCCCTGCTCGCATCCTCCGGTCCGCAGGACCGCAAGGAACCCGCGGCCGCCCTGGCCGCGCTGGCCGGCGAACGCCTCGCCGTTTCGCGGGCCACGGGCGGAACCGTAGACGACGGATTGGAGGATCTGAAGCGCCTGCGCGAAAGGCTCAGCGCGGAAGTGCGCACGTTGGCGGTGGCCGACGACGGCGGCCAGGCACTCGGTGCTGCCGCCCGGACGAAGGACATACTGGAAACCGCGTTCGATGAATCCTTGCTGATCGAAGCAGAGCAGGCCGCTTTCGACGGCCGCTACGGCCGAGTCCACGAGCTAATCCAGCTGCTGCGCGACGACTGGGATAAGCCTCCGCAGATCAGGCTCCGCGCCGGAGCCCTTCTCTGCGAAGCCTTGGCGGTCATGGGCCGGCAAACGGATGCCCTCAGCCTGGGAAACATGCTGATGGCAGAGCTGGCGGATCAGCGCTTGCCCAAGGGGCTGCGCAACTTCGTGGGGACCCGGGTTTTCGCGTCGCTCATCGTGGCAGGCCAGCTTGATGCGTGCCTGGACTATTGCCAAACCGCCGCGGCGCAGGAGGGGGCGTCCCTGTACGGCGACGGGAGCGAGCTCGCCTTGGGGCTCGTCCACGCCCGCGCCGGCCGGGCCGAAAAGGCACTTGCTGCCCTGTTGCCGGCCATCAGCCAGCTGAAGGTCGCCGGTAACAGCGGCGGCGCCGGCCTTGCCAACGCCGCGGCCGCCTACGCCTACTCGCTGCTGGCGGACGAGAACAATACCCGGCGCCACCTGGCCGCTGCCGCTGCTTCACCGGCAGGTTCACGCCGGCTGGCGCGGCGCGCCACCGAATACTTCAGCATCCTTGCGTCCCAGCGGCTGCGGCGGGGGGACGACGCAGCAGCGGTGCTGGATCAGACCGGAGCCGAGGAACTGGCCGCCGGAAATTCTGCCGCGGCCATGATTTTCCATGCGGCAGCCGCGCGGGTCGGCGGCAGATCCTATGCACGGAAGCTACAGACATCAGCCGCCGCCTGTGACGGCGAAGCCGCACGGCTCTGCAGTGAGTACAGCGAGGGCCTGATGTCCCAGAACCCCGAGATACTGCTTAAGGCGGCCGATGCCGCGGCCGCCCTGGGCGACATCCTTTTCAGCTACGACGCTGCGCGAGCCGCCCAAAGCGCCGCGGTCACCGGAGGCGACCGCGCGGCGGCCCGCAAGGCACGCGCCATGGAAAACGCGGGATACCGCATGCTCCGGGACAGCAGCACCATCGTTGCGATGCTGGCGTCCCTGAGTCCCTTCGAGCTGACCTTGGCGCAGTTGGCCGCCGAAGGCAGCAGCAGCGCGGCACTGGGCCGAAGGCTGCACTTGTCGCCGCGGACCGTTGACTGGCACTTGGGCAAGATGTTTGCCAGGCTTCATATCTCCGGCCGCGCCGACTTACGCGACTTGCTGGGAGCGGCGGGTTCGGCGTCATGATTGATGCAGGTCAAGGACGCCGGCTAGTGGGGCGGGACGCCGATGTCATGGCTGCCGCCGAGAACATCCGCAGTGGCAACGGGACCTGGATCGTTGCTGAATCCGGACTCGGCAAGAGCGCCCTTGCGACCGCCGTACTGCAGGAATTGGCGGACGACGTACGGCCGTTTCGCGTCCACGCCAGCCGGACCTTTTCCGCGGTCCCGTACGGCGCCTTGGCGCCGCTGCTCACAAACTTGACCGCGCAACAACTGGGCTCGCATTTTTCCACCATGCGCACGCTGACGGAGCGGCTGCAGGCTGACACAACCGGCTTGCAGCCAGCCCTGCTGGTGGTCGACGATGCCCACGACCTGGACGCGGGAAGCGCGGAAATTCTCGGCCAGCTAGTCGCCTCGATGCAGGTCAAAGCGCTGCTGCTCAGTCGACCGAGCCTGGCCGAACCGCCCACGGTCCTGGGAGAGGCGGTCGAGGGGCTGCTGCACCGCCGGTCGTTGGAGCCGCTCAGCGAGAGGCAAGTGCACCAACTGTGCAACCAGGTCCTGGGCGGGGAAACCGCGGCCAGTGCCAGTGCCATCCTTGCCCGGGCGAGCGGCGGTAACCCGCTCTTCCTGCTAAGCCTGCTGGATCAGGCCCGGCAGGCTGGGCGCTTGGTACAGACCCGCGGCATTTGGCTCGTGCGCGATGTGCTCCCGGAGGCGGACGTCCACCTCTCGGAGCTGATCGAACGGGAGCTGCGCGAATTGAGCGCCGACGAGCGCGAAGTATTGGATTTCGTGGCTCTGCTCGGGGCCGTCCCCCTGACCATAATGTTCGAATGCGGGAACGTGCAGGCCATCGACCGGCTGATGGAAAACGGACTCATCGAGATCTCGCCGCCGCCCGAACCTCGGGTTTGGTTGCGCAACCCGGTTCACGCCCGGGCACTGCCGGCTTTGGTTCCGGTGTTCCGAAGGCTGCGGCTGTACCGGAAGATGGAGGCGGTCCTACAGGACCGCGGGTCGGGCGAGATGCTGTTCCGGCGTGCAAAGTGGGCGCTCGACAGTGGTGTACAGCTGCCCGATGATGAGCTGGTGCAGGCGGCAATAACCTCCAACAACGCGGGCGAAACAGAGCTTGCCGTACGGTCGGCCGGCGCCGTGCTGACAGTTGAGTTCCGCTGGGCGGCACAGCTGCAGCGGGCCAGGGCGATGTGCCCTTCCGATCCCACGTCCGGGCCCCTCATCGAGGAGTTGGTTGCCGCGGCCGGTAATGCGGAGCAGGCCCGGGAGGCAGCACTGCTGGCAGCACAAGGGCCGCATCCCCTCCACCAGTGGGCGCACCGCAGCCTCAAGGCCTGGTCGGACGGGGCAAAGGGTGCGCCAACCCGCTCCGATTCAGCGCCTGGTATGGAGCAGGCCGGGATGCTTGACCGGAGCCTCCGGCTGCTCGAGTTGCGCGGTCTGATGGCCGACGGCGGATATACGGCCGCGAGCGGCCCCCTGGCGGCGCTCGTTGCGGAGGCGTCCACCGCCCAGGATCTGGAGTGCCAGGTGGTGGCCGGCGCGCTGTTGGCACAGGTCTATACGGTCACCGGACGAGCGGAGAGCGCGGTAGGGGAAACGACCAAAGCGCTCCAGTCGCTCCAGTTGCATGAGCCGCGGGTAGCAAGCCGGGAATTTGTCGTTGCCCGGCACATCACTGCGCTGTTGACGGCGGGGCGCTGGGACGACGCCGCGGAAGCAGTAGCTAAATTTCGGGTTACAAGGCCGAACGGGCTGGTCCATTACGGCGGAACGGTCGACCTGGTGGCCGCGATCATCCGCGGACGCCGGGGCGACTATGCCGACGCTTACCGCACGCTGGCCGGGGCTGCGGGGGAACTGGAACACCACGACCCGTTGTTCCTGCGCCCGGTGGCGCTCGCCGTCGGCGGGTATCTCGCGATGTTGAACGGGCAGGATGAGCAGGCCGGGCGGTACTTGTCCGATTACGCGATGGCGGAGAACGGCAGCGCTACTCCTTCCGGCCTTTTCAGCGCCGGAATGGCTGCTGCCGCCCGGTTGCTGCAGTTTCCCGGCACCAAGGCGCTGTCCGAACTGCAATCCCTGGCAGAGAGTGCGGGGAATCAGGGGTGGAGTTCCCTCGAACTCGCCTTGAGGTTCCTGGCCATTCAGCTGGGCGACATGGGCAGGATCGGCCAAATCGGCACGTTGGCCGCTTCCATTGAGGGGAGTGAAGCCGAGTTGGCAGCCCTTTACTGCGAGGCGGCGGACGCAGGCGGACTGGAGCAAATGGTGCACACGGCCGAGGAGGTGCATTCATCAGGGCTGGTCTCCCTTGGGCTCCACACCTTGTCCGAGGCGCTGCGGATTGCCAAGGCGGAACGCAACCGGCCCGCCCAAAGGCGCATCAACGCACTGCTGGCGCAGTGGCAGGAGGCGGCACCCGTCGCCCGGGAGGTCCCGCCCTCTACGTCGCTGACACGACGGGAACGAGACATCGCGGCATTGGTCATCGCGGGCAAACGCAATGCGGAGATCGCGGAAGCGCTCTCGCTGTCGGTACGCACCGTCGAAGGCCACATCTACCGAATGTTCGAGAAGCTGGGCATCAACCGCCGGGAGCAACTGGGGCGCGAACACCTGTAGCCGCAGCCCGAGGGGACGACCACTGCCAGAGACAAGTACGCCGCCGGTAGTGGTCGTTCCATGTGCAGGTATCCGGCGTCCCGATACCGGCAAAGGCCCCCTCTTCGCGCCCACTGCCGCTCCCTGCGCCGCAGAATTGGAGGCAGAAACGTGAGTAGCGCCGCAGAGAATCCGGTAGCCGATACGCGCACGCCCTCAGGTGAGCTTCCGTAGGCTTCTGAGGGTACGGAAACACCGGCCCTGCAAGGGCGCCGGGAGTCCGCGGATTGTCGGGGGGGCGTTACCCGTACAGGTATAAAGGACGGCTGCGGCATCCGCTGCCGGACAAGAGTGGGAAGTGCATTTCTGGGGGGAGATGTGCCATGGGGGATTCTGCGACTCGTGTGCTGCTGGTGGCTGCCGGAGGACTGGCCCGGGAAGTCCTGTCTTTGATGCGCTCTGCAGGTGGTTGGGACGTCGTCGGCATGATCGACGAGGACCCGGGCCTCCACGGTCGTTACCTGGACGGTGTGCAAGTCATCGGACCTGCCGAAGCGGTGCGCCGGTATCCGGATTGCCGGCTCCTGGTATGCCACGAATCACCGACCATCCGCCAGCGATTGGTGGACCGGCTGGCGGAGTGTGGAGCCGGCTCGGAACGTTACGCCACCTTCATAGGCCTCCAAGCACCTCTTGCGGCCGGCGTACGGGTAGGCGCAGGCACCCTTGTTCTGGCGGAAAGCGTTGTGGCCGCGGGAGTGACCCTTGGAGAGCACGTCGTCGTGATGCCGCGGGTGTCGCTGGCGCACGATGTCGTAGTGTCGGCATTTGCCACCGTGGGGGCGGGGGCCGCCCTGGCCGGCCAGGTGGAAGTTGGACGCGGTGCTTGGCTAGAGATGCGTTGTAGTGTCGCCTCCGGTGTTGCCATCGGCCGGGGTGCCACGGTGGGCATGGGGTCGGCGGTTTTGGACGACGTGCCGCACGAAGAATGCTGGGCGGGAGTGCCCGCACGCCCGATAGCGGGCTCCGGAAACCGGCGGGCCCCACGGGAACTCTCGTATGGCGGGGGACCGCAGGATGCCACGTCCGGCCGAAGCGCGCAGGGAAGCGTCCGCCGCTCGGCTTTCGAACGACTGGCTGCGGCGGCAGCTCTGCAGAGGGCGTTATGAGAGCGGCAAAAACATCGGTTCTTTCCGAGGTCGCCGGCACGCCGACTCTGGCCGCCGCCGCTCCTTTCCGTACCGGTCCACGACAAACACGCCGGACTTTCCGGCTGGTGAAGGGAAACGCTAGCCATGCATGATGCCCAGGTGTCCGCGGACGGCTACCTGCAACGCACGGTCGCCCCACTCGTGGGTGTCGCCGCGGAAACGTTCGGGTTCGAGACACCGGTCACGCCCAAACTCGCCATCCCCACGCTCCCGAAGCCGGTTCTGCCACGCCTCGGCATCCGCGATGGCACGTCCAAGCCGTGGGCCCGTCGCTACCAGGCCAAACTGCTGGCAACGGACACGGCCATCATCCTGCTGTCGGTGGGGATGGCCCTGCTGCTCGCCGGTGAGCAGGTGACCAGGGGGGGTGCGGCCCTGGCCCTGGCCACCGGTGCAGTCATTGCGTGTGCCCTTGCAGTGGGCAAGACCCGGGACCTGCGGGTGATCGGTGTCGGAGCCAGCGAATACAAAAAGGTGATCAGGGCAAGCTCCGGTGCCTTCGGCATGCTCGCAGTCGTGCTCCTGGCCCTGCAAGCCGACGAGTTGGCCCCACTATTCGTGACGGGGGTACCCGTGGGCGTCGTCGCGCTGCTGGCGGGACGCTGGGGCTGGCGGCGGTGGCTGACGAGGCAGCGGGAGAACGGGCACTATCTCTCGAAGGTCGTCGTCTTGGGTGCCTACGACGACGTGGTGTACGTCATCGACCAGATCGCGAAGAAATCCGGCGCCGTGTATCAGGTGGTGGGGGCAGCGCTGGACGGCGTTCCGGCCGACGGCAACGCCCTCGCGGCTCGGCAAGTCCCCGTAGTGGCCGGCCTGGACGACGTCGAACGAGCCGTGGGAATCCTGGGCGCAGACGCGGTCATCGTGGCCGGGCAGGTGGGGCAGCGCAGCGGCTACCTGCGGGAACTGGGCTGGCGGCTGGAGGAGAGCGCCACCGAACTGGTGGTCGCGCTGTCGCTGACCAACGTCGCAGGCCCCCGGATCCAGATGCGTCCGGTGGAGGGCCTGCCGCTGATGCATGTCGAGATGCCACAGTTCTCCGGGTACCGGTACCTGCTCAAGCGGATCGTCGACGTCGTGGTTTCCGCCACCGCGCTTGTTATCCTGCTCCCGCTCTTCGCGGTGCTCGCCGGCCTGATTCGCTGGGACACGCCCGGCAGTGTCATCTTCAAGCAACGCCGGGTGTGCCGCAGCGGACAGACGTTTGAGATGCTCAAGTTCCGGTCCATGACCGTTGACGCCGAAGCGCAACTTGAAAGCCTGAAGGCATTGAACGAAGGCAGCGGGCCGCTGTTCAAGCTCCGCTCCGACCCTCGTGTCACCAGGGTCGGTGCCTGGATGCGCAAGTACTCGCTGGATGAACTCCCGCAATTCCTCAATGTCCTGCGGGGCGAAATGTCCTTGGTCGGCCCCCGGCCGCCGCTGCCATCGGAGGTGGCGGGCTACGAGGGACATGTCGGCCGCCGACTCTACATCAAGCCCGGGCTGACGGGGCTCTGGCAGATCAACGGCCGGTCCGACTTGAGCTGGGACGAAAGCGTCAGGCTCGACCTCTACTACGTGGAGAACTGGTCCCTGACCGGGGACCTCATGATCATGTGGCGCACGTTGAAGGTGATGGTGAATCCAACCGGGGCGTATTGAGGGCCCGCTGTCCATGCGATGAGCGCTCGCTGCAAGCAGGAAAAAGCGGACCAAACGGTGAAGGGGGAAACGATGGGGGCGGAGATACAAGCGGTCAACCGCTTGGATTTGGGACGGTATGTCCCGGATACCGCGCTGGCGCCGGAGCTGGCGGGCAGGGCCGGGACCATGCTGCGGCAACTGCAATGGGACGCCGCGGCCCGGGGGTGGACAGCCGAGCGGCTGAAAACAGAAGGTGATGCCCGCTCGCATGATCTGCTGGCCGCAGCGCTTCGGCGGTCCCGGCCGGAGGACATGGTGCTCTCGGAAGAAGGCGAGGACGATCCGGCGCGCTTGGGGGCTGAGCGGGTCTGGATTATCGATCCGCTGGACGGCACCCGCGAATTCTCCGAAGGACGCCGGGACTGGGCGGTCCACGTGGCCTTGTGGTGCAGGGGAAGCCTGCGCGCGGGGGCCGTCGCGCTGCCGGGACTTTCCATGACCCTGGATACTTCGGACCCTGCAGTCCGGTTGAAACCGTCCCGCTTCCCGCCGGCTCGCCGGTTGCGGATCGCAGTATCGCGGACCAGGCCTCCCGCTGTCATTGGCCGGCTGGTGGAGGAAACGGGCGCGGCAGTGTTGCCGATGGGCTCTGCGGGCTACAAGATCGCCGCTGTTATCCGCGGCGAGGCGGACGCATACCTGCACAGCGGCGGTCAATATGAATGGGATTCGGCGGCACCTGTAGCCGTGGCCCGTAGCCGGGGCCTGCATGCCAGCAGACTGGACGGCTCGCCGCTGCTCTACAACCAGCCGGGTGCGTTCCTGCCCGATCTGCTGGTCTGCCGGCAGGAACTGGCGGGCGACCTGTTGCAGCGGCTCAGCCTAGTGTCCCGGACCTAGCCCGCGGCGTACCGGCTGCCACGAACAAAAAGGGGGAAGAAAGAAATGAACGATTCGACTGTTAAACCGCACTATATGGTGAGCCACCTCAAGCTCCTCGAGTCGGAGGCCATCTACATCATCCGTGAAGTCGCGGCCGAACTCGAAAAACCGGCGCTTATGTTCTCCGGCGGCAAGGATTCGATCGTCATGCTGCATCTCGCGGCGAGGGCTTTCGCGCCGGCGCCGATACCGTTCCCGGTAGTGCACATCGATACCGGCCATAATTTCGACGAGGTCTTGCAGTTCCGCGACTCCTTGGTTGCCGAACTCGGCGTGAACCTGGTGGTGGGCTCGGTGCAGGATGCCATCGACCGGGGGCTGGTGCAGGAGGAGCCCAACGGGTCCCGCAACCGCATCCAGACAGCGGTCCTGCTGGAGACTGCCGAAAAATACGGCTTCAACGCACTCATGGGCGGGGCGCGCCGTGACGAGGAAAAAGCCAGGGCCAAGGAACGGGTTTTTTCGTTCCGTGACGAATTCGGCCAGTGGGATCCCAAGAACCAGCGTCCGGAATTGTGGGGCCTGTATAACCCCCGAATCCACCTAGGCGAGAGCATCCGCGTGTTCCCCATTTCGAACTGGACGGAACTCGACATCTGGAGCTACATCGCGCACGAGCAGATCACGGTCCCGCCGATCTACTACGCACATGAGCGGGAAGTTTTCGAACGCAACGGGATGCTCTTCGGGGTGCATCGCTTCTGTCAGCCGCGAGGCAACGAGCGGACCTTCAAGGAGACGGTGCGCTACCGCACCGTCGGCGACGCCACCCTCACCGCCGCTGTCCGCTCCACCGCAACGACGGCTGCGGACGTGATCTCCGAGGTGGCGGCGACCCGCATCACCGAGCGCGGCGCCACCCGTGGGGACGACCAGGTAAGCGAAGCGGCCATGGAAGACCGCAAGAAGGAAGGGTATTTCTGATGGATCTGTTGCGCTTTGCCACTGCGGGTTCGGTAGACGACGGCAAGAGCACCCTGATCGGACGCCTGCTCTACGACTCGAAATCCATTTTCAGTGACCAGATGGAAGCCATCGAACGCACCAGCCGGGAACGGGGCGACGAGTACACAGACCTGGCATTGCTGACCGATGGGCTGCGCGCCGAACGGGAACAAGGGATAACGATCGACGTTGCCTACCGGTATTTCGCGACGCCGAAGCGCAAGTTCATCATTGCCGACACCCCGGGTCATTTGCAGTACACCCGCAACATGGTGACCGGCGCCTCCACGGCGGACGTCGCGATCGTCCTGGTGGACGCCCGAAAGGGGTTGGTCGAACAAAGCCGGCGCCACGCCTTCCTCGTGTCGCTGCTGCAGGTGCCGCACCTGGTGCTGGCCGTCAACAAGATGGACCTGGTGGACTGGTCGCAGGAAGTGTTTGAGCAGATCCGCGAGGAGTTCACCGGATTTGCCAGCAAGCTGGAAATCACCGACCTCTCGATCATCCCGGTATCCGCGCTGCAGGGCGACAACGTTGTCTCACGGTCGCAGAACATGCCGTGGTTTGAGGGGCCGTCGCTGCTGCACCATCTTGAGAACCTGCACATCGCGAGTGACCGCAATCTCGTGGACGTGCGCTTTCCGGTGCAGTACGTGATCCGGCCACACCAGAACCGCCACCACGACTATCGCGGCTATGCCGGCCAGGTCTCCGGTGGCGTCATGAGGGTCGGCGACGACGTGATCGTCTTGCCCAGCGGCCTGCCCTCGCGTATTTCCGCCATCGATACGCCGGACGGGCCGGTGGACGAGGCCTTCGCTCCCATGTCGGTTACCGTGCGGCTCGAAGACGACTTGGACATCTCCCGCGGCGACATGATCTGCCGGCCAAACAACAAGCCTGCCGTGGCGCAGGACATCGAGGCGATGGTGTGCTGGATGAGTGACAAGCCGCTGCAGCGGGGGCAGAAGCTTGCCGTCAAACACACCACCCGCAGTGCGCGGGCCTTGGTCAAGGACCTGCAGTACGGGCTGGACATTAACAGCCTGCATCGCCGGCCCGACCCCGACTCGCTCAGCCTCAACGAAATCGGCCGGATCAGGATGCGGACCACATCGCCGTTGCTCGCGGACGAGTACAGGAGGAACAGGCAGACCGGCGGTTTCATCCTGATCGACGAGGCCACCAATGCGACGGTCGGTGCCGGGATGATCGTTGCCACGGCCTGATACCGGCGCCTGCACCAGCAGCCCTGTCCGTGGACTCCAGCCACGGGCAGGGTTGCAGGCATCGTGGCCTGAACTCGAAGCCCTGTCGAAGGCCGGCGGGGGGGGGGCGCTAGCCGTTGGAGGCAGTAGCCGGCATCTTCCCGGATACGACCAGGTTGAGGAGCTCCGTGACCGTCTCCTCGACGTCGACCCGGGAGGTGTCTACCGCGTAATCGGCGTCTTGCGGCGTCTCGTAGGGTGAACTGATGCCGGTGAAATCGGGAATGAGGCCGGCCCGCGCCTTCGCGTACAGCCCCTTCCTGTCGCGGGCCTCACAGATCTGAAGGGGGGTCGAGACGTGCACCAAAAGGTAACCGCCTGCCTCCCGGGCCATGGCCGCAACCTCCCGGCGTGTAGCTTCGAAGGGCGCAATCGGGGCGCAGACCGCTATGCCCCCGGCCCGTGAAATCTGTGCCGCCACCCAACCGATCCGGCGGACGTTCAGCTCACGATCGGCAGGCGAGAAGCCCAGTCCCGCCGACAACATCCGGCGCATTTCGTCACCGTCCAGCAGGATGGCTTCGCGTTCATCTACACTTTGCAGACGTTCGGCGAACCGGCGGGCCAAGGTCGACTTGCCGGAGCCGGAGAGCCCCGTGAACAACACCACCAGGCCCTCCCGCCGCGCTGCAGCCGCAGGGGCGGCGAGCCGCGCGGGTGAGGTGCCGGGCACAGCATCCGCAGCAAAATCAAGGACAGCCGCGGCGCCGAGCCGTCCCAGCGCATGGCTCCGCAGCAGGGAATGGTCCTCTGCATCCGGTATGACCAGCAAACGCACCACGGCGCCGGAAACTTCCTGGGCACACGCGTCCAGGCCGTCCAGCAGGTTCCTCAGTCTCCCTGTGGCGGAGGCGGAGCTGCTGACCACGGCTGTCAGTAACAGGCGGCAATCGGCCTCATATGCGGCGGCCACCGCCTTGGCGATCTGTCCCGGCTCCGGCAATACGCCGAACGCTGCAACCAGGGAGGGGCCGTCCGCCCCCGACAGGGGAGCGGTCAAGCGGAGTCTCCGCGCCGGCGGGTGCTCTGCCGGCTGTAACGGCTTCAGTGTTCCGCTCACATAGAGGACACCGTTGCCGCCCGGGCACGCCGCCTCCGCATCCGGCTGTCCGTGGCTGACGCATTCAACAACAGTGAGCCGGGCAAGCGGCGTACCTTCCGGATCAGACAGGAGAAGGGCGCCTTGGGCGGCGGCTTGCCGGGCGATATTGGACGGCACGGGCAATGTGAACTCGTGGGGCCAGCCGTCCGGTTTGTTGCCCGGCCGGCAGTAGCCGTCCGCCGGCGCATACAAGCCGCCCGTGAGCAGCTCGAGCTCGTCAAGCCTGGCGCCGGACAGCGCGAAAACCGGTTCATGCAGGGATGCGGACCAGTCTCTCACTGCGCCACCTCCGGCGCCGGCTGGCCGGCGGCCGCGCGGGCGCGTTCGTGTTTCTCGGTCCAGGCCAGGGCAGGGAAGCCCCGTCGCCGGCGGATGTGCATCCAGGTCAGCGGTGCCACCAGCAAGACGGCGACCAGGATGAATCCCGTGGTGGTGTTGTCTACGCCGAGCATCTTCAGCGAGGAGGCCAGGAGGACGAAGGCCAGGGCCCGCCTGACGAAACCCCCGCTGAGCCGGGACGACATCTGGGCCCCGACCCAGACGCCCGGGATACCGCCCAGAATGAGAGGCAGGGCAATTCCCAGGTCCAGCGAACCGAACAGCATATGACCGACGGCAGCGGCCACGACCAGCGGTACGGCTTGCACCAAATCCGTGCCCACCAGCTGGGAAGCCTTGAGCCCCGGATAGATCATCATGAGACCGATGATGATGATCGAACCGGACCCGACGGACGTCAGGCCGACAATCATGCCGCCAACGACGCCGAGCAGCACCGTCGGCAGGATGCGTGCGGCTACTTCCGGTTTATCCAGCGGCAGCTTCGCGCCCTGCCCGTCGCGTGATTTGGCTCGTTCGACCAACCGGATGTAGGCACGGACGACCAACAGCACGGCGGTGAGCATCAGGGCGCAGCCCAAGGCGAGCTTGATTCCGTCTTGGACCCGGGCGTCGTCGCCGAGCGCCTTGAGTATCAGGACCCCGCAGAAAGCCGAAGGAACTGCTCCGATAGCCAGCCACTTAACCAGCTGCAGGTTGACGGTCTTCCGGCGCAGGTGGACCGCCGATCCGACCGGCTTCATGACTGCGCTGGCCAGGAGATCACTGGAGACGGCCGTCAGCGGCGGAACATTGAAGAAGAGCACCAGCATCGGTGTCATCAAAGCGCCGCCGCCCATGCCGGTCAGCCCGACGACTATGCCGATGCCGAACGCGGCGAAGCCGATAGTAACGTCCATGAAACGATATTCTCGCAGCCCTGCCGCCGGGGAAATAGAGTATTTTCCCGTGCCGCTACTGGAGTAGCTACCCCAATTCCCGCGGCAGGAAAATGGGCCTGAATATCACACGCGTCCCATTGTTATTCACCCCGCAAGCCCGCGCCGCTGACGATTCAATCGTGCGCCAGACGGCACGCAGAAGGAGAATTCAGGACGTCTTCGCCGACGAATTCGCGAAAAGCGGCCAAATCGTCCGGATGTGAGTCGATGGATGTGTCTCCCACCGCGAAATGGTCTTCCTGTGTGGGGCCGGAATAGTTCCAGTAAATCAACGCGCGCAGCTTCGGCAATTCAGCCAGGTCATCGGCTGCGCTCCGGAAGAAGTCGGCCTTGGCGCCGGCCGGTGGCAGGTCGGCGGCAACACCCCACTCGGCGAGCATCTGTGGCTTGTCCGGGTAATGCTCGGCCGCCCAGTCATAGAAACCGGGCCAGGCCCCGCCACTTGAGCGGTTGACGAGCCCCGCCAGGTCGGTGGTGCCGGATTCGGCATAGGCGTAGGGATCCTGCGCAATCCAGTCGACCACGTCGTCGCCGGGGTACAGGTCGCCGAACCAGTCTTTCAGGGCCCACTTTTCGGCACCGGTGTAGTTCATCACCGTCACCACGTTGTCCGCGCCGTTGGTACGCAGTGTCGACACGACATGGCGGAAGAACCGACGGAAATCATCGGCAGTCTGGCCGGAAACCGGGTCCCTGTCCACCTCGTCTTCCATCTCCGCATTCAGCGACAGGAAAAACGGCTGATCCGAATGCGCGGCCAAGCGGCGGGCCAACCGGACAAGGTAATGATCGGCGTCGCCGTCGGCAACCTCGCGCCACGTGAGCCCGTCTGGTTTCCAGTTGTAAAAAAGTATCCTGTTTCGACCAGGTTCGCTGCTGCGTGCGAGCTCGATCTCGTCGGGAAACAACTTCTCCTGGCCTCGTTTGTAATAGCGCACCAGGTCCACATTCCGTCCGGCCGCTGCTTCAAAATCCGTCAGGGCGGCATCCCAGTCCTGGCCCGGCAGGGGGTTGGGGGCCACACCGAGCAGGATGTTGCAGGCCGGCTGCGCCCGCCGATCCATCTGCGGAAAGTGCAGCGAGCAGGAGGCGAGGGACACCACGGCAGCAACGGATGCGACCAACACACGTCGTCTCATCTGCAATCCTCCTCCGGCGTGGGCATTCACAACGGATGAGTGGCAGCCTCCGCCGGGCTGACCGGGCTGACCGGGCTGACCGGGCCGCTCCGGCCGCCCGCGGGAGTGCCGGCCGGTCCGGCAGGGGCCTCCGGAACTTCCCGCAGCCGCGTCCCGTTCAGCAGGGACGCCCGGCGCCGCCAGACCGCCGCCGCATAAAGCACCGCGGCTGCCGCCAGCACCGCCACCTGGGCCGCCGTCGGCCAGACCAGCAGATGTGCGGCCAGCCACGGGGCCGCACCGAAGACCAGCAGCAGGAAGGCAGCCATCACCACGACCTCCCGCGAGGTCGGCACCAGGTGCAGCGTCCGGTGCACCTGGATCAGGCACAGCACATTCTTGAGCACGATCGCCGAGGCCCACGCTGCCGCCGCACCGAAGATTCCAAGCACCGGGACCAGCAACAGGCAGAGCACCACATCGGCAGCCAGCGCGAGCGAGATGTTGATCAGCGACAGGCTGCTCCGGCCGGCCATCAACAGCAACACGTCCAGCGGACCCATGGCCGCGCCGATGAGCATGGCGCAGGCCAGCACTTGCAGGCTTCCGGCCGCGACGGCGAAGGACGAACCGAACAACAGCTCCAGGAGCCATTCGGCATACGCGATGATCAAGAGGTACACCGGCCAGGTCAACATCACCGCCCACAGGGTCATCTTCCGTGCCACCATCTTGGCCTGGTCCAGTTGTCCGCGCGCCAGGAGCCGCGCCAGCTGCGGTTCACTGACCTGTTGCATCGCGCTGGTGGCCATCTGGCCCATGACCAAAAATCGCGTCACCGCGGTGTACAGTGCGGCGGCGGATGGACCGGCGAGCACCGTTACCAGCGCGATGTCCGCACGCTGCAGCCCGACCTGCGCCAGCCGGGCCAGGCCGCGGGGGACGGTAAACTTCCAAAACGCGGCGCGTGCTGCGTTGGCCTCGACGGGGTGGTCGACGACGGCCGTTCCCGACGGGGCGCCGGTCAGCAAGCCCGGCGTCACCCGCAGGATCCGCAGCAGCCCGGCCGCCGCCAGAACCAGGCCCAGCAGGTAGGGTGCCGTCCACGCCAGGGCCAGCCCCACGGCGTCGGCACCTGAGACGCCTGCCAGCAGGACGCAGGCAAGCTGCAGGCAGGGGCGCAGCAGGCGCTCGACGACGATCGTCGGCCGCATGTGCGCCAGTCCCCGTGAGACGGCCAACAGGAGCTCGTACGTTGCGCCGATAGGCAGCGCGGCCGCGAACACCACAATCACGTTCTGTATCGCCGGCGCGCCACCGAGCAACTGTCCGAGTGGGCCGGCCAGCAACATGCCGGCGGCCATCACGACCAGGCTGGCGGCCAGCGCGGCCAGCAGGCCCTCCACAACCAGCCGCCGGTTGTGCCTGCTCTCGTCGCGGGCGTTGTTCCACGCGATGAACCGGATGAGCCCCTGGTCCACGCCGAGCTGGCACAATGCCAAGGCAATCAGGAACAGCGACGTCACGGCGAACAGGGAACCGGCGGTCTCCAGGTCCCAGAGCCGGGAGATCAGGACGATGAGCACAAAGTTCGTCCCGGCAGAGACCCCGCTGCCCAGGATGTTCACGCTGCCGGAGCGTGCTATCCGGCGGACTGCAGCCTGGCCGTCGTCGTCATCCTGCCGGACGGGCCCGTTTCCCTTGGCGAACACGGATGACGCCACCGGGTCAGCTGCGGGAGAGCGGCCGGGACCGCTCACCGGTCTCGGTTGTGCCTGGTTCGTCGGACATGCTCCCATCGGCGTCGGATCCGCCGACCGCTACCGGTTCGGGGCCGGCAGCTTCCTGGCGCTGAAGCGAGGGCTGGGGCGGCGTGGCTTTGCGTCGCCGGGAACTCCGGCGGAGGAGCACCGACCCAAGCATTGCGGCACCACCGTTGCCCAGCAGTTCGCGGGCAGCCGCAGCTTCCATGGCCGTGGACCGGCCCAGTGCCGCGATCAACACCGCCTCACGGCAAGCGCGCATCAGCGAGCCGCCGGTGGCCGAGTCGACCGCCGGTCCAACAACGAGCACCAAATCCGAGGCGTCCTGCAGCGTGGCCAGCACCGTGGCCAGGGCACGGTGCTGGACCAGAGCCGACAGGCGCTGCGGCTCCCGCCCCGTTTCCAGCACAGACACGTGCTCGGAGACCTGCACCAGCAGCGTCCGGGCCTCGGTGGGCGGAAGTTGGCCATTCAGGAGCTCGCTCAGGCCATTTCTTGCCGAGCCGCCACCGTGGGCGGAAGCGGCCCGCTTGCCATCGATCAGTGCCGTGCCGTCCGCCATCACGACCACGGTGCGGAGACCGGCCTCCTCGAACGCCTGCGCCAGCCCTTCGGAGACCTGCCGCGCCGCCGTTCCTTCCGTGAGACCGGCCAGCAGAACAGTGTTGTTCGGCAGGAACGTCACCCGCTGCAACGCGTTGCTCAGCCGGCGATAGTCGTCCAGGGCGGCCTCCGCATTACCCTCTGCCGCGAGGGGTTCCACCGTGCCGAGCACCGGGCCTATTCCTGCGGCAACCAGATCCGGTCCGTCAAGAATCCGCTGATGAAGGTGCTCGCGCCACATAGCGAGCCCGATGCCCGTTGCCACGGCCAGGAGGACTATCCCCCCGGCAATCAGCAGCGGGTCCACGCCGTCAGGCACGGTGGGAAGGCTGGCCGGGTCGATAATGTCTCCGGGGTCCAAGGATCCCGCCTGCGCGTCCGAAGCCTCGAGCCTTATCTCCGCCAGTTGGTTGGCGTACAGGGAGACCTGCTGCTCGAGATCCAGGACGGCTGCTTGGTCTGGTTTTTCTGCGGTCCGCGCGGTGTTCAGGGCGGCGGAGGCCTGGTTTAGCAGTTGCGTCGCAGACGCGATCTGCTCGTCGTGCATCGCCGACCGGGCCTCCAGCACGTCAGCGGCCCGCTCGCTGCGGTACTGCAGGTAGGCCTCGGCCAACGCCCCGGCCACGGTCCGGGCCTGAGCCGGTGAGTCGGCGGTGTAGGTGATGTGCACTACCTGTGAATTGGACGGCACCTCCGTGGCGATGAGCTGCCCGGCGTCGTCGCCGAGCGCGTCGCCGACCGATTCCCTGGCGAGTTCAACCACGGCCTGCGTGTGGACCAACCCGGCCTCGGTGGTCAACGCGGCCAGCTGCTCGTTTCGCGTGGGCGGCGTCGCCGGCGAGAACGGGTTGCCCGCCAGCGGTTCCAGGAAGACAACGCTGGTCGATGAATATTTGGGCACGCTGCCCGCGACATATGCCCCGGCGCCAAGCAGCCCCAGCAGCACCACAGCCAGCAGCAACAGCCAATGCCGGCGCATGGAACGGCCAAAGAATGCTGGGCGCGCCGATGAATCGTCCATGATCAAACCCCCAACTTTTGCCGACAGGCTTTCGCCTCCGGCATCCCCAAAGTTTTCCCCACAAAGCGCCCGCCACCTGCCCCCAAGCGATGCGTGTGGCCCAGTCTTGCACACAACCACAGAGTGCGGAATAGCCCGCGGCGGCAAAAATTAACGCTTTCATCAAGAGCTCCTTGGTTTTCCCGAAATCCTTGACAGGAATCCGTGCCCCGGTGAGTATGGGCAATCTGGGGGCGAACGGACGGTGCATTCCCGTGCCGCGGGGGAACGGCTTCCAGCCATGGGGGAGTCGTGATGGGGATCAACATGCCAAGCGGTCGACCGGCCGTTAGGCCGCGGACGGCTGACGCGGCAAAGCCGGGGGGCGCCGGAGCGCCCCGCACGGAGCCCGCTACGCGGGGGAAGCACGCCGGCGCGCTGCAACGGCGGCAACGTCCGGCGGTCCTGATGCTCGGCGGATTCGGCCGCAGCGGGTCCACCCTGCTGGAACGTTGCCTGGCGGAATGCCCGGATGCCGTCGGCGTGGGCGAAGTGCTCCACCTCTGGGAGCGGGGGCTGCGCGACGACGAACTCTGCGGCTGCGGCCTGCCGTTCAGCGAGTGCGGGTTCTGGCAGCAGGTAGGCGAGGCTGCCTACGGCGGCTGGACGCGGGTGGACTCCGGTCGGGCAATCCAGGACCGCTTCGCGGTCGTGCGGAACCGCTTCCTGCCGGAACTGGCCTCCGGGTTACAGTTGCCCGGACACAGGAAGCCCAGGGAACGCCTCCTGCATCGGCTCGACTCGCTGTACGGGGCGATTGCCCAGGTCAGCGGTGCCCGTCTCATCATCGACTCCAGCAAACATCCCGCCTATGCATACTTGCTTCGGGCCGCCAATATCCGGCTCCGGTGCGTGCTGGTGGTCCGTGACCCGCGCGGGGTGGCGTACTCATGGGCCAAGACCGTGAGGCGTCCCGAGAGCACCGGCGCGGATGCGCTCATGCCCCGGTACTCGACGGCGGCCGCGGTCACCCGCTGGACCCTTTACGGGGTCCTTTTCCACGCCCTCACGCTGCTGCGGGTTCCGGTCATGACGGTCCACTATGAGGATTTCATGGCCAAGCCTCGCGAAACAGTTCAGGATGTCCTCCGATTCGCCGGCGTAAATCCTGGCGCGGACATGGAGCGCATCACGCCGGGAGAGGTGCAGCTCGCTGCCCACCACACGGTGGCCGGCAACCCGATGCGCTTCCGCACCGGCGCGCTGCCGATCCGACTGGATGAGGCCTGGCGGCGGCAGATGCCGGTCCGGGACCGGCGGATCGCCGGTGTGCTCAGCGCCCCGCTGCGCGCCGCCTATGCCGCGGCGCGCACCAGCACGATCCTCAAATCCCGCGGCCGCGGGCGTTGAGTGCCCGGACCACCGCCGGCGCCTTGACCAGCTTCAGCACCAGCGCCAGCGCAAGGTAGGCCCGCGGTTCCAGCAGGCTGCCGGCCAATGAACCGGCCGCCGTGCGCAGGGCATCCCTGCGGTTCCCCTGCGCGGCCAGCGCGAAGGCCCTCTGCCCCTGCATCCATGCCCGGCCGCGGCGGTCTGCCACGATCGCCGGGTGTTTGGCCATCAGATACTCCAAGCCGTCCGCCATCGCGTCCCAGCGGCGGGAAAAATATGAACCGTCGGGGTGCCACAGGACGTCGGCTCCCACCTGCCCGAGCACCGCCACCTTGCCGTGCTGGGCGGCGCGCAGCAGCAGGTCGTAGTCCTCGCCGTAGCCATACGGCAGGTCCTCGTCCACCAGCCCGACTCTCTCGAGGAGGTGCTCGCGCAGCAGGAGATAGGTCGACGGATGTGCCCCGGTCAACCTGCTGCCGGTGAGCTGACCGGCCGTGATCTCCCGGACGTTTGGCATGCGGACCAACCGTTTGTCCCCGTAATGGACTTCGATGCCGGTTACACAGGCCGTGGCGGCCCGCTCGACCATGGTCTGAACCTGCTGCCTCAGTTTGTCCGGGCGCCAGGCGTCGTCGTCGTCGCAAAACGCCACCAACGGTGCGTCCGCGGCGAGCAGGCCGGTGTTGCGTGAGCCGGCCAAGCCTGGAGTGCGCCGGTTGGACATGACCCTGACGTGGCGACGGGGTTCGGTGCTGGCCAGGGCCGGGTCCTCAGCGCAACGGTCGTGGACCACGGTCACGCGGATGTCACCGGGATAATCCTGGGCGATGACGCTGCCGATCGCCTGGCGGAGCAGTTCCGGTCGGTTGTGCGTGGCGATGATGACGTCGACGGCTGCATCGACCCGCAGCCCGGTAGGTGTGTTCATGATGTCCTTCCCTCATGCGGCCGGGACCGCTGTTCGTGCCGGCGTTGGCTGCGTGCGGCCACGGCCGCGGCCAGGGCCAGACCGGCCGCCAGGCTGGACCCGATCGCGGTGGAAAGCCCCAGGCGCTTGCTGCGGTCGGGCAACAGGGCCGGCCGGGAGATATAGCCGGGTTCCGGGTCGTGGACGCTCAGGGCAGTCAGTTCTGCCTCAAGTTGCGCGTGTTGGCGGCTGAGCGTGTTGCCCCGGACAGCGACGTTCGAAGCGGCCGTGATCGACCGGTCCCGCATGCTGCGTTCGATGACCCGCTTCTGGGCGGCGATTGTTTCCGCCCGGTCCCGAGTGGTCGCCGCGAGCGATTCGCTGCGCACCTCAAGAAAGTTTTCGGACAGTGCGGCAACCGCACGGTACGCAGTCCGCGCCTCGGGCGCCGAGACGTAGAGCTGGAGGATCCGCGAGTTGACCACGGGCGACACCGTGACGTCATCCAGCAGCGCGGCAGCACCTCCCGGGTAGTCCAGGCTGCGGGCAGTCCGCCCCAAGACCCGATCGGAGAGCAGTAACTGTACGGCCGAGTCGATGGAAACATCCACCACGAGGGCATCGCTGAGGGCCAGGTCCGAGACCGCCACGACCACGACGTCGGTGCGGGCGGTGTATTCGGGTTCCTTGGCCAGATGGAGTCCCAACCCGGCCGCCAGCGTGGCGGCAAGCACGGCGCTGCCGGCCCTCCAGTTGGCGCGTATCAGGCCGCGGTATTTTGATCCATGTCCACCGTCCGGCTGCCGGCCCGGTGCCTGCCGATGCGGGGGTCTGCCCTGAAGCTTCATCTCGGCCACTGCTATCTGCGCCAGCTGGGAGTGAAGCCCAGCAGCCGGGCGAGCCGTTCGTCGTCGTCGGCGAAATCGTCGCGGAGTCGGCGGCGCAACCGCTCCGGCATCGGCTGGCTGGGACGGGAATTGGAACGCACAGTCGTGGGCGGGCGCCCCTCGGGCAGCCCCAGATGCTCCAGCAACCGGCCCCACTGCGGCAGCCCCGGCTGGAAAAAGTCGTCGGCGTCCAGCACCAGTACGTGCTCCCGCCCGACGGCGTCGAACATGCGTTCCAGCTGTGCCGCATACCGGCCGCGGGCGCGGTAGGCGTGGTGCTGGTGCGCGAACGACTGATAGCCCGGGTCGGCGACGATCCGTTCTTCTTCACCGGCCAGGCGCCCCGGTTCGGCTGCCAGCGCTTCGGCGAAACCGAGGGCCTCGAATCCCCGGCCGTACTCTTGCTTGTAGGCGGAGAACGCCCGCTCGGCCGGGTCGCGGAGCAGTACGATAATTTTCACCGGTCCAAGCACCTGCGCGATCCGCCCGGGCGCCAAGGGGTGGAACAGGTAGTACGGGCTGGCTTCGCCGGTGATCTCCCGCCCGCGCCCGCGGCGCAGGGGAAAATGCCCGGCGTAGAACCGCGTCCCGCGCCGGAACCGGTCCGCCGTGTCGAAGAAGTGAATGCCCTTGTTCAACAGCGGCGGACGCACCTGGGGGTGCTGGGCCACCATGCGGAACAGGCTGGTGGTGGCGCAACGTTGGGCGCCGGCGATCAAGAATGATGGACGCATCCGGAAATCGGCGCTGAGCTGGCCCACCGACGTGGCCGCCGTGCGGGCCGCAGCGCGGGCGGGACTGCTTAGCCGTTCGGTCAAGGTCATCGATCTCTCATTTCTTGCCGAAGGTGATGAGGGCGGGATGCTCCAGCCGGTCTGCCAGCACCCGCTGATGCCAGCGCGCCAAGGGGCGGACTGCGGACCCGTCCCCGGTCAGGCTGTCGAGGGTGAACCGGGCGGTCATCGTCAGCAGGTAGCCCAGTACCAGCGCGTCCAGTACCGCCGGGTCGCGGGCGGCGTCCCGTCCCGCGCTGCGGCAGATTGCTTGGGCCAGCACCGGGCGGCAGCCGGAACCCAAAGATCGGCGTGCGGCGGCCAGATCGTCCACCGCCCGCAAGGCCGGGTGGGCCAGGTAATGGACCACGTCGCTGCCCAACGGGACGTCCCGGGCGTACCGTTCCCAGTCCCAGACCAGGGGTGGCCCGGCGGTGGCAGCCAGGTTCCAGGCGCCGAAGTCGCCGTGCCACGCGCCAAAGGGAACGTCCAAGCCGGCGAAGCGCTCGCCGTAGGCCTCGGCCAGCTCCGGCAGCACGCTCTCGCCCGTGCCGTGCAGCGTCGTCAGTTGCCGCCGCAGCTGGGTGAACCAGGACCCCGACTCCACGGCGCCGGAGCGGATGGTGCCGGTCGCGGCGATCGCCGCCGCCGCCTCCAGCGGGACCCCGTTCTGCACGCGGCGCCTGTCGGGGCGCAGCGCGGTCATCAGCAGGACGGCGTTGCCGCGCCAATTGCCGTGGTGAATCACCTCCGGTACAGCAAAGGCAGTCGGCCGATGACGGGCCAGGGCCAGCAGCGTGCTGTGCTCATGGTCCACCAGCGCGTTCGTCAAGTCGTTAAGCCCCACCTTGGCGAACCCGATTTCCCGCCCCTCTGCCGTGTGGACGTTCAGGACCGGCTTCCGGTTCGCCCTCGCCGAGCCTACGGAGAGGGACAGCATCACCGGGGCGCCCACGACGTCGGCCAAGTAGTCGCTGATGGAGCCGGACCCGGGAGTGACGTTCAGCCCGTGCGGCATCAGCGCCCCGCCCACCGGCGACGCCAGCAGCTTGGCGAGCAGCCACCGCTGGGCCGAACGGCCGAACGAGTCGTTGGCGCTGGGCCGGTCGACGGCATCTGCCGCCGCCGCCCCGCAGCGGGCCGGGACCAGCAGGCGCGGCCGTCGCGGTCCGGGCACCAGGCGGAAGGCATGCCGTCCGGGGCCGGCGGGGCCGGCGCTGACGCGTGAATCCGGGAACAGTCGCTCCACGGTGGCCATCAGGTCCTCTAGGGGCGGGCTGTTGCTGATCGTCTTCATGAGACCGGCTCCTTCAATCGCTGCTTCCGGTGGCTCGCCCCGGGGTGGGGCGGATGCTGCTCCAGTTCCCGCCGCCACAGCAAGCCGACGCCTATCATCAGCGTCATCAGCGGGGCGGCGATGGTGTCGTAGAACGGCAGCACGCAGAAGAAAAAGAGGAAGACGTAGAGCATGGCGGCCGACTCCCGGTCCCGCGTCCGCAGCGCCGGCAGATACCTCCGGACAACGAACCACAGGAAGAAGAGCGTACCGAGTACGCCGGTGCAGAAGATGAGGTACCAGAGTGCGCCCTGGGTGCCCAGCTGGGGCGGTGAGCATTGGCTGCAATCGGCGGTAGCGCCGGCTGCGATGGAGTAGAAGTTGTTTTGTTGGGTCCGCGGGGCGCCGAAACCGATGACGGGGGAATCTTCCAGCATCGTGGAAATACTTCGCCTGGCCAGATTGAACCTGCCCTGGTTGCTGTGCGGATTTTCCAGCCGCGCCTGCACCAGGTAGCCCAAAGGAGTCAGCAGTACCGTCATCAAAGCGGTGACGAAAGCGGCGGCCATGGCTATGAGAACCAGCACTTTGCCGCGCAGGGCCATCCTAATGCCGGCCGCCAGGGCCAGGACGGCAAGACCTAGCCACAGTGCGCGGTTGAGCGAGAAAATAACCGGCGGCACCGAAGCCACCAATACCGCGGCCCAGAGCGCGCGTTGCCACCAGTTCCGCACATAGGCGTAGGAGAGCATAAAGAACGGCAGGAACATGCCGAAGTTTGCGCCCCAGGAATTCGCATACTCGAACGGCGCCTTCGGCCGCGGGTTATCGAATCCCAGAATGCCCTGCACTTGGGCCAGGCCGGGGTGGATCAAGCCGTTCAGGAATGCGTTCGAGGCAAGCTGGGCCGGCAGGGCCGCCTCCAGCAGGGACGGGAAGTCCAGCCGCGACAGGAACTGTCCGGCGTATCCGCCGGCAACCGTGATGACGAACATCCACGCCATCAGCAGCACGATCCGCCTGCGCGGAAGTTCCCGCTCGGAGGTGTTGCCAATGTACAGCATGACGATGGTCACCGCCACGAACCACGCCATCCGGTAGGCCCACGGCAGGAGGCGCTCGGGTCCTTCTTCGGGCAGCAGCCCCGGGACGGGAATCCAGAGCACGACGGCGCCGATGGCGGCTACCGCCAGGAACAACCACCAGATCCCGAAACCGTGCGGGAGCAGCACCGCACGCCTGCGCAGCAGGTGGTAGCCCAGGGGTGCCGCCATCAGCAGGAACCCCAGCACCCCGAACCCCAGGAGCCACCACACCGGAAACCCGGCAAAGAACACCACGAAGGGCCACGCATGCAGCGCCACCCGGTTTGCCCCCAACATCACGCTGCCCCCTGTGCCGTTACTTACCAGGACCATTCCCAGCCGTAGGCGCCCTCGAAGCCGCCCATCCGGAACGACGCCGAGCCATTGCCCTTTGGCACATCCAGGATGATCAGCCCCTCGGCGTCGCCGCCGGGATTCACCGGATTGGGAAGCAGTTCGGCCTCGGGCACACAGCCCGCGCTGTTGCCGACTGGATCCACTACCTGTTCGCCCTCGCCGTCCCAGGCGCGAAAGTCGTGCACGGACATGGCGAAATAGGGCCAGCCGGATTCCGGCAGCTCGGGGTGGGCCTTCACCGAGAAATTAATGGCGACGAATTGCCCGTTGATGCTCGGCAGCGCGGAGTCCGCCGTGCAGGTGAAATCGGCCTGGATCTCGCTGGCCTCCATTTCGGCAAACTTCTTTCCGGTCGGTTCGCCGAGCACTCCCGCCTCGCCGACCTCGGCGGGCAGGTTGCCGTGTTGGTTGAGGTCGAGTTCCGCCAGTGGATCCTTCTGGCTGGCCGCGCCAGGCTTGTCCTTCTTGACGGCCGCGTCAGGAGCTTTCTTCTTGGCGCCATCCGACGTGGCCGAGGGTGACGGAGTCGCCGTGGCCCCCTTTTCGTTGCCGACGCCGGACCGGGTTCCTTTGGCCGGAGCCCCGCTTGTCCTCCCGTCCGCCGAGGGCGGGTTGCCGGCCGCGGGATCCGCGCCATTGCTGCAGGCGGACATGGCCAGGATGAGGCCGAGCGCGGCACAGCCATGGGCAATCGTTCGTTTCATTCTTCCCCCCAAGAACCTCAACAACGAGGCTGCCGCCCCCGAGCCAACGCGCCGGGAACGAAAGTTGACCCGATCGTATGGCCATTGGCCGTGCAGAAAAAGGTTTCAAATACCCGGTCTGTCCCAACACCGTTACCGGGGTGGGAAAGAGCGGGTATTCGCCCCGTAGCGGTCCGGAGGAATGCGAGTAGGGCGAAAGAAGAACTGGTAGCGGCAAACGGCTGCCGAGTGTTTCCGGGTTCTGCGATCACCGGCAGTATTGGTGCAGCCTAGGGTCTTTTCTTTGATCTCGGGATGTGTTTATCCGGGATGCCGAATGAGGGGACCGCAGCTATTCCGCTGCGCAAGCGGAACCGGGGGAGAACAGGAATAACAATGCGAAGACTCTTATCCATCTTTTTGGGGCTATTGCTGGTCGCCGGCATGGGTTTGGCGACGCCCGGCGCGGCAGTGGCCGCCGACGTCAGCCACAACCAGGTCGTGCGGGCAAATCCCGTCAACTACACGCCGCACGTGCTCGACGGCATCGTGTTCTCCATCGCGGAAGCGGGGGACATGATCATTCTTGGCGGATCGTTCACGCGGGTGCAGGCGAGCACGGGGGGCCCCGAACTGGTCCGCAACCGCATCGTTGCGTTCAACAAGAACACCGGCGCGATCAGTAATTCGTTCGCACCGAACTTCAACAGCACGGTCCGCAGCGTGGTGGCGTCCGCGGACGGACAGTCCGTGTATGTCGGCGGGCAGTTCGGAACCCTAAACGGTGCCAGCGTGCAGAAGGTCACCAGGCTCTCGGTGAGCAACGGCGCCCGGATCACCGCCTTCAATCCGGGGCAGATCAACTCGGTCGTGCATGACATGAAGCTGGTGGGCAACCGGCTGTTCATCGGGGGTGAATTCGACACCATCGGCGGGCAGCAACGCAGCAAGCTCGCCGAGCTGGATGCCTCGTCCGGCGGGCTGCGGCCCACCGTGAACTTCCAGTTCGTCGGCGGCGCGACCGGCACCGGCGACGCCGGGATCAACGTCTTCGTCCACAAGTTCGACACCACCCCGGACGGGAACACCATGTTCATCACCGGGCACTTCGCCACGGTCAACGGCGCGGATCGAAACCAGATCGCGAAAATCAATCTCGCTGGCACCACGGCTTCCGTGGACCAAAACTGGCACACCGACCGCTACGATGCCCGCTGCAACTTCCAGCGGGCGTACTACGTGAACGATCTGGACTTTGCCCCGGACGGGTCAAACCTGGCCGTCTCGACGTTTGGCGGCTATGGCTCCGGCCCGCCCAGCCTCTGCGACAGCATCGCGCGCTGGGACACCGCCGCCTCCGGCCAGCAGCTCGACCCGACCTGGGTCAACTGGGTCGGCGGCGACAGCATCTATGCCCTGGAGCACGTCGGCGCGCACATCTACTTCGGCGGCCACAACCGCTGGACGAACAACCCGTTCGTGGGTGACGCGGTGGGGCCCGGCGCTGAAGTCCGCGAAGGCATTGGCGTGATCAGTTCTGCCAACGGCATGGCGCTGGCGTGGAACCCCGGACGGGACCGCGGCCGTGGAGTCTTCGACCTGCTGGCCACGGCGACCGGCCTCTGGGTCGGATCCGACACCGATCGCATCGCCAACTCCCAGTACCGGGCCAGAATCGCGCATTTCCCGCTGGCAGGCGGCTATGCGGCGGCTACGGCAAGCGCACCGAGGCTGCCCGTGGATGTCCTGAAGTCGGGAACCGGCGCGGTCCAGCAGGTCTACTTCGACGGCCGCAGGGCCACTCCGGTTACCGGGACGCCCTCCGGCAACGTGGACTGGGCCAATGTCCGCGGCGGTTTCGTGGCCGGCGGTTCCCTGTACCTGGCCATGGCCAACGGGACCATGGAAAAGCGGTCCTTCAACGGAACCCAGATCGGCGCGGCCGAGCAGGTCAACCTGCGGAACCTGAACAGGACCGATCTGGCGACGTTCGGCCGGCAGACCTCCAGCTACAAACTGGCCAATCTGGGCCAGGAGCTGCAGGGCATGACCGGCCTGTTCTACTCCAACGGACGGATGTACTACACGGTCCAGGGCCAGCCCAACCTGTACATGCGGTATTTCGAACTGGACACCGGCACCATCGGCGCCCAGCAGCACGTCATCACCGGCGCAGCCGCCGGCGTGGACTGGCGCAACGTGAGCGGCATGTTCCTGGCCGGAAACACCCTGTACTGGGCCTCCGCCAACGGCAACCTGAATGCCGTGAACTGGACCGAACCCGCCGGCCGTGATGGCCGGGTGTCCGGCACCACCGCGGCGGTCAGCGGCCCGGGCCTGGACGGCGCCAACTGGGCCGCCCGGTCACTTATCGCACGAACCAGCACGTCGGCTCCGCCGCAGAACCAGGCGCCGGTGGCGTGGTTCACGGCGGAGTGCAGCGGGTTGAGCTGCGTCTTCGACGGGTCGGGGTCATCCGATCCTGACGGTACGATCGCAGCTCATGCGTGGCGGGTCGCGGGCGGACCTTCGGCTACGGGCGAGGTGTTCTCGCACACCTTCACCGCTGCGGGCAGTTACGGGGTGACGCTGACGGTGACGGACGCCACCGGTGCAACCGCCTCGGTGACCCGGACGGTGACCGTATCGGGTTCCTCGCAGCCGCCTCCGTCTGCCAGGGTTGCGTTCGTGGGTTCGGTGGCCAGCTCCAATACCGGCTCGGCGATGAACCACAGCGTCCAGATGCCGGCGCAGGTAGCAGCCGGCGACGTGCTGGTCGCGGCCTTCTCGGCGAACTCGGCCACGGTCGGGCTGACGCCGCCGGCGGGGTGGACCCTGGCTGCGGAGGTAGGGACGACGTCCATGCGCTCGGTGTTGTACTCGAAGGTTGCCACGGCGCAGGATGCCGGGGCGACGGTCACGGTGCGCACCGCCGACTGGGCTCGTGGTTCGCTGGCGGTCTCGGCCTACCGCGGGGCGCAGGTCAGTGCCGCGTCCTTCGGGTTCGAGCGGGAAACCGTGAGCCGGGCAACCCACACCACTCCGGTGATGACTGCCGCGGCCGGTGACTGGGTGCTGTCGTACTGGGCGGATAAGACCGCTTCGACGACGTCCTGGACGGCACCTGCCGGTGTGACGGTCCGCCAGACCGGCGCCGGGACGGGCGCCGGACACCTGAGCTGGCTGGTCGCCGACAGCAACGGGCCGGTGTCCGGTACGAGGGCCGGTGGCCTGACCGCTACCGCTGACAGCGCCACCGCCAACGCCGTCATGGGGACCATCGTCATCCGCCCGGCGACGCCGTAGCAACAACCGGCAGCAAACAGGCCCCGCCGGCTCACCAGCCGGCGGGGCCTGTTTAGGTCAACAGGCCGTCGTCCGCCTCGATGGCCGAAAGGGCGATGTCCTTGTACCCAACCGATTCGAACAGGATCGTAATCCGGTCGGGCTGCGTGCCCATGACGATGCCCGGCCCCCACTCGCGGTGCTTCACCGGGCGCTGGATCTCATAACCAGCCGGCATCGACGCCTCCCGGGCTTCGGCCTCGGCCTCGGACCCGGCCTCGCAGTTGTCGCAATTGCCGCAGTAGCCGTCCGTCTCCTCGCCGAAGTAGTTCAGCAGCCAGTCCCGCCGGCAGCGGTCCGTCTCGGCATAGCCGCGGGCCATCTCGATTCGGGACTCGTCGATGCGGTGCCGCGTATCGGCTTCCGCCACTGCCTTTTCCGCCGCCGACGCCGGGTCTTCGCCGCCGACCGCGCGGTAGCCCTTGCGGTTCACGGTGACGCTGCCGCTGTGCTCCAGGAAGTTGAGCAGGCGG
Organism: Arthrobacter sp. Y3223151; assembly: GCF_059091125.1. Classification (NCBI taxonomy): domain Bacteria; kingdom Bacillati; phylum Actinomycetota; class Actinomycetes; order Micrococcales; family Micrococcaceae; genus Arthrobacter; species Arthrobacter sp. Y3223151. Next base: position 51,050 of record NZ_JBNHGI010000010.1, on the reverse strand, counting down.
GACTGTTTCCGCTGCGACAGGCCGGTGTGTTCCCGCAGCGCAGCGGGCCGGAGCGGACCGTGTTCCCGGACGGCGCTGAAGACAGCCGCGAGCTCGTCCGGGTCCGGGGTGCCGCCGGCGAAGAAACGCTGCAGGCCCAGGTCCTCGGAGCGGTAATGCAGAATCGCCCGCGCGGGCTCACCGTCCCGTCCGGCGCGGCCGATCTCCTGGTAGTAACTGTCCAGCGAATCCGGGATGTCCGCGTGGACCACGAACCGCACGTCCGGCTTGTCGATCCCCATGCCGAAGGCGGAGGTGGCCACGACCACGTCCACCCCGTTCTCCTGGAAACGCTCGTGGATCGCCTCCCGGTCCGAGGCCTTACGGCCTGCGTGGTAGGCGTCCGTCCGCAGACCGCGCCCGGCCAGCTCGGCGGCGTACCACTCGGTGTCCCTGCGGGTGGACGTGTACAGCAGGCCCGGCCCGCCGAGTTCGGCCACCTGGTCCACCACGGCCCGCCGCTTGCCGCCGTCCTCGTGATGCCGCAGGACCTGAAGGTTCAGGTTCGGCCGGTCGAAACCCTGCAGACTGATGAACGGGTCGCGCATGCCCAGCCGGTCGACGATCTCGGCCCTCGTATGCGGTGACGCGGTGGCCGTCAGGGCGATGACCGGCGGGTGTCCCAGCCGCTTCACCACCGAGGTCAGCATCAGGTAGTCGGGCCGGAAATCGTGTCCCCAGGACGAGATGCAGTGGGCCTCGTCCACCACCAACAGCGAGATGTCCTGTTCGGCCAACCGCCGCAGGGTCTCTTCGCGGGCCAGTTGTTCGGGCGCCAGGAACAGGAACTTCGCCTCGCCGCCGGCCACCGCCTCCCACGCCGCCCGTTCCGCGGAGGACCTCACGTGCGAATTCACCGCGAAGGCCCGCTGCGCGCCCAGATCGCCGTTGATGGCGTCCACCTGGTCGTGCTGCAGCGCAATCAGCGGAGAAATCACGACGGCGGTGCCCGGCAACGCCACGGCAGGAACCTGATAGATGGCGGACTTCCCGTGACCCGAGGGCATCACGGCCAGGACGTCCAAACCGCGGGCGGCCGCCGCCATGGCGTCCAACTGCCCCTCGCGGAGCACGTCCCAGCCGAAGGATTCTTCGGCCACCCTGCGCAATTCGTCGTGGTCGGGCGTCTGGGAATGTTCGGGCATCAGGCTCCTCGGGACTCGGGCCGGCTGGTGGCCCGGCGTCTTTCCTTTGTACAGAGAGAGGGGTGCGGCTGCCAAGAGCACAAGCGGAGCAGGCGAGGGGACGCGCGGTGCCGTGACCCGTTGCGAGAACGGAAGTTTTCGGTCAAATATGACGCAGGAATGGCTCAAGATTCACCTAAAAATTGTCGTCGCCGCCCAGAGGAGCGTTGCTTGGGCTTTGGCTCAGCCGTACCGGGTTAGAGTTCGAAGATGATCCGGATTCTGACTGTCTGCACCGGCAACGTCTGCCGGTCGCCTCTGGCGGAGCGCTTGCTTCAAACCAAACTCGACGCCGTCCGGCCCGGGATGTTTGAGGTCAGCAGTGCCGGCATTCAGGCGCTGGCGGGAGCTCCGATGGACGCCCGCGCCGCCGGGCTGCTGCACGTTTTCGGCGGCACCTCCCACGGTTTCGTTGCCCGTCACCTGACGGAGCGTCACCTGGCGGATCCGGCGCTGGTGCTCGCCATGTCCACGGAACATCGTGACCGAGTGCTCAAACTGGCTCCCCGCCTCCTGAAGCGCACCTTCACTCTTCGGGAGCTGGCACGTATGCTCGATGCTGTCGAGGCGGATCCCGGCTTGGAGATTCCGGGCGGCAGCAGCGCCGAGGACGTAGAGGCGCGCTGGAAACGGCTGCCACACCTCGCAGCGCTGAAGCGTTTTGAGACCCGGGCCGGGGATCCCAGCGACGACGACATCGTGGATCCCTACCGCCGCGAAGACAGTGTCTACCAGCAGATGGGCCGCGAACTCGTTCCGGCCGTCGACCGGCTGGTCGCAGTGGAGCAGTCAGTACTTTCCTAGTGGGCCAGACGGAAGGATCCGTCTGCATAATACGAATTTTTGCGGGACAGTTACTAAAACACATGAAAGGCAACGGGGGATGGCAATAGGCTCGCGCATCAAGGAGTTAATCGATCCACCTGACGTGCAACCGGAAGACCGGGCCGAACCTGCCGAGGGCTCACTGCACTTGCGGTCATGGGGTCGGATCGTTCAGCGCCGCCTGATTGTCACGGACATGCTGGTGGTCGCCGGGGCCTTGCTCGCCGCCCAGATCATCCGCTTTGGAGTCACCGACGCCGACCTGAATTTCAGCGGCGTGGCCGGCGCTTACTGGATTGTTTCGTGTGTACTGGGCGCGTTGTGGATTTCTGCGCTGGCCATGACGCGAAGCCGGGCGCTTCCCGCTCTGGGGATCGGCAACGACGAGTATCGCCGCGTCATCAGCGCCACCATCGGGACCTTCGGGGTGTTTGCCATCGGTACCATGTTGGTCGATTTCCCCATCGCACGGGGATATCTGGCCATCGCCCTGCCCTTGGGTCTGGTCCTGCTGTTGCTGACCCGTCGTCTGTGGCGGCAGGAATTGCTCCGGCAACGCGCACGGGGCGAATACATGGAGCGGACGCTCATAGTCGGCGAGATGGCGGACGTCCGGTATGTGGCGCGGAAAGTTCTTAAGACCCCGGAGTCCGGCTATCTCTTGGCCGGTGCAGCGGTGAGGTCTGCCGTCGAGCGGGCGGTCGACCTGCCGGAGGGCATGGCCGTTCCCATCGTGGGCGGACCGGAGGACGTGGTCGCTCTCGTCAAGGAGCAGGGTTTTGACACGGTGATCGTGGCCGGCGCCCCGGTCGAAAGCCAGCGGTACGTCAAGGAGCTCAGCTGGCAGCTCGAGGGCACGCAAGCATCACTGGTCGTGGCCAGCAAGCTGGTGGACGTGGCGGGTCCCCGGATTCACTGGCGGCCGGTGGAAGGCCTGCCGCTGATGAGCGTCGAGCTGCCCCACTATGAAGGGTCGAAGTTCGCCTGGAAGCGCCTGTTGGACGTGGTGGTCAGCGCACTCGCACTGGTGTTCCTGTCACCGCTGATCCTGCTCATCGCGCTGGCCGTCCGGATCGACAGCAGCGGACCGGTCTTCTTCCACCAGGAGCGTGTCGGCGTCCGGGGCAGCCGGTTCCTGATGCATAAGTTCCGCTCCATGGTTCCAGACGCCGAAGAACGCCTGTACGAGCTCTCGGCCCGGAACGAGCACGACGGCGTGCTGTTCAAAATGAAGAGCGACCCCCGCATCACCAGGGTCGGGGCCTTAATTCGCCGCTATTCACTCGACGAGCTGCCCCAGCTGTGGAACGTGCTCGTCGGCGACATGTCCTTGGTCGGCCCCCGCCCGCCCCTGCCCCGCGAGGTGGAAGGCTACGAGCAGTACACGCACCGCAGGCTCCTCGTGCGGCCCGGCCTGACCGGTCTGTGGCAGGTCAGCGGCAGGTCCGATCTCTCGTGGGAAGACAGCATCAGGCTGGATCTTTACTACGTGGAAAACTGGTCCTTTGCAGGGGACCTGACCATCATGATGAAAACAGTCAAGGCCGTCATCGGCAAGGATGGCGCCTACTAGCCTGGATACGAGGAAGCCCCTCGCACCGTTTGGGTGCGAGGGGCTTCCTCGTCCATCAGCGCAGTCGCGAGGGCGACCGCTCGTCGCCGCTGAGCACGGCTTGGAAATCGTCCGCCGCGCGGGCATGCCGGACCGGGCCGGTCTTCGCCCTGGAGCCGCGGCGCTTGCTGGGCCGGCGTTCCGTGGCGGCCTCTTCTTGCTGGTAGTACTGGCCGTAGTAGCCGTACTGGGCCGCATCTGCGCCCTGGGTGGGCACGCGGTTCAGGATGACGCCGAGTAGGTTGGCGTCCACGCGGCGCAGGTTTCCCAGCGCCTTACCTACTTCGTCCTCGGTGGTCTTGCCGGCGCTGATGACCACCAGTGAGCCATCGGCAATCTTGGACAGGACGGCGGCGTCGGTGACCGGAAGCAGCGGCGGCGCGTCAATCAGCACGATGGCGTGTTCGGCGAGGCGCTGGAGCATGTCGCTCATCGCCTGGGAACCCAGCAACTCGCTGGGATTCGGCGGCACACGTCCCGAGCCAAGGACCGCGAGGGTGGGCGCCGGCCCCCACAGCTGGAGCACGTCTTCAAGTTCCGCGCTGCCGCTGAGCACATCGGTCACCCCGGCACCCGGAACCAGTCCGAACATGTCCACGACGACCGGCCGCCGGAGGTCGCCGTCCACCACCACTACCCGGTGGCCGGAGGCGGCAATCGTGACCGCCAGGTTGGCGGTGACGCTGGACTTGCCTTCGGCAGGCACCGAGCTGGTCACGACCATGATCCGCGGGGGATTATCCACGTCCACGAAGGTGAGATTGGTGCGCAGTTCGCGCAGTGCCTCGGACATGGCGTGTGCTGCCCTGTCCCCGTTGGATTCCAGGGAGCCGGTTTCCACCACCTTTCGGGAAGCCGCCAGCCGCTTGTCCTCGGGAAGCGTGCCGATCACGGAGACGCCGAATACGCGCTCCAACCGTTCCGCAGAGCGGATGCGCCGGTCCAGATGGTTGCGGATCAACGCGTACGCCAAACCGAGCATCAGTCCCAGGACTGCTCCGATTGCCAGCGTCAGGGGAACGTTGGGGGAAGCGGGGGAGGAAGGCAGACCGGCTTCGGCCAGCGGCGTGACCCGGACGCCGGCCTCGGCACCGGCATCTCCGCCCGTCTCGATGTCCTCCACCTGCTCCGCCAGCGCGGCGACCCAGGCATCGGCCAGTTCCCGGGCTTCGACGGCGCTCGGCGCGGCCGCCGTGATCCGCAGCTCTGCGGTATCAAGCGGGGTCTCCACGGTGATTTCCGCGATCAGATCCTCCGCGCTGACAGTCAGCCCGAGTCCGTCGATGACGTTTTCCGCGACCGGCCTGGATTCGGCCACACTGGCATAGCTCTTGGCCTTGGACTTGGCCAGATTGTCCGCGGCCAGCGCATCAATGTCTGCGTCCGCAGCAACAATGACCATGCCGGTGGACTGTGCCTCGTAGTTTGGCTTCTGCAGCAGGGTCCAGCCGAACGCCATCAGTGTGACCAGCATGGTGATGACAGCTATTCCGCGCCAGTGCGTATGGAGGACGTGCAGGTAATCTCGGAGTTCCAGGCCTTGAGGCTGTTCCTCGGTGTAGTTGTGTTCCACGACCCTGGTGCGGTCCTTCCCCTAGCGAACATGCCTCAAACCCTGCAAGTCTAGCCGAGAGAATGGCCGATTACGGCGACAAAAGCGCCTCCTGGTGAATCGTTGCGTCAGAATGCATGGAGGGGAGGAGCGGAACCGGCAACAGGGGAGAGAAAAGGATCGCAGAACAGGCGGCAGGGGAGAGGAGAGGAGCGCGGGGAAACGGCCCAAATGCCGCAGGTAAGGCAGGGCTCAGGTGACCCCGCACCCGCTGAAGTGGGATGATTAGCGCAGACTTGTCTTGCGTATTGTCGGCCAATAGCAGGACAAACCGGTTCCAGCCATCGATCCAAGGAGCACCTCAGGTGTCTGTGGTAACCACTCCCGCAACCCTCAAGCATGCCGCCGGCATGATCGACAATGCCGAAGCTCGGCGCATTCGCAACGACTTCCCCATCCTCGACCAGCAGGTGAACGGCTCGCCGCTGGTGTACCTGGATTCGGGCGCCACGTCGCAGAATCCGCTCTCGGTAATGGAGGCCGAACAGGAGTACTACGAACAGCGGAACGCCGCGGTCCACCGGGGTGCGCACATGCTGGCGGTCTCCGCCACCGATGCTTTCGAGAACGCGCGGGAAACCGTCGCCGGCTTCATCAATGCCGGCATCGACGAGGTGGTCTGGACCTCCAACGCCACCGAAGCCATCAACCTGGTCGCCTATGCCTTCTCCAACGCCAGCGCCGGCCGCGGCGGGGAGGCCGCGTCGCGTTTCGCGCTGGGGCCCGGCGACGAGCTGGTGGTTACCGAGATGGAGCACCACGCCAATCTGATCCCCTGGCAGGAGCTCGCCTTCCGCACCGGCGCCACGTTGCGCTTCATCCCGGTGGACGACGCCGGTGCGCTGCGCCTCGACGAGGCGGCACAGGTCATCGGTCCGCGCACCAAGGTCGTGGCGTTCACCCACGCCTCCAATGTGCTGGGGACCATCAACCCGGTAGAGGACCTGGTGGGGCTCGCCCGCAAGGCGGGCGCCGTCGTCGTGCTCGACGCCTGCCAGTCCGTGCCGCACATGGCCGTCGACGTGAAGGCACTGGACGTGGACTTCGCCGCCTTCTCCGGGCACAAGATGCTGGGTCCCACCGGCATCGGCGTGCTCTACGGCAAGGCGGAACTGCTCAACGCCATGCCGCCGTTCCTGACCGGCGGCTCCATGATCACCACCGTGACCATGGAGCAGGCCGACTATCTGCCGTCCCCGCAGCGCTTCGAAGCCGGAACCCAGCGCATCTCGCAGGCGGTGGCGCTGGCCGCGGCGGTCGAATACCTCCAGGAGACGGGCATGGACCGGATCCATGCGTGGGAGGCCGAACTCGGGCAGCGGCTGGTGGCCGGACTCTCCGCCATCGACGGTGTCCGGGTGCTCGGCCCGGCCGCCGGCGCCGAACGGATCGGTCTGGCCGCCTTCGACGTCGATGGGGTCCACGCCCACGACGTCGGCCAGTTCCTGGACGACAAGGGCATCGCCGTGCGCGTCGGCCACCACTGCGCACAGCCGCTGCACCGGCGTCTCGGCCTGGTGGCGACCACCCGCGTCAGCACCTATCTGTACAACACCACCGACGACGTCGACGCCTTCCTGGACGCCGTCGCCGGGGTCCGCCCGTTCTTTGGAGTTAACTGACGTGAGTGCTGAACTGCAGCAGCTGTACCAGCAGATCATCCTGGAGCACGCCAAGAAACGGCACGGGGCGCCCCTGGCGGATCCGCCGCCGGGAGACAAGTCCGGCGAGTCGCACATGCTCAATCCGACCTGCGGCGACGAAATCACGCTCCGCGCCGCCGTGCACGAGGACGGCGCCGAGACCATGCTCTCCGGCGTCAGCTGGGACGGCCAGGGCTGCTCCATCTCGATGGCCTCCGCGTCGGTGCTGAGCGACCTGGCGCAAGGCATGGAGCGGGAGGAGCTGCTGAAGGTGGTGGACAACTTCCGTGAGCTGATGCGCTCACGGGGGAGTGTCGAGGCCGACGAAGAAATCCTCGGCGACGCCGCCGCGTTCTCCGGCGTCTCCAAGTATCCGGCACGGGTGAAGTGCGCGATGCTCGCCTGGGTGGCGCTGGAAGAAGCCTTGCTGGCGGCGAACTGACCGGATGAAAAAGGGGCCGGGCGGCGCACTCGCGCGGCCCGGCCCCTCCTTTGGCTTGCTGGCGTGCGGTCTAGCCCGCGAGGCCGCGGGCGCCGATCACCAGCGTGGCGATGCCCAGGATCATGGAGGTGGTCGCCTTCATGAACTCCATGGTGAAGTAGCGGGTCATTGCGCCCTTGTCGTCTTTGGAGCGGGGATCCTTCCACACCCGGACGAGATGGGGGGCCCAGACCAGCAAGGCCCAGACGCCGGCAAGGATCAGCACCCAGGCCAGGGCAGCCGGAATATTCACTGCAGCGGCTCCCGGATCAGGCGCGGCCGGACAGCCAGGCCTCGGCCTGCTGCGCCTGGATGTTCAGCGCCTTGCCCAGCATCGGCTCGGCGGCAGCGGCGATCTTGCCGCCCAGGAACGGGATCGAAGACTTTACGTCTCCGCTGAGGTCCACCCGCGTATAGTCTCCGTCGGCCACGAGCTGCTGGACCGCGGTGACGTCCACCGGGGCCCCGGCCACCTTCATGCTGACGTCGGAGGTGCGGGAACCGTCGGCCGCGGGCGCCTGCCACCGTTCGGTCTGGGTGACGGTGAGCGAGTCGCCGAGCATCTTCTTCGCGATCTCCGGCAGCCGCGCACTGGGAACCTTGCGGACCACGGTCAGCGTGAAGGCGCCCGCAACATCGCCGTCGCGCTGCACGGACTCCAGCGTGCCGCCGACCAACTCGCTGATGTGGCGCAGGAACGCCTCGTCGGTGAAGGTTTCGGTGACCTTGGCTGCGGGATAGGGCAGGGTGGTGGAAGCACTGAGCGCCATGAAGACTCCAGACAATTAGGTTGGGGACAAAGAGCCAGCACTCATCTTACGCGGCAGCCGCAAACAACGGCTGTATAACTTTTCACCTGACCACGGCCGTTTTGGCGGATGGCCTTGTAGCTTCTTACACATTGGGTTACTCCCGCCGCTTGGGGAAAGTGCGGCGGCCGAACAGTGGGGGCTGTATGACGTTCAAGCAACTCACCCGCAAGTGGCGCCGGATGAACGGGGACAAGCAGCGCCGTGTTGCCAACGCGGTTGTTGCCGTGCTGGCCGTCTGCCTGGTTGCCGTGCTCGCCTACTCGCTGCTCCGGTAGCAATCCGGTATTCCTCCCGCCGAAGGGATACGGTTCTCGCGGTAAAGTTGAACGGTCGCCCCGGGGTTCTGCCGAACTTCGGGTGTTCGTGTTGCACGCTGACCGGGAGAATTAACCACCATGAGCCTCAACGGACTGCTGGCCGCCCTAGCCGAGGACAAATCATTCGCGAAGGTGCGGGTGCAGGCTGCCCGGCCGGTGGACGAGCGCAGCGAGGATCTGCAGATCGGTGCGCCGCCCGGGCTGCGGGCCGCCCTCCTGGCCGAGATGGTCCAAGGGCTGGAGGCGGGCGCCGGCAAGGGGGCCGCACCGGGCGACGGGTCCGGGCCCGGCGTCGTGCTGGCGGTGACCGCGACCGGGCGGGAGACGGAAGACCTGGCGGCGGCGCTGCGCAGCTACTTGCCGGATGAGTCGATCGAAGAGTTCCCCAGCTGGGAGACGTTGCCGCATGAGCGCTTGTCGCCGCGGTCGGACACGGTGGGGCGCAGGCTGTCGGTGCTGCGCCGGCTGAAGCACGACGACGGGGCGGCGCCGCTGCGGGTGGTGGTGGCCCCGGTGCGCGCGGTGCTTCAGCCGCTCGTGCAGGGGCTGGGGGATTTGCAGCCTGTCTCACTCACGGTCGGCGACGAGGTCGCCTTCACCGACGTGGTCCGTCGGTTGTCCGAAGCCGCCTACGCCCGCGTGGACATGGTGAGCCGGCGCGGCGAGTTCGCCGTGCGCGGCGGCATCCTGGACGTCTTTTCGCCCACCGACGACCACCCCGTCCGGATCGAGTTCTTCGGCGACGAGGTCGAATCGATGCGCTGGTTCGCCGTTGCCGACCAGCGCTCCCTGGCCGGGGAGAACGTCAAGCACCCCGCCCAGCTGTACGCCCCGCCGTGCCGGGAGCTGTTGATCACGCCCTCGGTCATGAGCCGCGCCGCCAAACTGAAGGGGCAGATGCCGGCGGCGGACGACATGCTGGAGAAGATCGCCGGGGGCGTCGCCGTCGAAGGCATGGAATCGCTGTCGCCGGTGCTGGTGGACGCCATGGTGCCGTTCATCGGGGAGCTTCCGCCCGGCTCCATCGCCGTCGTCATTGAACCGGAAAAGGTGCGCGGCCGCGCCCATGACCTCGAGACGACAAACGATGAGTTCCTGGCCGCCGCGTGGGCGACGGCTTCCGAGGGCGGGGACGCACCGCTGGACCTGGCGCTGCAGGGGGACCTGGAGCAGGCCGGCTTCCGGTCGCTGGGGGACACCCGGGCGACGGCCGGAGAACAGCAGGTGTCGTGGTGGTCCATCACCTCGTTCAACTCCGACGACGAAACAGTGCTGGACATTGACACGCTGACCATCGCGGCCAGGGAGCCGAGGGGCTACCAGGGCGATGTGGCCGAGATGATGGACTTCATCGGTTCCCGCGTGCGCGACCGGTGGCGTGTGGTCGTGGCGACCGAAGGCCCGGGCCCGGCCGCCCGCATGGCCGAACTATTCCACGATGCCCAGATCCCGGCCTCCCGCGTCGAATCGCTGGAGAGCGAACCGCAGCCCGGGATCATCGAAATCACCACGGCGAGCACCGGCAAGGGGTTTGTGTTCGAGGGGCTGAAGCTGGGCCTGCTGACCGAGGCAGACCTGCTGGGCCGGGCCACCGCGCGTTCCACCAAGGACATGCGCAAGATGCCGTCGCGGCGGCGCAACGCGGTGGATCCGTTGCAGCTGACCGAGGGCGACTTCGTGGTGCACGAGCAGCACGGCGTGGGAAAGTTCGTGGAGCTGGTGCAGCGGTCCACCGGCGCCGGACCCACCAAGGCGATGCGGGAGTACCTGGTGCTGGAGTACGCCTCGGCCAAGCGCGGCGCACCGGGGGACCGGCTGTTCGTGCCGACGGACCAGTTGGACCAGGTGACCCGCTATGTCGGCGGAGATGCTCCGGCGCTGTCCAAGATGGGCGGCTCCGATTGGGCCAAGACCAAGAGCCAGGCCCGCAAGGCGGTCAAGGAGATTGCCGGGGAGCTGATCCGGCTGTATTCGGCCCGGATGGCCTCCCGGGGGCACGCCTTCGGACCGGATACCCCGTGGCAGCGGGAGCTGGAAGAGGCCTTCCCGTACGTCGAAACGCCCGACCAGCTGACCACCATCAACGAGGTCAAGGCCGACATGGAGCGGGAAGTCCCGATGGACCGGCTGATCTCGGGCGACGTGGGTTACGGCAAGACCGAGATCGCGGTGCGGGCCGCGTTCAAGGCGGTCCAGGATGGCAAGCAGGTTGCCGTCCTGGTTCCCACCACCTTGCTGTCCCAGCAGCACTTCGAGACGTTCAGCGAACGCTTCTCCGGGTTCCCGGTCAGGGTCAAGGCGTTGTCCCGCTTCCAGACCGCCAAGGAAGCCAAAGACACGATGGAAGGCATCAAGAACGGCAGCATCGACGTCGTCATCGGAACGCACCGGCTGCTGTCCAAGGAGGTCCAGTTCAAGGACGTGGGCCTGGTCATCGTGGACGAGGAGCAGCGCTTCGGCGTCGAGCACAAGGAAGCGCTGAAGAAGATGCGGACCAACGTGGACGTGCTGGCCATGTCCGCGACGCCGATCCCGCGGACGCTAGAGATGTCCCTGACCGGCATCCGCGAGACCTCCACGCTGGCCACCCCGCCGGAAGAACGCCATCCGGTGCTGACCTACGTCGGCCCGTACACGGACAAGCAGACGACGGCGGCCATCCGGCGCGAGCTGATGCGCGAGGGGCAGGTCTTCTTCGTGCACAACCGGGTGTCGTCGATCGAGCGGCAGGCGGCGCGGATTCGGGAGCTGGTGCCCGAGGCGCGGGTGGAGGTGGCGCACGGGCAGATGAGCGAGTCACGGCTGGAGCAGATCATTGTCGACTTCTGGGAGAAGCGCTTTGACGTCCTGGTCTGCACCACCATCATCGAGACCGGGCTGGATATTTCCAACGCGAACACCCTGATCGTCGACCGGGCGGACCGGTACGGCCTCTCACAGCTGCACCAGCTGCGCGGGCGGGTGGGCCGCGGCCGGGAGCGGGCGTACGCCTACTTCCTGTTCGACGCCGAAAAACCGCTGGGCGAAGTTGCCCTCGAGCGGCTGAAAGCCGTGGCCGCCCACAACGAGCTGGGCGCGGGCATGCAGCTGGCCCTCAAGGACCTGGAGATCCGCGGCGCCGGCAACCTGCTGGGCGGGGAACAGTCCGGGCACATTGCCGGTGTCGGTTTTGATTTGTACATCCGGCTGGTCGGCGAAGCGGTGGCGGATTTCCGCGGCGAAACCGAGCAGAAGGTCGCCGAAATGAAGATCGAGCTGCCCGTCAACGCCCACCTGCCGCACGACTATGTTCCGGGGGAACGCCTGCGCCTGGAGGCCTACCGGAAGCTCGCCCAGGCAACCACGCACGAAGCCATCGACGAAGTGGTGGCCGAGCTCACCGACCGCTACGGCGAGCTCCCGGAGCCCGTCCGGAACCTCGTGGCGGTGGCGCGCTTCCGGGTCGAGGCCCGCGCCGCCGGGCTGACCGACGTGGCGGTGCAGGGCAACTTCATCAAGTTCGCGCCGGCGGCCCTGCCTGAGTCCAAGGTGATGCGGCTGAACCGGATGTACCCCGGGTCGCAGGTGAAACCGGCGCTGGACTTCATCCTTGTCCCCAAGCCCAAGACCGCCCGGATCGGCGGCAAGGACCTGGCCGACTTGGCCATCCTTGAGTGGGCGCAGGGCGTCATTGACGCGGTGTTTAAGACCGAGTAAAGCTCTTGGACCGTGGCGACAACCACGGGCCAAGAGCTTTATCACTTGCATCCCAGCTATTACCCGCGGATGCTTTCCAAGTTGTCCCGGTACCAAGCAACCGTCTTCCTGATGCCTTCTGCGAGACCGATTTGTGCGGTCCAGCCGGCTTCAGCGAGTTTTGACACGTCAAGCAGTTTCTGCGGTGTGCCGTCGGGTTTAGAAGTGTCCCACTCCATGGTTCCGGTGAACCCTACGGCGTCGGCGACAAGCTGCGCGAGTTCCTTGATCGTCACGTCCGTGCCCGTGCCGACATTGACCTGATCGGGGCCGTCGTAGTGCTCGAGCAGGTGGAGGCAGGCGGCGGCCATGTCATCCACGTGCAGGAACTCACGCCGGGGCGCACCCGTGCCCCAGTTCGTCACCGTCTCTGCGCCTGTCCTGACGGCTTCGTCGTAGCGACGGATCAGGGCCGGCAGCACGTGTGAACCCGTTGGGGAGAAATTGTCTCCCGGCCCGTACAAATTGGTCGGCATCGCCGAGATCCACGGCAAACCATACTGGCGGCGAACCGCCTGGATCTGCATAATTCCGGCGATCTTCGCGATCGCATAGGCATCGTTCGTGGGCTCCAGATGCCCGGTCAGCAGCGAGTCCTCACTGATTGGCTGCTCAGCGAACTTCGGGTAGATGCAGGATGATCCCAAGAACAGGACGCGCTCAGCCCCGTGTTCCCTCGCCGCGTCCAAAACGTTGACCTGAATCCGGAGATTGTCGCTGAGGAAATCCACCGGGTAAGTGTTGTTCGCCAGGATCCCGCCGACCTTCGCCGCCGCCAACACCACGTACCGGGGCCGGGAATCAGCGAAGAACGCGAAGACAGCGTCCCGGTCCTTCAAATCCAAGTCTGTCGAGGTACGGCCAACCAGGTTCGTGAAGCCGTTGGTTTCCAGGTTTCGCCAAATCGCGGAACCAACCAAACCGCGGTGCCCTGCAACGTAGAACGGCGCGGTCCGGTCCAGCTGGCCCGGCTTGTAGTCAACGTTGTCACCGGCACTGACCGCGCTTGTGTTGATCACGGACACGGCTACTTTCCCCAGCTATCGAGGGCTACCTTGTCGATCCATGGGCTGCCAGCACACCTGAGAGCCTCAATGTCGGCATCCACCATGATCCGGGCCAACTCCGGGGTTTCGACCGTGGCTTTCCATCCCAGCTTCTCGTGTGCCTTGGATGCGTCGCCGATCAGGGCATCGACCTCGGTGGGGCGCAGGTAACGTTCGTCGAACTTCACATGGTCTTCCCAATTCAGGCCGGCATGTTCGAAGGAGTGCTGGAGGAAGTCGCGGACGGTGTAACCGACACCGGTGGCCAGCACGAAATCCTCGGGTTCGTCGGCCTGCAGCATCCGCCACATGCCTTCGACATACTCGGCTGCATAGCCCCAGTCACGCACCGCGTCCAGATTACCCATGTAGAGGTGTTCTTGCTTGCCGGCCTTGATTGCGGCCACGGCACGGGTGATTTTGCGGGTTACGAAGGTTTCGCCTCGCCGCGGGCTTTCGTGGTTAAACAGGATGCCGTTGACGGCGAACATGCCGTAGGCCTCACGGTAGTTCTTTGTCACCCAGTAGCTGTAGACCTTCGCGGCGCCGTACGGGGAGCGTGGGTAGAACGGGGTGTCTTCACCCTGCGGCGGGGGAGTAGCGCCAAACATTTCCGAGGACGATGCCTGGTAAAAGCGCGTTTGGATGCCGGCCTGGCGAACGGCTTCAAGCAGCCGAATGGAACCCATGCCAGTTATGTTTCCGGTGTGCTCTGGCTCGTCGAAGGAGACACGAACATGGGACTGTGCCGCCAGGTTGTAGACCTCATTAGGTTCGATTTCGGCGAGGAGGGTCACAAGGCGCGCGCCGTCGGCTAGATCTCCATAATGGAGGAACAGCTTTGCGTTGACGTCATGAGGATCCACGTATAGGTGGTCGATGCGCGCGGTATTGAAGGTCGATGCGCGACGGATGAGGCCGTGAACCTCGTATCCTTTTGTGAGCAGCAACTCTGCCAAGTAAGAGCCGTCTTGACCCGTAATTCCCGTAATAAACGCGCGCTTAACCAACGCAGTTCCCCCTGTCGGTGAGTCCATATTTACCGCGTCGCGTCAAGGTGGAGCGCGACTCGTTCCTGATTGCAGCTAATTCTCGCAACCATTCTCCGTACTGCACTATAGCGGCGTCTTGAGACAACATGTTCTCGGCGTATATAGTCCCGGCTTGGCCCAACTGGCTAGAAAGCCTCCGGTCGGCCCCTAACGTCTCGGCTGCCTTCAGTAACTCCGCCGGCGACTGGGGTTCAACACGGACGCCGGCACGCGAGTAGGCAATTTCCCCGGCGGTTGTGCTGTCAGCTTCTGTTGCGGCAATCACGGGCCGTCCTGAGGAAAAATATGATGTCAACTTGCTGGGAACAGCCATCTCACGGAGCCCCGCCATTTCATTGACGAGCAGGATGTCGGCTGACATGAGCGCCGCGGTGAATTTCTCTTCAGGCAACGGAGCCATGAAGGAAATGTGATCTACGTCATGACTCAGTCTTTGAAGATGCTGCCTTTGGTTGCCGTCACCCATAAGTACGAAGCGGACTTTCGAGTTCTTCATCTCAGCAAGTTTCGCTGCTTCTACAACATTTTCGAGAGCCTGCTTCACGCCCATATTTCCTGCATGAAGCACGACCACTTCGTCACTTCCCCAACCGAAGCTGGCCCGAACATCCGCTCGACGGATAGGTCCGGCGGGCTCGATGTGAGCCCAGTTCCGAATCACGCTGACACTCTCGCCAGGGACCTCTAGTGTGTCAGTCAAGTATGCCTTGAACCTATCGTGGATCACGGTGACCATGGTTGCTGAACGCAGGATGAAGCCTTCGACCTTCTTCATTACCTTTGCGGCTTTTGCGCTTTTCGCGTCTAGTTCTTCGATGCCACGACTGTAGATGTCCTGAACCCATACACCTGTAGCGGGCCTGTGGACGCCGAATCTTGCGCGCATGAGCACGAGGGCCGTTGAGAACAGCGCAGGGCTGACGACTAGAATTACGTCCGGATTATGCCAACGAGCGAGCAACACACGCAAGCCAAAGCTTAGTTCCAGGTGCAACCGCTGAAGGCTGCTCACCTTGGCAGGGATGAAGTGGCGGAGACGCTTGACCCGAACGCCGTTAATGAACTCAACCTTGCGCCAGCCTGAGTACCCGTCTTTGAGCTTCCACTCCGGATAGTGAGGATATCCTGTGATCACCCGTACTTCATGTCCAGCCGTCGCCAAACTTTCGGCAAGTCGAGTCGTGTATGGGGCGATACCAGTCGGTTCAGGTGTGTAGTTGAGACCCAATATGGCTATTCGAAGCTTCCGCTCATTCACAGATGTAAGAATAGACGTGTTATGTAAGCCAACTCGACCAACCTGGGATCATGACGGACAAATTTGAAGAAGTTGCGATGGCTGTGGACGCCACTCCCGTCATTGACCTCTCCGAGGCTCCTGGTGAACATCAGGCCTGGGACAAACCAGGCATCCTAGTCTACCTATGGGCAGCATGCGAACTCTTGTTCGTGACTAACCCTTGGCAGATAAGTTCTAGGTTGCGGATCAGAGTCCTCCGCCTCTTCGGTGCCCAGATCGGTGACGGCGTAGTATTTCGTCCGCGCACGCGGGTTAAGTTTCCATGGAAGCTCCACATCGGGCATAGGTCGTGGATCGGAGAGGGCGTGTGGATTCATAATCAAGACGACGTATATATCGGGAATGACGTAGTCATCTCGCAAGAAACGATGCTAACGACGGGCAGTCATGCTCTGCGGCGTGACATGGGGCTCTTGACCCGTCCAATTCACGTTGAAGACGGTGTTTGGATAACTTCGCGCTGCATCGTACTAGGCGGTAGGAGGATAGGCAAGTCCGCGATAATCCCGCCAATGAGCGTGGTTGAAAGGGACGTGCCGCCGAACACGATTATCTCGAGATGTCAGAGTGGTTGCGATCGACAACGTTTTCCGCCGCAAAACCCCTGAGGAAGACATTCTCTAGGACGAGTCCCTTGGGGCGTCCACCGTTGGACAAGAACGGACAAGGTAAAGAAAATTGATGGAAAGCCAAAGGGGCGTTACGCGCACCCTTATAGTTGAAGGCAACCACGAGGGACATCGACTCTACTACGTTCGCTTGCTGGCGGAGTACGCATTAGCGCGCGGCGACAGGGTCTCGTTGCTGTTGGCCGAAAATGTTGAACATACTACTGAGTTTCATATTCATCTAGGTGATTTATCCTCCGACATCGAAACCCTTCACACTGACGATTTTAGCTTGAAAAGCGTTAGTTACTTTTCTAGAAACTTAGCGGCTATGCAGACAGTTATTTCCGATGGGGACGGGTATATACAAAGCTTGGCCCTCAAATCTGGCTGGAACGGATCTGGGCGCCTTTCCATACTTGTGATGCGAGAAAGCGCAAGTGCGTCAAGCTCGCCCTTAACTCATTTGTTAAAGACCAGCGTCAAAGCAGCGTGCATGCGAAAAATTGCGATGCACAGAAACGTTCGTGTTGGCGTGCTCAAGTCCGCCGTATGGCGCGGGCGATCCAAGTACAAGGTTGTCATCGATCCCATCTCTATATCCTCCTCTGTCCAAGATGCAATCCGTTTTCGAGGAAACAATGGACTTGATAGTGGGCGTTATTGGTTTGGGGTTTTGGGAAAGGTATCCGCACGCAAAAATCTTCCAGTCATCGTCGACGCACTTCGTCGCATGGACCATCCCGATGTGGGTCTACTAATAGCGGGGAACTGTGACGATGGCGTGCTGCAAGCCGCTGGATTAAATGGAACTGCAAACACAACGATGCCTTTCAAGACCGTCATTATCGACCGGGCGCTTTCCGATACAGAACTAGATTCTGCAGTTGCTGCCGTCGATTGTCTGGTACTGGCACATTCGAATGAAGGTCCAAGTGGTTTGCTTGGTAAGGCTGCGGCGCTTGGAACACGCGTCGTGGCTGCGGGGGCGAAGTCCCTTAAAGCCGATAGTGCCGTGTGGCCCGAGGGGGTTGAGTGGTGTCAGCTAGACCCTGAGGTTCTTATGGTGACAATGCGGCAGGCAACCCAGCTACCGCGACCGGGGCGACTGCCCCAAGTTGGCAACACACAATTTGCTCGGGCGCTGCTGTGACGCAGGCACCCGGCACTGCGCAGGGGACGGACAGAAGGATCGGCTTTCAACCGGTGGTTCTGGCCGGCGGGATGGCCTTTGCTCAGATCGTAATGGCGCTCATCTACATCCTGGCCGCCAGAGACTCAAGCCCCGCAGAGTTCGGAATGATTGTTGCCTCTCTGGCACTGGGGACAGTTGGAGCTGGCGTATTAGATTACGGCAGTAACTCGTTTTGGGTCCGACAACTGGCGCGTGGAGCGATGTCCGCCAACGATCTCGGACAAAATCAACTCTGCAAGCTTCTGATTGCAGCGTTAGTTGCGCTCAGTTGGTTGATTGCATGTGTGTTCTTAGTCCCTGCGACGTCGCTTTGGATGGCTTCACCTGTGATGTTTTCAGTCGTCGTAAGTCAAAGTACTCAAGTCATGTTACGGGGACTCGGTCTAATGCACCGGGTTGCTTGCGTAGTTCTGACGGAGCGCGTCGCGGCTGGAGCAATTAGCGTCGGCCTGTTCCTAGCGAGCGTTTCTGTTACGAATTTCCTGTGGCTCGCCCTCTCCCTAGGCTCGTTGTTGGCGGCAGCGGCGGCTTGGGCCCTGACACCAGCATCAGGGCGACCCAGTTTTAACCGACCACGATGCACTAATCCGTGGGCAGGCGCTGCTCACTTTGGAATAGCAGGTCTTGCGGTTAGTGTGCAGTCCCTGGACGTTCCACTCATGGCCACTACTGGAGGTAGCGCTGCGGCTGGGCTCTATGGAGCAGTGAGTCGATGGACACAGCCCATGGGTCTGCTTGCTGCCTCATTCGCAACGGCTGCCGCTCCGTACGTAGCGCGTTCTGATTCTTGGAAGGACACTTGGACAACAGTTCGGAAGTCTCTGTGGCTGCCACTCTTGGCTATCATGATGTGTGTCTTCGTTTTTTTGGGGGCAGATCCGATCGTAGCCATTCTAATCGGCAACAAATTTGAAGGATCAGCTGCAGTTCTTCAGCTCTTAGCGTTGGGTACGGTGCCGGCAGTTCTTAATCAGCCCCTATCTGTATTTTTGCAGAACCGCGGCTACGACAAGCCAGTGTCAAAGATCGTTATATCTACCGCGCTATGTCAGCTTCTCTTGGTTGGCGTCCTTGCTACTTATTTTGAAGCCATTGGAGGGGCGGTTGCTTACATTATGGTGCAGATAATGACTTTCATTCTCCTTGTGCTACTGATGATTCGAGCTATAAAGCGGGATTCTGAAAAGGCGCAGGTGCGTTGATATGCGCGTGACTCAGGTACTTCTCAGCCCTAGAATCGGCGGAGCCGAGACATTGGTTGCATCGCTCTCGGAAGAGTGGAAAAAACTCGGCATAGAATCAAGAGTAATATATGTTGATGACACCAGTGACACCTCTGGGAGTAAAGTTCGGAGGTGGTTAGAATTGGTGCGCAAGCTTCGATCGGCTAGTCCCGATGTTATCTTAAGCCATAGCGCCATCCCAAATATGTATGCGCGTTTGGCCGCACCACGGGGAACGCCCGTAGTTACCGTTTTACACAGCGCAGGCAACGATCATGTCGACCGAAAGCTTTATTTTGTAGAGAAGCTTCTGATCCGGCGCACGGCTGCAGTGGTGGCTGTGAGCCCGCTGCAGAAATTGAATTATGAACAAATGTTTGGCCAAGCGAGGCCAATAAGCTTAATTCCAAATGGTGTCAGCAGTGACCTGCCCAGGAAGCTTGATTACGCTCTGTCTCCGAAGCGCATCGTGTCGATAGCGCGGGTGGCACAACAGAAAAACCCTGCACTATGGGTGGACGTCATGCGTTCACTGGGTCGCGACAATGATTTGACCATGGAGTGGTGGGGTCCGTTAGCGGAAAAGGGCGTCGTGACAGGCTTCGAGGGACATCTTGACTCGGCTACTGTGGGGGGATTTCGCGGGCCAACTTATGAGCCCTGGAAAAAGCTTCTGTTGGCCGATATATTTTTTCACACTGCAGACCGAGAGGCGCACAGCATCGGTCTCCTAGAGGCGGTTGGTGTGGGACTTCCGATTGTTTGTTCGGATTCCGTGTCAGAAAGTCTTCCTGACGGCGCTGCAGTCGTCCCATTCACTACGGGGGACGCTTCTTCGGCCGTCGAGGCAATCTCGACTGCAGTGCGGCAGTACGAAACACTCAGCGAACGTGCTCAACGATATGCAGCTGTGGTGCATCGCGAGTTTTCGATGACTAGGACGGCGAAAGAGTATGCGAACTTACTATATGAAGTGGTTGGGCGCTAGTCGATGTCAAAGGGCAACGGCGTAATGAGAATCCTGAGAGTCGTAAGTTTGGCCAGTGAAACGGGAAGATACGGAGGCCCTTATGACACGTCCATGAGCCAGGCACGATTGGTGCATGAATATTCCGAATCTCCCGTGCGCGTCCTCGCTGGTCATTTAAAGGGAGACCGTCCGCTTGCAACAGAGGATGAAGTCGATCTGGTTACCCGACGAGTACGTCAATGGATACCATGCGTTGGGCTTTCAGGACTGGGGTCGCTTGGTATCTTCTATGCAATTGTGCGTGAGAGTTTCCGTGCGGACACCATCCATGTTAGTTTTTCTAGAGAGTTGATACCCTATGTAACTTCCTTAGCTGCTATCTGTTTCAGAAAAAGACTTGTACTGCAGCCTCATGGAATGCTTACGACACGAAAGAGCCCTCTGCATAGCCTGCTCGATGTGTTCGTGAAGCCCGTGGTTCGGAGGTCGAATGCGATAATCGCTTTAACGACGACTGAGCTTAGCGATCTGCAATCATGGCTCAAATCATCTCTCGTTGGGAAAACCGCCATCATCGGCAACCCCTTGCCCTTCCGAGCTCTGGACTCTGAGGTTCCGCCCAAGAGTAGCCGCGAGGCCGTGTTTGTGGCGCGATTGCATCCGCGGAAGCGCGTCAGCGTTTTTCTGGAGGCTGCCAAATATGCAGCTGCGAGAGGCTGGGCCGATATGTATGTTGTCGTTGGCCCAGATCACGGGGATGGTTCCTTGGTGAAGGAAGCCGCGGCAAGCGAGTCCAACGTCTATTACGAGGGAGCCGTAGCGGCTTCCGGCGTTCGGGATGTTCTTGCGGGCGCTGGCGTTTTTGTGTTGACTTCTGAAAATGAGCCGTGGGGTAACGTCTTGGTTGGTGCAATAACCCTCGGTATTCCTGTCATCGTGACTCGTTCCTCTGCTCTATCGAAAGAGATTGAAGAGAACAGTCTGGGTATAGTAGTCGCTGATGGGGACCCGTCGGGGACTGCCGCTGCAGTTCACAAGGTGCTTAGCGGTGAATGGCGATCGCCTGAGGAAGTGGAAAAGGCACGGTTTTATACAGCGGAGCGTTTCGACGAAACGTCTATTGCGAAATCACTGTGGGCGGTCTATAGCGGAGCAAAGAGTGCTGTGGGCGCTGAGCTGCAACTTGGTTTGAATAAATGACCTCTAGTGTGGGGCCTCATGGCCGGGACATGGCAGATCACAATGTGATGTGGCTGGCGAATCGTGCAGCACCTTACCGGAAGCCAATCTGGGAGGAACTAGGAAGATATTTTAATTTTTCTGTAACGCTTCTTGAGTCGCGCACCAGGTTCCTGGCTAATCCTGGCAATCGAGGAAGTGAATGGGCGTCAGCTGCTTCTGCTTTCTACAGTGTCCAGGAAGTGGACAGCTTCCGTTTGTCACGAGGTGAATCTAATTACTATCTAGCGCGGAGGCCACTATTTACTTTTGCCACTAAACCCGATGCCATTGTGCTCGGCGCCTGGGAGTCTCCCGCATATTGGCAAGCGCTCCTGCAGGCCAAGGCCATGGGGGTTAAGACCATCGGCTTCTATGAGTCAACGCTGGAGTCGCAGCGTCATTCGCACGGGTTCATCGATAAGGCACGACGTCGGTATTTCAACCTGTTGGATCGTGTTGTTGTTCCGGGAATCGCTGCCGAGGAGGCCGTTCTTGCAATGGGCGTGAAGCCTAGCCGTATACGGAGGGGCTTCAATGCCGTTGACGTTCAGTGGATTCATGACGTCAGTAATCGCACTCCGATCGATCCTAATGACGAATCAAGAAAAGCGAACGGCCATCGTTTTCTGTTTTTGGGACAGCTTATCGAGCGCAAAAATCCCATTCTACTGTTGGAATCCTTTGCGGCAATAAGTCGACCACACGATTCCTTGACTATTGTGGGTCAGGGTCATTTGGAGGAGCTTATAATTGAGACCATTCATCGTCTGGGGTTGGGTTCAAGAGTATCCGTCGTTAGAGCGTTTCCCTATTCAGAGATCCCTGCAGTTCTTTCAAAGCACCACACGCTAGTGTTGCCGTCGAAGGAAGAGGTTTGGGGACTCGTTGTCAATGAGGCATTAGCTGCTGGCCTCCATGCAGTAGTCAGTTCTAGGTGCGGCGTTGCTGCGTCTGTAGCCGGTATGCAGGGTGTATTCGTTGGTCCGCCCTCTGTTGAGGCAATCAGTACTTTGATGCTGCAAAGCAGGGCAACATGGTCGGGAAAAGTTGCATCTCCAGAGATAATGAAATTCACCCCTCGCGTATTTGCCAGTGTTTTTAGGGACGCTATTGTTGACTAAGGATGCGTAATTGCCTCTCTACTACTACTAATGAGGAAAATTTGTCATCAATGCGCCGAGTGATCGAAATGACGATGGGCGAGTTTCGGATTTCTGTTGCTAGAACCGTTCCCATGCTTCTGAGGCGACAGCGTGTCTTGGTTGGTCGGCGCTTTCGTGTGGTGGGCGGAGAAAACATATCCCTATCCCATGCAGCGCGGCTGACTTTAGGGCTACGGTACTACGGCTTCATAGACAGACGCAGTGGCGGCCTGTTACGGATACGAGGCCGGCTGCACATAGGAGGACCCGTAGCGGTAGCGAGCGGAAACAGGTGGGATATAGGGCCTGGCGCGACCTTATCAATCGGTGGCGGTTCATACTTTTCTCCAGATAGCCTTATTGTTGTCAGTAATGGGCTTGAGGTGGGAGATAATTGTGCTATTGGCTGGGGCGTTCAATTTTTGGATGACGATTTCCACAGAGTTGACAACAATAGAGGCGCTGTGACGTCTGCGCCTATCATTTTGGGCGACCGTGTTTGGGTTGGAAGCCAGGCGAAGATATTCAAGGGCGTAAGCGTGGCGTCGGGATGTGTCATTGCAGGCGGCTCTACCGTAACTCGTTCTGTGTTGGAAGAAAACTGTTTGGTGGGTGGCAACCCAGCACGTGTTATAAGGCGCGGTGTCCAATGGGAATAGTTAGAGCCTCGCATTGGTCTACAGTACGCAATGCTAATCAACCGTCTCCGAAGGTGACATTATGAACCTTCCTCTCGTTGTTGCATTAGTGGCATGCGTGGTTTGGGCGGTTCTACTGAAAAACCCGGCGTATTCGTCAGCGCGCCGATGTCGCACAGAATATTGGTTCCCTTTTGCTATTGTCATGGGCCCCGGTGTCGCGATGGCTCTTGAGATTGCGGTGCCTGCGTCATCGCGTGACGATTACTGGATAGAAATCGTTCCACTATTACTGCTCACCGCAGTACAAGTGATCACCACTATGATGCGCGGCGCAGTCTTGAGGTGGAGCGGGTTTTTCTTGGCGGGTGCTGGATTTTTGAGTCTTGCTTTCGTTCTCACTGGAGATGCTCTAGCGATGCCGCTTCTTTCCTTCGGCATTGTAGTGTCAGCGATAGTCCTTCCGCGCGATGGTTATTCCCTTGAATCCGTTATGAGAGGGACGATAGATTCGGTACGGCTTTATCTCGTTATGCTTGCAGGGCTAATCGCCTACTTTAGAGATACGATGATTGGGGCATGCCGCTTAGATAAGTGTTCCGTCTTTGGGTCCGCTTTGGGGCCAGAGGGTACCGGCAATTCTCTTGGGTTACTGTTAGCATTTATTGGCGGCCTATCAATTATGCTCGTTTCCCACAAGGGAGCGGCTTTCGTAGTTGCATGTATGTCAGTTCTTCTCACTGATCTAACTAGTAGTCGGTCAGGACTTATCGCCCTTCTGATTACTCTCGTTGCCGCTTCAATCTGGAGGCTGCTGCCAGCGAAGTTGGCCCGTCTCAGTATGGTTCTAATCATGGTTGGGCTCGTGACTATGATTTCGATTGTTGCGCTTTATGCATGGAAACCAGCTGACTTCACTGGCCGTGGAGCCCTTTGGGGGCGTGCGCGCGACCTCTTTATACAACGGCCAGTTTTTGGACATGGACCGTCTTATTGGGTCCGCCAGGAAGCGACCACTGCTATAAGTGCAAATTACTCAACCCATAATCTGCTCTGGGAAATTCTTGTAACTGGAGGCGTATTACTATTGCTTACGCTTGCATTGTCTATGTTCTTCTTGGTCCGCCAAGTGTCGCCAGGTGCCTTCGGTTTTCTCGCCGTTGCGATAATCGGGTGGTTGGGTTCATCGCTACTGGAAGTTACTGCGGCGCCCGGCAGAATTTATCTTCTTCCTGGTCTCATGGCATTTATGTTTATTGTTGGTAACTGCATGCCAGATTTACAAAGAAAAGAACTATCCCATCCTAGAGTTCGGTCTGCGCCCACTTTGATCTAGCCTTCAATCCGATGGCGATGTGGATCGGATAGGTCGCGTCCCATTGCATCTTGCCGCTTTGAGTACCTTGTGCTGGTAGGGCCTTTATTTAATTTGGTTGGTTCTTCCGACGCAGCCCTTCAATACCAGTGATCGATTTTCTCAGGGGGGAGGAAGGAGATTGCTGACCGCCACAACGCGTTGCTAGAGCCTGTGCAGAATCTTATTGCCGTCGCGCGCTTCCGGGGGCAAGCCCGTGACGCCGGGCTGACTGATGTGGCGGTGCAGGGCTACTCCATCAAGCTCGCGCCGGCATCTCTGTAGGAGTCGAAAGCAATTTGACTGAGCCACATGTGCCCGGATCGTAGATGAGACCGGCGCTCGACTTCATGCCCATCCCGAGCCCAAAAGACACGAACCGGTGACCGGGCCTTGACTGACCAGCAGATCTTGGAGTGGCCCCAAAGGGCATCGGACGCGGTGTTCAAGGATTAGGACGCTACTGACTGTTCAGTGCCCCTCAGGCTTAGTTGTCTGCGGACAGTGTTAGCCAGTATTCATCGAGCGCGCCGTTGCCCAGGGCCGCTGTGATGTCCTTGATGGCTTGCTCGTCTTTGAGCACGATGGACTGGCCGTCGTCGGATAAGCCGGTGCCGTTGGTGGGCAGCGTGAACATATGGATGTCGTCCTTTCGCACGCTGCTGAGGCTTATGCCCAGTGATCCGATGGTTCCGGCATTCAAGCCCTCATCCACCGTGACGTACGGGGCGAATTCATCGACCGTGGAGCTGATCCGTGTTGGGTTGGCCAGCGTGTCAGCGGAGAGAAATTTGGAGATGACGGCACCGACGAAGGCACGCTGGTTGCGGACGCGCTGGTAGTCGCCATCGGAGTAGGCGTAGCGTTCGCGGACGAAAGCAAGGGCTTCCTCGCCGTTCATGAGGGTAGGGCCAGCAGCGAAATGCCTGCCGCCCAGATGTGATGAGTTGAAGGCTGGATTGACGTTGATCTCCACCCCGCCGAGCGCGTCGGTCAGGCCACGGAAGCCTTCGAAGTCGATGATGGCAACGTGGTCGATCCTGGTGTCGAAGAGTCCCTCCACCGTCTGGACCGTCAAAGGGACCCCGCCCAGCGCGTAAGCCGCGTTGATTTTGTGCTCGCCGTGGCTGGGAAGTTCCGTCCAGATGTCGCGCATGATGGACACGACGTAGACGCCAGAGCGGTCCGAGGGCACATGCAGCAGCATCAGCGCATCAGTGCGGGCATCTCCGGGGGCGCCTTTTAGGGCGTCTTCCGCGCCGTCCCCGCCGCGGGTATCTGATCCCATCAGCAGGATGTTCACGGCGCCGTCGGCCTTTCTTGCCGGCCGGGTCGACTCCTCGGGGAATGCGTCGGCAATCTTTTCGCTCTTGGCATCAAATGAATGCGCCATGTTCCAGAGGTATCCTCCGGCGGTCAGCCCGGCCACCAGGAGCAGGCCGACAAGAATGGAAACGGTGACCAGGACCGGACGCTTCATCAATCGATTCACGGGAAACAGTCTACGGGCGGGGGATGCCGCAGACGACGGCACGAAGACTTCCCTACTGCTATTGCGTCTCAGGCAGCGAGCGCCGCGTAGCGGCCGTCGGCGTCGAGCAGGGACTCGTGCGTTCCCTGTTCGACGATCCGGCCGGCCTCGAGGACGGCGATCTGGTCGGCATTCCGGACAGTCGAGAGCCGGTGGGCGATGGTGATGGTGGTGCGGCCGGCGGCCAACCGGTCGAAGGCCTGCTGCACAGCGTGTTCGGTCTGGGTATCCAGCGCACTGGTTGCCTCGTCCAGCACCAGCACCGGGGGATTGCGCAGCAGGGTCCGGGCGATGGCAATCCGTTGCTTCTCGCCGCCCGAAAACCGGTGCCCCCGGGACCCGACGACGGTGTCGTAACCATCCGGCAGCGCCGCGATGTGGTCGTGGATCTGGGCGTCCCGTGCGGCCTGCTCGATGTCGGCATCGCTGGCATCCGGCTTGGCGTAGCGCAGGTTTTCCCGCACCGTGGTGTGCAGCAGGTAGGTGTCCTGGCTGACCACTCCCACGATGGCCGCCAGGTCGGCCAGGCGCAGCGCGCGGAGGTCGACGCCGTCGATGGTGACGCGACCTTCCGTCGGATCCTGCAGGCGGGCCACCAGGGCGGCCAGGCTGCTCTTCCCCGATCCGGTCGGGCCCACCAGGGCCAGGCTGGAACCGGCAGGGACGGCCAGGTCCACATGCTCGACGGCCGGTGTCTCGCTGTCCGGATAGCTGAAGCTGACGTTCTCGAAGCGGACGTGGCCGGCGACCTTCGACGGATCCACCGGGGCGGGGGAGGCGGGCTCGGCGATCTCCACCGGCAGGTCCAGATACTCGAAAATCCGGGCGAAGAGCGCCAGCGAGCTGGTGACGGTGATCGTCACGTTCAGCAGTCCGAGCAACGGCCGGAAAAGGCCGCCCTGCAGCGCGGTGAACGCCACCACCGTGCCGATGCTGATGTTCCCTGCGGCCCCCGGCAGGCCGGCGGCGAAGTAGATGACGGCGGGTACGGCGGCAAAGATGATGCTCATGGTGGCCATCCGCCAGCGCCCGGCCAATTCGGAACGAAGTTCCAAGTCGGTCAGCCGCTCCGACGAGGCGGAAAACCGGGCGGCCAGGTCGTTTCCGGTGCCCAGGGTCTTGCTCAGCTGGATTCCGCTGACCGAGAGTGATTCTTCGATGGTCACATTCATGTCGGCCAGTTCCCGCTGGCGGCGGGCGGTCAGCTCCCGGCGCACCTTGGCCACCTTGCGGGTCAGCACAATGGCCGGCGGCATGACCAGCAGCGAGATCAGCGACAGCTGCCAGGACAGCGCCGCCATGGCCACTGCCGTGGCGACGACGGTGGTCAGGTTGGTGGCAATGCCTGTAGCGGTCGAGGTGACCACCGATTGCATGCCACCGATGTCGTGTGTGATGCGGGACTGGATTTCCCCGCTCCGTGTCCGCGTGAAGAAGCCGACGGACTGGCGCTGGAGGTGCGCGAAGACCTCGGTCCGCAGGCTGTGCATGACGCGTTGGCCCACCCGGGTCGCGATCCACGTCTGCAAAACGCCGAACAGGGCCGTAATAGCCGCGACCGCCAGCATCCCGGCGGTCAGCCAAGCCAGCAGCGGGAGCTGTTGGCGGGGCAGGGCCGTGTCGATCACCGCGCGCAGGAGGAACGGCGAGACCATGGCGGCGGCAGAGGAAGCGATGATGATGCCGGTGACGAGGGCCAGTTGTCCCCGGTACGGGCGGAACAGGGCGGCGATCCGCTTTAGCGGTACGTGCCGGGCTTGTTCTTTGTCTGCGGCCGTCGGCTCCCTGACGGGCCCGCGGCCGGCGGTTATTCCGAAGGTTTCCGTCGGAACCACCTCGATCCGTGATGAAGGGGGCAACGTGCGCCGCCCGCATTGCTGAGGTTACCTCAATATGAGGTTACAACAGGAAAACTTGGTAGCCTATTCCCGTGGCAGATGAAAGTTTACTGGACGCGTTCTGGGCCGTGTCGCGTCAACTCAGGAGGGGCGCCCGGGAGGAAATGGCCCCACTCGGCGTCGCCCCGTCACAAGCGAGGGCGCTGCGCATGCTCCGCCAGCACGGCCCGCTGCGGTTGGGTGAACTTTCCGAGCGGCTTCGGATAGCGCCGCGATCGGCGACCGACATCGTCGATGGCTTGCAGGAGAGGGGCTGGTGCTCGCGGGAGCCAGATCCGGCGGACCGCAGGGCCACGGTGGTCGTCCTGAGCGAGGCTGGGCAGGAGATGGGACGGGCCATCCGGGAGGTCCAGGTGAGGCATGCGGAGAAGTATTTTGGCGCCCTGTCTGCAGCCGAGCGCTCCGAACTTGCTGCGCTCCTGGCCAAGCTCACGTCGGGGGAGGACTAGGGAGGGCTTACCGCAAGAACGCGAACCACACGGCGGCGACGGCAGCAAGCACGACGACGGTGCTGACAACCCAGCCGGTCCTGACCGTCTTTCGGGGTGCTTTAGAGCGCTGCGTGGACCGGGAGGAGCCGGACTGCGGCTTCTCGATGCGAACATACTGGGTAGGACCGGCCGCTTGACCGGCCGCCGGTGCCACCACCTGGATGAGGCCGGTGCGCAGTTCACGCCGCGGCGGAAACGGATCCCCGGAAGGCTTGGCTACCAGCGGAACCACGGGAATCATGCCCGTGGGAGGCGCAGGATCGGCTGCGCCCGTGCGGACATCACGGCGGCTAGGCAGACGAGTGTCATCGGCAGGGGGGGTCATCATCTCGACTTTCAGCCGCCGATCCGGAACGGGACAAGGCATACATGCGGCATTGACATCATAAGCATCGGGGTGGGAGCGGCGCGGGAGGCGGGAGCGCCGTGTCGTTTTACAGCGGGCGCGGCCGTCTGAAACCCTTCCGTTCCAAAGGACCGGGCATAGGGCTTGCTTTATCTACAGTGCGTTGGCCGGAGCCATCCGGTAACCAAAGCCGCGAACGGTCTCCAACCACTTGGGGGAGCGGGGGTCGTCGCCGAGTTTCCGGCGCAGATTTGCCATGTGGACTTCAATGGCGCGTTCGTCGGAGGCGGAAATGAACGACCCGGTGTCGTAGTCCTCATAGCGCAGCCACCGCACCAGGTCCTGCTTGCTGCGCACATTTCGTCCGCTCTCCATCAGGGCGTACAACAAGTCGAATTCCATCCGGGTCAGCTGCTTCGGGACACCGTCTGCCGTCACGGTCCTGGTGGGGTAGTCCAGGCACAGCCCATTGTGGATATAAGTGGCCTCTGGTTCCTGCAACTGAAGGATAGAAAGCGGGCCATTTTGCGCGGACTCGGCTGCGACCGCTACCGGTGAGGTTGCGGTCGGAAAACCGGAGAAGTCATCGGACCCCGCTGTCGACCCCGCAGAGGTGCGTTGCCCTACCGCAGGCGGGGCTCCGGCGTCGTGAATCGATTCACTGCTGCGGGAACGACGCAGCATTGCCGCCACTCGCGCGCGTAGTTCGAAGGTACGGAACGGCTTGATGATGTAGTCATCTGCGCCGGACTTGAAGCCCAGCACGGCGTCGATCTCCTCGGCCCGAGCGGTCAGCATGAGGATGTAGGCATCGCTGAAGAGCCGGATCTGGCGGGCGGTCTCAAACCCGTCGATGTCCGGGAGGCCCACGTCCAGGGTGACGATCGAGGGACCGTGTTCTCGGACGGCGGCCACTCCGGCTTTTCCGTTCCGGGCCGTATGGACCTCAAATCCGGACTGTCTCAAGACGTTTCCGACCAGCGCACAGAGGTCTTCGTCATCTTCAATGACCACCGCTACCCGCGAAGGATCCACAAATGCCTCACCTTTCTGACGGCCGCTCCAAAGAACGGTTACGTCCGAACCCAAATTATAGTGCGCTTGCTTCACATTTGACGGAACTTGAGCTTGGCGATCGGCGGAGGAGTCGTGGGAAAGCAATCGGGAGAACATTTGCCCGTTATCGTTGCTGGCCGTTGGGTGTGATGGGCGTGTTAAGGGTTGTCTACGCCGATCTGTTTCGGCCGGTCTTTGGTTTGTCTTGAGGTTAGAGTCTGGCGCAGTGCTGAACCGGCGATTTCTTCCGGAACGTTTGGGAAATAGAACCGTTCATCTTCAGGTGCGTTGGCGAGATTGGATATATCGGCGAGAACGAGGTGCCGAGTCAGCCAAAAACAAGGGGTCAAAGATGAACAAGATGGTCAAGGGAACTCTGGCAATCGGTGTCGGCGCGGCGCTGCTGCTCGGCGGTGGCGGAACGCTGGCCGTCTGGAACGCCGAGCAGAATGTCGGAATGGGCGCCGTGGCCGCTGGCGACCTGGACCTGAAGAAGGTCGAGCAGGGCTACTGGTCCAGCAACCTCGCTCCCGGAACCATCAAGAACATCGCCGGCCACAAGATCGTGCCCGGCGAGACCCTGACCTACACGCAGAAAGTGGATGTCATCCTCGATGGCGCCAACATCAAGGCCGTCCTGACAGCCACCGACACCACGGATCCCAACAGTTCGTTTAACCCTGCCAATATCACTGTGTCCCCCGTGGAGTTGAAGAGCGGCGGCAAGGTTTTGCCTGAGCCGCTCACCACGACGGTCAGGGACATCACCGCCACGGTGACCTTCGAATTCAAAGCCGATACCGCACGCCGCGACAGCACCAAGGCCACCTACGACTTCAGCACGGTAGCATTCAAGCTGGATCAGGTGGCTCCGAAGCCCGTCAATGCTGCAGCGGGCAGCTGACAGCTGTCTAAATTTTCAAGACCAGTGGTGCGCGCCTGACCCCGACGCGCACCACTGTAGCCAGGCGGAGGCCGAAGATGCGGAACCGGCAAGCGCTAAAAGCCGCTGCTCTGCTGGCTGCTGCCGTGATGCTGGGGATGCTGGCCGTACAAGGGTCGTATGCCTTGTGGAACGCCGCCGCACCGCTCGACGCGGGCACCATCCATGCCGCGGATTTCAGGGTGAGCCTCGGCTCTGGCGACACTAGCGTGGACATGACGATGGAAGACGGCACGCCGGCAACCCTGGCGCTCGAAACGGCGCCGGCCGGAAAGCTCCTGCCGGGCAGCGCGGTCCGGGCCGGAGTCAAGCTCACCAACCTGACCGACGCCGGTGGGGAGTTCACCATCAGGGCGCACATCACGTCGGCGCCCACCATCGCGTCCGCGACTCTCGCCGAGTACCTGAACATCGCGGCAACTGGAGCCGGGAGCCTTGAGGAGTGCGAGGATCCCGCCCTCTTCACCGCGGCCGCAACAGGCAGCCTGCCTTCGATCGATCTGGCCAAGGGCGAATCGGGCGTTATCTGCCTCCAGGCGACCCTTTCCCAGCACGCGCCTCCATCTCTGCACGACACCACGACGACTATTTCCATTCCGCTCGCCGCTGAGCAGATCTGAGAGGAATGTTGGTGAACGTTTTGCGCCTTGTCGGCCGCGGGATCGCCTACCTGGCCTTTCTCACTGTCACGCTGGCGGCCTTGGTCCTGGTGGTTGTACCCCTGGTCACCGGTTCGCAAACGTACACCGTGCTGACTAGTTCGATGGCACCAAAATACGCGCCGGGCACCTTCCTGGTGGTCAAACCGACCCCCTTCGAGGATCTGCGCACCGGGGACATCATCACATATCAGGCCGCGTCCAACAGCCCGGTGGTGATCACTCACCGCATCACCTCGATTATTGCTTCGCAGCAGGGGGAGCGGCTGCTGGTGACCCAAGGGGACAACAACGGCGTGGCGGACGAGCTCCCCGTCCGGGAGATGCAGGTCCGCGGAAAGCTTTTCTATGCCGTCCCGAGCGTGGGGTTCCTGGCCAATGCCTTGGGGCAGGGGGACCGCGGCCTAGTCCTTAAACTTACGGCCATCGCGCTCATCGGCTACGGCGCTTACTCCCTCGTCAAGGGCGGACGCCAGCGGAAGGCGAAGAAGGAAGCAGCGGACCGTCAGGCATTGGATCGAGGGTCCGCGACGGTCGGCGTCGAAGTGCCTGCTTACGCGCTTGAACCGTGCCCGTCCAAGGACTCCCTGGCCGAAGACCCAACAGCAGAAGCGCAAGTGGTGCCGGCGGAGTTTCCGACCCGGCGGTCGCTCCGTCAGCGGTCGACGTCGTGATCCGGCCATGAAGAGTCATCATCAACAGTTGTACCGGGCGATGATCAACCGCGCAGGAACGGTATTGCTGTTGCTGCTGATTTTGTGGGTTCCTGCCCAGCCAGCACAGGCGGCCGACGAGCGATTGCAGCTGAGCCTGGACGGACACGACTACGCTGCCGAGCTGTCAACTCCCTTATTTGACCGGACCGGCCCGTTGGTCCCCGGCGGATCCATCGCCACCGAGTTGTGGGTGCGCAACAACAGCAGCGACAACGCGGCACTTTCGGTGGCGGGGGTCGTGGGGGCAGCCGACGTCGAAATTACGGGGAACCTCGTGCTGAGCGTTGCGCAAGCCGGTGGTGTCAGCGAAACCGTGCCGTTGAGCGGTCCCTGGTCCTGTTCAGCTCTAGCGCAAACGTGGACGTTGTCACCCGGGGAAGCAATTCCTCTCAGCCTCAAGCTGCGGTTGGCGCCCGGCGCGACGAATGAAACCAAGCGCCAGCGCGCGGAGGTCGATGTCGCGTTCGTGCTGCAGACTGCAGCCGAGGGACTTGTCGTCGCCGGCGCTTGTCCGGAAGACAGCGAGGGCGGCTTGCCTGCGGGGACGGACAGCCCGCCCGCTGATGGTGAAGCCCTGAACCCGGTTTTCCTGCCGGAGCGGCCCGCGCTGGGTGGCCCCGCCGCAGCGCCTGAGGGCAGCGGGGGAGCACCGAAGCAGGCAGGCTGGATCGAGGGCAACGTCTTCGCGGACAACCGCACGTGGCTGGCCGTTCCCTTGTCCGTCCTTGGCATTATCTTCCTGGCCCTGACGAAACGACGAAAGAAAAACCAGTGACGAACGACGTTGAGAGGACGGCCGGACCCGGGATCTGGCGGCGGGTGCGGTCCCTGCCGGGGTTTATGGGGGCCGCGATTGCCTTTTTCCTGGTGGTGTTGCTGGGAGTGGGCACGCCTGTTGCTGTGGCGAAGTGGCGCCAAAGTGCTACAGCAACCATGAGCGTCACGGTCGGGGCTCCGGAGGCCCCGCCTTCCGGCTCCGCCGATGCACGCCTCACCGCCGGTGCCCAGCTGAAGATACGCCCGGACGGGCCGAGGAAGGACTCAGCCCAGTGCAGGGTGGCCAAGTCAACCGCCCAGCTGGAGAATCTGGACAAGCTGGACGTCAGCTTCACGTGGGGTCGGGCACAGAATGTCACGCATTACGTTGTGACACTTTCCTCCGGCGACCCGCGGTACGCACAGGCGGCCGACGTGAAGGGCGAACAAGTTACCTTCACCATGCCCCGGACTCCTTCGGACCGCCTGGGCAATCCGCTCAAGGGCGCCGGCACCGACGCGGCCCATTACGCGAAATACAGCCTGAGGCTTCAGCCGATGAACGGTGCCACCGCCGGCGACGCCATCTATCTGGTGTACAAATACGAGCACTATTCGGTGGACAATTGCTTCCGCGACGGGAAGGCATACCCGCCGCTGGGGCCGGTGACAACGGTCAATTACAACGTCAGCGCACCGGTCAACGACAAGAAGCACGCCGCTTTCTCCTGGAAGGCGTCCTCCGGGGCTACTTCCTACGAAGTGTCTTTGGCCAGTCCCGCCGGTTGGGGCGCCGAGGCGACGGTCAGTCAGCCTTCCGCCGTGTTCGAATTGCCGTTCTCCACGTCAGACAGCGCGTTCTTCACCAATTACCGCCTCCGGATCCAACCGATGAACGGAACCGTTGCCGGCGACCCCGTCTACAAGACCTTCCAGTACGGCCGCTGGAACACCGACCTCTACTACGCGGCGCCGCCGCCGTAGCACAATCCGCGGAGGCGGATGCTTCCGCAGCCCCTGCGCCACGGCGTGGGCCAGGGGCAGGCTTCCATGCCGAGCATCAATGCCCGCGGCTGCTCTTGTGATGGTTTGCCCTGTATGTTCCCGGGGCCGACGCGTATCCTGACCCTAGGGGAACGGAGTAGAAAAGCCATCGTTCCGTCGTGATCGAAGGGGTGCTTTCATCATGGTAGATATGGGCTTGGCATGGCTGTTTGGGCTGCTGTTGTTGGCGATTGTGGCGTTGCTGGCGGTCCTGGTGATTCGTGCGTTCATGGGGCTGAGACCGCGCGACGTGGAAGATGCTCTGGCCGCGGCAGGCGGTCAGATACAGCAGTCGCACCGGCGGAGCACCGCCCGGCAGATCCTTGACCAGAGGTTCGCGCGCGGCGAGCTGACGGCAGATGCGTACCGCGAAGGCCTGCGGGTCCTCGGCGAAGACCGCTAGCCGAAGACCGGCTAGCCCGAAGACCGGCTAGCCCGAAGACGGCAAGCCGGTCGGAGTCGCTGCCGGGTCACTCCCGGTCCGCCCTGCGCGGCGCCTTGCGGCTACAGGACCCCCGGTTTCCCAGCCGTCGATACAAAGGCTTTGAAGAGTGCCCCAAGGTCTTTGCCGGCGACATCCTCGGCCAGCCTTTGAAAATCGGCCGGCTTGCCCGATCCGTCCCGGACCCAGGTCTTCAGGAGCCTGAAAAAGTCTTTGTCGCCCACTGTGTCCCGCAGGGCGTGCACTGCCATGGCGGCCCGGGTCTGGACATTGCCGGCGAAAAGTTGATCGACGCCCGGATCCGATACCCGCACCTGCCAGAAGTCGTCGTCGGCTGGGATGCCGGCGTAGAAATCGAATGTATCCTCGGCGCTGCCCAGGTTTTGCTGTTCGTTCCAGAGCCACTCGGCGTAGGTAGCAAGGCCTTGGTTGAGCCAGCTGTCCTGCCACCGCGGCGGCGGCAATTGCGAGTCGGTCCACTGATGCGCCAATTCGCGGGCGATCATGGCATCTCCGCTGGCCTCGCTGTAGAAGCCGTCCATCGGATAGACGGGCCGGCCTTGCATCTGCAGGGCATAGCCAAGGTTTTCCGAGGAGTCAATGATTCCGCCGGCGCTCTTGAGCGGATACTTGCCTAACACGGTGGACAGGAATTCTATGATGCGGGACTGCTTGTCCAGCGACTGCTGGATCTTGTACGCCTGCGAAGGCGGCGCGGTTGACCCGGCCGTCCAGCCGTTCGCGTTCTCCGGACTGCCGTCCGGCGCATGCTGCGCTTCCCAACCGTCCCAGCGGTCGCCGTCGTTGTCGAAGGACGTCGACCCTTCACCTCCCGGCCCCTTAATGTCCTCCACGAACACGCCGTCGTTCTGCCCCGTGATGTCGCTGGCGTAGGTGATGGACAGCTCCACGTCTTGGCCGGCGTAGTCGCCCAAATCGAACTCCCAGTGCTCCCAACCCTGGCTGGCGCCCGTGGCCGCCCACCAGCGGCCGGTGGTGCCTTCGGCACTGCACGAACCGCCGCCGTCGTCCGTCTGGTAGTGCTTTAGGAAGGGATGCACCTGGTGCCACGCGGGACAGGAATTGCCGGTGGACTCCCGCGCGTGTCCGGTGGTGTCCTTGAGCGTGGTCCAATCATTCTTGCCGGGTGTCCTGGCCTCCACGAAGGCATAGTCCCAGCCCGGTTCGGTGTCGCGCAGCATCCAAAAGGATAGGTCTCCGCCGGCATCCGGCACCATGATGGTGCGGGTGAGCCGCTTGTAGCTGGCGTTGTCGCTCTGCGACCATGCAAGCCCGTCGCCGTTGCGCGGGACCACCGCCTCCTTCAACACCGGATCCATCGCGTCCACGTAGCTGATGCCGCCTTTGGTGCGCTCCGCCACGTCAAAGTGCCCGACGGCGATGGTCGCCAGATGCGGCGACAGCGGCTCGTCGGCCTTCCAGGTGTAGACGGTGCGGCCGGACTCGGCCTCCCTGCCGTCCGGCACGCCGTTGGCCACCGCCTGCCAGCCGTCGGGGACCGAGATGTTGAAGGTATAGCCGGCACGGTCGCTGGGATGGTTGTTCACCGGAAACCAGGTTGGCGCACTCACCGGATGGCCGGTGACGAGAGCGCCGTCGTCGGTATGGATGAACCCGGCCCGGCCGGGGAGGGCGAGGGTTCGGGGAGTGCCGGAATACGCCACGACCACGGTGAAACGGTCGCCGTTCGGGACCCCCCGGGTGGGGGTCACAGCGAGCTTGGTGCCGGTCCGGGCAAATCGTGCGTCCCGCCCGTCGACGCTGACGGAGTCAACGGCCAGGCCATCCAGGTCCAGACTGAACGCCGAAAGGTTTTGCGTGGCCTGTGCCGTGATCGTGGCGGTGCCCTCCAGCCGGTCCGCGGGCGGGTCGTACAGCAGCTCCAGCCCATAGTGGGACACCTGGTAGCCGCCGTTCCCGGCGTCAGGGAAATACTCGTCATGCAGGGTGGCGGAGCCAGGTTCGAAGACGTGCCGGCCGGGATCGGGTGCTGCGGCGGCTGGGGCGGCGGGCAGGCTCAAGCCGGACACACCAACGAGCGCGGCCGCAACCAGGGCAAGACCCCTCCGAGCCATCATGCAACGTCCCCCCATCGGCCAAGGCTGCACGGACCCGTGGATATGCGGGGTCGGCGGCTTCACGCGCTGGCCATCTACATAAGATGCTCCTGTTCGGGGCCACTGTCAACGGATACGACGATGGGCCCGCACAACCTGGCTGTACGGGCCCATTCTGGAAGGCCGGGCTTGGGAAAACGCTAGGGGCGGCCGATGCCCTTGAAGGTCCAGCCGGCCTGGCGCCACGCTGCCGGGTCCAGCACGTTGCGTCCGTCCAGGATGTTCTTTTCGTCCACCAGGTTTCCGACGGCGACCGGATCCAACTCTCGGTATTCATTCCACTCGGTCACCAGCACCAGCGCGTGGGCGCGGGCGATAGCCGTCTTGGCATCCGGTTCATAGCTGAGTTCCGGGAAGCGCTGCTTGGCGTTGGCCAGGGCCTCCGGATCGGTGACGGTGACCGTGGCTCCCTGCAACTGCAGTTGGGCGGCAACGGACAACGCGGGAGAATCACGGACGTCGTCGGACTGCGGCTTGAAGGCGGCTCCGAGCACGGTGATGCGTTTGCCGATCAGCGAGCCGCCGCAGAGCTCTCGGGTCAGTTCCACCACGCGCGTGCGGCGGCGCATGTTGATCGCGTCTACTTCACGCAGAAATGTCAGGGCCTGATCCGCCCCGAGTTCGCCCGCCCGGGCCATGAAGGCCCGGATGTCCTTGGGCAGGCAGCCGCCGCCGAAGCCGACGCCGGCGTTGAGGAATTTGCGCCCGATGCGCTCGTCCATGCCGATGGCGTCGGCCAGGGCGGTGACGTCGGCGCCGGCGGCTTCGCAGACTTCCGCCATGGCGTTGATAAAGGAGATTTTGGTGGCCAGGAATGAGTTCGCCGCGGCTTTGACCAGTTCGGCGGTGGCATAGTCGAGCACCAGCCGCGGCGTGCCGTCGGCCAGCGGCGTCGCGTAGACCTGGTCCATGGCCGCGGTGGCGGCTTCACCGGGTGCACCCGCGGGCACGCCGTAGACAAAGCGGTCCGGAGTCAGCGTGTCCTTGACGGCGTGGCCTTCGCGCAGGAACTCGGGGTTCCACGCCAGGATGGCTCCCGGGGCGATTTCCCGGATCTCCTCTGCCAGCCGTGCTGCCGTTCCCACCGGCACGGTGGACTTGCCGACCACCACGTCGCCCGGGCGCAGGTGCACGGCGAGGGACGTGAAGGCGGCATCGACATAGCGCAGGTCGGCGGCATTCTCGCCCTTGCGCTGCGGGGTGCCCACGCACACGAAGTGCACTTCGGCTCCTGCCGCGTCGGCCATCTCGGTGCTGAACGTCAGCCGGCCGGTCTGCTGGACCTCGGCGAGCAGGTCGGGCAGGCCGGGCTCGAAGAACGGGGCGCGGCCGGCCTGCAGCTCGGCGACCTTGCGTTCGTCCACGTCGATACCGACCACGTCATGCCCAAGCTTGGCCATGGCCGCAGCGTGCACGGCCCCCAAGTAGCCGCAACCGATGACGGAAATTCGCATAGTAATCCTTTGCACGTGCCTGAGTAGCGATTACTTCTGACTTTAGCGCGTTACAGGTGCCGGTTTTGCCGGTTCCAGCGCGTTACCGGTGCCGGTTTTGCCGGTATTCCAGCCACGCATAGGCCAGCACCGTGCCGAGGGCCGCGCCCAGGGTGTTGGTCCAGACATCCTGCAGCGAGGCATAACGGCCGGGGAGGAACGCCTGTTGCGCCCACTCCACGGCACCGGAGAGCAGGAAGGCTCCGGCGGGCGTCAACCAGCGCCAACTGGCCGGCATCAGGAGGGCGGCCAGCAAACCCAACGGCACGAACATCAAAACGTTGGCCCCGGATTCGACCAGGTTGTAGTCGATCCAGCGCGGCGCGCCTGCTTCGTGCAGAGCCGCGAGAACTGCCTGGATGGTGCTGTTTGCGCCGGCATCCACCGGGGTAGGCCACAAGACGGCGACGGCGACCAGGAGGGCGTAACCGGCCAGCAGGCAAAAATGCAGCAGGCGGGCCCGCTCCCGGGACGTGCGAAGCCGCATTCATCTTCCTCTCCGGTGGGGGCGGACGCGCGCCCGTGCGCCGACGACCGAATGCCATGGTACCGGTGCGCCACCAAGGCCGGGTGCTCAGCGGCTCCGGCGGGGCGGCGTGGGGCGTTAGCTCACCGGCCCGGAGAGCGGCAGTTTGCAGGGCTGAAATAGTTGTTTCAGGTGTTTGTGAGGGAAATCACTAGCTGGCTCTGTCGCTTTCCGGGGCCATGGGATAGCTTCCGGGCAGGATCCTGCTGCGGGGACAGCGGGATTCTTTCATCCACACCTTTGGAGGAACCAGCATGCGGACCCACAGTTTCAGGCGCGGTGCGGCCATCGCTGCCGCGACCGCATTGGCGTTGGGGGCCGGGCTGCCGGCCCGCGCCGACAACGGGACAGACACCAGCACCCTGCGGAACGCGGTCACAGCCGAGAACATCGTCACCCACTTGCAGGCCCTGCAGGACGCGGCCAATGCCAACGGCGGCAACCGCGCTGCGGGCACTCCCGGCTACGAGGCATCCGCCCAATACATCGAAGCCCAGTTGTCGGCCGCCGGCTACACGCCCGTGCGGCAGGTGTTCTCCTACGAACGGTTTGTGCTTCACGGCGCAGAGTTCGAGCAGGTCGCCCCGACGCCGACGGTCTACACGGCAGGGGAGGAGTTCATGGCCATGGATTACTCCGCCTCCGGCGACGTCACGGCACAGGTGACCGCGGTAGATATCAACCTCGCGGGCGACAGGGCATCCACCAGCGGCTGCGAGGCGACCGACTTCGCAAGCTTCCCCGCCGGAAACATCGCCTTGATCCAGCGCGGTACGTGCGATTTCGCCACGAAGGTTTCGAATGCCGCGGCAGCAGGCGCCGTCGGCGTGGTCATCTTCAATCAGGGCAACGGAGGCACTCCCGACCGGCTTGACCTGTTCGGCGGCACGCTGGGAACGCCGCAGGCCATCCCGGCCGTCAGCACCAGCTTCGACTTGGGGGCCGAACTGGCCGGGACCGCCGGTGTGGAACTGCGAATCGCGGTGGACGCCGAGATCGTCGTGACGGAGACGTTCAACATCCTCGCCGACACGGCCGGGCGCGCGGACCGCACCGTGGTGGTCGGCGCCCACCTGGATTCGGTATCCGAGGGCCCGGGCATCAACGACAATGGCTCCGGCAGCGCAGCGATCCTGGAAACGGCGCTTCAGATCGCAGCATCGGGGGACGCGCCCGAAAACCGGGTGCGG
This sequence comes from Arthrobacter sp. Y3223151, assembly GCF_059091125.1. Taxonomy (NCBI): domain Bacteria; kingdom Bacillati; phylum Actinomycetota; class Actinomycetes; order Micrococcales; family Micrococcaceae; genus Arthrobacter; species Arthrobacter sp. Y3223151. The sequence continues at coordinate 11,812 of NZ_JBNHGI010000010.1, read as the reverse complement.
TTCGCTTTTTGGGGCGGTGAAGAGGACGGGCTGCTCGGCTCGACCTACTACGTGTCCCAGCTGAGCCAGCGTGAGATCAAGCAACATGCGCTCAACCTGAATTTCGATATGGTCGGTTCGCCCAATGCCGTGCGCTTCGTGTATGACGGCAACGGCGACGCCTTTGGGCTCGCCGGGCCCAACGGTTCTGCCACCATCGAGCGCGTCTTCACAGAGTACTTCGCCTCACAGGGGCTCGCCTCGGAGCCGACGGCCTTCGACGGCCGCTCGGACTACTTCGCCTTTATCACCAACGGCATCCCGGCCGGAGGCTTGTTTACCGGCGCCGAGGAGATCAAGACCGAAGAACAGGCGGCAATCTACGGTGGCACGGCTGGCGTGGCTTACGATCCCTGCTACCACGAGGCCTGTGACACGCTTGCGAACGTGGACCTGGTGGTCTTGGAACAGATGGCCGACGCCATTGCGCACACCACGCTGACCTTCGCCGAAACGAGCTCAGCGGTGAACGGCACGGCCAAGGGCAAGGGAACGGGCAGCACCAAGATGCAGTTCAAGGGGCCGCAGTCCGTTCGCTGACCCCACCGGACCGGCGCTGACTCCTAAGGCAGCAGTTGGCCCAGGGAGGCCGCCTCCGGGCGGCCTCCCTCTTCGCTGCGCTGCGGAATCGCGACGCTGAAGGTCGTGCCCGCGCCCAGGACGCTCGTGAAGGTCAGCGTGCCGCCGTGTGCTTCCACGATCGACTTGCTGATGGCCAGCCCCAACCCCAGCCCGGGGATGGCCGCCTGACGGACGGAACTGGTGCGGAAGAACTTGGTGAAGATTTCAGCCTGATCCGCTTCCGACATGCCCATCCCGGTGTCGCTGACCTCCAGGAGGACGGCGCCGTTGGCCGCCAGGGTCCGTACCGTGACCCGGCCGCCGTCGGGCGAATACTTGATGGCATTGGACAGCAAGTTGTCCAGCACCTGGCCCATCCGGTTGGGATCGACCTCTGCTTCCAGCCCGTCGGCGGCGTCGATGACCAACTCCACGCCCGCGTGTTCTGCCCGCGGCATGGCCGACGCAACGCTGGTAGCGACAAGGTCGGCCAGCACCGTACGGCGGGGCTCGATGCTCAGCGTCCCGGAGGCCGTGACGAGCAGGTCTTCCACCAGTTGCAGGAGCCGTTCAGAATTGCGCATGGCGATGCCGAGCGAAGCGGTGACGTGTTGTGGCAGCTGGTCGGCGTCCTCGAGCGCGAGGTCCAGGTAGCCCATGATGGATGTCAGGGGAGTGCGGAGCTCGTGCGAGACACCGGCGACGAACTCCTCCTTCACCGTCAACGCATTGACCAGGTCGGTGACGTCGCTGAACGCCATCACGGTGCCGTCGAACTGGCCGACGTCATTCTGCATGGGGCGTGCCGTGCACAACATGGCGCGCTGCCTGTCCCCGTCGCCGATCCACACCAGCCGGTCGGAAAAAGACTCCCCCAAGATGGCACGGCGAATGGGGCGGTCTTCGGGGACCACCGGGGTCACCCGGTCAGCTTCGAAGACCAGCAAGTCGGCCTCGTCCGGATTATCGATTCCGTGGGGCATGGCCAGCGAGCGGTCCCGCTCCTGCTGCACGTTGCTCAGAATGTCACGGCCGTCTGCATCGGTGACGAGCACCCCCACCGCGACGGCGTTCAGGACGGTGTCCAGTCGGCGCACGTGGACCTTGCTTTCTTCCAGCAAGGCCCGCAGCTCGCGGTCTTTGCGGGCAAGGGCTTGCTGCTGCGCCGTCATGCTCAATGAGAAAACGGACGCGGTGATGGAGACCCCCAGGGTCACGATGGGGACCAGGATCGGGCCAAACAGGGCTTCCGGCGTTACCGGCTCCGGGCCGGTGAACACCGGAATCCAGACGATGAGCAGCGGCGCGGCGAAGCTGATGATGCGCGCGGCGGCGGTGGCAATCTCCGACCAGGCCATCCAGAACACCGGGAAGACCGCCAACAGCCCGACGCCGTAGAGTTCCCTCCCGGCGCCTTGGTGCAGGGCCCCGATGGCAACGAAGTCCAGCAGCGGGATCACCCAGTACGACGGATAGGGCAGCCGGTCCCACGGGATGGCGGCGCCGAGGATCCACAACGCGGCAATGCCGATGAGCCCGCCGGTGAATTGCGCGTTGCCCAGCAGTTGGGGGAAGAATGCGGCGGCGATCGCCGCCGTCAGCGTCACGGAAATGCAGAGCGGCAGATGGCTGAGGAAAACGCGTGCGCGCAGGGGCAGTTCATGGAACTGCCGGCGTCTGGTAAGCCAGGACAACAGCGGGCTTGGTGCGGCAGACATGATCGAAGGTCCCCTTACTCCGGGCAGCCCTCGTTGTCGGTTGCGTTGCGGAGCCGGGCTGGCCATGACTGGTTCAGTATGGCACGCGTGTTGGCCCGCGCCGTGGAACTGTGCGGTCTGTGACGCAAGTCGCAGCGGCGCGGGGTGGGGTGCGGCAGGCGGGTGGCGGATCAGTCCGCTGCGCGCCGGTCCCTTTCGAACCCGGGACAGGGTTGGACCCTTAAATACGCCGGGCGCCCGGCCGGGTGAAGCAGGACCTGCCTGCCCCCTGGCTGAGCGCCCGGGAAAGCCCGCGAGTAACGTCAGGCGTTGTGGTGGGTGTCGGAACGGCCCATGAACTGCTTGGGAATGAAGAACGCCAGCGTGAACAGGCCGAGCCCGATGGCGAAGGCCGGGATGGCGCCGATGACCGGCTCCAGGCTAAAGGCGTACAGGGAACCGAAGAACATCAGCATAATGATCGCGAAGGCGACCAAATTGCTGACCAGGTGTCCCTCGCCCGAATGGGTGCGCTGCTTGGGGTGGGCCATGGGGTGTTTCTCCTCAATAGTGCGATGCGGCGTCAGTAGCCGCCGGCGGCTTGCTCGCCTTTAACAATAGCCACTGATGAGCTGGCGCCAATTCGTGTTGCGCCGGCCCGGAGCATGGCGCGCGCGTCGTCGACGGATCGCACGCCGCCGGAGGCCTTCACGCCCAGGCGCGTCCCGACGGCGTCGCGCATCAGGGCGATGTCCTCCACGGTGGCGCCGCCACCGCTGAAACCGGTAGAAGTCTTGACGAAGTCCGCCCCGGCCTCGGCGGCGGCTTCGCAGACCATCCGCTTTTGCTCGTCGTTCAGGAAATGGGTCTCCAGGATGACTTTGAGGATGGCGCCGCCGGCGTGGACGGCTTCGGCCACCGCCGCGATGTCCTCGAAGATCGCGGCGCGGTCGTTCGCCCGGGCCGCGGCGATGTTGATCACCATGTCGATCTCGTCGGCGCCGTCCAGGGTGGCGCCGCGGGCCTCGTGTACTTTCACATCGGTGGGAGTGGCACCGAACGGGAAGCCGACGACCGCGCAGGTCTTGACCCCGGAGCCCTTGAGCGTGCTGTGGACCAACGCCGTCCAGACAGGATTCGCACACACGGCGGCAAAGCGGTACTCGACCGCCTCCTGGCAGACCTTGAGGATGTCTTCGCGGGAAGCTTCCGGCTTCAGCAGCGTGTGGTCGATGACCGAAGCGATCGACGTCGGATCGTGATAGGTCGCGCTCGGAGCGGATCCGGATGTGATGTCTTCAGACATGGCCATCCCTTTCATCTGCTGGGGTTCGAAGGAACTTCTATCCTTGCATACCGGTCAGGCGACGACCGGACCGGCGCACCGGCCTGCACGGCCGCCGGGGCGTTGCCGAACCGGGCAGGGGTCAGTACGGGCCGCCGGTGGAGTGGCCCTCTTCCTCGGCCGCACGGCGGTGCTCCTCGAGCTTCTCCTCGGCTTCCTGCCGGCGGTGCGCGATGGCCCGGGCGTCGTCGGCAGGAATGTGCTCTTCCGAGGCCTTGTGCGCCGGCTCTTCCTCAGGGCTTTGATGCCCCGCCCCTGCGGAGCGCGGCACCTGTTCTTCGATGCCCATGGCTGCATCGTCCCACATGGCACCAGCGTCGAAAAGGTGCGGAAGGTGATCAATCAGTGGGGGTTGCGCCCCCGGTCAGGGCGTCTGTCGGGCCCGCGCTGGCCCGGTCTATGCTCCGCTTTGCGTGCCTCGCCCGCCGAACCATTCCGGACCGGGGTGGGCGTGTCCCGTCAGGCGGCCGGGGGATGACTTTTCAGCGCGGACGTTCTGCTCGCGGCGCGTGCCATGGCTTCGGCGAGCCGGCCCCGGAATTCGTGAGGCCGGCTGAGCTGTGCCCAGTCCACACGGATGAAGTTCCAGTGGATTTCCGATAAGGCGTTCTCTCGCTGTCGTTCCTCAAGCAGTACCTGTTCCGTCGGTCTGTAGTCGAAGTATTTGCTCCTGCCATCGAATTCCAAAATCAGCATGATGTCCTCCCACGCGAAGTCGACGCGGTGCTTGCCCAGCCTGGTGGTCAGTTCAACCTGCGGCACGGGCATCGGAATGCCGAACGTGCCCAGCAACAGCCTGGTGCGGGTTTCTCCCGGCGACTCGGCCCGGCCATCAAGCAAGGCGACGGCAGTTCGGGCGCGGCGGACTCCCGGTGAACCCGGCATCGAATCGACGATCTCGTTGATCCGCTCGAGGACCGCGCCGCTGCGAAGTGCGTGATCGCCGATGATGGCAGCCCGGTCGAGTTGCATGGTCCTGGCACAGTCCACAACCGTCCGTTCCAAGCTGGTGACGGGCACCGGCTCACCGCGCGGACCACGCACTGTCGTGACTTCATCGGGGGGCAAGACAAAGTAGTGCGGGCGGACGTCCGGGCTTCTGGTGTGCCGGGTGGTGGGAAATGGCTGGGTGAGATGGACAGTTGCCGGAACATCCCAGACATGCAGCCCGTGCAGGCGCGCAGCGGAGGCGTGGCTGTAGGTGCCGGCGGGACCGGTCACCAGAGAATGGGCCTGAATGCGGAGCAGATTCCGTCGCCTGGAATTGCTGGCCATCCACCGCGGACCCAGGACATACGCGCCGTGCCGAATGCGGATCAAAGCACCCTGACGAACAGCATCACGGATCAAGCGCTCGCCGGCACCGTGCTGTCGGAGTTCTTGGGCGGTCAGGACGTCATACTGCTGCGGCCAGAGCGCTGCCAGTCGAGAGTCGAGAACTTCACGAGCCATGGCACCAGTCTTGGCCAGCGGCATGAAAGCGTCGCCCGCCTCATGGCCGGTTGTGGATACCGCCACTCCCGAAGGAACGCTGGCGGACCGGTGGTGTTGGCTGACCGGCGGTGTCGGTAGTCCGGGTGCCGGGGGAGGGCCGGGATCCGTGCCCTTGGACAGGGCCGGGGTTCCCGGGTGCGCCTCGGGGGAGGGCCGGGATCCCTGCGGATGAACCGGGCCGGGGTTCCCGGGCAGGCTTCAGGGCGGCCGAAAGTCGACACAGGCCCGTCGGTTAAGGCCGTTCTCGCACAGCTCGGCCGCCCTGGAGATGGGAGCACTTCCCGGTGTGAACACCGCGGTCCTCGGGCGGCGGAGGATTGCCGCCGGTTATCCGGGCACCCCGAGGGTGGCGCGGATGTCGGTCTTGATGGCCTCCAGCAGCCGGGCTGCTTCCGCGCGCTCCTCCGCCAGCCGGTCCGCGCCGGCGACCGGCCGGATGACCTCCAGGTAGCACTTAAGCTTGGGCTCCGTGCCGCTAGGCCGCACGATGACGCGGGTATCGTCCTGGCCCAGAAACAGCAGTCCGTCGGTCGGCGGCAACGCTTCGCTGCCGAGGGACAAGTCCGTGCTGGTCACCACCGGGGAACCCGCCAGCGAAGACGGCGGCCGCTCCCGGAGTTGGTACATCATCGTCCCCATCAGGGAGAGGTTGTCCACCCTGATGCTCAGCTGGTCCGTAGCGTGGAGCCCGTACTTCAGCGCGAGGTCATCGAGGACGTCGAAGACGGTCCGGCCCGCGGCTTTGACGTCGGCGGCGAGCTCGGCGAGCAGCAGGGCGGCGGACATCCCGTCCTTGTCCCGGACCAGATGCGGTGCCACGCAATAGCCCAGGGCCTCTTCATACCCGTAGGCCAGGCCGGGAACGCGGGAAATCCACTTGAAGCCGGTCAGTGTTTCCACGTGGGCTACCCCTGCGTCGGCCGCGATCTTGCCCAGCAGCCGGGAAGACACGATCGAGTTGGCGAAGACCCGGGACGCAGCCGCGCTGTCAGCCGGTGCATCGATCGGATCGGGTGAGGCGTCCTGGTCCGCGCGCAGCCGGTCCCGGCCTTCGAAACGGGCCGCCATGTGCGCGCCGAGCAGCGCACCGGCCTCGTCGCCGCGGAGCATCCGCCAGGCCCCGGTTGACGAGTCCTTGGCAGCCAGCGCCGCGCGGTCCGCGTCGGGATCGTTCGCGATGACCAGGTCCGCGTCGATCTCTGCTGCCGTCTCCAAGGCCAGGTCGATCGCTCCGGCTTCCTCCGGGTTGGGGAAGGCCACGGTCGGGAAGTCGGGATCCGGCTCCGCCTGGGCGGCTACCAGCGTCACATCGGTGAATCCGGCCTGCTCAAAGACCGCCCGCATGGTGGCTCCGCCGACGCCGTGCATCGGTGTGAGCACGATCCTCAGGTCCCGTTGCGGGAACAGCCGCGGGTCGGCCAGCGCCGTGACCGCGGCGACGTAGTCTTCGGCGATGCTGTCCGGCAGGACGTTCCAGCCATCCTCGGCCAGCGGGATAGAGTCCAGCGGCGGGGCGTAGTCAATCCGGCCGGCGATTTCGGCGTCGTAGGGTGCCACAATCTGCGCTCCGCGGCCGCCTTCGTCCACGGCACGTCCGCCCAGGTAAACCTTGTACCCGTTGTCGTGCGCGGGATTGTGGCTGGCGGTGACCATCACGCCCGCTTCGCAGCCCAGCGCCCGAACGGCGTACGCCAGCACCGGCGTGGGCAGGGCGGAAGGCATCAGGAACGTCTCGATGCCGGCGGCGGTGAAGACGGCGGCGGACTCGGCGGCGAAGACATCCGAGTTCCGGCGGGCGTCATAGCCGATCACGGCGCGCGGCGCATAGGCGCCGGCGGCTGTGTCCAGCAGGAAGCGGGCCAGGCCGGCGGCCGTCCGGCGCACCACCACCCGGTTCATCCGGAAGGGGCCCGCGCCGAGCGCGGCCCGCAGCCCGGCGGTACCGAAGGCCAAGGTTCCGGAGAACCTGTCCGCCAGTTCGGCCCGCGCCGCGGCGGCTTCCGGCGCGCCGCCCTCGGCCGCTGCCAGCAGGTCCCGCAATTCCCGCCGGGTCTGCTCGTCCGGATCGGCCTGCAGCCAGGCCTCCGCCGCGGCCTTCAACTCCTCGGGCGCTGCGGTCATGTCGCTGCCGTTCACAGTTTGGCGACAATTCCGGCCAGCAGCCGCGAGATCCGCGGCCCCGCTGCCCGGCCCGCCTCGATGACCTCGGTGTGGCTGAGCGGAACGTCGCTGATGCCGGCCGCCAGGTTGGTCACCAGCGAGATTCCGAAAACCTCCATGCCGGCGTGGCGGGCGGCGATGGCCTCCAACGCCGTCGACATGCCGACCAGGTCGGCGCCGATCCGCTTGGCGTACTGCACCTCGGCCGGGGTCTCGTAGTGGGGGCCGGGGAACTGTGCGTAGACGCCTTCGTCCAGGCTGGGATCCACCTCCCGCGCCAGGGTGCGCAGCCGTCCCGAGTAGAGGTCGGTCAGGTCAACGAAGGTTGCGCCTTCCAGCGGGGAGGCGGCCGTGAGGTTGATGTGGTCGCTGATAAGCACCGGCGTCCCTGGCGCCCAGGCCGGGTTCAGCCCGCCGCAGCCGTTGGTCAGCACCAGCGTCCCGCACCCGGCCGCCGCCGCAGTCCGGACGCCGTGGACGACCGAGCGCACGCCCTTGCCCTCGTAGTAGTGGGTGCGGGCACCGAGCACCAGCACGCGCTTGCCGTCGGGCGTCCGGACGGAGCGGATGGTGCCGACGTGGCCTTCGACTGCCGGGGCGGAGAACCCGGGAATTTCCGTGGCCGGGATCGAGTGGGTCGTCTCGCCGATGAGGTCGGCGGCTTCGCCCCAGCCGGAGCCGAGCACCAGCGCGACATCATGGGCGGCGACACCGGTCTGCCGGGTCAGGAAAGCGGCTGCCTCGGCGGCCAGTTCAAAGGGGTCTGTAGTCACAGGACCTAACCTACCCGCTGCCGAACTGCTGCCGAAAGCGTCGGGCGGGCGGCGCCGTCGTCGTTCCGGGCTTTGGGGATGTCCGCGCGGGTACTGGCGGCCGCCGCGTGCGGGCAGCGGGCGCCTGCTTCACGCCGTGCCGGCAGGTTGAGGCGTTGCGGGGCATGCGACAGAATGAAGTCCGTGACTAGCCAAATAGATTTCAGTGCCCCGCGTCTGGCGATCCTGGGCGGGGGCCCCGGCGGGTATGAGGCGGCCATGGTGGCCAACTCGCTCGGCGCCAAGGTGACCATCATCGAACGGAAGGGCCTCGGCGGTTCGGCCGTGCTGACCGATGTGGTCCCGTCCAAGACCCTGATCGCGACCGCCGATGCCATGCGGCGGGTAGCGAGCGCCCACGACCTCGGGGTCCGCTTCGACGAGGACTCCAAGGCCGCCTACGCCGATCTGCGCACGGTCAACGACCGCCTGCTGAAGCTGGCCGAGAGCCAGTCGGCGGACATCCACCACGGGTTGGAGCGTGCCGGGGTGCGCGTGATCCTGGGCGAAGGCAAGCTCTCCGGCCCGAACACCATCGCCGTATCGACGGACACGGGGACCGAGACGATTACGGCGGATGCCATCCTGGTGGCCACCGGCGCAACGCCCCGCGAACTGTCCACGGCCAAGCCGGACGGTGAACGCATCTTCAACTGGACCCAGGTGTACAACCTGACCGAGATCCCGGAGCACCTGATCGTGGTCGGTTCGGGCGTGACGGGAGCGGAGTTCGCCTCCGCCTACCGGATGCTTGGCACCAAGGTCACCCTGGTCTCCTCGCGGGACCGCGTGTTGCCGGGCGAAGACGCCGACGCCGCCGAGGTGCTCGAAGACGTTTTCGCCCGCAGCGGCATGACCGTGCTGTCCAAGTCCCGCGCCGCCAGCGTGGAGCGAACGGACGACGGCGTGCTGGTCACCTTGGCCGACGGCCGGGTGGTCGAGGGCTCACACTGCCTGCTGGCCGTGGGCGGCGTGCCCAACACCGCCGGCATCGGGCTCGAAGAAGCCGGGGTGGCCCTGACCGAGAGCGGGCACATCAAGGTGGACGGCGTCTCGCGCACCACCGCCTCGAACATTTATGCTGCCGGCGACTGCACCGGCGTGCTGGCTTTGGCCTCGGTGGCCGCGATGCAGGGCCGCATCGCCGTGGCCCACCTGCTGGGCGACTACGTCAAGCCGCTGAAGCTCAAGCAGGTGGCGTCCAATATCTTCACCAGCCCGGAGATCGCCACCGTGGGGGTGACCGAGGAGGAAGTCGCCGCCGGAAAGTACCAGGGCGACATCATCAAGCTTTCGCTCAACACCAACGCGCGGGCCAAGATGATGAACGTCTCCGACGGCTTTGTGAAAATCATTGCCCGGCGCGGTTCCGGCACGGTTATCGGGGGAGTGGTGGTGGCCCCGCGGGCTTCCGAACTGATCTTCCCCATCGCGCTGGCGGTCAGCCAAAAACTCCACGTGGACGATCTCGCCAACACGTTCACGGTGTACCCGTCGCTGACCGGTTCCATTTCCGAGGCGGCGAGGCGGCTGCACGTGCATCTCTAGGCCGCAGATTCCGCCGTTATTTCCCCGCTGATTATTTCGCCACATTGTTTGTTCTTGGGACTATGATCATTCAATAGCTATGTAATGAAACGATGAACCGAAGTTAGTCAGTTGGGGGATAAAGGATGAGCGAGCAGCGTACTGCCGTCATTGTGGAGGATGACCTGGACATCCGGGAGTTGATCTCGACGGTCCTGTCCAGTTCCGGGTTTAGGGTGCACACCGCCTCCTCCGGGATGGAAGGCGTTGCCGCCATCAAGCGCCACAATCCCGATGTCGTCACCCTCGACCTCGGCCTGCCGGACATCGATGGCTTCGAGGTCGCACGCCAGGTGCGCCGTTTCAGCGACACGTACATCATCATGCTCACCGCGCGGGCCGAAGAACTGGACACTTTGCTGGGCCTGGAGACCGGTGCGGACGACTACCTCACCAAGCCGTTCCGCCCCCGGGAACTGCGCGCCAGGATCACCGCGATGCTGCGCCGCCCGCGTACCACCAAGGGCAACGACGGCGGTCTGCCGGAGGACGGCGGTGCCCGCGGGGGCGCCCCGACAGGACCGGCCGGAGCCGGCGCAGCGGCGACCGCTCCGATGCCAGAACCCGTCCTGCAGGGAGCGGGGGTTGGCGCCGGAGGGCATCCAGGCCTGTCACGGTCGACGTCCGGTGCCGTTTCGGCAGCGGCGCTCGCAGGAGGCGGCGGGGTGCCGGCCTTCGCAGCCGAGACCGGGGCCGGGGCGGCGGCTGCCGCGGCCGGGGCGGCGAGCCCGGCCGGCGACGGCGTGCTGGAGCACAACGGCATCGTGGTGGACCACCGTGCCCGCACGGTGATCCGGTCCGGGCGCGAGCTGGAACTGACCCGCAGCGAATTCGACCTGCTGTACGCCCTGATGGAAAGCGGCCGGGTGGTGCGGACCAAGGCGGATCTGGTCCGCCGGCTTCGCAACGAGCCCTACAACACCGGCGGCTACATTTCGGACTCCGACGAACGCACGATCGAAGTGCATATGGCCAACCTACGCCGCAAGCTCGGGGACGACACCAAGTCACCGCGCTGGATCAAGACAGTGCGCGGGGTGGGCTACAGCCTGGCACCGAAGCGGTGACGCCGCCCGGGGACGCCTTTCCCGCCTGACGGGCGCAAGCGGTGACGCCGCCCAGGCATGCCTTTCCCGCCTGGCGGGCGCGCTACTGCAGATGCAGGCTGCGCAGCTGTGACGTCGTCGTCATCCCGCAGTTGCGCAGCTCGTCCAAGAGAGTGGCCGCCGCTTCAAATAGCCGGCCGTTGACCAGGCCTTCGAGATGTTCTGCCATCTGGCCAAGCCGGCCTGCCCCCACCATGCTGCTGGAGATCTTCAAACTGAGGATTGCGTCCATGGCGTCTTCAGCGTCCCGGGCGAGTATGGCGCTGGAAACCCTTCCATAGCGGTGTTCCCACAGCCCCACGTAATTGCCGATGAAGCGGCGGCGCATGCTGCCGTCGTGGTCGTCGAGGTCTGTTGCCAGTTTTTCCAGCACTGCCGGCGAGACCAGGGGCATTTCCGGCGAAATGGCCGTCACGAGAAAGCCTTAGGACCGGATGTGGAGGACTGCCCGGAAAAGAGCATCGGGCGGCGCCCCTTTCAAACCGTTGCGACTTCGAAGTACTTACATCGTAAGCGACTGCCGGGGCCAATCGGCGCGTGCAGGGGCAACCTTGGGTAACTCTTGAGCACCGATGCCTGCTGCCGGCGCTCCTGGTTGAGCGGACCGACAGGCATGGTCCGCGGCGTCGCCGGAAGGGGGCAGGGGCCTCGGAGCACCAGGCAGGTTCCTTAGGCCAATGCTGAGCAAATCTTCAGCGAAAGCCTCCGCAGCCTTAAGCGACGTCGGTCACAGTGTTGTCTGTGGTTTCAGACCCCGTGCCCGGGGCCGGAGGCACACGCTCCATTAGTCCACCATCCGGTGGGAACAGCCCCAGTACCCTGCCCTCGTGTCCGGAGGGAGTGCTCCGGACACGAGGGAGAGGTGCTGGGGCTGTTCCTGTGCTAGCCGCCCAGGCCCGCCCGCCTAAGTGCCTCGGCCATTGCCGTGTCGGCGGAGCCGCCCTGGCCCGGAGTGGGGCCGGCGCCGCGTGCCGGCTTGCCGCCGTCGCCGCGCCCCGGCTTGCCGCCGTC
>NZ_JBNHGI010000009.1:0-155258 GCF_059091125.1 Arthrobacter sp. Y3223151 | reverse complement strand
CCGGACGTCCGGGAGCGCCGCCGCCGCGGCCGGCCGGAGCCGGTCGCTCGGTGCGGTTGGGCATCATGCCCGGTGTAGGACGGGCACCGCCGGGACGCGGTGCGCCGGGACGAGGTGCGCCCGGCCGCGCGGGAGCACCCGGACGCGGTGCGGCGCCGGGACGCGGTGCGGCCGGACGGGGACCGCCCTGGCCGGCTGCCGGAGGACGCGGGCCGCCCGGACGGGGCATGCCCTGCGAGGTTGCAAAGGGGTTGTTGCCCGGACGCGGTGCACGCTCGGCGTCGCGGTCGCCGCGGCCGCGGGGCATGCCCTGGGACGTAGCGAAGGGGTTGTTGCCGGGGCGCGGGCCACCGGGGCGCGGGGCACCGGGCCGGGCCGCGGCGGGACCGCCGGGGCGCGGAGCGGCCGATCCCGGCTTGGCAGCCGGTGCTTCTGCACGCTGCTGCGCCGCTTCCGCTGCCGGAGCCGCCGGAGCGGCGGGAGCCGGTGCTGCCGGAGCGGCAGGCGACGGCTTGGTGGCTTCCGCGGCCGGAGCCGGGGCGGCCGGAGCCGGGGCAGCCGGCGCGCTGGGAGCGGGCTTCGCTCCCGGCTTGGGCGCTGCTGCCTTGGGGGCTGTCTTGGGGGCCGCCTGCTCGCCCTTCGGGGCGGCGGCGGGGAACGCGTCGCGAAGCTTCTTCACGACGGGTGCCTCAATGGTCGATGACGCTGAGCGGACGAATTCGCCCAGCTCCTGCAGTTTGGATACTGCATCTTTCGAGGTAATACCGAGCTCTTTGGCGAGCTCGTGTACGCGGACCTTGGCCACATTTCTCCTGTCTCGGTCCGCACGAGGCAGGTCTGCCGGGCACGAACCGTCTAATTCTTGCTGCGGCTTTCAGCAGAATGGGCTGAAAGGCCGCGGGCGGAGCACAATGAAGTACTCATCACTTGGCACTCATCGGGTTTCCATCAGTTTTCTGACCCGCTTTCAGGTTGGACGGTTGGGGTGACGGGGCCGGCCGCGGTGGCCGCCTCGTCGTCAGCACGGAACTGGTCTGCAACAGTGCTGCTGTCAACAGCGGCCCGGAAGGCCCTGCCGAAGGCATGCCGTTTCAAAGCCAGTTCCATGCAATCCGGTCCGCGGTGCATCCAGGCACCGCGTCCAGGCCTGCGGCGGGCCGGATCGACGACGACGGTGGGAACACCGTCGACTTCTTCGACTGCTAGCCGCAGCAGAACGGCCTGGTCTTCCCGGCGCCGGCAGCCTATGCAGGTCCGCTGGGGCGGCGTGGCCGCCTGGGCGTGCGCCTGCAAGGGCTTTTGACTGTCGGGAAACCCGGCCATGGATATTCTACCGCTTCCAGTGCCCGGCCAACGAACCGGGCGTGTTGCAGGCCCGAAACCGGGCGTGGTTTTTGCTTCTCCAGCGCTATTGGGCCATCGCTGCGTCGGACACGATGTCGATCCGCCAGCCCGTCAGTTTTGCCGCGAGCCGGGCGTTTTGCCCTTCCTTGCCGATCGCCAGCGAAAGCTGGTAATCCGGCACCACGACCCGGGCGGAACGCGTCTCCGGGTCGGTGATGGTCACCGAGCTGACCCGCGACGGCGACAGCGCACTGGCGATGAACGTCGCCGGATCCTCGCTGAAGTCGACGATGTCGATCTTTTCGTCGTGCAGCTCGGTCATGACGGCCCGCACGCGGGAACCCATCTCGCCGATGCAGGCACCCTTGGCATTGAGTCCGGGCACGTTGGCCTTGACGGCGATCTTGGTCCGGTGGCCGGCCTCCCGCGCCAGGGCAACAATCTCCACGCTCTTGTCCGCGATCTCGGGTACTTCCAGCTCGAAGAGCTTCCGCACCAAGCCGGGATGCGAACGGGACAGCGTAATCGAGGGGCCCTTCATGCCGCGGTGGACGTCCACCACATAGGCGCGCAGGCGCGTGCCGTGCACGTAACTCTCCCCCGGGACCTGTTCGGGCGGCGGCAGCAGCGCCTCCACCGTGCCAAGGTCCACCTGCACCATGTGGGGGTTGTGACCCTGCTGGATCAAACCGGACACCAGCTCCCCCTCCTTGCCGCGGAAGGAACCCAGCACGTTGTCGTCCTCGACGTCGCGCAGCCGCTGCAGGATGATCTGGCGTGCCGTGCTGGCCGCGATCCGGCCGAACCCGCTGGGCGTGTCGTCAAACTCGCCGATCACGGTGCCGTCGTCGTCCACCTCGGCCGCCCAGATGGTGACGTGGCCGCTCTTGCGGTCCAGCTCCGCCCGGGCCTGGTCGATGGAGCCGGGCGACTTGTGATAGGCCACCAGCAGGGCCTGCTCGATCGTAGGGATCAGCAGGTCCAGCGGAATTTCGCGTTCGCGCTCAAGCAGCCGCAGGGCGCTCATATCGATATCCATCTCAGGCCTCCTCCTCGTTCTCCAGCTCGCCGTCGGCGGCAGCAATCGTGTCGTCGTCTACCGGGGCGAACTCCACTTCGACCTTGCCGTAGCGGATGTTCGTAAAGTCCAGGTGCACCGGTTCGCCGGGACGGGGCTTCATGCCCTTCTTCGGCGCTTCTTCCGGCCGAACGGTCACGCCGGCCTCGCCGACCTCCAGCAGGCGGCCGGCAACGTCGTCGCCGGCGACCAGCTTGACCTTGACCAGCCGGCCCACGTTCCGGCGCCAGTGGCGCAGCTGGGTGAGCGGCCGGCTGAGCCCCGGCGAGGATACCTCCAGGCTGTAGGCCCGGCCGTCGTCGCGCGGGTCCTCATCCAGCGTCTTGGAGAGGGCCTGCGACACCTCGGCGATGGCATCGAGCCCCACGCCGCCGGTCTGGTCCTCGGGCAGGTCCACGACGACGTGGATGATGCGCTGTGATCCGACGTGCCGGATTTCCACATCCTCGAGGAACAACTCGTGCGCGGCGACGGACGGTTCCAGCAGCTCTTTCAGGCGTGCGGCCTCCGCGGACGTGTCGGTACCGGATGTCCCTCCGGTAGTGGGCACGCCGCTGTGATCGCGCCGCTGGGCCATGCTGCCTCCCTGTTTCGTAAGTCTCGCTTCTAGACTAGCGACTTTACCGTCACTGGTGGCCTCCCCGCCGCCAGTACCCGCCACCGCCGGTGCAGCCGACGCCGAACCCGTGACATCATCTTCAGTTGTGGGATCTACTTCAAGGCGCCGCGGCGGCAAGCAGGCCGCGCCATCCCGGGCGTGGCGCCGGGCGCCGCTGCTGTTGCTCACCGCGGCGATCGTGGTCAGCACCGGCACCGTGGTGGCGAGCATCACCGACCCCGCCCCGCCCCCGAGCACCACCGAGCAAGCACGCCTCGACGCCCTGGCCGGGCTGGAGGGCCTGGCCTCGGCCTTCGAGGAACACGACGACGACGGCGCCTCCCCCACCGCCGACCTGCTCCGGACGCAAGCGGACCTGCTGAGGCTGACCACGTCCTGGCCGTCCGGGTCCCCTGCCGCACCAGACACCGCGGCCCCGTCTTCCCCCGCCGGCTCTGCCGGCAGCCCGGCCCCGGCCGTAAAGCCACCCGGTCCCGGGGAGCTGGCCGGGCTGGCCGGCGACCTGCTGGCCGACGCCCAGGAGGCGGACCCGGGGCTGGCCCGGCTGCTGGCCTCGATCGGCTCCGCGGTGTTCGCGCAGGCGCAGGTTTTGGCCGGCGGGGCGGAAGTGGCTGCGCCGTGGGACGCCCCGGAGATACCGCCCGCATCCCCCGGCTGCGCCGCGCCTTCCGCTCCGGCCGGGGACGGGCCCCGGTCGCCGTCGCCCGGCGCGCCGTCGACGGCGGAGGCCTTGGCCGCCGTCGTCCGCAGCCACGAGCGCCTGGCCTACGCCTATGAAACGGTGCTGCCGCGCCTCGCCGGCGCCGAACGTGCGGTCGCCGCCGAACGCCTCGCGGCGCATGCCGACGCCGCCGCGAACTGGCGGGCGGTGGCGGCGGCCGAATGCCTCGCCCTGCCGTTGCCGGAGCCGGCGTATGCCCTGGGCAGCGACTTCGCGGCCGATCCGCTGCCGGCGCTGCAGGGCGCCGAGGAGACCGCCCTCCGGCCGCTGGCCGACCTGGTCGCGCTCAGCAGCGGGAGGGTGCGGGAGCACGCGGTGTCCGGCCTCGCCGCCGCCACGGCGGACCTGGCGGCCTCGAGCGGCGTCGTGCCGCCGGCCCCGGGACTGGACGACGAGCTGCCGGCCGCGCCCGCCACCGACTCGTGAGGGGCGGACAGCTGACCGCCCCTCCGGTCGGGATCAGCGGCCCAGCACGTTCTCTTGCAACACGTCGTAGCCAAGTTTGAGGATCAGGGCCGCGACCACGGCCAGGAAGACCACCCGGATGAACTTGCTGCCCTGTGAGACGGCCATCCGCGCACCGACGTAACCGCCGGCCATGTTGGCGACGCCGAGCACCAGCCCGAGCCCCCACAGCAGCGCCCCGCTCGGCAGGAAAAAGGCCAGGGCGCCCAGGTTGGTGGCCATGTTCACGATCTTGGCCTTGGCGCTGGCGGCCAGGAAGTTGTAGCCGAGCAGCGCCACCATCGCGATGATCAGGAACGAGCCCGTACCGGGGCCGATCAGGCCGTCGTAGAAGCCAATGACCAGCCCGATTCCGGCGGCCGTGCCCAGATGCCGGGCGCCCTTGTAGCGCAGCCGGGTCAACGATCCCGCCGTCGGACGGAGCGCGGTAAAGACGGCCACCGCGATCAGCGCGGCGACGATGATCGGCTTGAATACCTCGGCGGGCAGCACGGTGGCCACGATCGCCCCGCCGAAGCTCCCGGCCAGCGCGACGGCGGCCATCGGCAGCGCCGTTTTCAGGTCCGGGTGCGCCCTGCGGTAATAGGTGACCGCGCTGGTGGTGGTGCCGAAGATGGAGCCCATCTTGTTGGTGGCCAGCGCCTGCACCGGGCTGATGCCGGGGACCAGCAGCAGCACCGGCAACTGGAGCAGGCCGCCGCCGCCCACCACGGCGTCCACCCAGCCGGCGGCAAAGCCACCCACGACCACGAGGGCGAGGGTGGCCAGCTGCAGTTCCTCGAGGCCGGAGGTCACCTCCCGGCCAGGGCTGCCAACTGCCCGGCAGCCTCGGCCAGCGGCACGTTTTCGGCCTGCCCGGTGGCCCTGTCCTTGACTTCCACGACGCCGTCGGCCAGCCCGCGGCCGACCACCACGATGGTGGGCACGCCGATGAGTTCGGCGTCGGAGAACTTCACGCCCGGGGAGACCTTGGGCCGGTCGTCGTAGATGACATCGACGCCGGCGGCGGACAGTTCCTCGGCCAGCCTGTTGGCTGCCTCGAAAATCTCCGTGCCCTTCCCTGTGGCGACGATGTGGACGTCGGCCGGGGCCACGTTGCGCGGCCAGGTCAGGCCCTTGTCGTCGTGATAGGCCTCGGCCAGCGCGGCCACCGCACGCGTGACGCCCACGCCGTAGGAGCCCATGGTCACCGTGGCCAGTTTGCCGTTGCGGTCCAGCACCTGCAGGCCCAGCGCCTCGGCGTATTTGCGGCCCAGCTGGAAGATGTGGCCCATTTCGATGCCGCGGGCCGCCTCCAGCGGACCGGAGCCGTCCGGCGCGGGGTCCCCTTCGCGGACCTCGACCGACTCGACGACGCCGTCCCAGCCGAAGTCGCGGCCGGCCACCAGGCCGAACACGTGCTTGCCGTCCTCGTTGGCGCCGGTGATCCAGCGCGTGCCGGGCACCACCCGGGGATCCACGAGGTAGAGCAGGCCGGTGGCCGACTCGGTCCCGAGGACCGCGGCGTCCAGGCTCTCGCCGGGACCGATGTAGCCCCTGACCAGACCCGGATGCTTCTTCAGGTCTTCCTCGGTGGCCGCCTCGACCTCGACTTCGCCGCCCACCGGGAGGAAGGCACCGATGTTCGCCTCGACGCGCTTGAGGTCGACGGCGCGGTCGCCCGGTACGCCAATGACCACCAAACTCCGCTCGCCGGTGGGCAGCTTGATGGCCAGGACGACGTTCTTCAACGTGTCCGCGGCGGTCCATTCCCCGTCCGCGCGAGGTGCCAGCTGGTTGGCCGCGGCCACCAGGGTGTCGATCGTGGGGGTATCCGGGGTGTCCTTGACCTCGGCAGCCGGGGCATCGGCGTAGTCCACCGGCTCCGGCGCCACGGTGGTGACGGCCTCCACGTTCGCGGCGTAGCCGCCGGGCGAACGCACGAAGGTGTCCTCGCCGATCTCGGTGGGATGCAGGAACTCCTCGCTCTTCGACCCGCCCATGGCGCCCGAGGTGGCCTTGACGGTCACCACTTCCAGGCCCAGGCGCTTGAAGATCCGCAGGTAGGCGCGCCGGTGCGCGTCGTAGCTGACGTCCAGGCCCTCGTCGTCCACGTCGAAGGAGTAGGAGTCCTTCATGATGAATTCGCGGCCGCGCAGCAGCCCGGCGCGCGGGCGGGCCTCGTCGCGGTACTTGTTCTGGATTTGGTACAGCGTCACCGGCAGGTCCTTGTACGAGGAGTACAGGTCCTTGACCAGCAGGGTGAACATTTCCTCGTGCGTGGGGGCCAACAGGTAGTCCGCGCCCTTGCGGTCCTGCAGGCGGAACAACCCGTCGCCGTACTCGGTCCAGCGATTCGTCGCCTCGTACGGTTCGCGCGGCAGCAGCGCCGGGAAATGGACTTCCTGGGCGCCGATGGCGTTCATCTCCTCGCGGACCACGGCCTCCACCTTGGCCAGCACCTTCAGGCCCAGCGGCAGCCAGGAGTAGATGCCAGGGGCGGCGCGGCGGATGTAGCCGGCGCGCACCAGCAGCTTGTGGCTGGCAACTTCTGCGTCTACCGGGTCATCGCGCAGGGTGCGCAGGAACATGCTGGACAGGCGAAGTACCACTGCAGGAATCCGTTTCTCAAGGGTTGGGCCGGCAGCGGCCCGCGAAATTCAACTGCCTTCTAATCTACTGGCTCCGCGCGCGTGCCAGCGACAGCCGCAGGCCCGTGCGGCGGGGCGGCCGCGGCGCGCCTGGACCCGCGGCTAGAACAAGACGGTGGCGAAGGTGCCGACCTGCCGGAAGCCGACCGCGGCGTAGGCGGCCATGGCCCGGTGGTTGTAATCATTAACGTAGAGGCTTGCGACCGGCGCGTACTTGCGGGACAGCTCGACGACGGCGGCCATGCAGCCGGCTGCCAGACCGCGGCCGCGGTAGGCGGGGTTCACCCAGACGCCCTGGATCTGCACCGCGTCGGCGCTGACGTTGCCCAGTTCTGCCTTGAACACGACCTGCCCCTGGCCGTCCCGGCGGATCAGCGAGTGTCCCTTCCCGATCAGGGTGGCCACACGCTGCCGGTAGTGCTGGCCGCCGCCGATCAGCGGCGAGTACCCGACTTCCTCCTCGAACATCGCGACGCAGGCGGGCACCAGCACCTCAAAGTCGTCGTCGGTGGAGAACCGCACCTGCGGGTCCGCGGGCACGGCGGGAGTTCCGCGCAGCTCCATCAGCGGCTGGTTGGGCCGGACGTCGAAGGCCCGCGGATGGGCGTGCCGGTACGAGGACCAGATGCCGAGCACGCCCTCGGCGGGCCCGAAGATGGAGGACATGCGCCGTCCGCCGGCGGCCAGGTGGGCGCCCAGCCGGGCGCCCTGTTCGGCATCCAGCCCGGACGGGACCACGTTCACGCCCGCCCAGCAGGCCCCGGTGAGGACGCCGTCGTCGTACATTCCCAGGATGTGGGCACCGGACGGGGTGGGGCCGGCGGTCCCGGCGGTCTCCAGGTGGGCGGCGAGGAAGACGTTGGCTACCGGATCGGCGCGCACCAACGCCCAAAGGTCCGCGGTATCGGCGTCCGCCAGCGGCCGTATTCCGGCATGCTGATCGACGGGCACGGCCCCTGCCGCACCCGCCGTGTCGCGGCTAGCTGACGTTAACCACGGGGCTACCCTTGACAGCATTCTCGCCATCGGAGTCACCCATCTCCTCGGCAATCCGCAGTGCTTCTTCAATCAGCGTTTCCACAATCTGGTCTTCGGGAACAGTCTTAATGACCTGGCCCTTGACGAAGATCTGGCCCTTCCCGTTGCCGGAGGCCACCCCCAGGTCGGCTTCGCGGGCTTCGCCCGGCCCGTTGACCACGCAGCCCATCACGGCGACCCGCAGCGGCACCTCCATGCCTTCGAGCCCGGCAGTGACTTCGTCGGCCAGCTTGTACACGTCCACCTGTGCGCGCCCGCAGGAGGGGCAGGAAACGATTTCCAGCTTGCGTTCCCGCAGGTTGAGCGACTGCAGGATCTGCAGGCCGACCTTGATCTCTTCTACCGGCGGGGCGGACAGGGACACGCGGATGGTATCCCCGATCCCCTTCGACAGCAGCGCCCCGAAGGCGGTGGCGGACTTGATGGTGCCCTGGAACGCGGGACCGGCCTCGGTGACGCCGAGGTGCAGCGGCCAGTCGCCGCGTTCGGCCAGCAGTTCGTAGGCGCGGACCATGACCACCGGGTCGTTGTGCTTGACCGAGATCTTGAAGTCGTGGAAGTCGTGTTCTTCGAACAGCGACGCCTCCCAGACGGCGGATTCCACCAGCGCCTCCGGGGTCGCCTTGCCGTACTTCTGCATCAGCCGCGGGTCCAGGGAACCGGCGTTGACGCCGATCCGGATGGAGGTGCCGGCGGCCTTGGCGGCCGCGGCGATCTCCTTGACCTGGTCGTCGAATTTGCGGATGTTGCCCGGATTGACGCGGACGGCGGCGCAGCCGGCATCGATGGCGGCAAAAACGTACTTGGGCTGGAAGTGGATGTCCGCGATCACCGGAATCTGGGACTTCTTGGCGATGATCGGCAGGGCCTCGGCGTCATCGGCGCTGGGGCAGGCCACCCGGACAATGTCGCAACCGGAGGCCGTCAGTTCGGCAATCTGCTGCAGCGTGGCATTGATATCCGTGGTGGGCGTGGTGGTCATCGACTGCACGCTGATGGGCGAGTCCGACCCGACCCCGACGGACCCGACCTTGATCTGCCGGGTCTTGCGGCGCGGCGCCAGGACTGGCGGTGGTGAAGCTGGCATTCCAAGATTGACCGAGGTCAAAACGTCCTCCATGTGCCGGTAGGCAGTTGCTGATCAGGTTTCATTATCCCCTTCCCGCCGGGCGTTGGCACATGCTGCGGGAGTGGGAAGGATCATGCGTGGTCGGCGAACGCCCCGGTGACGGGCTTCCAGTCGGTGACTTTCAGGCCGGAGACGAAGTTGTTGACGTTGAACGGATCCTGCTTCAGCTCCTCCAGCAGGCTGGCTTCGTCCTCGGCGGTGAAGATCAGCAGGGCACCGGTGCCGTCGGCGTAGGGGCCGGAGGCCAGCAGGCGGCCCCGGTCCAGGAAGCCGCCCAGCCAGGCGCGGTGGGAGGGACGGTATTCGTCCCGGCCGGACTCGGAATCGGCGGCGTAGACGTATTCGACGGCAAAGACACTCATGGCCTTCACCTTACCCGCCGGTGGATGCGGGCGGGCTATCGGTAGCCCGCCTGTGGATGCGGGCGGCACTATCGGCAGCCCGCCGGTGGTTGGGGCGGGGCTTTCGGTTGGCCGCCGCGGTGGTTGGGGCGGGCCTATTGGTAGGAAACGAACCACGGAGCCGGCTTCACGCCGGTGTAGGTGCGTTCCGGGCTGAAGGTCGGGGTGTCTTCGTCGTAAAAGTTCTTCCAGCCCATCCAGATGTTCTTCGGCAGGTCCTCCCGGAGGACGCGCCAGGTGTCCAGTTTCTGGTCGGGCCCCCCGTGGCCGTCGGCGTGCAGCACCAGGGCCAGCTCCTCGTGGCCGGTTTCCAGCTTCTGGCGGTCCGAAATCATCTGGTACTGGAACTGGTGCAGGATCAGCACCTTTTGGGGCAGGGAGTTCTTGCGGGTAAGCTCCGCTAACCAGTCGCTGACCCGGTTGATTTCCGCGGCGGACACCGAGCCGATTTGCTCCATGTGACGCTGCCCCTTGCCCAGCCGCCATTCCGGGTCCAGGGCCAGGCCCACGTGCGGTTCCTTCAGCAGGTCCTCGTACATCCTGGCCTGGGTGAGGAAGTCCGACCGGCCCGGCTGCAAGTCCAGCACCACGTACACCCCGGCCTCGCCGGCTGCGTCGATCCAGGGGCGCAGCTCGTCCGGATCCGTCTCCTCCGAATAGTCGCCGTCCTTTCCGGCCGAGGCGCTGGCAACCGTGGCGATGATCTCGAACGCCGGGACCACCGGTTCCTTGCTGTGCGGTTGGTACTGCTTGGCCAGTTTCTTCACGCGCTGCACCGACGCCTTGGCATCCTGCTCGCCGAGCGCGCCGAGGGCTGGTCCGGAGGGATGACCGTACAGCGCCACCATCCGCCGGGACGGGAAAGCCAGCTGCCCGCCGCCGGGCAGCTCCGGCACGGTCAGCGCCGCCGTGGTCCGGCGCGCGAAGGTGTCGCCGCTGCCGAAGTCCTTGCCGACGGCGAGCACGCGGTTGTCGGGCTCCTGGCGCAGGAAGTCGATGGTCTCGCTGCCGCGCCGCGGGTCTGCGTGCGGGTCCTGGAACACCCGGGCGCCTGCCGCTTCGACGACCGCCAGGGTCGCGGGATAGTCCCGCCCGCCGTCCTTGGCCGTCAACACCGAGACGGCCGCGGGCTCCTCGGCACGCTCGGGCGCCTCCACGTCCCCGTCCGGGGGCAGAATTTCCGCGTCCGTCAGCAGCGGGGCCCACGCCTCGAGGCCGCGGTCCGGCTCGGCGTCGGACCCCGTCGATGCGGTACTCAAGGCGGCGGAGCCTGGAGAGACAGAGGCGGCGGGGCCGGCAGCGGCCGAGCCGGCAGCGCCCGAGGCGGAGGACCCGGCCGCGGAGCCGGCCTCCGGCGCGGCGCTCGGGGAGCCCTCCGGCTCGGCGGGCGGCTGCCCGAAAGCCTTGACCTGGCGGACGCCGAGCCGCTCTAGTTCTTCGGCCAGCCCGTCTCCGGCCAACAGCAGCGGCACACCCATCGGTACCGACTCGGCAGCCGCGGCAGCTATGGCCTCGGCGTCGCCGGGAGGCGCGACGAACGCCACGGGACTGGAGTCAAACAACGCCTGGCTGGCAGCGAGCGATGCTTCGGCGTCGGATCCGGCAAGCACCTGCGGATCGGCGGCACCGGCCCTCAACTGCACGCGATCCGGGGCAGCCTCTGTTGACGCTGCCGATGATGGCGGATCCTGCGCCTCGCCCGGCGCGGTGCAACCGGCAAGTGCAACAGCGGCCGCCAGGACGGCGGCGGCGCCGGTCCTGAACCGGGGCCTGCGGCCCATCGTCTCCGCCCGGGCGGTGCCCCAAAGGCTCGCTGCGGTGCGGACTGTCCGCGGTGCCGTGCTCACGGGTTGTGGCTCCCTTCGCCGGTTCCGGCCAGTCTAACCACGGCGAAGGGCCGGGTTCCAACCAACGGCGGGCGCGCCGCGCACACGGGCCTGCCGCGCACACGGGCGAGCACCGCCGTCGTGCCGGATCAGGGAGACGGCGGTTTCGCCGCGGCGCCGCCGCGACGGCGGGATCAGCCGAAGATGTTGACCGGTTTGACGATGTCCGCGTAAATCAGCAGCGCGCCCATGCCCATCATCACCACGGCCACCACGTAGGTCAGCGGGAGCAGTTTGGCGATGTCCACCGGCCCCGGATCCGGGCGGCGGAACAGCTTGGCGACGCCGCGGCGGATGGCTTCCCAGAGCGCGCCGGCCACGTGCCCGCCGTCGAGCGGCAGCAGCGGGATCAGGTTGAACACGAACAGCGCCAGGTTGACCGAGCCGACCAACCCGATCAGCGAGGCCGCCCGCGCCTCGAAGGGAATCTCGTCCATCGCGCTGATCTCGCCGGCAATCCGGCCCACGCCCACCACGCTCATCGGCCCGTTCGGGTCCCGCGGAGCATCGCTGAAGGCGGCCTCGGCCACGTCGGCCAGCCGCTGCGGCAGATGGAGCACCACGCCGGTGATCGCCTGCAGGTTCTCCCCCACGGCCGGGAGCACGTCGCCGGCCGGCTGCGGTACCAGCGCGGTGGTGGCGCCCATCCCCACGAAGCCAGCCTGCTCCGTCACCGGCTCGCCGTCGCCGTCGAGCAGCGGTTGCCCGGCGTCGTCGTATACCGGGCGTTCGGTGAGGATCGGGGTGATGGTCGTGGTGATTTCCCGGCCGTCGCGCTGCAGGGTGATCGGCGTCTGCTCCCCCGCCGCGTCCCGGATCCAGGTGGTCAACTGGTACCAGTCGGTGACCGGCCTGCCGTCGAAGGCGGTGACGGTGTCCCCCGGCCGGATGCCCGCCGCCGTGGCGGGAGCCTCCGGATCGCTGGGCAGGCAGTCGGTCTGTCCGGTTTCGGCGGCCTGCGACGCCGGGACCACGCATTTATTGACTTGGGCGATGGTGGTGGTGGCCTCGGCGGTGCCGAAGCCGACAAGCACGATGCCGATCAGCACCGTGCCGATGACCAGGTTCACGAACGGACCGCCGAGCATGATGATGATCCGTTTCCAGACCGGCAGTTTGTAGAACATCCGGTTTTCGTCGCCGGGCTGCAGCCGCTCGGCTTCGGCCTGCCGGGCGTCGTTGGCCAGTTGCTGGAACATGCCGGTGCTGGACCGGCGGACCGCGACGCCGCCGTCGACGCCTCCGACGCCACCGTCGCCGCCTCCGCTGCCGCCGTCCTTGGCCGGCGGATACATGCCGATCATCGAGACGTAGCCGCCGAGCGGGATGGCCTTGACCCCGTATTCGGTCTCGCCGCGCCGGCGGGAGAAGAGAGTTTTGCCGAAGCCGACCATGTACTGGGTGACCCGCACCTTGAACAGCTTGGCGGGCAGCAGGTGGCCCACCTCGTGCAGGGCGATGGACACGGCGATGCCGACGGCCACGAAGAGGACGCCGAGAATGAAAAGCAGAATGGTCACAACATAGCCAAACGTTCGTGGGCCCGCGAGCGTGCCCAGTCCTCTGCGGCCAGCACTGCGGCCACGGTCAGTTCACCGGACGGCGCGTGCTCGTCCACCACGGCAGCGACCGTCTCCACGATCTCGTCGAAGCGGATCCGGCCGTGGTGGAAGGCGTCCACGGCTTCCTCGTTGGCCGCGTTGTACACGGCCATGAAGGTCCCGCCGCGGCCGGCCGCCTCCTTGGCCAGCCGCACCGCGCCGAAGACCTCCTCGTCCAGGGGCTCGAAGGTCCAGCTGGTGGCCTGGCTCCAGTCACACGGCTGCGCGGCGCCGGGCACCCGCTCCGGCCAGCCCATGCCGAGCGCGATCGGCAGGCGCATGTCCGGCGGCGACGCCTGCGCGATGGTGGAGCCGTCGGTGAACTGCACCATCGAATGCACCACCGACTGCGGGTGCACCACCACGTCGATCCGCTCCAGCGGGACGTCGAAGAGCAGGTGCGCCTCGATGACTTCCAGCGCCTTGTTGACCATGGTCGCCGAGTTGGTGGTGACCATCCGGCCCATGTCCCAGGTGGGGTGGGCCAGCGCCTGCGCCGGGGTGACGTCGCGCAGCTGCTCTTTGCTGTAGCCGCGGAACGGCCCGCCGGAAGCGGTGACGATTAGCCGTTCCACCTCGGCGGCCGTGCCCGAGCGGAGCGCCTGGGCCAGCGCCGAGTGTTCCGAATCCACCGGCACGATCTGCCCGGGCCGCGCGGCCTGCTTGACCAGGGGGCCGCCGGCAATCAGGGACTCCTTGTTGGCCAGTGCCAGCAGGTGGCCCGCACCGAGCGCGGCCAGCGTGGGGGCCAGGCCGATGGACCCGGTAATGCCGTTAAGCACGACGTCGGCGTCCGGCCAGGCGGCGATCCTCGCCGCGGCGTCGGGGCCGGCAAAGAGCTCCGGCGAGTAGCCGGACACCCCGGCGTCCGCCGCGGCGGCCTTGATGGCCGTCGCCAGGTCCTCCACCGTTCTGGCGGCGGTTCCGACGGCCTGGGCCCGGGTGTGGACCGCCTGCCGGGCGGCCAGCTCCAGGTTGCCGCCGGCGGCGAGCGCCGTGACCTCGAAGCGTTCCGGGGCCGCGTCCACGACGTCGATCCCCTGCGTGCCGATCGAACCGGTGGAACCCAGCAGCACTACCCTGCGTCGGGCGGGAAGCGGGGCGGCGCGGGGCGGATCTCGGAACTCCATGCGCTCAATTATCCAGCACCGGCGGTCCGGCCGCGGAGCACGGGCGGTGTGGCGTCCAAGTTACCCCTTGGCTTCGAGATCACCGGTTATATGGGGGTGATCTCGAAGCCATCCCCTGACCTGGTGGCGAGATCACCGGTTATATGGGGTGATCTCGAAGCCATCCCCTGACCTGGTGGTGGGATCGCCCTTTACGGCGGGTCATCTCGACGACAACCCCCCGGCCGCGGGAACCTGCTCCTCACCCGCCCGGACATGGCACCGGGTGCAGGGAAAATCTGCCGGTGCAGGGTTTGTGGGCCCTGCACCGGCAGCCAAACCCTGCACCGGCGTCGATGTCAGCCTGTGGCTCCGAGACCATCCGCTCCCGTCGAACGCCGGAGCGCCAACCCACGCCTCGGCGCTCCCCCGCGAGCGCGGGGTTGCCGACTGTCGCGACCCGTCGAAGCCGCGGCGCCGGTTACCCCTGCTTGACCGCCAGCACGTTGCAGGAGGCGCCCAGCAGGATGGTTTGCGCCGTGGAACCCATCACCAGCTTGCCTACCGGCGTCCGGTTGCGCACCCCGATGACAATCAGGTCCGCCCCGGACTCTTCGGCGGCGTCGAGCACGTCGTCGGCGGCCAGCCCGTCCGAGATGCCGTGCCTGATGCTGAAATCGACGCCGGCTCCCGCCAGGACCGATTCCAGCCGCGTGACATCGGCGGCGTCGGCATAGGTCGGATCCACCAACCGGTCGGCCCGCGTGGTGTTGACCACCAGCAGCTTCGCCGAACGGCGGCCGGCCTCGTCGATGGCGGCGGCCAGTGCGGCGTCGCCCAGTGCGTTGGGAACATACCCCACCACTATCGTCGTCATGCGCTGACCTCCTTGCCTTGGGGGTTCTCGTCGTCGAGCATCGCCGATTCCATCACGCGCTGGCGCTTCTTCATCCAGAAGGACAGCACGAAGATAATGACCAGGGCGACGTAGATGCCGGCCGAGATCGGGGTGGACACCAAAGCCATCGGATCACCCTGGGAGATGGCCAGCGAACGCCGCAGCTGGCTCTCGAAAATCGGCCCCAGGATCATGCCCACCACGAGCGGGGCAATCGGGTAGCCGTACCGGCGCATGAAGAAGCCCAGCACGCCCACCACCAGCAGCACGAACACGTCGACCGGGGTGAAGTTCACCGAGAACGCGCCCATGGCCGCGAAGACCAGGATGCCGGCGTAGAGGTACGGCCGCGGGATCTGCAGGATCTTCACCCAGATGCCCACCAGCGGCAGGTTCAGCACCAGCAGCATCAGGTTGCCCACGTAGAGGCTGGCGATCAGTGCCCAGACCAGGGCACCCTCGACCTCGAACAGCAGCGGCCCGGGCTGGATGTTGTAGCGCTGGAAGGCCACCAGCATCATCGCCGCCGTCGCCGTCGTCGGAATGCCCAGCGTCAGCAGCGGGACCAGCACGCCGGCCGCGGCCGCGTTGTTGGCCGACTCCGGCCCGGCCACGCCTTCAATGGCGCCGCGCCCGAATTGCTTCTTGCGCGCGCCCCTGGCCAGTTTCTTCTCGGACGCATAGGACAGGAAGGTTGCCACGTCGGCCCCGCCGGCCGGCATGGTGCCGATCGGGAAGCCGATGAACGTCCCGCGCAGCCACGGCTTCCAGGACCGCCGCCAGTCTTCCTTCTTCATCCACGACGTCCAGCCGCCGGTCACCGGGATGACCTTGACGGGACCGTGCCGCAGCCGGGACGCCACATACAGCGCCTCGCCCAGCGCGAACAGCCCCACGGCCACCAGCACCACGTCGATCCCGTCCGCCAGGAACGGGCTGCCGAAGGTGTAGCGCTGCTGGCCGGTCATCAGGTCCACGCCCATGAACGCCATGAACAGTCCCAGCCCCAGCGAGGCCAAGCCGCGCAGCACGGAGGCGCCCAGCAGCGCGCCGACGGTCAGGAACGCCACGACCATCAGGGCGACGTACTCCACCGGACCGATCTGCACCGCGAACGCAGCCACATAGGGCGCCACGAAACTCAGCAGCACCGTCGCGACCGTGCCGGCAATGAAGGAGCCGATCGCCGCCGTCGCCAGCGCCGCGGCACCGCGGCCGGCCTTGGCCATCCGGTTGCCCTCGAGCGCGGTGACGATGGAGGCGGATTCACCGGGCGTGTTCAGCAGGATCGACGTGGTCGAACCGCCGTACATGCCGCCGTAGTAGATGCCGGCGAAGACGATGATCGCCGCCGTCGGCTCGAGGCTGTACGTGATCGGCATCAGCAGGGCAACGGTCATCGCCGGCCCGATGCCCGGCAGCACCCCCACCGCCGTTCCGACCAGGACGCCGCCCAAGGCGTACAGCAGGTAGATCGGCTGCATCGCCACGGAGAAGCCCTCCAGGAGGGCGTAGAAGTTATCCATTCAGGAACGGCACCCCTTCGAGCACGCCGGCAGGCAGCGAGACGCCGAGGAGCCCGGCGAACGCGAACTGCAGCAGCAGCGCCATGACCACCCCGACCACGGCCGCACGCCACAGCGGCTTGGCGCCGAGCGCCCACGCCGCGCCGACGAACAGCACCGCCGCGGCAACCGGCCAGCCCAGCGGCACGATCAGGAAAATATGAACGACGACGGCGCCCGCCATCTTGGCGACGGTCAGCCAGTCCGTCTTGACATCCGGATCGATGTCTTCGCCCTCTTCGGCCTCGCCGGTGACGCCGCGCAGCAGCTGCACGATCAGCCCGGCACCGACGGCCACCAGCAGGCCGGAGACGATGTACGGCAGCGCCCGCGGCCCGATGTCGCTGGCCGAGTCGGGCGTTTCGATCCCTGCCCCGGCCACGAAGCCGACGATCCCGATGCTCAGGATCACGGCCGCGAAGATTATTTCTCCGAGCGGCTTGCCCGGGGCGGCAGTGCCGCCCCGGACCGCTCCAGTAGTGGAAGAGGCCATGATTACTTCACGAGACCGATATCCGTCAGGGTCGCGGTGACTGTCTCGATGTCCTCCGTCAGGAAGCTGGCGAATTCTTCGCCGGCCAGGAACGCGTCGCCCCAGTTGTTGGTGGACAGGGTTTCCTTCCACGCGTCGGTTTCGTGCAGCTCGGTCATCAGCGCCGTGAGCTTCTCCGCCTGGGCGTCGTCGATGGACCCGGGAGCCACGACGCCGCGCCAGTTGGTGAGCACCACGTCCATGCCCTGCTCCTTCAGGGGCTTGACCTCGGGCAACTGCGGCGCGGCCTCCGGACCGGAGACCGCCAGGGCACGCAGCTTGCCGGCCTTGACCTGCTCCGCGTACTCGCCCACGCCGGAGATGCCGGCCGAGACCTTGTTGCCCAGCAGCGCCGCCAGCGATTCCCCGCCGCCGGAGTACGGGATGTAGTTCAGGCTGTCGGCGCCGATTCCGGCTTCCTTCAGCATGAGGCCGGCCAGGATGTGGTCGGCGCCGCCGGCGGACCCGCCGGTGATGGAGACGCCCTTGCCCTTGGCCTTGACGTCGGCGATCAGGTCGTCGATTGTCTGGTACGGCGAGTCGGCGGGAACGACGACGACGAGCGGCTCTTCGGTGAGCCGGGCGATCGGCGTGGTGTCTTCGATCCGGTTCTTCGACTTGTTGGTTTCCACGGCCCCGACCATGACGTACCCCATCACCATCAGGGTGTCCGGGTTCTGTTCGGTGGCCAGCTTCGCCAGCCCGTTGGTGCCGCCGGCGCCGCCGATGTTGACCACCGAGGCGCTGGAAACCAGGTCGTTCTCCTGCAGATCCTTTTGGATGGCGCGGCCGGTCTGGTCCCAGCCGCCGCCCGGGTCTGCCGGGACAATGATGTTGAGCTTGTCGATGCCGGCTTCTTCGGCACCGCCACCGCCGCCAGTAGTGGAGCCGCAGGCGGCCAGGACCAGGGCGGATGCTGCCGCGGCGGCCACCAGGGCCGAACGGCGTCTCATCGTACGGTCGAGCTTCATGTAGGTTCTTCCTCCTCCAGCCGGCGTGATGGGCATCACCATGCCGTGCGCCCCAGCGTAGGGACCGGTGCGCCGCGCGGGAAGAATGCGGTCATTGTGGCCGTATTGGTCATTGTGGTCACGACCGCGCCCCGCCTCCGGGGCACCGGATAACAGCTGCAAAGTGGCGCAGCTAACAGCATGCGAAAATGGTGGTGTGTTCCAATCCCTGTCGCTGCGGACCCAGCTGTTTGTGCTGCAGCTGTCCATCCTGCTCGCCGTCGTGCTGGTGGCCGGCTCGGTCGCCATATCGATGCAGGAGCAGCAGATCCGCGATGCCTACGAGGGACGGATGATCGGCGTGGCACGCTCGGTGGCGCAACTGC
Source organism: Arthrobacter sp. Y3223151 (assembly GCF_059091125.1). Classification (NCBI taxonomy): domain Bacteria; kingdom Bacillati; phylum Actinomycetota; class Actinomycetes; order Micrococcales; family Micrococcaceae; genus Arthrobacter; species Arthrobacter sp. Y3223151. The sequence goes on along the minus strand of NZ_JBNHGI010000009.1, from coordinate 136,906 downwards.
CGTCCATTGTGGACGCCTTCGACGACGAAGACCCCAGCGAGACCATCCAGCCGATCGCCGAGCTCATCGCGCAGTCCACGGGCGTGACCTACGTGGTGGTCACGGACGACCGCGGGATCCGCTACTCCCACCCGAACCCGGCATTGATCGGGCAGATGGTTTCCACGGACCCGTCCATCCCGTTGTCCGGCGAGACGTTCGTCGGCCGGCAGACCGGCACGCTGGGCGAGTCGTGGCGGGTGAAGGTGCCCGTCTATGACCGGTCGGGCGGCACAGTGATCGGCACCGCGTCGGTCGGCACCTTGGAATCGACGCTGCGCGATGACCTCAACGACGACTTGCCGGTTCTGCTGGCCTGGCTCATCGCGGCGGCACTGGTCGGATCGGCGGGCGCGATCTACATCTCGCGGCTGGTGTGGCGGCGGATCTATCAGCTCGAGCCGGAGGAGATCGCCGCCCTGCTCGAAACGCGCGACGCGATGCTGCACGGCATCGGCGAGGGTGTGGTCGCCGTCGACGACCGCGGGCGCATTGCCTTGCTTAACGATGAGGCGAAACGGCTCCTGGAGGTCTCCGACACCGCATTGGGCCAGCCAGCCACCACCATTCTGGAACCGGAGCTGGCAGCAATGCTCGCGGCCACCGGCGGCGCCGACGAAACCGTCCTCGCCGGCGAACGGGTGCTGCTGGCCCGGGCCAACGCGGCCACCGTGGACTCGCGACGCGTGGGCAGCGTCCTCATCCTGCGGGACCGCACCGAACTGCACCAGCTGCTGCAGGATTTGGACGGCGCACGCGATGTCACCCAGGCCCTGCGTGCCCAGGCGCACGAATTTTCCAACAAGATGCATGTGATCTCCGGCCTGCTGGAACTGGGCCGCGCGCAACAGGCGGTGGATTTCATCTCGCGTTCCGGCCACGGCGGGTCGGTGGTGGCGGGCGAACTGGCCCCGGGCATCACGGACCCGGACGCGGCCAGCCTGCTGATGGCCAAGACCACCATCTGCGACGAAAAGGACATCAGGCTGCTCATCGATCCGGCGTCCGAGCTCGCCCCGGACGGCACCACCGATGCGGTCACGGTGCTCGGGAACCTGATCGACAACGCCATCGAAGCCGTGGGGATGCAGGGAACCATCACCGTCGCCGTCGCCAGCGGCCCGGCCGGCTGCACCATCACGGTCGCGGACGACGGCCCCGGCATCCCGGCGGAGGAATACCACCGCATTTTCGAGCCGGGCGTCTCGGGCAAGGAGGCGGCGCTGCCGGGCAGCCGGGGGTTCGGCCTCGCGCTGGTCAGCCGCGTTGCGGCGCGGCGCGGCGGCTGCGCCCGGGTGGCGGCCTCGGCCTCCGGCGGCGCAGAGTTCACGGTCACGTTCTCGCCCACCCCGCCCAACGCCCGCGCGCAGGGAGTCCCGGTCCCATGAGCCAGATCCGCACGGTCGTCATCGACGACGACAAAGAAGTTGCCGGGGTGCACACCGGCTTCCTGCTGGCCCATGGCGCCTTCGACGCCGTGGGCACCGCGTACACCGGGGCCGAGGGCCTGGCCATGGTCGCGGCGCTTCGCCCCGAACTGGTGCTGCTGGACATCCACCTGCCGGACATGAGCGGCATCGAAGTCCTGCGCGCGGTCCGGAACCTTCCCGGGGAACCTGTCGACGTCATCGCGATAACTGCGGCACGCGAACTGGACACGGTGCGGGCCGCGATGGCCGGCGGAGTGCTCCACTACCTCGTGAAGCCGTTCAACGCGCGGGTGCTGATGGAGCGGCTGGACGCCTACGTGGAACACCGCCGGCAAATCAGCGGCAGCGACGACTCCGCCGTGCTGGACCAGGACGGCATCGACCGGCTGCTCGCACCGCAGCTCGATGCCGGCAGGGAGTCCGCCCGGCGGGACGCGGACGGAACCGCTGACGGCCCGGCGCCCCGCAGTGCCCCGGGCGCACCCCGGCTGTTGCCGCGCGCTGCCGCCGCCTCCGGAAGCGACGCCGGCCGAACCGCGCTTTCCGCCATGGCGCTGTCCGGCCCGGGAGCCGCGGTCCCGCTGCCCAAGGGCCTGTCCCTGCCCACCCTGGAGGCGGTGATCGCCGACCTGAATGCGGCCGGCGCGGCCTCCTCCGCGTCCGAGGTCGCCGGGCGGCTGGGCCTGGCCCGGGTCAGCGCGCGGCGGTATCTGGAGTACCTGGTCTCGCGCGGCGAGGCACGGATCACCCCGCGGTACGGAGCAGCCGGCCGGCCGGAGAAGTTTTACGTCCCGATCAGCCGTTAGGGCGGGTCTGCCGGGCCCGATCAGGCGTCAGGACGGGCCTACGTCCCGATCAGCCGTTAGGACGGAGTCTGCCGCGCCCGCCGCAGGATCTGCTCCGCGTGCTTGAGGACCGGCCCGTCGACCATCTGGCCGCGGAACCGGAAGGCCCCGGATTCGGTGGCGGCGGCGGCCAGCAACGCGGCCGCATGGTCCGTTTCCTCCTCGCCCGGACGGTAGGCGGCCCGCACGACGTCGGCCTGGCTGGGGTGGATGATGGCCTTGGCCGCGAAGCCCGAGGCGACGGCGTCCTCAGCCTCGGCGGCGAGCCCGCCGAGGTCCGGTATGTCGAGGTAGACCGAGTCGATGGCGGCCTTGCCGTAGGCGCCGGCGGCGAGCAGGACCTGGGAACGCGCTTGCCGGGCAACGTCCCGGTAGGTTCCGGACGCGAACCTGCTGGAACTGCCGCCCAGTGAGGCGACCAGGTCCTCGGCGCCCCACATCAGGGCGGTGACGTTCGCGCAGCGTGCCAGCTCCGCGGCGTGCAGCACGCCCAGCGCCGTCTCGCACAGGGCCACCACCGAGTACTCCCCGAGGCCGAGGGCGGCCGCCGCGTCCTCCGCCTTGGCCAGCATGATGGTGCGGTACCCGGACCGGCGGACGGCGTCCAGGTCCGGCGCGTGGTCGGCGGTGCCGGCCGCGTTGACCCGCACGATGGTCCGTTCGGGGTCCAGCGGGTTGTCGATGATGGCTGCCCGGGCCGCCGCACGGTCGCCCGGGGCAACGGCGTCCTCCAGGTCCAGGATCACCGCGTCGGCGCGTGCGGCCGCCTTGCCGTACCGGTCCGGGCGGTCCGCCGGACAAAACAGGATGGCCGGCCCCATGTCGAAGCCGGTCATCGGATTCCGTCCCCGGGCCGGCCGTCCCACAGTTCGGCGTCGGCCGTTTCCGAGCCCGCGATGGCGTGCGCGTGGCCGTCCTTGGTCCACATCAGGCAGCTGCGCGTCACCGTGGCGACCACGTCCCCGTGCTGGTTCCGGCCGGTATGGTGCATGGTCACCACGCCGGTGCCGGGCCGGGACCGGGACAGCCGCTTGTCGGTCACCACCGTCTCCGTGTACAGCGTGTCCCCGTGGTAGAGCGGGTGCGGGAACGTCACGTCGGTCATGCCCAGTTGTGCCACGATCGTGGACTGGGTGAGCTGGCCGACGGACTGGCCCACGACCGTGGCGAGGGTGAACATGGAATTCATCAGCCGCTGGCCGAACGGCTGCTCCGCCGCCCACGCCGCGTCCAGGTGCAGCGCCTGGTTGTTCATGGTGGCGGTGGTGAAGAAGACGTTGTCCGCCTCGGTGACAGTCCGGCCCGGCCGGTGCGCGTAGATGACATCCGCTTCGATCTCCTCGAAGTAGAGCCCGCGCTGGATGATCACTTTCTGCGCCCCGGCGGCTTCCGACGGCGTGGCCGCTGCCCCGGCATCGGTGTTCACCGGGCACCCGCCTGGTACTGGTCGACCCGGAGTTCGGCGCCGGTGGCGGCCACGACGTCCTGCACCCCGACGCCGGGGGCCGTCTCGCGCAGCACCAGTCCTTGCTCCGCGACGTCGATGACCGCCAGGTCGGTGATGATGGTGTCCACGCAGCCCCTGCCGGTCAGCGGCAGCGTGCATTCGGTCAAGATCTTGGGATTCCCGTCCCTGTCCACGTGTTCCATCATGACGATCAGCCGTTTGGCACCGAAGACCAGGTCCATGGCACCGCCCATGCCCTTGACCATCTTGCCGGGGATCATCCAGTTGGCCAGGTCTCCGGTCCGGGACACCTGCATGGCGCCGAGAACGGCCACGTCGACGTGCCCGCCCCGCACCATGCCGAAGGACGCGGAGGAGTCGAAGATGGCCGCTCCCCGGTTGAGCGTCACGGTCTCCTTGCCCGCGTTGATCAGGTCCGGGTCGATGTTCTCCTCGGTGGGATAGGGGCCGACACCGAGGATCCCGTTCTCCGAATGCAGGATGACTTCCACGCCGTCCGGGATGTAGTTCGGAATCAGGGTGGGCATGCCGATGCCCAGGTTCACGTATTGCCCGTTTTCCAGTTCCCGGGCCACCCGGGCGGCCAGTTCGTTGCGCGTCAGCGCCATGGCGTGCTCCTTACTTCCCGGTCGCGGTCTCTTGGCCGGCCAGCCGCACCGTGCGTTTTTCGATCCTCTTTTCCACGTCCGGCGCCACCACCACCCGCTGGACGAAGATGCCGGGGGTGTGGATCTGCTGGGGGTCCAGTTCGCCCGGCTCCACGAGTTCCTCGACCTCGGCGATCGTGATCTTGCCGGCCATGGCGCAGAGCGGATTGAAATTCATGGCGGTCACGTGGAACACCAGGTTGCCCAGCCGGTCGCCCTTCCACGCATGCACCAGTCCGAAGTCCGGCCGCAGGGACTCCTCCAGCACGTAGTCGGCCCCGCCGAAGCTGCGGACCTCCTTCGGTTCCGACGCCTTGGCCACCGCGCCGTCGGCGTCGTACTTGCGCGGCAGCCCGCCCTCGCTGACCTGGGTGCCGACCCCGGCGGCCGTATAGAAAGCGGGAATCCCGGCACCGCCGGCCCGCAGCTTCTCTGCCAGCGTCCCCTGGGGGGTCAGCTCCACTTCCAGCTCGCCGGCCAGGAACTGCCGGGCGAACTCCTTGTTCTCGCCCACGTAGGAGCTGATGGTGCGCCGGATCCGCCCGTCGGCCAGCAGCACGCCCAGCCCCCAGTCGTCCACGCCGCAGTTGTTGCTGATGGTCTCCAGGTCGGTGGTGCCGGCGTCGTGCAGGGCCTGGATCAGCGCCACCGGAATGCCACACAGGCCGAAGCCGCCCACGGCCAGCGAGGCGCCGTCGGGAATGTCCGCCACGGCCTCCGCGGCGGAAGCTACTACCTTGTCGATCACTGCGTCCTCCTTAGCCTGCGCGGTCGGTCAAAGCCCCAGCTCGCGGGCGATGAGCATCAGCTGCACTTCGGTGGTCCCTTCCCCGACCTCCAGGATCTTCGAGTCACGGTAGTGGCGCGCCACCCGGAATTCGTTGATGAAGCCGAAGCCGCCGAAAATCTGCGTGGCATCGCGGGCGTTGTCCATGGCGGCTTCGCCTGCCACCATCTTGGCAATCGCGGACTGCGTTTTGAAGTGTTGGCCGGCGAGCATCCGGGCGGCGGCATCGTAATACGCCAGCCGCGCCGTGTGCGCGCGGGCCTGCATCCGGGCGATCTTGAACTGGATGGCCTGGAAGGAGCCGATGCTGGTGCCGAAGGCCTGACGCTCCTTGGCGTAGCGCACCGCCTCGTCCACGCAGCCCTGCGCCGCGCCCGTGGCCAGCGCGGCGATGGCGATCCTGCCCTCGTCCAGGATTTGCAGGAAGTTGGCATAGCCCCGGCCGCGGCGGCCCAGCAGGTTCTCTTCCGGGACGCGGACATTGTCGAGAGTGAGCGGATGCGTGTCGGAGGCGTTCCAACCCACCTTGTTGTAGGCCTTCTCGGCGGTGAAGCCCGGGGTGTCGGTGGGGACCAGGATGGTGGAAATCTCCTTCTTCAGCGAGCCGTCGTCGCGCTCGGAGGTGCCGGTGACCGCGGTGACGGTGACCAGCCGGGAGATGTCGGTGCCGGAGTTCGTGATGAATTCCTTGTGCCCGTTGACCACCCACTGCCCGTCCACGAGCTCGCCCCGGGTCTTCGTGCCGCCCGCGTCGGAGCCCGCTTCGGGTTCGGTCAGGCCGAAGCCGGCGAGCGCCTCGCCGCTGGCCAGCATGGGCAGCCACTGTTGTTTCTGGTCCTCGCTGCCGAACCGGTAAATGGGCATGGCCCCCAGCGAGACCCCGGCCTCGAGGGTGATCGCCACCGATTGGTCCACCGCACCGAGTTCTTCCAGCGCCAGGGCGAGCGCGAAGTAATCGCCGCCCATGCCGCCGTACTCCTCGGGGAACGGGAGGCCGAACAGTCCCATCTCGCCCATCTGTGCCACCACTTTGTACGGGAAGCTGTGCTCCTCGTCGTGCTTGGCGGACACCGGGGCAACCACCTCGCGGGCAAATTCCCGCACGGTCTCCACCAGATCCTGGTAGTCCTCGCTCAGTGAAAAGTCAGGCATGGTCATGCCCCTTTCTGTTCAGGTTCTTCGGGGACAGGATCCGCTGCCCGCACGACGGCGACGATCTGGCCGGCCTTGACCAGGTCGCCGGGCTTGAGGTTGATGCTGGCCTCGCCGGCGATCGCGGCGCTCAGCTGGTGTTCCATCTTCATCGCTTCCACCGTCAACAGCGGCTGGCCGGCCACCACACGCTCGCCGTTGGCCACCGCCACGGACGTCACCGTCCCGGGCATCGGCGAGCGCACCTCGGGTGATGCCTCCCCCTCGGCCTGGCGGACCCCCGCGAGGGCATCGGCGAGCCGCCGCTCCCGGCCGCGGACGGTCACCCGGGCCGACCAGCCGGCGTCGCCCAGCCAGATCGTGCCGTCTGCGCCGAACGCGTGGCGCAGCGGCCGGCGGAGTCCGTCGACCTCCGCCGCGTGCCCGGCCCGATCCAGCACGACGGCGTAGCTGCCGCCGCCGGCCGTCACCACGGCACCGGCGGGCCCCCCGGCGGCCGCGTCCCCCGTCCAGGCCACCGTCACCTCGCGGCGCTCTCCGCCGCCGAGGTCGAAGCTGACGGTGCCCGGGCGCGGCCCGCTCAGCCGCCAGCCCTCGCTCCGCCAGGCGGACCCCGCCCCGCCGGCCGCGCATGCCTGGATGCGCGCGCCCTGTTGCCGGAGCAGCCAGTCCACGGCGGCCACGGACAGTTCGGCGTCACCGGGCCGGCGGAACTGCTGGTGTTCGATCTTTCGGTCGATCAGCGTGGTGTCCAGCCGCCCGGCCCGCACGTCCTCGTCGGCCAGCAGGCTGCGGAGGTGCTCGATGTTGGTATGGATGCCGAGCACCATGGTGTCGGCGAGCGCACCGTCCAGCCGTGCCAGGGCCTGCTGCCGGTCCTCGCCCCAGGCGATCACCTTGGACAGCAACGGGTCGTAGTCGGAGGGGATGACCAGTCCGGGCAGCAGCGAACTGTCCACCCGGAGGCCCTCCCCGGCGGCTTCCTCCAGGGCCAGCACCGTGCCCGCCGAGGGCAGGAACTGCTGCGAGGGATCCTCCGCGTAGACGCGCGCCTCCACCGCGTGTCCCGTCAGCACGACGTCGGACTGCGCCGGCGCGAGCACCTCGCCGGCCGCGATGCGCACCTGCCACTCCACCAGGTCCAGGCCGGTCACCAGCTCGGTGACCGGGTGTTCCACCTGCAGCCGGGTGTTCATCTCCATGAAGAAAAACTCGTCGGGCGCGTCGTCGGAGACCAGGAACTCCACCGTTCCGGCCCCGGTGTAGTCCACCGAGCGGGCGGCGTTGCAGGCCGCCTCGCCGATCCTGGCGCGGGTGACAGCGTCGAGCAGCGACGACGGGGCCTCCTCGATCACTTTCTGGTGCCGGCGCTGCAGCGAGCATTCGCGCTCCCCGAGGTGGATGGCGTTGCCGTGCCGGTCGCACAGCACCTGCACCTCGATGTGCCGCGGCCGGGCGATCAGCCGCTCGAGGAAGAGCGTGTCGTCGCCGAAGGCGGAGGCGGCCACCCGGCGCCCGGCGGCGAGCGCGGCGCGCAGTTCCTCGGGCCGCTGCACGGCCATCATCCCCTTGCCGCCGCCGCCGGCCGACGGCTTGATCAACAGCGGGTAGCCGACCTCTTCGGCGGCCCGGACCAGCCCGTCGTCGTCCAGCCCCGGTTCCGCGATCCCGGGAATGACCGGGACCCCATACGATGCCACGTGGTTCTTGGAGCGGATCTTGTCCCCCATGATCCCGATCGCCCCCACGTTGGGTCCGATGAACACGATGCCGGCGGCCTCCAGCGCCTGGGCGAACGCCACGTTCTCGCTGAGGAAGCCGTAGCCGGGGTGGACGGCCTCGGCGCCCGTGGCCTTGCAGGCTTCGATCACCGCGTCGATGCGCAAGTAGCTCTCGGCGGCCGGGGCGGGCCCGATCCGCACCGCGATGTCGGCCTCGCGCACGTGGCGGGCCCCGGCGTCGGCGTCCGAATAGACGGCCGCGGACCGGATGCCCATGGCGCGCAGCGTGCGGATGACCCGGCAGGCGATTTCGCCGCGGTTGGCAACCAGGACGGTTTCGAACACTCTGATCACATCCTGAACAGGCCGAAGGCGGTCTCGGGCAAGGGACTGTTGGCGCAGACGTCGAGGGCGAGGCCGAGCACGGTCCGGGTCTGCGCCGGGTCGATGATCCCGTCGTCCCAGAGCCGGGCGGTGGAGTAATACGGGTTGCCCTGCGCTTCGTACTGCTCCCGGATGGGGGCCTTGAACGCCTCCTCGGCCTCGGCGCTCCACTCCTCCCCGCGGGCTTCCAACTGGTCCCGTTTGACGGTGGCCAGGACCGAGGAGGCCTGGTTGCCGCCCATCACCGAGATGCGCGCGGCCGGCCACATCCAGAGGAAGCGCGGCGAGTACGCGCGGCCGCACATGGAATAGTTGCCGGCGCCGAAGGACCCGCCGATCACCACGGTCAGCTTCGGCACCCGAGCGGTCGCGACGGCGGTCACCATCTTGGCGCCGTGCTTGGCGATGCCGCCGGCCTCGTAGTCGCGGCCCACCATGAAGCCGGAGAGGTTCTGCAGGAAAACCAGCGGGATGCCGCGCTGGTCGCAGAGTTCAATGAAGTGCGCGCCCTTGAGGGCAGATTCGGAAAAGAGCACGCCGTTGTTCGCCACGATGCCCACCTGATGCCCGTGGAGCCGGGCGAACCCGGTGACCAGCGTGGTGCCGTACTCCCGCTTGAACTCGTGGAAGCGGCTGCCGTCCACCAGCCGGGCGATGACCTCGCGGACGTCGTAGGCGGCGTTGACGTCCACCGGAACGGATCCGTAGATTTCCTGCGGGTCGGCCGCCGGGGCCTCCACGGGCGCCGTCTCCCAGGCCGGCGCCCGGCACGGGAGCGTGGCCACGATGTCGCGGACAATCTCCAGCGCGTGCACATCGTTCTCGGCCAGGTGGTCGGTCACCCCCGAGGTCCGCGCATGCAGCTCGCCGCCGCCGAGTTCCTCCGCGGTGACAACTTCGCCGATGGCCGCCTTCACCAGCGGCGGGCCACCCAGGAAGATGGTGCCCTGGCCGCGGACGATCACGGTTTCGTCGCTCATCGCCGGAACGTAGGCGCCGCCGGCCGTGCAGGAACCGAGCACCGCGGCGATCTGCGGGATTTTAGCCGCCGACATCCGGGCCTGGTTATAGAAGATCCGGCCGAAGTGCTCGCGGTCCGGGAAGACGTCGTCCTGCTTGGGCAGGAACGCGCCGCCGGAGTCGACCAGGTAGATGCACGGCAGGTTGTTCTCCAGCGCCACCTCCTGGGCGCGCAGGTGTTTCTTGACCGTCATCGGATAGTAGGTCCCGCCCTTGACGGTCGCATCGTTACAGACCACCAGCACGTGGCGGCCGTGCACCAGGCCGATGCCGGCGATCATCCCCGCCCCCGGCGAATCGCCGTCGTACATTCCCTCGGCGGCCAGCGGCGCGATCTCCAGGAACGGGCTGCCCTCGTCCAGCAGCGTGTCGACCCTGTCCCGCGGCAACAGCTTGCCCCGTTCCAGATGGCGCCGGCGCGAGCTCTCCGGCCCGCCCGCCGCCACCGACGCCAGCCGGGCGTGCAGGTCGGCAGCCAGCCGGCGCTGCTGCTCGTCGTTGGCCCGGAAGCTGTCACTGGTAGTGTCCACCCGGGAAGCCAGTGTCTCCATCGACACCTTCCTGGCCGAAGCCGTCGCGCGTCCGGCCCGCCGCCCGCTCCGGGCAACTGGCCTGCAGGACGCATTTTGGTTAGTCTGTACTAACTGAAATCAGGCTAGTGGCCGTTAAGTGTCTTGTCCAGCACTTATTCAGCACCTTCTCGAGGGAACCGATCCATGCCCACAGCACCGCATGCCGCCGCCGGGACGCGCCAGACCGGCCGCAGCCTGGCCAAGGCCACCCGCAGGGCCGCACTGCTGGACGCCGCCGCCCGCCTCTTTGCCGAGCGCGGCTTCAACGGCGTCTCCATCGAAGACCTCGGCTCGGCGGCCGGCGTCAGCGGGCCGGCCGTCTACCGGCATTTCGAGAGCAAACATGCGGTACTGGCGGCGCTGCTCACGGGCGTCAGCCAGGACCTGCTCGACGGCGGCCAGGACGTGGCGGCCGGCCAGCAGGACGCCGAGGAGGCGCTCCGCGGCCTGGTCGCCTTCCACGTGGACTTTGCCTTGAAGCATCCCGACGTCATCCGGGTCCACGACCGGGACCTGGACAGCCTGCCCGCCGAGGATTCGGCGCTGGTCCGGACGCTGCAGCGCACCTATGTGGAGGTGTGGGTTTCCGTGCTGGCGCGGCTGCTGCCGGAGGCGGACGCGGCGCAGTTGCGGGTCCGCGCACACGCGGTCTTCGGACTGATCAACTCCACGCCGCATTCGACCCATCGGAGCCGGCAGCCGCGGGAAGCCTGGCGCCGCAATCTGCTGGAACAAATGGCTTGGGCCGCGTTGAAAGCCGAGTAGGGTGTATCAGACACCAACTAGCCGAAAGGTCTGCTGTGATTGAGCTTCGTCCTGTAGAACCTGCCGACCTCGACGAGTTCTTCGAGTACCAGCAGGATCCCGACGCCAACCATATGGCGGCGTTTGCCGCCCGGAATCCGTCTGACCGCGGCGTGTTTGATCTTCACTGGCAGAGCCTGCTCGACGACGAGTCCATCACCGTGCGCACCGTCACCGTCGACGGCGAGGTGGTGGGCAGCGTGCTGGCCTACCCCAACGAGGGGTACCCGGAACTGAGCTACTGGACGGCGAAGTCGCAGTGGGGCAAGGGCGTCACCACCGCGGCCGTCGAGGCCTTCCTGCGGGAATTTTCCGCGCGTCCCATCCGGGCCAGGGTGGTCAAGGACAACCTTGGCTCGGTCAAGGTCCTGCACAAGCTCGGCTTCCGGACCGTCGGCGAGGCCCAGGGCTTCGCCAACGCCCGCGGCGCCGTGGTCACCGAGGAGATCCTCGAACTGGCCTGAGCCGGCTTTGAACCCTGATCACACCATGGCCAGCACCATGGCCGGGCTGATCACACCATGGCCAGCACCATGGCCGGGTCCGACAGGATGGTGCCGATGTCGGCGAGGAAGCGCCCCGCCTGCTCCCCGTCCACCACGCGGTGGTCGAAGGACAGGCTGAGCGTCACCACGTCGCGCAGCGCCACCTCACCCCGGTATTCCCACGGCTGCCGGCGCACCGCGCCGAGGGCCAGGATGGCCGACTCCCCCGGGTTCAGGATCGGCGTTCCGGCGTCGATGCCGAACACCCCGATGTTGGTGATGGAGATGGTCCCCCCGCGCAGTTCGGCCGGGGCGGTCCTGCCGGCACGTGCCGTCTCGGTCAGCTCCCCCAGGGCCTCGGCCAGCCGGTGCAGGTCCATCCGGTGCGCGTCCTTGATGTTCGGCACGGTCAGCCCGCGCGGGGTCGCCGCGGCGATGCCCAGATTCACGTAGTTCTGCCGCACGATCTCGCCGGCGTCCCCGTCCCAGCGGGAGTTCAGCTCGGGGCGGCGCTCCAGCGCCAGGCACAGGGCTTTGGCGGTGATGGTCAGCGGCGTGAGTTTCAGCCCGGCGAACGCCTTGCCCGCCTTGAGCCGCCGGATCAATTCCATGCTCTCCGTCGCGTCGACGGTGAGGAACGAGGACGCATGCGGGGCGGTGAAGGCACTGGCCACCATGGCGGCGGCGGTGTGCTTCCGTACGCCCTTGACCGGGATCCGCGTCTCGGCCTCCGCGGCGCCGCCGAGCCAGCCGCCGGCCGTTCCGGACACGGCGCCCCGGGCCGCGACGGCCGGGGCCGCTGCGGCCGCCTCGTGGAAGGCCAGGACGTCGTCGCGGGTGATCAGGCCCCGTTCGCCGGTCCCGGCCACCCGTGCGAGCTCGACGCCGAGGTCCTTCGCCAGCTTCCGGACCGGCGGGGTGGAGCGTGGCCGCTCCGGGATCTTCCCGGACGGTTCGGCCGCGGCCTCGCCGGGCGCCCCGGCCGGCCGGGCGGCAACCGCACCATTCGCGGCTCCGGCGGGCTCCGTGTCCGGTGCGCGCCCGGCCAGGGTCGCCGGGTAGGCGGCCGGCACCGCCGCGGTGGCCGCCGCCCCTCCGGTCTTGCGCGGGCGCCGGGCCGGCCGCCCGTTCCCTTCGGCGGCAGCACCGTACCCCACCAGGTTCGCCTCGCGGCGCGGTTCCGGCGGCCTTCCGGCGGCCTTCGCGCCGTCGTCGCTCTGCCCCGCGTCTTCCACCTCGATGGAGACGATCGGCTCGCCCACGCTGACCGTGGTGCCGGGTACCTCATGCAGGGTCCGGACCACCCCGGCGAACGGCGAGGGCAGCTCGACCACGGCCTTGGCGGTTTCCACCTCGCCCAGGATCTGGTTGAGCTGGACCGCGTCGCCCTCCGCCACGCTCCAGCTGACGATCTCCGACTCGGTGAGCCCCTCGCCCAGGTCCGGCAACTTGAATACCTTGATCCCCACGGCTTCAGTCCTCCAGTCCGGTCAGCGAGTTGGGCCTGCCGAGCGCCCGGTCCACCCCGTCCAGGATGCGGTCCAGGTCCGGGAGGTGATGCCGCTCCAGCTTGGCCGGAGGGTAGGGAATGTCCATCCCGGCGATCCGCACGGGAGCGTGTTCCAGATGATAGAAGCAGCGCTCGGTCAGGCTGGCCGCGATCTCCGCGCCGAGCCCGCCGGTCCGGGCCGCCTCGTGCGTGATCACCAGGCGGCCCGTCTTGCGCACCGAGGCCTCCACGGTGGGAAAGTCCAGCGGCGACAGCGAGCGCAGGTCGATGACTTCCACCGACACGCCGTCGTCCTCGGCGGCCTGGGCCGCCTCCCGCGCCGTCTGGACCAGCGCGCCGTAGGCCACCAGGGTCACGTCGGACCCGGGCACCTCCACCCGGGCGCTGCCCATCGGCAGGGCGGACTCCAGCGCATTCTCGTCCACTTCGCCCTTGGTGTGGTACCGCCGCTTCGGCTCGAAGTAGACCACCGGATCGTCGGCGGCGATGGCCTGCTGGATCATCGTGCAGGCGTCCTGCGGGTTGGACACTGCCACCACCCGCAGCCCGGAGGTGTGGGTGAAATACGCCTCCGGGGATTCGGAGTGGTGTTCGGCCGCGCCGATGCCGCCGCCGAAGGGCACCCGAATGGTCAGCGGCATCTTGACCCGGCCGCGGGTGCGGTAGTGCAGCTTGGCTACCTGGCTGACAATCTGGTCGAACGCCGGGTAGATGAAGCCGTCGAACTGGATTTCGCACACCGGCCGGTAGCCCCGGTAGGCCATCCCGACGGCGGTGCCCAGGATCGCGGACTCGGCCAGCGGGGCGTCGATCACCCGGTGGGCGCCGAAGTCTTTCTGCAGTTCGTCGGTGATGCGGAACACCCCGCCCAACGCTCCGATGTCCTCGCCGATGATCACCACCCTGGGGTCGTTCTCCAGGGCCTTGCGCAGCCCGGTGTTGATGGCGCGTCCAAACGTCATGGTGGTCATCAGCGGCCTCCCTCGGCAGCGTCGAACGAATCAAGATAGCGCTCGTAGTGCGCGCGTTGTTCCGCCAGCACGGGGTGCGGCGCCGCGTAGACGTTCTCGAACAGCTCCAAATCCGCAGGGTCGGCCATGCCCGTGCAGCCGGCCCGCATCTCGGCCGCGGCCCGGTCGGCCGCGTCCCGGACCCGCTGTTGCAGGCCCTCGTCCAACAGGCCCTCGGCCGCCAGGTGGGCGGCCAGCCGGTCGATCGGATCCCGGCTCTTCCAATCCTCCAGCTCGTTCGCGTCGCGGTAGCGGGTGGGATCGTCCGCCGTCGTGTGCGGTCCCATCCGGTAGGTGACCGCTTCGATGAAGGCGGGGCCGCCGCCGCTGCGCGCGTGCTCCAAGGCCCGGCGCGTCACTGCCAGGCAGGCCAGGACATCGTTGCCGTCCACCCGGTAACTGGGAATGCCGAATCCGGGCGCCCGGTCGGACAGTTTGCCCTGGGCCTGCAGTGACACCGGTTCGGAGATCGCCCACTGGTTGTTCTGGCAGAAGAAGATCACCGGTGCCTGGAAGCTGGCGGCAAACACCATGGCCTCGTTCACGTCGCCCTGGCTGGTGGCGCCGTCGCCGAAAAACGTCACCGCCACGGCGTCGTCGCCGTCGAACTTGACCGCCATGGCATAGCCGGTGGCGTGCAGCGTTTGGGCGCCGATGATGACCTGCGGGGTGGCCATGTTGATCTCGTAGGGGTCCCAGCCGGAGGGTCTGTTGCCGCGCCAGACGCGGATCATGTCGGTCAGGTCCACGCCGCGGCAGTACGCGACGCCGTTTTCCCGGTAGCTGGAGAAGACGAAGTCGTCCTTGCGCAGGGCGCGGCCGGAGCCGATCTGGGCCGCTTCCTGCCCCAGCAGCGGCGGCCACAAGGCGAGCTCCCCCTGCCGCTGCAAGGCGGTGGCTTCCTGGTCCAGGCGGCGGACGACCACCATGTCCTGGTAGAGGCCGGCGAGTCGGTCGCCGTCGATATCCTCCAGCCAGGGGTCGAACTCCCCGCTGGGGACCCGCGTACCGTCCGGCGCGAGCAGTTGGATGTAGCTTTCCTGGTGATGCGGACCGGCCGGGTCCGTGCCTGGTAAGGACACTTGCGACACTCCCTTTGCGTCTTCAGGGCCGGGAAGGTCTTGTGGACCTCCCGGCGCCGGACAGCCCCGCCTGCACCTTTGCCCGCGGTTGACTGTGACACTACTCACATCCCGCAAGTAGCGCAATGATCCTGACAAAAACTGAGCAGGATGCCCTGTCGGGGCCGGGCAGCCCGTGCTATTCTGCGCATTATGCGGAATCTGGACGGCACCGACCTGCGGTTACTGGGAGCCCTGACGCAGGATCCGCGCCGGACCGTCGTGGCCCTGGCGCAGATCCTGGGCCTGTCCCGCAACACGGTGCAGGCGCGCATGGCCCGGCTGGAAAAGGACCAGGTGTTCCTTTCCTTCGACCGGCGGATCAATCCGGCCGCCGTGGGCTACCCGCTGGCGGCCTTCATCCACATCCACGTGCACCAGCCGAAACTGCAACAAATCACCGACGAGTTGGCCCGCATTCCGGAGGTACTCGAAGCAATCGGCATCACGGGCCAGGCGGATATCCTGGCCCGCGTCGTCTCGGAGGGCGCCGAGGACCTGTTCCGCGTCAACGGCAAGATCCTGGCGATCGACGGCGTGGAGCGGACCGACACGTCGCTGGCCATGCACGAACTGATCCCGTTCCGGATGGAACCGCTGCTCTCCCGCGGGGCCCGGGCAACCGGCTAACGCCATCCGACCCGCATGGCTGCGGGCCCGGCAATCGGCCGCCGGGCCCGCAATGTTATCTGTAGCGGCGCGCCGCAGCAGGCGCGCGCCGCCGTCGTCGTCTCAGTGAACCGTGGCCTTCTCCGCTCCGACGCCGGTGAGCGAGCGGACCTCCATTTCGGCCTGCTTGGACGCGTCCTCGCGGTTCTTGTCCAGCACGGTTCCCAGCCAGCCCAGGAAGAACGCGAGCGGGATGGAGACGATGCCCGGGTTGTTCAGGCCGAAGATGGCGAAGTCCGCGCCGGGGATCATCGACGTCTCCTTTCCGGAGACCACCGGGGAGAACGCGATCAGGACGATGGCCGCGCCCAGGCCGCCGTACATGCTCCACACCGCACCCTGGGTGGTGAAGCGCTTCCAGAACAGCGAGTAGACGATGGTGGGCAGGTTGGCGGAGGCGGCCACCGCGAACGCCAGGGCCACGAGGAAGGCCACGTTCTGGCCCTGCGCGCCGATGCCGCCAAGGATGGAGACGACGCCGATGACCACCACCGTGCGGCGGGCCACCTTGACCTCGCCGGCCGAGTCGACCTGTCCCTTGCGCACCACGTTCGCGTAGATATCGTGCGCGAAGGAGGCGGCCGCGGTGATGGTCAGGCCGGCCACCACCGCCAGGATGGTGGCGAATGCGACCGCGGAGATCAGCCCCAGCAGCACGGGGCCGCCGAGCGCGAAGGCCAGCAGCGGCGCGGCGGAGTTGACCCCGCCCGGCGCGCTCTTGATGGCTTCCGGGCCGATCAGGGCCGCGGCGCCGTAGCCCAGCACCAGGGTGAACAGGTAGAACGCGCCGATCAGCCAGATGGCCCAGACCACGGACCGGCGGGCCTCCTTGGCCGTGGGCACGGTGTAGAAGCGCATCAGCACGTGCGGCAGGGCCGCGGTGCCCAGCACCAGGGCCAGCGCCAGCGAGATGAAGTCCAGCTTGGACGCCTCCGAGACCCCGTACTGCAGGCCCGGATTGAGCAGCTCGGGGTTGCCGGCGGTATCCACGGCGGCACCCAGCAGCTCGGACAGGTTGAAGCCGTGCAGTGCCAGCACCCAGACGGTCATGATGAACGCACCGGCGATCAGCAGGCAGGCCTTGATGATCTGGACCCAGGTGGTGCCCTTCATGCCGCCGACCAGGACGTAGAGGATCATCAGCGCGCCGACGACGGTGATCACCAGGGACTGTCCCAGCTTGGAGTCGATGCCGATCAGCAGCGAGACAAGGCCGCCGGCGCCGGCCATCTGCGCCAGCAGGTAGAAGAAACACACCGCCAGCGTGGTGATGGCCGCGGCGATCCGCACCGGGCGCTGCCGCAGCCGGAAGGAGAGCACATCTGCCATGGTGAACTTGCCGGTGTTGCGCAGCAGTTCGGCCACCAGCAGCAGGGCCACCAGCCACGCCACCAGGAAGCCGATCGAGTACAGGAAACCGTCGTAGCCGTTGATCGCGATCGCGCCGCAGATGCCCAGGAACGATGCGGCCGACAGGTAGTCGCCGGCAATGGCGGTGCCGTTCTGGCCGCCGCTGAAGGACCGGCCCGCCGCGTAGTAGTCGGCGGCGGTCTTGTTATTCCGGCTGGCCCGCAGCACCACCACGAGCGTCACGCCGACGAACAGCGCGAAGATCAGGATGTTGATCCAGGTGGAATCCTTAATGTCGTCCGCCGTGACGGCCAGCGGGATGGTGACGGAGTGGTTCATTTGGTGTCCTCCGGTAGGCCGACACCCTCGTCCTCGAGGCTGCGGCGGATGTCAGTGGCGATCGGGTCCAGCTTCCTGTTGGCGTAGCGGACGTACCAGGTGGTGATGGCGAAGGTGCTCACGAATTGCAGCAGGCCCAGGACCAGGCCGACGTTGATGTTGCCCCACAGCTTGGTGGACATAAAGTCGTGCGCGTAGTCGGCCAGGAGCACGTAGGCGAAGTACCACAGCAGGAAGGCCACTGCCATCGGGAACACGAATGAGCGGTGGCGCCTGCGCAGCTCGGTGAATTCCGGACTGCCTTGGACCTCTCGGAAGTCCACGGCCGCGGCGGTTCCGGCGTCCGGGTGAGGGTTGTTGCCCATCTTTTCCTCCTCTTCGGGCACACGCGTGGCGTGTGTGACTGCGATCACTCTGCTAGCTGGCGGGGCCGGTGGCCAGCGGCCGGGCGGGTCGGGTCGCCCAACGGCTCTCCGGCTGCGGTGAACGGCACCTCCGTGCGCCGAGCTGCAAATCGGCCCGGCCGTCCGGCGGCTAGGCTGGAGGGCATGCTCAGCCCGGCCGTGGACATCGCGCTCATCGCCGCCCTGGCCGCGGCGGCGGTGGCGGTGATCGCGCTGGTGGGCTTTAAGCTGACCCGGTCCTACCGGGACCTTGGCTCCGAGGCCGACCGCGCAACCTACGCCACGCTGCATACCGCGGGGCTTGCCGGCCAGTACCTGCGCGCCGGACTGACGCCGGCCGGCGCCGGCAAGGCGAGCAAGCACCTGCGCGGCCTGTTGGGCTCCGAGGTGCTGGTGTTGACCGGGTTGGACGATGTGCTCGGCTGGGACGGCGCCGGCCAGCCGCCGGAGTCGGCCCTGCGCCTGGCTGGCAAGACCATTGGATCGGGACGCACCCGGGTCTTCCGCGGCGATCAGTTGCTGCCGGAGGGCCGGGTCCCGCGGGGGGCCGCCGCCCGAGACGGCGGCCCGACGGAAGCGGTCTTCGCCCCGATCCGGGTCCAGGACCGGGTGGTCGGCACCGTCGGCGCCTACACCGGACACGTCGCCGCGTCGCTCGTGCGGGCCACCAACGAGGTCGCGGCCTGGGTGGCCACGCAGATCGAACTGGCCGAACTGGACACCTCGCGGACCTTGCTAATGGAGGCCGAGGTGCGCGCGCTCCGGGCCCAGATCAGCCCGCACTTCATCTACAACGCCCTGAACGCCATCGCCTCCTACATCCTCACCGACCCGGCGCGGGCACGGGAGCTGGTGATCGAGTTCGCCGACTTCACCCGCTACTCCTTCCGTCGGCACGGAGACTTCACCACCCTGGCGGAGGAACTGAAATCGATCGACCGCTACCTGCTGCTGGAACGGGCCCGATTCGGTGACCGGCTCAGGGTCAGCCTGCAGATCGGCCCCGAAGTCCTCAGCACCGTCATACCGTTCCTCTCCCTGCAGCCCTTGGTGGAGAACGCGGTGCGCCACGGGATCGAAGCCAAGGAAGGGCCGGGGCAGATCACCATCACCGCCCACGACGCCGGGGCCTACGCCGTGGTGACCATTGAAGACGACGGCGTGGGCATGGATCCGGACCGGCTGCGCACCGTGCTGGCCGGCCGCGCCGAAGGCGACCATGTGGGTTTGCGCAACGTGGACGTGAGGCTGCGGCAGGTCTACGGCGACGAACACGGCCTGGTGGTCGACACGGCGCCCGGTGCCGGCACGCTGGTCACGCTGCGGCTACCCAAGTCCCAGCCCGGGAACCTGGTGGACTGAAGCGGCCGGCGCGGAGCTACACCCCGGGGCCTAATAGACTGTGGGCCATGGTCAATGTGGTTGTCGCCGATGACGAAGCCCCCGCCGTCGAGGCGCTGGCGTACCTGCTCGCCCGGGATTCCCGGATCGGGGAGGTCCACAAGGCCACCAGCGGCGCCGAAGCGCTGCGTGCCTTGGAGCGTCACGACGTGGACGCGCTCTTTCTGGACATCCACATGCCGGCCCTGACCGGTCTGGACATCGCCAAGGTCATTTCCCGCTTCAGCCGCCCGCCCGCCGTCGTTTTCGTGACCGCCGATGAGGACAAGGCGCTGCAGGCCTTCGAGCTGGCCGCCGTGGACTACCTGCTCAAGCCGGTGCGGGCAGACCGGCTGGCGGAATCCGTGCGCCGGATCTGCGAACTGATGGAAGACGGCGCCGCCGCCAAGCCTGAAGTCGTCACCGTTGACCAGGGCGGCATTACCAAGATGATCCGGCGCGACGAGATCCAGTATGTGCAGGCCCAAGGCGATTACGCCCGGCTGCACACGGCCGACGCCAGCTACCTGATCCGGGTGCCGCTCAACGACCTGGAGCGTCAGTGGGCGGACGCCGGCTACCTCCGGATCCACCGGTCCTACCTGGTGGCGATGGACCAAATCCAGCAGATGCGCACCAGCGCCGGGAGGGCCAGCCTCCTGGTCGGCGGTGCGGAACTGCCCGTCAGCCGGCGTCATCTGCCCGCCGTCCGCGACAGGCTGGAGGCCACGCGGGTGAGGCCGCGCGGATGAGCAGCGGTCCCGGCCGCGGCGAGGTTCCCCTTGGCGACGACGGCGGCGTCCCGCTGCCCGGCGGCGCCCCGCTGCCCGACGGCGATGCACAGGTTCCGTCGGCCGGTTTCCGGCAGCGCATCCGCGTCACCGCGCCGCGTTCGGCCGCGCCCCGGCCGGCGGGCGGCTACACCTTCTCCCGCGAGGTGGCCGAGCAGTCCGAGGTCGGCGAGCTCTTCGTGCGGTCCCTGGTCCGTTCCCAATTGCGCCTGGCCGTCGTGGTGGCGGCCGGTTTCGGGCTGATCCTGCTGGGCATGGCCGTGCTGATCGCGCTGGTACCGCTCACGGGCACGCTGACCGTGTTCACCGTCCCGCTCCCCTGGCTGCTGCTGGGCATCGGAATCTACCCGATCATCCTGGCGTGCGCCGCGCTCTACAACCGGGCGGCCGCCCGCAACGAGCGCCGCTTCCGCGAGTTGACGGCCGACCGGGTTGACCCGGGGACGAGGCAGTGAACGCGGCCGCCGGGCTGGCGGCGGTGGCCGCCGTCTGCGCCGCCACCGTGCTGATCGGCATCTACGGGCTGCGGATTTCCCGCACCACCGGTGATTTCTACGTCGCCTCGAGGACGGTCAAGCCGTGGTGGAATGCGTCGGCCATCGGCGGCGAATACCTCTCGGCCGCAAGCTTTTTGGGCGTGGCAGGGCTGATCCTGGTCTCGGGCATCGACGCGCTCTGGTTCCCCGTCGGATACACCGCCGGCTATCTGATGCTTTTGCTGTTCGTGGCCGCCCCGCTGCGCCGCTCCGGCGCATACACGATTCCCGACTTCGCCGCGGCACGGCTCGATTCCACAGCCGCCCGCCGCGTCACCAGCCTGCTGGTGATAGCGGTCGGCTGGCTGTACATCGTGCCGCAACTGCACGGGGCCGCCCTGACCATGCGCATCGCCACGGGCCTGCCGGGCTGGGCAGGCGCCCTCGCCGTCGTCGTCGTGGTGGTGCTGTCCGTGGTCACCGGCGGCATGCGCTCCATCACCTTCGTGCAGGCCTTCCAGTATTGGCTGAAACTCACGGCCCTGGCCGTCCCGGTGGTGTTCATCCTGCTGGTCCTCGCCGGTTCGGGCCAGTCGGCCACCGGCGGCGGCGCGGCCTTCGACCCGTTGCTGGATGTCGTCGGCGATGCATCGCTGTACCGGAATATCTCGCTGATCGTCGCCCTGCTTTTCGGCACGCTGGGGCTGCCGCACGTGCTGGTGCGTTTCTACACCAATCCAGACGGTGCCGCCGCCCGCCGCACCACGCAACTGGTGCTCGGGCTGCTGGCGCTGTTCTACCTCTTCCCCACCATCTACGGCATCCTCGGCAGGCTGCACACCCCGCGGCTGGCCGGCGGCAGCCAGTCCGACGCCACGGTGCTGTTGCTGCCGGGGCGGATTGTGGACGGCATGGCCGGCGACCTCTTGAGCGCGTGCGTGGTGGCGGGCGCGTTCGCCGCGTTCCTCTCCACCACCTCCGGGCTGGTGGTGTCCCTGGCCGGGGTGGTGAGCCAGGACCTGTTCCGCGGCAGCGTCAGGGGCTTCCGGCTGGCCGCCGTGCTGTCTGCCATCGTGCCGCTGGGCATCGCCCTGAGCACCGAATCGCTGGCCCTGGCCGGCAGCGTGGGCACGGTCTTCGCGTTCACCGCCTCGACCATTTGCCCGCTCTTGCTGCTAGGCATCTGGTGGCGCGGCCTCACGGATGCCGGCGCGATTGCCGGCATGGTGTCGGGGGCGGTGCTCTGCGGCGGTTCATTGCTGGCGGCTGCCGTGGCGGGACCGAAACTGGGCGCCTGGGCCGAGCCGCTGGGACAGCCGGCGGCCTGGACGGTTCCGGCGGCGTTCCTGGTGACCGTGGCCGTTTCCCGCGCGACGGCTTCGCGCAGGCCGGCCACCACTGCCCGGGTCATGGCACGGCTGCACACCCCGGAGCGGGCGGACAGGCCGGAGCCGGCCGGCTGGCCCGGTCCCGGGGACTGAACGAGGTCCGGCCCGTCAGTCGATCGCGGCCATCAACTCGACGACGCGGTCCAGGAACGCGTCCACCTGGTTTTCCTCGTAGCCGTCTTTGCCCTTGGCCTCGCGGAACACGGCCCTGCGGACCACGTCGACGCTCATCGGCTGGTCGTGCTCGAAATAGCCCAGCAGTTCGACGCACAGCGCGTCGACGTCCTCCACGTTGTAGCTGACGGCGTTCCGCTTCGCCGGCCGGCGGAAGCGTTCGCCCGGGGCGCGGTGCAGGCGGGCGCGCAGCATCGCCGACACGCGGCCGATCTGGGTCAGCCAGGCCTGTTCGCCGTCCCGCCGGATCAGCGCGTCGCGCTCCCGCTGCGCGAAGACGTCCTCCAGCCGGTCCAGCGCGGCGTCGACGGCCCGCGGGTCGTAACCGCCCTTGGCCGGATCGAACGTCATCGCCCGGACATCGCGGCTGGTGATGGGAGCGTCGTCGGGCTCGGGGTTGTTGTAGTACTCCCGCGCCCGGCCCAGGAAGTCGTCCACCTGGCGTGCGTTGTAGCCGAAGTTCCGCCGGTCCACGTGGTCGAACGGGGCACTGCCCTTGCCGGCATCAATGGTTCGTCGCGCCATGGTGTCCTGTGGTTCCTGTTCCTTCAATACGTTCCGCTTGTCTACGGTGCCCAGTCTATGCGGGCCGCCGCATGGCCCCGGGTAACCGCGGCCGCGCGCCTACACGGCCCCCGGGGCCAGCAACGATGCGAGCACGAAAGCCACCGGGGCCGCGAACACGATGGAATCCAGCCGGTCCATCACCCCGCCGTGGCCCGGCAGGAAGTTGCTCATGTCCTTGATGCCAAGTTCCCTCTTGACCATCGATTCGGCCAGGTCGCCCACGGTGGAGGCGGCCACGGTGGCCACGGCCAGGACGAGCCCGAACCACCACTGCAGGTCCAGCACCAGCACCGAGCACAGGACGCCGACCAGGACGGCTCCGCCGACCGAACCGGCAAACCCTTCCCACGACTTCTTGGGGCTGATCTTCGGCGCCATCGGGTGCTTCCCGAAGAACACCCCGATGAGGTACCCGAAGGTGTCGTTGGAGACCACCAGCAGCAGCATGGTGGCCACCTTCAGGGCGCCGGACTCCTCCAGCAGCAACAGCAGCGAGAAGCTGATGAAAAAGGGTACCCAGCAGAGGATGAAGGTACCGCTGAGCACGCTGCTGACCGCGCCGTCGGTACTGTCCAGGCACTTCCAGACCATCAGGGCGACGCAGGAGGCGACCAGGGCGAAGGCCAGCCCCTCCGGCCCGCCGTAATAGGCGGCCACGGGCATCGCGAGGGCACCCGCGAACAGCGGCGGCAGTGGCACCTTGATGTTCTTGACCGTCAGGGCGCGGGAAACCTCCCACACGCCCACGGCCGAGAAGCCGGCCACCAGCACCACGAAGGCATCGGGCAGGAGGAAAAGGCCCACCAGGACAACGATGAGCAGCGAGAGTCCGACGACGATGGCTGCCGGCAGATTGCGCCCGGCACGGGAAGGCTTGGCGGCGGCACGCAGCGCCCGCCGTCCGGGTTCTGCCGGCCGCTGTCCCGGACCAGCCGCCGGAGCCGGCGTATCGCCAGCCATGGGTTGAGGCTGGTCCGTACTCATCAGACCTCGAGCAGCTCGGCTTCCTTGCGCTTGAGGAGCTCGTCCACGTTGTCGGTGTGCGACTTGGTCCGGGCGTCCAGTTCCTTTTCGGCCCTGTTGCCTTCGTCCTCGCCGACCTCGCCGTCCTTGACCAGCTTGCCGATGGTGTCCATCGCCTTGCGGCGGATGTTGCGAATGGAGACCTTCGCGTCTTCGGCCTTGCCCCGCACGACCTTGACGTACTCCTTGCGGCGTTCCTGGGTCAGTTCCGGCAGGACAACGCGGATCACCACGCCGTCGTTGGCCGGGTTGGCGCCCACATCCGAATCGCGCAGCGCCTTCTCGATGTCGTTCAGCGCCGCCTTGTCGTACGGCGTGATCAGCAGGGTGCGCGGTTCGGGGTTCTGGAAGGACGCCAACTGCTGCAGCGGGGTCGGCGTGCCGTAGTAGTCGACCGTGACCTTGGAGAACAGTGCCGGATTGGCGCGGCCGGTGCGGATGGTGGCGAAGTCTTCCTTGGCCACTTCGACTGCCTTGTCCATCTTCTCGGCAGCTTCGCGCAGCGTCTCGTCTATCACGGTCTCTCCTTCACGTCCTTCATTCACTCCGCGATGCCCGCGGTCCTGGCCTTGCTTTCCATCCTAGGCTATCCGGCGGACGGCCCGGCGCCAGTCAGGCGGTGACGTAGGTGCCGATCTGTTCGCCCAGAATGGCACGGGTCACGTTGCCTTCGCCCTCCATCCCGAAGACCACCATGGACAGCTTGTTGTCGCGGCACAGGCTGAAGGCGGTCTGGTCCATCACCCGGATATTCCGGCGCATGGCTTCGTCATAGGTCAGCGTGTCGAGCTTCTCGGCGGCAGGGTCTTTCTTCGGGTCGGCCGTGTAGACGCCGTCCACGCCGTTCTTCGCCATGAGCACGACGTCGGCGTGCACCTCGAGTGCGCGCTGGGCAGCCACGGTGTCGGTGGAGAAATAGGGCAGGCCGGCGCCGGCGCCGAAGATGACCACGCGGCCCTTCTCCATGTGCCGGATGGCCCGCCGCGGGATGTAGGCCTCGGCTATCTGCCCCATGGTGATCGCGCTTTGCACGCGGGTGTCCACCCCCGCCTGCTCGAGGAAGTCCTGGAGGGCCAGGCAGTTCATGACGGTGCCGAGCATGCCCATGTAATCGGCACGGGAGCGGTCCATGCCCGACGTCGACAGTTCGGCGCCGCGGAAGAAGTTGCCGCCGCCCACGACGATGGCCACTTCGACCTGGCCGACGGTGGCGGCGATCTGCTTGGCGACGCCCCGGACGGTGTCCGGGTCCACGCCCAGCTTCCCCCCGCCGAAGACTTCGCCCGAAAGCTTCAGCAGGACGCGGCGGCGTTTGGCCCCGGTATCAGCGGTGGTCTGGGTGTTCTGGGATTCCATGGTGCCTCCCGGCGTGCGTGGTTCTGGGGAAAGAGTGTGTGACTGGCCGCGGCTGCCCGGCGGCTGAAGCCGCGCGGCCGATCCGGACATGAAAAAGGAGTGGTCACCCGATGGTGACCACCCCCTCGTCATCTGAATCAGCCAGTTCGCCTAAACGTTGCGACCGAGGTTACGCTCCGACGCGGAAGCGGGCAATGGCGGTGGCGTTGACACCGGCCGCTTCCAGCACCTTGCCGACGGACTGCTTCGGGTCCTTGGCAAACGGCTGGTCCAGCAGCACGATCTCCTTGAAGAAACCGTTCAGCCGGCCCTCGACGATCTTCGCGAGTGCTGCCTCGGGCTTGCCCTCGGCGCGGGCGGTCTCGTCGGCGATGCGGCGCTCGTTCTCCACGGTCTCGGCCGGGACCTCTTCGCGGGTCAGGTAGGCCGGGGCGTAGGCCGCGCTGTGCACGGCGATGTCGTGGGCTGCCTCGAAGGCCGCCTCGCCTTCGCCGTCGACGGCGAAGAGGACACCGACCTGTGCCGGCAGGTCCTTGGAAGTCTTGTGCAGGTAGGCATCGACGGTCTTGCCTTCGACGCGGGCAACCCGGCGGACGACAACCTTCTCGCCCAGCACGGCGCCTTCCTCGACGACGAAGTCGCCCAGCGGCTTGCCGTCGACGTCGGCGGCCAGCAGGGCGTCGAGCTCGGCGGCGCCGGACTCAACCGCCGTGGCCAGAACCTTGTCAGCGAGTTCGATGAACTTGGCGGACTTGGCGACGAAGTCGGTCTCGCAGTTGACCTCGATCATGACGCCGACGGTTCCGTCGATGACCTTGGCGGCCACCAGGCCTTCGGCGGTGGAGCGGCCTTCGCGCTTGGTGGCGCCCTTCAGTCCCTTGATGCGGATCAGCTCAATGGCCTTCTCGGCATCTCCATTGGCCTCGTCCAGGGCCTTCTTGACATCCATCATGCCGGCGCCGGTGCGCTCGCGCAGGGCCTTGATATCAGCAGCGGTGTAGTTCGCCATTTGGACTCCAGTCCTCCCGTATTAAGTAGTGTTCGGTGCCGCTGGCGGCCGGCCTGAGCCAGGCCTGGCCGCCAGCGGAAGTCCGGCGGCGCGCAAGGCGCCCCCGGTGAGTCGGATTTACTTCTCGGTGTCCGCGGCGGGTGCTTCGGCAGCCGGGGCTTCGGCGGCCGGGGCCTCGGCGGCGGGAGCCTCAGCGGCAGCTTCGGCGGCCGGAGCTTCGGCGGCGGGAGCTTCCGCGGCGGGAGCTTCGGTCGAGCCCTCGAGCAGTTCGCGCTCCCACTCGGCCATCGGCTCGGCCGGCGCTTCGGTGTTGCCTGCGGCGCGGTTGTTGCGGGCGATGAGGCCCTCGGCAACGGCGTCGGCGATCACGCGGGTCAGCAGGTTGACGGAGCGGATGGCGTCGTCGTTGCCCGGGATGGGGAAGTCGACTTCGTCCGGATCGCAGTTGGTGTCCAGGATGGCCACCACGGGGATGCCGAGCTTCTGGGCCTCGTCGATGGCGAGGTGTTCCTTCTTGGTGTCGACAACCCACATGACCGAAGGGGTCTTGGTGAGGTTGCGGATGCCGCCCAGCGTGGTTTCCAGCTTGGTCTTCTCGCGCTGCAGCAGCAGCAGTTCCTTCTTGGTGCGGCCGGAGGCAGCGACGTCGTCGAAGTTGATTTCTTCGAGTTCCTTCAGGCGCGAGATGCGCTTGGAGACGGTCTGGAAGTTGGTCATCATGCCGCCGAGCCAGCGCTGGTTGACATACGGCTGGCCGACACGGGTGGCCTGCTCGGCGATTGCTTCCTGGGCCTGCTTCTTGGTGCCGACGAACAGGACGGTGCCGCCGTGGGCGACCGTGGCCTTGA
This sequence comes from Arthrobacter sp. Y3223151, assembly GCF_059091125.1. Lineage (NCBI taxonomy): Bacteria > Bacillati > Actinomycetota > Actinomycetes > Micrococcales > Micrococcaceae > Arthrobacter > Arthrobacter sp. Y3223151. The sequence goes on along the minus strand of NZ_JBNHGI010000009.1, from coordinate 110,137 downwards.
CGAACTCGTAGGCGCGGTCGATGTAGGACAGCGACTGCTGCAGGTCGATGATGTAAATGCCGTTGCGCTCGGTGAAGATGAAGCGCTTCATCTTCGGGTTCCAACGGCGGGTCTGGTGACCGAAATGTACGCCGCTGTCGAGCAGCTGGCGCATGGTAACGACTGGCATGTCGTCACTCCTTCCGGCAGCACCGGGCTGGGCCTGGGCTGCTGCCTGTAGACGGTTGTTAGCTTGTCGCCCGGCGGGCTAAGCTCCTGGCGTCTGTCGGCGCCGCCGGCTCGGCGGCGCATGTGCCCGGACCGGTTTCCCGGACCGCCTGGGCACACTTCCATCGCTAAGATCAAGCCGATGGATTTCAGACACGCGTAGTCAGCCTCCGTCCGGACATGCGTCATGGACGGAAAACTGCTTCGTCCAGTGTACTACAGGCGGCACCCTGTTCCTGCGCGTTCCCGCCCTCCACAGCCGGCCGGAGACAAGGGGTTGCGCACACCGTCCGGCGCCGCCGCGGCATGGTCCGGGGGCAGCGGCGAGGATCGGTTGCATGACGCCGACCATGTTCCGCTTCGCCGCCGCCGCGGCCTCTGCCGTGCTGCTGGCCGCGGCCGGGTCACCCGAGCCGGCGGGCCGGTCCGGTTATTCGCCGCCGTGGAGCTGGCCCGCCAGCCCGCAACCTGCCATCGTGCGCGGCTTTGCCCCGCCGCCGAAGCCGTGGCTGGGCGGACACCGCGGCGTCGATTTGGCGGTTCCGGCCGGGGCAACGGTCCTCTCCCCCGCCGACGGCCGGGTCAGCTTCTCCCGCCGGGTCGTCGACCGACCGGTGGTCACCATCGATCACGGCAACGGCCTGCGCAGCAGCCTGCTGGCCGTCGCATCCGAACTGCGGGCCGGAGATACCGTTGCGTCGGGCGATCCGGTGGGAACGGTTGCCGCGAGCAGCCATTGCGCATGCCTGCACTGGGGCGTCCGTCGCGGCGACGCCTATGTCAATCCCCTGCAGTTCGTCATGGACCTGCGGCCTTCGGTATTGCTGCCGGTGCCGGATGGCTAGACGAACGCCGCCACGCCGGTGATCGCCCGGCCTGCCACCAGGGAGTTGATCTCGTGGGTTCCCTCGTAGGAGTAGATGGCCTCGGCGTCGGCGAAGATCTTGGCCATTTCGTAGTCGGCCACGATGCCGTTGCCACCCAGGATGTTGCGGCCCAGGGCCACACTTTCACGCATCCGTGCGGTGGTGAACGCCTTGGCCAAAGCGGACTGCTCGTCCTTGGCCTGTCCGGCGTCTTCCAGCTGCGCCAGGCGGACCATCATGCCCATCGAGGCGACGGTGTTGCCGAGAATCTGCACCAGCTGGTCCTGCACCAGCTGGAACGATGCCAGCGGCTTCCCGAACTGGTGCCGCTCCACGGCGTAGCGCCGGGCCACATCGAAGGCAGCCATCTGCTGCCCCACCGCCTGCCAGGCGACGGCAAGCCGCGTCACCTTCAGCACCTTGTTGGTGTCGCGGAAGCTGTTGGCGCGCTTGAGCCGGAAATCATCGGGGACCACCACGTTTTTCAGGGTGATGTCCGCGTTCTGCACGGTACGCAGGCTGATCTTGTTCTCGATCTTCGTCGCAACGTAGCCGGGGGTGGCCGTGTCCACGAGGAAGCCCTTGACCTGGTTGTCGGCCAGGTCGCGCGCGAAGATGACGACCCAGTCCGAGAAGGTCGCGTTGCCAATCCAGCGTTTGGCCCCGTTCAGCACCCAGCTGTCCCCGTCGCGCCGGGCCGTGGTGCGCGTGCCGCCGGCGACGTCGGAGCCGCCGAGCGGTTCCGTCAGCCCGAAAGCGCCGATCTTCTTGAGGGCATAGATGTCCGGCAGCCAGACCTCCTGCTGCTCCTTCGACGCGAGGACTTCGATCGATCCGGCGAACAGGCCGTCGTGGACCCCCAGGAACGTGGCGATGGAGGTGTCGGCGCGGGTGAACTCCGCGTGGACGAGGCCGGCGAACAAGTTGGAATATCCCTGCCGCCTGACCGGGCTGACCACGTCCAGGTCCGCCAGTTTCGGAATGATCTCCAGGGGGAACTCCGCCCGGTTCCAGCAGTCGACGGCGATCGGCCGGACTTCCTTGGCCAGCCAGTCGCGGATGTCGTGCAGCCGCGAACGTTCGGGTTCCGAGAGCATCTCCTCGAACGAGTAGAAGTCTCCATCGGCGTAGGGAAGGTCGTTCGGATCGATGACGCGCTGGCCCATAGTGGCTTCCTTTTCTGTGAACAGGTCGCGGCCCCGGGCAGGAGGCGCCGGGGAAAGAACAAGTTACTGAGCAGTAACTTAGCGCACAACCGGTCATCGGGCAACGGCCGAAGGCGCGGCCGCAGCTTCAGCCGGGGTGCCGGGGCAGCCGCAGCCATGGACTCCCGCGGGAGTCCGGCCGGCGGCATGACGAAGGCCCCGGACCATCCTGATCCGGGGCCTTCTCTAAACGTAGGGCGGGTGGGGCTTGAACCCACGACCAAAGGATTATGAGTCCTCTGCTCTGACCGGCTGAGCTACCGCCCCTCGTTGCCGGCAGTGCCCCGCAGCGCGGGGACCGTTACCGGCACCTTAGACATACTAAGTCCTCCCGACCGGCGGGCGCACGTTGGCCTAGTCGAGGAAGTCGTCTGCCGAGGCTCCGCGGTAGAGCTGCTCGAAAGTGTCCATGGTCTTGTCGATACCGTGCCGCATCGCCTTCGCGTGGCTGGCTTCGCCCATGGCCTCCAGCCGCTCGGGACTCTGGCCGAGGACGGCGTTGAGCTTTGCGGCAAGATCGGCGGGATCGCGGGGGGCAAACAGGTAGCCGTTGACCCCGTCGTCCACCAGGTGCGGCAGGGCCATCGCATTGGCCAGCACCACCGGCTTGCTGGCGGACATTGCTTCCAGGGACACCAGGGACTGCAGTTCGGCGGTTCCGGGCTGGCAGAACACAGCCGCGCGCAGGTACGCCCGGCGCAGTTCGGCGTCGTCCACATGGCCCAGGAACGCGATCCTGCGGCCGAGCCCCATCGCGGCGACCCTCGCCTCGAGGTTCTTGCGCTCGTCGCCGTCGCCGATGATCTCCAGATGGACGTTCAGCGCCGGGTCCGTCATGGCCAGCGCCTCGATCAGCGTGTCCACGTTCTTTTCCACCGCCAGCCGGCCCACAAACAGCACCGTGGGATGCTCCGGCCTCTCGATCGTTTCCCCGGGTGCCAGCTCGTAGGCGGCGGCATCGATGCCGTTGGACAGCGGCATCACCTTGTGCAGGAAAGCGTGGTCCCGCATCGCCTTGGCGGCAAGCGGCGTCGGCGTCGTCACCACGGCTGCCTTGCCCATGATCTTGCCCATGTCGCGCCAGGAGTTCTTCGCCACGATGTCCAGGAACCACTGCGGGAACGGCAGGAACGGCTCCAGGTTTTCCGGCATGAAGTGGTTGGTCGCGATGGTGCGGATGCCCCGTCGCACTGCCTCGGCGATGGTGGCCTGTCCGATCATGTAGTGGCACTGGATGTGCACGACGTCCGGTTGGACCTCATCGAAGATCCGCTTGATGTCGCGTTTGATCTCCCAGGGAAAGCAGATGCGCCACGTCTCGTGCGTCGGCACCGAGTGTGAGCGGAGCCGGTGCACCGTCGCCTCCGCACGGTGTTCCACGAAGGTCGGGCCCTTGTCATACCGCCCGGCGATGATGTCGACGCTGTGTCCGCGCTTGGTCATCGCTGTGGCCAGCCGGAACCCGAAGACGGCCGCCCCGTTGACATCCGGCGGGTAGGTATCGGCTGCAATCAGGATCTTGAGGGGTTTCGGTCCGATGTCGTCGCTCACCTGCGGCAGGACTCCTTGTTTCGTGGTCACGGTATTGGTCATCGCGCCGGCCCTAAGGTTTTTTGCCCGAGGCTTGGGCCCGGCGCCGGGCTTCTTCCTGTTTTTGCAACACGTCCGGATGGTGCCTCGAGAGGGCAATGACCCCAACAATAGCAACCAAACCTGCCCCCACCATGCCAATCGCAAACACCGGTTCGACGTCGGGCCTGAGCTCTCCGAGGATGAAAATGCCGATGGCGATGCCGACCAGCGGGTCGATCACCGTCAGCCCCGCGATGACCAGGTCGGGCGGGCCGCTGGCATAGGCGCTCTGGACAAACCAAGCCCCCAGGCCGCCGGCCGCGGCGACGGCGATGAGTGTGTAGATCGGTACGTTCCCGATGAAACCGCCGCCCGGCTCCAGCAGCCGCAGGCCGATGATCCTCACCAGCACGGCAACGAAACCGAACAACATGCCGGCCCCCAGGATGTAGGCGAAGGCATTCAGCCTGCGCCGGAACATCAGTTCCAGCGAGAGGAAGACGGCAACGACGACGGCCAGCAGCAGGACCGCTGAGAGTTCCTCGTCGGCCCGCACCCGATGGGTCGCGCCGGTTACGTTGACCGCCAGCAGTACGAAAACGGCACTGCCTGCCACACAGGTTGAGATCGCCACCACCGTCACGCGGTTCAGCCGGATCCCCTGATCCTTGGAATTGATGATCGTGGTGATCACCAAGGCGATGGCGCCGATGGGCTGGACGACGGTCAGCGGCGCGCTCACCAAGGCAAACACGTTCAATCCCATCCCGACGGCCAACAGCAGCAGTCCCAGGACCCAGCGGGGATTGCGGAGCATCCGCAGCAAACCGGCGACGCTCATCGCCAGGCCGCCCGTATTGGCTTGGACGGCACTGGCTTGGCGCTGGGTGCCGAGGGCGAGGAAGAAGGCACCGAGCAGGGCGCAGAAGATTGCTAACCAGACCATGGGGTCCCGTCAGGAGATGTCCGTTTCCGCCCGGAGCGCGGGTCAACCACGGTGTGGATCGTTCTGCCCGGCCTCGCGCAGGCGCTTGTACTTGCCCCAGGCCGCCCGCATGTAGCCCAGCCAGGCGAGGACGTGCCCCGCACAGCCCGCGGCCAGGATGGCGTAGGCCAGGGTCAGCAGCCAGTCGTGCCCGAACCCCTCCACCCGATGGAGCAGCAGCAGCGGAGTTCCCGCCAGCAGCAGGGCCGTCCGGACCTTGCCGATGACCGTGACGGGAAGGTCGGGGCTGCCATGGAACAGGAGCAATGAGAACACGAGCAGGATCGCGTCGGGGATGATGATGGACAACAGCAGCCACCACGGGGCAATGCCGGCCGCGACAAACGTCGTGGCCACGATGATGAGGGCCAGCCGGTCGGCCACCGGGTCCAGCCACTTGCCGACCGAGGAGATTTGGTCGAGGCGGCGGGCAAGGTAGCCGTCGACCCAGTCCGTGGATCCCAGCACGATCAGCGTGATGGTGGCTGCCCCATACGAGTGTCGGGCGATCAGCCAGACGAACAGCGGCACCGCAAGGAAACGCAGGACGGTGATGAGGTTCGGGATGGTCCAGAACGTGTGCAGCTCGCGGTACTCGAAGTCGCGCCGCGTCCCGGCACCGATGATCCTCAACGCCGTCCCTCCCCTCAGTCGTCGTTCCACGCTGGGCAGCCGGCTGCGCTGCAGCCGGCTCCCGTGCCGCCGTGCGACGGTGGTAATGGTTATTTTTTCAGCAGCCGCCGGAGCATGACGCCCATGGCGGTCAGCGAGACCGCCAGCGTCGCCAGTGGCTTCCAACGCTCCCTCAGCTCCGGGCCGGCCTCGCTGACGGCTTCGGCGCCTGCTACCAGGCGTTCCGTGGCAGCATCTGCCGCATGCTTCGCCCGGCGCTTGGCCTGCTCCGCACGGGGCTTGGGGTCGACGCGGCGGCCGAGATCGTCCCTGACTGCCGCCAAATGGTCGCGGCGCTCCGCGGTACGGGCACGCAGTTCGTCCATCGTCGGAGCCGGCTCCTGCGGTTCCTTGCGCTCCGCCTTTTCCGCCTTGGTCTCCTTTTGGGGCTTTTCGTCCAGTGTCGCCGGATTGAAGCTGCTGCCCTCACGCAACACGCCGACGTCGTACTTGACGCCGCGGATGGCCTCGGCGGGCAGGAGCGGCATGGCCTTCTTGCCCCTCGAGATTCCAATGAGGGCCAGGATTCCGCCGAGGATCAGGAACACGGCTGCAACAAGCAGCGCCGCCAGCCAGGCCGGCATGATGAGGGCCAGTCCCATGATTGCGGCGACCAAAAGGGAGATGGCCATCAAGACCAGGAACACCAACGCGACCGCCAGGATCGCGGCGGCAATGCCTGCCTTGACGCCCTTGCCCTTGAGCTCGAGCAGGGCCAGCGAGAACTCGTCCTGAAGCTGGCGGGGGGTCAGCTGGCCGGCGAGCCGTGCCAGCCCCGCCGTCGACAACCTGGCGCCGGCAGCGGTGCTTCCGGGCTGTCCGACACGGGCAGCGGTGCTCCCCGGCTGCCCGACACGGGCTGCAGCGCTCCCGGGCGGCCGCAACCCGGTGACGGTGCTTCCGGGAGTCCCCGCACCGGTGACGGTGCTTCCGGGAGTCCCCGCACCGGTTGCGGTGCTCCCGGACGTCCTCGCACCGGTTGCGGTGCTTCCGTGGCTTTCCGGACCGGTCATGGGCTCTGCCTCCATCTTGTCGGTAGTGCGCGAGTGTCCATACCTTCAAATTATCATTCTGCCCCAGTCTGGCCCCTCAGCCGTAGGGAGTAGTTTCACTGGAGGGCTGTGGAACAAAAAATAAGAGTAAACGCTTACGTTCACCCGCCCTGCGAACTAGGCTGGCAGGCAGCCGGTGTCCATGCCCGTTTCCGCAAGGGATCAGTGATGAGCAAGGTCGTGCAATTTCCACAGCAGTTCCTGTGGGGCGCCGCGACGGCCGCCTACCAGATCGAAGGTGCGTCCGGCGACGACGGCCGCACCGATTCCATCTGGGATGTCTTCTGCCGGCTGCCGGGAGCGACCGTGGGCGGCGAGACCGGCGAACGGGCCTGCGACCACTACCACCGCTACCGCGAGGACGTCGCCCTGATGTCATCCCTGAACCTGGGCGCTTACCGGTTTTCCACGTCCTGGCCGCGGGTCAAACCGGACGACGCGGGCGTGAACCCGGCCGGCCTGGATTTCTATTCCCGCCTGGTGGACGAACTGTGCGCGGCGGGCATTAAGCCCTGGCTCACGCTGTACCACTGGGATCTGCCGCAGGCGCTGCAGGAGAACGGCGGCTGGGCGAACCGGGACACCGCCTACCGCTTTGCGGAATATGCCCTGGCGGTCCATGAGGCGCTCGGTGACCGGGTACGCGTCTGGACCACGCTCAACGAGCCATGGTGCTCGGCATTCCTCGGCTATGGTTCGGGTGTCCATGCCCCGGGTATCCAGTCGAGGCCGCAAGCCCTGGCGGCCATGCACCACCTGCTGCTGGGGCACGGGCTGGCCACCGACGAACTGCGCCGCCGCGATCCGGCCGCCGAGCTGGGCCTCACCCTTAACTTCACGGTGGCGGATCCCCTGAATCCGGAGGATCCCGTCGATGTGGACGCCGCCCGCCGAATCGACGGCCAGTTCAACCGTGCGTTCCTGGACCCGGTCTTCCGCGGTTCCTACCCGGCGGATTTTCTGGTGGACGTGGGGCCGTACGGACTGGAAGCCAGTATCCGGGACGGCGACCTGGATCTGATCGGAACCAGGATCCAGGTGCTGGGGGTCAACTACTACCACGGTGAAGCGGTGACCGGGCACCCCCGCCCGGACGCGGAAAACACGCATGCCGCCCCGGTCGAGCGGCCGGTGGCGCCGCCCTACCCCGCGGCCGACCATGTCAGCTCTGTTCCCCGCGGGCTGCCCACGACGGCGATGGGTTGGGAAATCCAGCCGGAAGGACTGCACCTGCTGCTCGTCCGTTTGCAGCACGAGTACAGCGGGCCGGCCGGGACGGCGCTCTTCGTCACCGAGAATGGGGCGGCCTTCGACGACGAGGTCTCGGCCGACGGCGCCGTGCATGACCGGCAGCGGCTGGAGTTCCTGCGCGCGCACATCCTGCAATGCCACCGTGCCATCCAGGACGGCGTGGACCTGCGTGGCTACTTCGGCTGGTCCCTGATGGACAACTTCGAGTGGGCCTGGGGCTACAGCAAACGCTTCGGCCTGACCCGGGTGGACTACGCCACGCTGGAGCGCACCGTCAAGGACAGCGGCCGCTGGTATGCGCAGGTCGCGGCCGGCAACCGGGTCGCCCCGGCCTAGCCAAAGAAAAATCCCGCAGCCGGCGCGGGTGCGGGATTTTGTCTTGCAGCTCCCCCGACTGGACTCGAACCAGTAACCCTTCGATTAACAGTCGAATGCTCTGCCAATTGAGCTACGGGGGATTGAAGCGAGTAAAACTCTAGCAGGACGGCGGCGCGGAGACGAAATCGGCCTCGCGCCGCGGGCCCCGGAACGCACAGGATCCCCGCCTCCTGCAGGAGGCGGGGATCCTGGTTTGTCCGCTCCCCCGACTGGACTCGAACCAGTAACCCTTCGATTAACAGTCGAATGCTCTGCCAATTGAGCTACGGGGGAAAGCTGTCATCCGCCACCGGCGGTTTGACCTCCAACAGCATACTCAATGCAGGCCGGAACAAGCCAATTGACGGCCCGGCCTACTCCGCGCGGAGGGCCCGCCGCTGCATCTCCAGTTCCATCAGTTCACGGTTGATCTGCTGGAAGCTCTCTGGATCGGACGTTGGATCCATCCGTTGCAACTGGCCCAGCTTGTCGGCCTTCAGGTGGGTGATCTGCAGGTCCTGAAGCCGGTTCAGAATCCCCCGGCAATACAGCCGCAGGGCGTCGTCGTTTTGGGCAGGCAGCGGGGTCACCGCAAGTTCCGAGACGAAGGTGCGCAGCTCCTCCGGGACCTCCTGGCGGATGGTCTCCACCCACTGCGAGGGTGTGGCACCGGAAACACCGGCCGCCCGGACGGCGCCGTGGATGGCCACATGCACGGGCGCCAGGAAGCGGGCCTGCATGAACTGTTCCCACTGGTTGGCATCGAGGAGGCCGGGCTGCTGGATGGCCACTTCTAGTGCCTGGTGTTCCAGGCGGACTACGGGATCACGCAGGTCCGGCCGCGGAAAGGCGGGAGGTGCCGCGTACTGGCCGGATTCCCGGGCGTAGTCCATTTCTCCGCCGGCCTCGGCGCCCCTGCCGTAGCCGCGCTGCGCGGCGTGCCCGTAGGCAGGCTGGCCGTCCTGTTGCCGCGGGGAAGTTTTTCCCGGATTCCATGCGTCCCGGCCCTGCTGACCGCCGCCGCGCCGGTAGGGTCCGGGCGGCTGCTGGTTGCCGCGGTTCGATTCCTGTCCGCGGTCCTGCTGGCCCCGTTCGCGGCCCGCCGCCCGGGTCCCGGATTCCTGTCCCCGTTTAGCGGCCCCGGCCACCGCGCGGGTGACGTCTTCGATGTCCATGCCCAGCCAGCCGGCGAGTTCACGCGAGTAGCCGGGTCGCATGGCGGGGTCCCTAATCTCGGCAACCACCGGTGCCGCGGCACGCAGGGCCTGGACCCTTCCTTCAACCGTGTCCAGGTTGAACTTCTTCAAGGTGGCCTTGATCGCGAACTCGAACAGCGGACGGCGGGAGCTGATCAACTCGCGCACCGCACCCTCTCCGTGGCTCAAACGCAGGTCGCACGGATCCGCGCCGCTCGGCTCGACGGCTACGTAGGTCTGGGCAACGAAGCGCTGGTCTTCCTCGAAGGCCCGCAGCGCTGCCTTTTGGCCCGCCTCGTCGCCGTCGAAGGTGAAGATGACCTCGCCGCCGGTCCCGTCGTCGGAGAGCAGGCGCCGGGCAATCTTGATGTGGTCGGTGCCGAAGGATGTGCCGCACGTCGCCACGGCCGTGCGGATGCCCGAAAGGTGGCAGGCCATTACGTCCGTGTAGCCCTCCACGACCACCAGTTGGCGGTTGCGGGCGATGTCCCGTTTGGCCAGGTCGATGCCGTACAGGACCTGCGACTTCTTGTAGAGCGCCGTCTCCGGCGTATTGAGGTATTTGGGCCCCTGATCGTCCTCGAAGAGCTTGCGGGCACCAAATCCTATGGTCGCGCCGGTCAGGTCGCGGATGGGCCAGATGAGCCGACCGCGGAAACGGTCATAGATCCGGCTGTTCCTGCCGTCGGAGCCGTCCGATCCGCCGGAGAACATGCCGGTCATGCGCAACTCGTCCTGGGTGAAGCCGCGGCCGGTCAGGTGCTTGAGCAGGCCGTCCCAGCCCTGCGGGGCATAGCCCACGGCGAACTGCTCCGCGGCGGCCTGGTCGAAGCCACGTCCGGAGAGAAACTCCCGAGCCGTCGCGGCACCCGGGCTCTGGAGCTGCTCCCGGAAGAACTCCGCGGCAACCTTGTGTGCGTCCAGCAGCCGCTGCCGCTTGCCCACGTCCTCCCGGCGGGGGCCGGTGCCGCCGTCTTCGTACCGGAGCGTGTAATTAATCCGGTGGGCGAGTTTCTCCACGGTCTCGCTGAACGTGGTGTGATCCATCTTCTGCACGAAGGAGATGACGTCGCCGCCCTCGCCGCAGCCGAAGCAATGGTAGGTGCCCACCTGCGGACGGACGTGGAACGACGGCGACCGCTCGTCGTGGAAGGGGCACAGGCCCTTGAATGAACCGATGCCGGCCGACTTCAGCGTGACGTAGCCGTCGATGACTTCCTTGATGTCGGTACGCTGGCGGACTTCATCGATGTCTTCACGCTTAATGAGTCCGGCCATAGTCCCATGGTATGCAGCCGTGCCAAATCGACGGCGGAACCGCCGGCGGCTTGTGCAGGAGGCGCCGCGCGCAGCCGCCTGTGGAGGGAAGCTGCGGCGGCCCGTTATCTCACAGGAGGGTGCGGTGGGACCCCATCAGGCGTTCGTGCAGCGCCAGGGCGGAGACATCGGTGAGCGAGGCGATCTGGTCAATGACCACGCGAAGGCGGCCGCCGTCGTCGTCCGCATCCCGCCAATCCGAGGCGAAGGGCTCCTCCAGATGCTTCTCCCCCGTGGCATGGAGCTCGCTGACCAGGTCGTGCAGGATTTCCTGCTGGTGTTCGTAGACCGGCTGGCGCAGGTCCGCGGTCATCACGAATGTGGTGGCCAGGCCCTTCATCACGGCGATCTCGGTGGCGGTCTCCTGCGGCACCACCAGCTCCGCCCCGTAGCGGGTCAGCTGCTGCGGGCCGTAGATGGAGCGGGTGGCTTCCATCGCGCTCGAGCAGAAGCGGCCGATCAACTGGCTGGTCATGTCTTTCAGCGCGGCCATTGCCTTGCGGCTGCCGTCGGCCTCGCGCACCCAGACGCCGGAGCGCTCCAGCCGGATGAGCGCCTCGTCCACTTCCTGGGCGTCACTGGAGGGCAGGTACCACTGCTGGGTGTAGCCGATGACCCTGCTGCGGGTGTCGGCGCTGTCCAGCCACTTGAGCTGGATGCGTCCGGCCACGATGGCGTCTTCGACGTCGTGCACGGAGTAGGAGATGTCGTCGGCGAGGTCCATCACCTGGGCTTCCAGGCAGGACCGGCGCTCCGCGGCGCCTTCGCGCAGCCAGTTGAAGACGGGAAGGTCGTCTTCGTAGGCGCCGAACTTGCTGGTGCGCTTGCCGTGGATCACCGGCGCGTCGTCGGCGGACCACGGGTATTTGCAGGCCGCGTCCAGGCTGGCCCGGGTCAGGTTCAGCCCGGCCGGCGATCCGTCCGGGCGCAGGATCTTGGGCTCCAGCCGGGTCAGCAGCCGCAGAGTCTGGGCGTTGCCCTCGAAACCGCCGATGGCGTGAGCCGCGGCGTTCAGCGCGGTCTCCCCGTTGTGGCCGAACGGGGGATGACCCAGGTCGTGGGACAGGCAGGCGGCGTCCACCACGTCGGGGTCGCAGCCCAAGGTACGTCCCAGTTCGCGGCCGACCTGCGCCACTTCCAGGCTGTGCGTCAGCCGCGTCCGCACGAAGTCGTCCGTGTCCGGGGACACCACCTGGGTCTTGGCGCCCAGCCGCCGCAGTGCCGACGAGTGCAGGACCCGGGCCCGGTCGCGTTCGAACTGCGTGCGGTAGGTGCTCTTCGGCTCCTCCGTGTACCAGCGTTCCTGGTCGAACTCCGTGTAGCCCGGCGTGGGCGGGGCCGGGCGCCCGGTGCGTACCTCAGCCACCGGAGACATCCAATTCAGCGGCGGCGATCATGGCCTTGTGGTCCGCGTTCAGCTCCCGGCTGGACAGCCAGCCGTCGGGCAGCGCCGTGCGTTTGGGCGAACCGGCCCGGCCGCGCGGGCCCTCGGCGTCCATCCCCGGGTAGGGAGCGTCGGCATCCAGTTCGGCCAGCAGTTCGCGCAGCACCTCCAGGGTGGGCACCTGGGCCAGCGCGGCACGCAGCTCTCCGCCCACCGAGTATCCCTTGAAGTACCAGGCCACGTGCTTGCGGATATCCCGCAGGGCCTTGCCCTCGTCCTCGAAGTAATCCACCAGCAGCTCGGCATGCCGGTAGAAGCTGTCCGCGACGTCCTTCAACCCGGGGCGGAAGCGCCTGTCGGTTCCTTCGAAGGCGGCCTGCAGGTCGCCGAACAGCCACGGGCGGCCTTGGCAACCACGGCCGACGACGACGCCGTCCACTCCCGTTTGGTGCACCATCCGCACCGCGTCCTCGGCGCTCCAGATGTCGCCGTTGCCCAGCACCGGGATGTCCGGCAGGGCTTCCCGCAGTTCGGCGATCGCGTTCCAGTCGGCCTTGCCCGAGTAGAACTGGCTGGCGGTGCGGCCGTGCAGTGCCACGGCGGCAACCCCGGCGTCGCGGGCGATCTTGCCGGCCTCGATGAAGGTCAGGTGCTCGTCGTCGATCCCCTTGCGCATCTTGATGGTCAGCGGCACGTCGCCCTTGGCGGCCTCGCGGGTCGCGGCCTGGATGATCGCGGTAAACAGTTCGGTTTTCCAGGGCAGCGCCGAGCCGCCGCCGCGCCGGGTGACCTTCGGCACCGGGCAGCCGAAGTTCAGGTCTATGTGGTCGGCGCGGTCTTCCTCCACCAGCAGCCGGACGGCGGCACCGACGGTCTTGGGATCCACGCCGTAGAGCTGGACAGACCGCACGTCCTCGTCCTCATCGTGCGAGATGATCCGCATGGACTCCCGGTTGCGTTCGACCAGCGCGCGGGACGTGACCATTTCCGCCACATACAGGCCGCCGCCGTACTGGCGGCAGAGCCGGCGGAACGCCTTGTTGGTGATGCCGGCCATGGGTGCCAGCACCACCGGGGTGTCGACGGTTATCGGGCCGAGTTTGAGCGGCGGAAGCTCGAGCTTGGCGGCCGATTCGGGGGCAGCGGTAAGTGTCACCCCACCATTCTCTCAAAACCGGGCAAATCCGTCCGCCGGGCACCCACGCCTGTGGACTTACGGCCCGGTCCACTTCACCGCCGGTCCTCCGCACCGCCGGGGTTCGCCCACGGCGGCGGGACAGCCGGGCCGCGCGCCGGCCGTCAGGCGCGCAGCAGGCCGCCAGTCACGCAGCGGCCGTTAGGCGCGCAGCAGGCCGCCTGCCGCCTGCCGCCCGTCAGGCGCGCAGCAGGCCGCCGAGGGCGCTGTCCGTGAAGTGTTCGAGCAGGTCCTGCGGGTCCCGGTACACCTCTGCCGCGCCGGCGTGGAGCAGGGTCGCAGCGGGGGTCCCGCCGCATTCGAGGCCGATGCACGGGATCCCGAGTTCTCCCGCCGCCTGGACATCCCACACGGCGTCGCCCACGAAAACGGTGTCTGCGGGCAGCAGGCCCGCCGCGTCCAGGGCCGCTTGCAGGATGTCCGGCGCCGGCTTGCTGTTCTCCGCGTCCGCGGAGCTGGTGGCCGCGGTGATGGACCCGTCGGCGTCGATCACGCGGCGCAGCACTTCCAGCTCCGTTCCCTCGGCGGAAGAGGCCAGCACGACGGCGAAACCCTCCTCGGCGGACCGGCGCACCAGCTCACGGGCACCGTCGAAGCGGCGCAGGGCCGGCCAAAAGGTGGAGAAGACCGTTCCGTGGGCGGCCTTGAGATCCTCGTCCCGGGACTGGTCGCGGTCCTCGTCGAGCAGCTGCGCGATGAGCCTGCCGCCGCCCATTCCCACGCAACGGTGGATGGCCGCCATCGGGACGTCGAGACCCGCCTGCCGGAAGGCCTGCCACCAGGCCAGCACGTGCAGGTAGTTCGAGTCCACCAGCGTCCCGTCCACGTCAAACAGCACGCCCTTCATGAGCACTCCTCCCGACGACGGCGATGGTTCTTTCGGCACCTGCGCGGGCGCGGCGCCACTGTGTGCAGTCTAGCCGCTCGGGTCGCCGGGCCTGCCGTGGCCGGCCGCGGCTTCCGCCCCGGGGTCCCGCACGCCTGTGTCGGCGGCCGCGCCGGCCGCGCCGGGCCCCCGCACGCCTGCGTCGGCATCCGCCGTGGCTCCGGCCATGAGGTGCCGGGGGCCTGACCGCTCCCCCGCCGCCGCCGGGCCGCGGATGCCGGTGGCCTTGACCACCAGCACCGCGATCAACGTGGTGATCGGGATGGCCAGGACCAGGCCGATGGATCCGACCAGGGTGCGCACAATCTCCTCGGCCAGTTCCCCGCTGGTCAACGTGGCGAACAACGGCCGGTCGTGCAGCGACACCAGGATCAGTACCGGAAGGGACGCGCCGGCGTAGGCGAAGGCAATGGTGTAGACGGTGGAGGCGATGTGGTCCCGTCCCACGCGCATGGCGCCGGTGAACAGGCGCCTGGCAGAGGCGCCGGGAGCCAGTTCGTACATCTCCCACACCGCCGAGGACTGGGTGATGGTGACATCGTTGAGCACGCCCAGGCCGGAGATGATCAGCCCGCACATGATCAGCCCGGAGACGGAGAGGCTGCCGCCCAGGTTGATCAGCTGATAGGTGTAGTCGTCGTCCACGCCGGTCAAGTACGCGGCGTCGGTGGCCCAGGCCGCCAGCAGGGCGGTCACGCCCAGGCCGAACAGGGTGCCCAGCAACGCGGTGGACGTGCGGGCCGAGAATCCGTGTGCGAAGTAGAGCACCCCGACCATGATGACCACCGAGCCGATCAGGGCCAGCAGCAGCGGCGGCTTGCCTTCCATGAGGCCCGGCAGGATGAACTGCGCCAGGACCAGGAAACCGCCCGCCAGCCCCAGCATCGCGCGGAAACCGCGCCAGCGGGCCACGGCCACCACGACCAGGGCGTAGAGCACGGCCAGCAGCACCATGGGGACGCTGCGCACGAAGTCCACGAAGACGTAGGCCCCCTCCTGCCCGCCCATGACGCCGGAAAGATTCAGGTAGCGAATGGTGTCGCCGGCCTCGACGCCGCGCGAGGCCGCGATCTCCGGGGTGATCTCCACGGGCAACGGCGAGCCGCCGGCGTCGGGCTGGGTGTAGGCGACCAGGCATTCCTGCGCCTCCATGCCGGCGTCCACCGCCGCCTGCGAGGTGGGGCAGTCTTCCAGCTCCACCCGCTGCACGGTGCCGACGTCGAAGGTCACCCCGGGTGCCGCGGCATAGGGATCGGGGACGTTGGCTCCTGCTCCGTCCCCGGAGGGCCAGAGCAGGATCATGCCCACCAGGGTCAGGACTGTGACCGGCAGCAGGATGGCCGCCAGGAGCAGGTTGGCCCGCCGCCGCGCGGCCAGGGCGGCGGCACCTGGCGTGGAGGTTCCGTGGCTGTGGCTGTGCCCCATCCGTCAGTCGCTGACGATGGAGGTTTCCGGACCCAACTGGCGCGCGAGACCGGAGTCCAGCAGCGGCTGCAGGACGGCCAGTACCGCGGTCATGGAGTCGTCCACCTCCAGCTGCACCGGGTACTGCGCCACCAGCATGGCCAGCAGCGCCCGCACCGCAACCTCGGCGTCCTCGGCCGGCAGCGCGGTGTCGTATCCCATCAGCACGTCGGCCGGGGCGTCCGTGCGCTCGTGCGTGTAGCTGACGGCGAAGGCCTGGATGGTGCCGCCGTCGGACTTGGGCGCGCTGCGCAGCACCACCGCGCCGCCGGCCCCCG
This sequence comes from Arthrobacter sp. Y3223151, assembly GCF_059091125.1. NCBI lineage: Bacteria > Bacillati > Actinomycetota > Actinomycetes > Micrococcales > Micrococcaceae > Arthrobacter > Arthrobacter sp. Y3223151. Next base: position 94,250 of record NZ_JBNHGI010000009.1, on the reverse strand, counting down.
CGCTCTCGCTGAGCAGCATCTGCTGGGCGCGTCCCACGGTCATGTCCGCGCGGTCCCACACGTGCACCGAGTTGTAGAAGTCGGCCACGGCCCGGGTCAGTTCCACCGACCCGGTGGCTGCCTCCTCCAGCTGCGGACCGGTCTCCCCGAGGTCCGGCAGCGGCAGCGCGCCGGGCGAGACCAGCACCACGCGCGAACTCTGGATCTGGGTCAGGCCGGCGGCCCGGGCGAAGGCGGCGCCGGGGGTGTCCGGCTCCACCTTCGCCCGCAGCTTCCGTACGCCCGACGGCGCGTGCTCGGCCTCGGCGCGGAGCCGTGCCAGCAGGTCACGGGCAACCCCGGCCCCGCGGTGGTCGCGGGCAACCTCGACGTATACCCACAGCCGGTCCGGATGCAGGCTGGTCTCGTAGACCGCGCCGGCGGCAACGGCTATCCCCTGGTCCTCGGCCACGATGCACCGCGACCACGGCTGGTCGGCGGACGGGCGGAGCATGGCACGGAAGTGACCGGCCTGGCCGGTTTCCGGGTCGCCCCAGATCTCCAGCAGGGCCAGGTCATCGTCCTCGCGCCAGTCACGGTAGGTCAGCTGGGCCATGGTTCTCCTTTAGGGGTGCGCTGCCCTGGTCGGGCGGCCGGACGGTTGCCGCAGCGGCCGCGGACGCACGGTCCGCGGCCGGGTCAGGCTCCGATCAGGCGGGCTGCCAGATATCCTTCGACCTTGTCCAGGGAGACCCGTTCCTGCGCCATCGAGTCGCGTTCACGGATGGTCACCGCCTGGTCCTCGAGCGTGTCGAAGTCCACCGTGATGCAGAACGGCGTGCCGATCTCGTCCTGGCGGCGGTAGCGGCGGCCGATGGCACCGGCGTCGTCGAAGTCGATGTTCCAGGTCTTGCGCAGCGCCTCCCCCAGCTCCTTGGCCTTGGGCGAGAGGTCCTCGTTGCGGGACAGCGGCAGCACGGCGGCCTTGACCGGGGCCAACCGCGGGTCCAGCCGCAGCACCGTGCGCTTGTCCACGCCGCCCTTGGCGTTCGGCGCCTCGTCCTCGGTATAAGCGTCCACCAAAAAGGCCATGAAGGAGCGTGTCAGCCCGGCGGCCGGCTCGATCACGTACGGGGTGTAGCGCTCGTTGGTGGCCTGGTTGAAGTAGCTCAGGTCGGTGCCGGAATGCTTGGAGTGGGTGGACAGGTCAAAGTCCGTCCGGTTGGCGATGCCTTCCAGCTCGCCCCATTCCGAGCCCTGGAAGCCGAAGCGGTATTCGACGTCGGTGGTGCCCTTGGAGTAATGGCTCAGCTTGTCCAGCGGGTGCTCGAAGAGGCGGAGGTTGTCGCGTTTGATGCCCAGGTCCACGTACCACTGCAGCCGGGAGTCGATCCAGTAGCGGTGCCACTCTTCGTCCGTCCCGGGCTCCACGAAGAATTCCATTTCCATCTGCTCGAACTCGCGGGTGCGGAAAATGAAGTTGCCCGGGGTGATCTCATTGCGGAAGCTCTTGCCGATCTGGCCGATGCCGAACGGCGGCTTCTTCCGCGAGGTGGTCAGGACATTGTTGAAGTTCACGAAGATGCCCTGCGCGGTCTCCGGGCGCAGGTAGTGCATGCCTTCTTCCTGGGCGACCGGGCCCAGGAAGGTCTTGAGCAGGCCGGAGAATTCCTGGGGTTCGGTCCACTCGCCCTTGGTGCCGCAGTTGACGCAGGCGACGTCCTTCAGCCCGTTTTCCGGGGCGCGGCCCTTTTTCTCCTCGTACTCTTCTTCGAGGTGGTCGGCGCGGTAGCGCTTGTGGCAGTTGAGGCATTCCACCAGCGGGTCGGAAAAGACGTCCACGTGGCCGGACGCTTCCCAGACCCGGCGCGGCAGAATGACCGACGAATCCAGTCCGACCACGTCGTCGCGGCCGCGGACCATCGTCTGCCACCACTGGCGCTTGATGTTTTCCTTCAGCTCGACGCCGAGCGGCCCGTAGTCCCATGCGGAGCGGGATCCACCGTAAATCTCACCAGCCTGGAACACGAAGCCGCGGCGCTTGGCCAGCGAAATAATCGAATCGAGGGCTGATTTGGCTGCTGCCATGAGGTGGTTCTCCGTATCTCTCCAGGGCCGCTGGGTGCGGTCCGAGGGTTGTCATGGCACAGATCCGCCCGGCTGCTGCAGGTACGGATCGGCGCATAGCGAAGCTACAACGTTAGCCTACCGAAAACGGGAACCCGAACCCGAACCGCGCGGATGCATCGGCAGGCATCAGGCATGATGGTTCCATGGCTTCCGACGAAATGCATGACGTGCCGATCCGCGACGAAATGATCCGGCTGGGCCAGCTGCTGAAGCTGGCCAACCTGGCCGACGACGGGATCCAGGCCAAGGAGTTCGTCGAGAACGGACTGGTCCAGGTCAACGGCGACATCGAAACGCGCCGCGGCCGGCAGCTGCACGCCGGGGATACGGTCAGCTGCAACGGCCACACGGTGCGGGTCAGCCGCGGCTGACCCGCACGGGGCCGTTTACTACTTCCCCTGCAGCACCTTGTAGGTCAGGAACTCCTTCACATGCGCCAGTTCCTGGGCGTTGATGCCGTGGCCGATGCCGGGGTAGAGGACCTTGGTCAGGTCCACATGCTCGTTAGTCCAGGCGTGGGTGAACTCGATCTTGTCCGGGGTGATGACCTGGTCCGCCTGGTCCCGGCCCCAGAAGAGCGGGGGTTTGATCGCCTTGACCGCATCGTCGCGGAAGAAATCGTTGCCCGCGGCCGGCACGGCGAATCCGGACAGGCCGACCACTGCGGCAATTTCCTCCGGGCGGTGCCGCAGCACCGAGGTGGCTACCGCCATGCCCATGGAAAAGCCCAGCACCGAAACGCTGCTGTGCTGGTCCTTGACTCCGTCCAGCCAGGACACCACGTCGCTGACGGCCTTCGTGACCTTGTCCACCGAAAAGTCCGGCTCGTGCATCAGGGGAAACCAGGTGAAGCCGGGTCCCATCGCCACCGGCGCGCGCACCGCCGCCACGGTGAATTCCTCCGGCAGTCCGGGCACCAGGCCCATCAGGTCCTGCTCGTGGGAGCCGTAGCCGTGGAAGAGCACCAGCAGGGGCGTTCCCGCCCGCGCCTGTTCGGGCTTGGACCAGGCAACGACGGGCTGATAAGCAGTTTCAGTCATGCGTTCCATGATGGCACAAAAAGCCCATTGCTTGAAAGTTAAAGCTTCTTAAGGTGTCGGATCTCCCAAACCCCTGGCGCCCAACCGGTGCCCGGAACCTCTGCCGCCCGCGGTTATCCGGCCCCGCCGCTCCGTTCGACGTGCGCCGTCAGCTCGGCGACCCACCGCTTGCTTCGATGTGCGCCGTCAGCTCGGCGACGAACCGCTCCGGATACTCCACGTGCGGCGAATGTCCGCAGTTTTCGAGCAGCACCTCGGTGAAGCGCCCGCCGTTGGCCGCATACTTTTCCAGCACCGCCCGGGTCTGCGCGATCATCGGCTGCAGCGGGGCCGCGCCCTCCCCCGGCCATCCGGGCACCAGGCCGGCCTTTCCGAGGCAGTTCAGGTCGAAGAATGAAGCATCGGAGACGATCGCATCGCTGTCGCCGTGGATCCAGAGGATGTCCGGTTTGTCCGACAGGTCAACAATGCCGCTGGCGTCGAAGACCCCCGGCGCCATCGTGTTCAGCACGCCCCTGCGTCCGGGAGCGAAGCCGGGCCAGTTCGGCGATGGGACGGAATCGCCCGGATAGTTGTCGGGGCCGGTCTTGGTGCTGAGCATCGATTCGACCCAGATGCGTTCGTAGGGCGATTGGAACCCGGCGTGCACATAGGTCGAGCGGTACACCGACAGCGGCGAGGCAGGCGCGTCGTCACTGGTGTCCCCGGCTTGCAACCGCGCCACGAAGTCGGGGTTGGCGCCCCCGCCGCCGGTGCCGGCGTCATCCTCGGTGAGCCTCCGTCCCTCCGGTCCCGCCGTCCCGCCGAACCCGTACGGCGAGACCGGAGCCTGCAGCGTCAGGCTGCGGACCGGATGCTCCAGCGCGTATTGCATCGCCACGCCGCCGCCCATGCTCCAGCCGACCAGGTGCGAGGGGCCCAGTTGCAGGGTGTCCAGCGTGGCCTGAAGGTCGTCGGAAAAGTCACGCAGCCCGCGGCCGGCGTCCACCGGCGCCGGGTCCGTCCGGCCGAAACCCCGCAGGTCCACCGCGAGCACGCGGTAGTCGGCCGGCAGCGCCTGCATCGCCTCCTGCCAGAACAGTGCGGAGGAAACATTCCCATGCACCAAAACCACCGGGATGCCGTCGGGCCGGTCGCCGTCGCGCTCGAGGATGTTCACCGTCAGCCGCTCCGTCGGCACGCGCCGCGCCACGATTCCCGCCAGCAATTCCATCTCAGCTCCTCGAGGTCGAGGCGGCGCCGTTGGCCGCGTCAAGCACACAGTAGCGGGGAAATCGGGCGCTGACCATCACTTTCTGAAAGGTGATTCAGATATTGGGTCTCGCCTGCCTGTGCATGCCCCGCGGCTTCTTGGGACAATGTACCTGTGAGTAACTTGTCCCTTTCCGAAACACAAGCGCCCGTCGCCGCGGCCCGCCATCCCTGGAGCCGTTTCGTTGCCCTGGGCGATTCGTTCACTGAAGGCATCGGCGACCCGGACCCCGGGAGCCCGGGCGGACACCGCGGATGGGCCGACCGCGTGGCCGAGGAACTCGCCCGCGGCCACGATGACTTCGCCTATGCCAACCTCGCGATCCGCGGCCGCCTGCTGCAGCAGATCATCGATGAACAGGTCGAACCGGCCCTGGCCCTGCAGCCGGACCTCATCTCGATCTGCGCGGGCGGCAATGATGTGATCCGGCCGGGCGGCGACCCGGACGCCCTGGCCGAGAAGTTCGATCGCGCCGTCACCCGGCTGGCAGCGTCGGGAGCCACCATCGTCCTGTTTACCGCGCCCGACATCGGCGATACGCCCGTCATCGGCAGTGTCCGCGGCAAGGCCGCCATCTACAACGAAAACCTGCGCACGGTGGCGGCACGCCATAACGCCGTCGTGGCCGACATGTGGGCGCTGCGCCAGCTGAAGGCACCGCAGATGTGGGCACCGGACAGGCTACATTTCTCCCCGCTGGGGCACCACACCATCGCGGCCATGGTGCTGGACGCCCTCAACGTTGAGCATTCGCTGCAGCCCGAGGCGCCCAAACCGCTGCCGCCCAAGAACTGGCGCACCGCCCGCACCGAGGACCTGGTGTGGGCACGCCAGCACCTGGTCCCGTGGGTCCTGCGCCGGGTCCGCCACCAGTCCTCGGGCGACGGGATCCTGCCCAAGCGGCCGGCCGCCGACCCCTTCTTCGGTCCGGGCATGCCTCCCGGCGCGGCCGGGTAACGGGAGCAACCGGTGCGGCAGCCGAGTCCCCAGGAGGTCCGCCGTCACCGGCTGCGGGCACAGCGGCTGTGGGACAGCCCCGGGGACGACGCCGCCGCCGCCTTGCGCTGGCTGCTCGCCTTCCAGTCCCAGGAATATGCCTATGCCCGCTGGTCGCTGGCCCAGCGCTGCGGCGGACCGGCACGGGACAACGCTGCGGAGGTGGATGCGGCGATCGCCGGCGGACGCATCCTGCGCACGCATGTCCTGCGGCCCACCTGGCACTTTGTGGCCGCCGAGGACCTGCGCTGGCTGATGCTGCTCTCCGGCCCCCGCCTCAAGGCAGGGAACAAGGGCCGGGACCGGCAGCTGGGCCTGGATGAGGCAACGGTGGCGCGCAGCAACGAGGTGCTGGCCGCGGCCGTCGCCGGAGGCCGGCACCTGACCCGGGACGAGCTCGCCGCCCGGCTCGCCCAAGCGGCCCTCCTCAAGGACGACGGCGCGAGGCTGAACGGAGCGACGCTGCGCGGGCAGCGGCTGGGGCATCTGGTGTTCCATGCGGAAATGGACCGGGTGCTGGTGAACGGGCCTCCGCGGACGGCCGCCTCCAGCGCCGTGCAGCAGACGTACGCGGCCTTCGACGAGCGGGTGCCGCCGCTGGCCGCGGACTACGACCGCGACGCGGCGCTGGCCCAACTGACCGGGCGCTACTTCACCAGCCGCGGACCGGCGACCTTAAAGGACTGTTCCGACTGGTCCAAACTGCCCCAGGCGGACCTGAAGCGCGGCCTCGAAGCGGGGGGCGGTGACGGACTGGAACGGTTCGAAACCGAGGGGCAACAGCTCTGGTACTCCCCCGCCGCCGGGACGATCGGCGGTGCCGCCGCGGCGGCGGACGACGGACGCCCGCGGGCTGACCTGATCCAGTGTTACGACGAATACGTCATGGGCTACACCAAGACCCGCGGCTACCTGGGCGGCAGCGCGCCGGCGGCGTTGGGCGGTGAGGTGCCGATCCACGTGCTGCTGCTGGACGGACGGATGGCCGGCAACTGGAGGCACGTCCTGCGGCCCGGCTCCGCCGAGCTGCGGCTTAAACCGCTGCGGGTCTTCACCGCGCCGGAGCGGCAGGCCGTGGGCGTCGCGGTGGAGCGGTACGCGGCCTTCCTGCGGCGGCCGGTATCACTCGACCTGGCCTGACCGCTCCGCTCTACCTGCTCGGGCGCAGCGGTGGGACTCCGCGCGGACGGCGCGCACCGGCGTCGTACTCGGGCCGCCGACACGCAGGCGGGAGGTCAGGCGGGCGCGAAGAACGCCTTGGTCAGTGCCTCGTGCAGCTGGTGGATATCGGTCAGGAAACCGTCGTGGCCCAGCGGCGTTTCGATGGTGTGGACCTTGACTGCCCCGGGCAACGCCTCGGCCAGCTGCCGCGACTGTTCCGGGAAGTACAGGCGATCGGAATCCACCGCGGCGACGAAGAACTGCGTGTCGGTGAGGCCGCCCAGCGACTGCTCCAGCGAGCCCCGGCCCCGGGCAACGTCGTGGCTGATGAGGGCCTCGGTGAGCAGGATGTAGCTGTTGGCGTCGAAGCGCGCGACGAGCTTGTCCGCCTGGTAATCGAGGTAGCTCTCCACGGCATAGCGGCCACGGGCGGACGGCGTGATGCCGCCGTACGGCTGCTCCTCCGCCTGCGGCTTGCGGCCGAACCTGTACTCCAGCTCCGGCTCCGAGCGGTAGTTGATGTGCGCGATGCGCCGGGCGATACCCAGACCCGCCTCGGGCGCGGGACCCCCGTAATAGTCGCCGCCGGCGAAGTGCGGGTCCAGCCGGATGGCCGCGACCTGCGCCTGCGCGAAGGCAATTTGCTCGGCGGTGCTCGCGGCGCCGCACGACAGGACGGCGCACCGGGCGGTGCGCTCCGGGAACGTCGCCGCCCATTCAAGCGCGCGGGCGCCGCCCATCGACCCGCCGAGCACCGTGTGCCAGCGCCGGATGCCCAGCGCGTCGGCCAGCCGTGCCTCGGCCCGGACCGAATCGCGGATCGTGACGAACGGGAAGCGTGACCCCCACGGCGTCCCGTCCGGCGCCGGCGACGAGGGACCGGTGGAACCGTAGCAGCCGCCAATCATGTTGGCGGCCACTACGAAATAGCGCTCCGTGTCGATAGTGGCACCGGGGCCCACCAGATCGTCCCACCAGCCATCCTCGTCCGAGCAGCCGCGGGCGACATGCGTGCTGCCGGTCAGGGCGTGCTGAATCAGGACGGCGTTGGACGCGTCCGCATTCAAGGTGCCCCAGGTTTCAAAGCCGAGGAACACCTCGGGCAGATAGCCGCCGGCTTCCAACTCCAGCGCACCAACCGGCATCCGGCGCAGGATGCCGTCGGTCGCCTGTTCCACCAGTTCCTGCGGTTGCACTATCGTCACGCTGCGCTCTACCTGCTTGCCTAGTCGTCCGCGCCCTTGGCGGCGCGGAAACCGGCCTCCAGGTCGGCGATGATGTCGTTGACGTTCTCGATGCCCACCGACAGGCGGACCAGCCCGTCGGTCACCCCGGCCGCGACCCGCTCCGCGGCCGAGAGCTGGGCATGGGTGGTCGACGCCGGGTGGATCACCAGCGAGCGCACATCGCCCAGGTTGGCCACGTGCGAGTGCAGTTCAAGGCCGTCCACAAAGCGCTTGCCGGCCTCGATGCCGCCCTTGATTTCGAACGCGACGATGGCGCCGGTCCCCTTCGGGCCGTACTTGCGGCCGCGCTCGTACCAGGGGCTGGAGGGCAGGCCGAGGTACGCGACGGAGGCAACGTCGTCGTGCTCTTCCAGGAATTCGGCCACCTTCTGCGCGTTGGCCACATGCCGCTCCACGCGCAGGCTCAGCGTCTCCAGCCCCTGGGCAATCAGGAACGCATTGAACGGCGAGATGGCGGACCCCAGGTCGCGCAGCAACTGCACCCGGGCCTTGAGGATGTAGGCCAGGTTGGCGCCCAAAGCGCCGTTGACGCCGAGGTCGCGGGCAAAGACCAGCCCGTTGTAGGTGTCGTCCGGCGTGTTGAACCCGGGGAACTTCTCCGGGTCGGCGGCGAAATCGAACGTTCCGGCGTCAACGATCACGCCGCCGATCGCCGTCCCGTGGCCGCCGAGGTACTTGGTGGCCGAGTGGAGCACGATGTCGGCCCCCCACTCGATCGGGCGGATCAGGTACGGGGTAGACAAGGTGTTGTCCACGATCAGCGGCACGCCGTTTTCGTGGGCGATGGCGCTGACCGACTCCAGGTCCAGTACGTCCTGGCGCGGGTTGGAGACGACCTCGCCGAAGAACGCCTTGGTATTCGGCTTGACGGCATCGCGCCACTGCTGCAGGTTGTCCGGATCCTCGACGAAGGTGACCTCGATGCCGAACTTGGGCAGCGTGGTGCGCAGCAGGTTGTAGGTGCCGCCGTACAGGCTGGGGCTGGCCACGATGTGGTCGCCGGCCTCGGCCAGGTTGAGGATGGAGAACGTCGACGCGGCCTGGCCCGAGGCCAGCAGCAGGGCGCCGACGCCGCCCTCCAGGTTGGCGATCCGGGTCTCGACCGCTTCCTGGGTGGGATTGCCGATCCTGGTGTAGATGGGCGCCAATTCGGACAGGGCGAACCGGTCGGCCGCGCTCTGCGCGCTGGGGAACACGAACGAGGTGGTCTGGTAGATCGGCAGTGCGCGGGCGCCCGTGGCGGCGTCCGGCTCCTGCCCTGCGTGGATCTGACGGGTTTCAAAGGACCAATCGGCATTGGACATGGTGCAACTCCTTCACTGGAAGGGGCCATCCGGGATCCGGCCGTGCCGGCATGTCTGTCCCGGGTGTGACCCGCGCTTGCGCACCGCCTTGTGGCGGCTGCCTGGTCTTCACCCGGGGCACCCCACCGCGGTTGGAGGGTTGCCGGCCAGCAAACCGGGGTTTTGCGCTGGCACTCATGACCTGCCTCCAGTCTCCGCAGACAGGCCGGCGGCCGCAACAATATGACACCTTATGACTGGGCACCCAGCTCCGGACCGTCTGTCCGACCGTCCGCACTTCAAGCTGCCGGGGCGTGCCGGGCACGGCGGAATTGCTGCCGGGAACGGCGCGCCTTGCACGAGCCGCAAGCTGAGTGACTTAGGTCACCCTAAGTCGAGAGCGGGTTCACAAAGTGCCAAGATAATGCCATGCGCTTCGACCATGTTTCTTATGCTGCTGAACCCGACGGTCTGGCTGCCACCTCAGAGCGGATCGCCAAAGCCCTGGGCATCGACGCCGTCAAGGGCGGGGTTCACCCCCGCTTCGGCACCCGCAATATGATCTTCCCCCTCACCGACCACCATTACCTGGAGGTGGTGGAGGTGCTCGACCACCCCGCTTCCGACAAAGCCCCCTTCGGACAGGCCGTGCGGGCGCGCTCCGAAGCCGGCGGCGGCTGGATGGGCTGGTGCGTGGCGGTCGACGACCTGACCCCGTTCGAAGAACGGCTGGGCCGCCACGCGGTTCCCGGCAACCGCAAGTTCCCGGATGGGCAGGAACTGAGCTGGCAGCAGATCGGGATCAAGGGCCTCATCGCCGACCCGCAGGTGCCCTACATGCTGCGCTGGGATGACGGCACCGAACCGCTGCACCCGTCCAACGCCCGCCCCGCCACGGTGAAGCTGATCGGCCTGACCATCGCCGGCTCTTCCGAGCGCGTGGCGGACTGGCTGGGCACTCCGGTCGACGGCCTGCTGGACGACGTCAAGGTCGCCTGGACGGCACCGAACGGTACGCCGGGCATCCTGTCCGTCCGCTTCGAAACCGCCAACGGGATCGTCGAACTGTAAGTCTTTCAAGGAGGGTCGACGTCGTCGATCGCCTCAGCGGCGCCCGGATCGCAAGACCGGGCGCCGCTTCGCTGCCCGGCCGGTTTCAGGTGCCGATGCCGATGGCCGGCCCCAGCAGCGCGTAGCCGACGAAACCGGCAATATCCAGCAGCGCGTGCGCCACCACCAGCGGCATCACCCGCTTCACCTTCGTATAGGCGTAGCCGAAGACCAGGCCCATGAGGAAGTTCCCGATGCCCGGCCCGATGCCCTGGTAGAGGTGGTAGGTCCCGCGCAGGGCGGCGCTGACGAAGATCGCGGACCAGATGCCCCAGCCGAACTTCGCGAAGCGGTTGAAGAGGTAGCCCACCATGACCACCTCTTCGAGGACCGCATGCCGCAGCGCGGACAGGACCAACACCGGAACCGTCCACCAGTATTCGTCCAGGGCCGCCGGGACAATGGCGGTGGTGATACCCAGGGACCGGCCGGCGGCGTAAACGCCCAGCGTGCCGACACCGATCACCAGCGCGAGCAGGAAGCCCAGGCCGAAGTCCAGCCGCGGCCGGGAGAACGTGAACCCGATCGTGCGGAAGGCCGACCGGCCGGGAGCGGTCATCAAAAACAGCACCAGAGCCACCGGCACCAGCGCAAAGACGATGCCGAGCATTTGGTACACGAAATCGAAGAGCTCCCGCTCGTTCAGCACCGGGTTCAGCGTGGTCGTCTGCGAGGCGAGCGGAGCGCGGGTCATTTTTTCCAGCAGGTTCACGACGGCATAAACCGCCGACTGCCCGAGCGAGAGTCCGAGGACAATCAGTACCTCTGCCCGGTAGTACCTGACCGTGCGCCGCGTGCTTTCGGCGGCGACCTTCTGCTTGTCCATAACCTCCATCTTGCCAACAGAACCGCGGGAGTCATCGGCCGGGGGCGCTTCCGTTCCGTGCGCGGCTCCTCCCGTGGCCCGCGCCCGCGCCGGGGCGACTGCCTGCTACAAGTCCAGCAGCAGGCGCCGGCCCTTGCATCGCGACACGCAGATCATCATGGTGTCCCCGGCCTCGCGCTCGTCGTCGGAGAGCAGCGAGTCACGGTGGTCGATCTCACCACCCAGGACGGGGGTTTCGCAGGTGCCGCAGATTCCCTCCCGGCAGGAATTCAACGGATGGATCCCGACCGCTTCGAGGGCCTGCAGAATCGATTCCCCGGGGCCCACCGGAACCTCGGTGCCGTCGGCCAATTCCACCGTGAAGGCCGAGTCCCCCGCCTCCGCCGGCGCCACGGCCGCCCCGGACGCCGTGAAGCGCTCACAGTGGAAACGTCCGGGGTTGTCCCAACCGTCCGCGATCGATTGAATGACGTTGAGCAGCGGCCCGGGTCCGCAGGCGTAGACGTGCGTTTCCGGCGGCAACTCGTCCAGGAGTCCGGCCAGCGGGTAGAAGCCGCTTTCGTCGTCGGCGTGGATATGGATGTCGCCGTCGAGCGCCTGGATTTCGTCGAGGAACGCCATCGAAGAACGGCTTCGCCCCAGGTAAAGCAGGCGCCAGGGCACCCCGGCTTCGGCAGCTTCGCGGATCATCGGCAGAATCGGGGTGATGCCGATGCCGCCGGCGATGAACACATAGCCGGCGGCGGGAGCCAGAACGAAGTTGTTGCGCGGCCCCCGGATCTGGATCTTGGTACCGGGCTTGAGCATGTCGTGCACGTAGGCGGAGCCGCCGCGGCCCTCCGGCTCGCGCAGGATGCCAAGCCGCCAGGCGGAGCGGTCCGCCCGCCGGGAGCACAGCGAGTACTGGCGCAGGAGGCCGTTGGGCAGGAGCACGTCGACATGTGCCCCCGCGTCCCACTCCGGCAGCTCCTCGCCCAGCGGATGTTCCAGCTGCAGGGAGACCACGCAGTTGGACTCGTGGCTGATCGACCGGACTTCGACGTCGAAAAATTCTTCATTCATGGTGGCACTCACAGGGGTATCAGGCTGCTGCCGGTTCGGCGAGAACGGAGGCCAGGAAGGCCCTGGTGCGTTCGTTTTGCGGATTGGTGATGACGTCCCGGGCTGGCCCCTCTTCCACGACGTGGCCGTCGTCCATGAAGACCACGCGATCGGCGACGTCGCGGGCGAAATTCATTTCATGCGTCACCACCACCATCGTCATGCCGGACATGGCCAGGTCCTTCATCACCTTGAGGACCTCTCCCACCAATTCGGGATCCAGGGCGGACGTGGGCTCGTCGAACAGCATCAGTTTCGGTTCCATGCACAGCGCACGGGCGATCGCCACCCGCTGCTGCTGGCCCCCGGAAAGTTGGCGCGGATACGCATCCGCCTTTTCGCTCAGGCCGACTTTTTCCAGCAGCGAAGTTGCCCTGGCCACGGCTGTCGCCTTCCGCTCCTTCCGGACCAGACGCGGCGCCTCAATGAGGTTTTGCAGGACGGTCATGTGCGGAAACAGGTTGAACTGCTGGAACACCATGCCGACGTCGGAGCGGCTGTGGCAGATATCGTTGTGGCTTTGCTCGTAGAGCCTGTTGCCCTTGAGGTCGTAGCCGACGATCTTCCCGTTAACCCACATCCTCCCGCCGTCGATGACTTCCAGGTGGTTGATGCAGCGCAGGAAGGTGCTCTTCCCGGATCCGGAGGGGCCGATAAGACACACCACCTCGCCCTGCTGGACGTGCAGGTCAATCCCCTTCAGGACAAGGTTGGAGCCGTAGTTCTTGCAGACCCCGTTCGCCTTGACCATCGGTTCGGCACCGTTCGTTGCTGTCATTTCTTGCCGCCTTTCAGGGAGAGTGCGTCATGGGTCGCGAAGAACCGCTTCAGCTGCTGGAACGGCGTCGGCGGCAGGTTTCGCTGGTTGCCGCGGGCGAACCGCCGCTCCAGGTAGTACTGGCCGATGGTGAGGACGGAGGTGATCAGCAGGTACCAGAGGCTGGCGACAATGAGCAGCGGGATGGTCTCGAACGTGCGTGCGTAGATGATCTGCGCCGAGTACAGCAGCTCCGGCACCGAGATCACGCTCACCAGGGCGGTGGTCTTGAGCATGCCGATGGTTTCATTGCCGGTGGGCGGGATGATCACGCGCATCGCCTGCGGCAGCACGATGCGCCGCATCGTCTGAAGCTTGGTGATGCCCAGCGCGCCGGCGGCCTCGGTCTGGCCGTGGTCAACGGAGAGGATGCCGGCCCGGACAATCTCGGACATGTAGGCACCCTGATTCAAGCCGAGGCCGAGGATCGCCGCCGTCATCGGCGTAATGAACTGATTCGCATCAAGGTGGACCCCCGGGATGCCCAGGGTAATGACCGGGTAAAGCGCGGCCAGGTTGAACCAGAACAGCAGCTGCACCAGCACCGGGGTGCCACGGAAGAAGTGCACGTAGGCAAAGGCAGCGCCGCGCACCACGGGATTGACCGACAGCCGCATGACGGCCAGGACCACCCCGAGCACGATGCCAATGGCCATGCTGATGGCGGTGAGTCCCAGCGTGACGAGAATGCCCCGCCCGATGGAGATATCGCGCAGATACATCGCCACCACGTCCCAACCGAAGTTCGGGTTGGTGAAAACGGAGTGCAGCAGCAGTCCGCCGATCAGGAAGATCAGGGCTGCGGCCAGCCACCGGCCGGGGTGCTTGGCCTTGACGATGGTGTAGTCATCGACCGGTGTGGCGACCGGCTCGCTTGGGGCAGTCACGGCAGTCATCAGCTGGTTTCCTCTTTCGCTACTTTGCCTCGAGCACGTCGGCCGAGATCAGCACGGACTTCGGGAAGTCCCACTTGGCGCCGATTTCCTCGTAGTAGCCATCGGCGATGATGCCCTTTACCGCCGCGGTCACGGCTTCCTTCATGCCGTTGTCCTTGGCCAGCGCAACACCGAAGGGCGCGGGATCGTAATCCTCGCCCTCGGCCAGTTCGAACTGTCCCTTGGCTTCCTTGCCCTGGAAGGCCAGCGGCATGCTGTCGGCGATCACCCCATCAACCCGGCCGGACGTCAGCGCCAGGTTGGCGTCCGTCTGCCCGGGGAAGTTTTGGATTTTGATCGCTTCCTTGCCGGCGGCCGTGCATTCCTTGGAGAACTCCGGCAGGTACTCCATCGACTGGATGGATCCCTTCTGGCCGCCGATCTTCTTCCCGCACATGGTCATGGGGTCCATGGAGATGCCGAGCGGATTTCCGGGAGCAACGGCGATGCCCGTGCCGGTGTTGAGGTACTCCACAAAGTCGACGATCTTCTCTCGTTCCGGCGTCACCGAGAAGGCCGACATGGCCATGTCGTACTTCCCGGAGGCCAGGCCCGCCAGGATCGTGTCAAAGGTTGCCGGAACGTGCTCCACTTCCAGTCCCAAGGCCGCGCCGACGGCGTCGGAGAAGTCGACGTCGAAGCCGATCATCGTCTTGTTGTCGGTGTCGTAGTACTCGAAGGGAGCGTAGGTCGGGTCGGAGGCGACCTTCAGCTTCCCGGAGGCCAGGATCTCCTCCGGCAGCAGGTCCCGGGCTGCTTCGTTGACCTCCACGGACGCCGTTGCGGCGCCGGCTGCGGCCGGGGCGGCGGTGCCCCCGGAGCCCGCGGCCGAACCGGAGGCATTCGTGCAGGCGGCCAGGGACAGCGCGGCCAGCAGCACGGTGCCGGTGAGGAGATTGGCACGGACGGCACGGTGACGTGAATGACGCATGGACTTTCCTTTCATGGTCCGGACGGCGTTGTCCGGTTATGGATATCCGCACTGATCAGGAGTCGATCAATGCCTCGGTGCTTCAGTTTCAGGTGCAGGGCGCAGCACGCGGCTCCGTATAAAACCGTGGCCGCGGCAGGAGGGCCGGCGCGCCGTCCCGCCAATCCGCGGGCAGTGCGTTGTGTGGTGCATGCTGCAGGTGGTCAGGCCGCGGCCGTCAGGGGACCCACCGCAGCACCTTGGCCTTCCGCGGGGCGAGGGTGATGACCTGGACGGCAGATTCTCCCGCGGCGAGCGAGAGCCGGATAGTCTCCGCGTCCTCTCCTTCGACGATGAACACGTCGCCGGCCCGCAACCAGCGTTCCCACGGGCCGTCCTCGGCGGCGACCAGCGCCTCGCCGGCCAGTCCGGTCACCAGCAGCTGCTGGCCGGGCGCGCGCTGCAGCGTGCCGGTGTAGTTGCCCGTGTAGCGCCGGCTGTCGGAGGCGATGTAATTTTCATCGGCTTCAAGTGCGACGGCGGGTTCGGGGCCGGATTCGTCCAGTTCCACCGTCCAGCGCCACGGGTCGCCGCGCTCCGCGGAATCCGGGCATGCCGCCAGGATCCTGGCTCCCGATTCCGCCGAGGTCTCCGCGCCGAGGGCGTTTGCCCTGATCAGCATCCACATGCCGGCACCTAGGCCGTCCTGGGAGCAACCGGCTCCCGGCGGGCAGCCGAACCCATCGAGGACGTGGCCTGCTGCTCCTTCTTGATCAGCGCGGCCAGGATGCGCCGGGCCTTCGCGACCCCGCCGTCCTGGGCGATCAGGACATCGAACTCGCCCTCGGGCCGGGTCTGCATCCCGATCTCCTGCGCCTCCAGCGCGGATGCGTCCTCGTCCAGCACGGTGGCCAAACCTACGCGGAGATCCTCTGTCGCCCGCTCGTTGTCGACGGCGAAGTTGCGGCTGAAGGCGTAGTAGTACCAGGAATTGTGCTGATCGATGGGCGTGATCCCGTTCAGGACCTTGATCAGGAAGCCCTCTTCGCGCGGCTTGCCCTCCCCGGTGATGCCGGAGTGCAGAACGTGCAGGTTGGGCACGAAGAACTCGGTGCAGTGGAAGCGGTCGAACAGCCCGCGGGCGTCCATGGTTTCGGCATAGAGCGGCGGCGCTTCGACCGAGGGCATTAGGCGGTCGACGCTGACCACGTTGCCCTCGACCTCCACGGTGATGCCGTGTTCGTAGATGTAGTCGTCGCCCACGGTGGTCTTGTGCAGGAAGGACTCGTGGGTCAGGTCCAGCAGGTTGTCGTGGATCAGGTCGGCCCGGCACTTGAAGTGGTAGGAATGGGTGACGGTGGCCCACTCGGGATCCACCATCCAGTGGGTGTCCGGAACGTCGGCCGGGTCGGCCAGGTCCGGATCGCCGGTCCACACCCAGATCCATCCGTCCTGCTCCACCACGGGGTATTTGCGCACCTTCGCGCGCTCCGGAATCGAGGACTGGGCCGGCACCTTGGTGCACATGCCGTCCGGGCCGTAGGTGAAACCGTGGTAGCCGCACTCCACCGAATCCCCGATCGTGCGGCCTTCCGAGAGCGGGAAGGCGCGGTGCGCGCAGCGGTCCGCAAGGGCAATGGCTTCGTTGTCCTGGGTACGGAACAGGACGATCGGCTGCTCGCAGATGACCCGCCGCACCGGCTTGCGGGTGACCTCCGTTGACCACGCCGCCACGTACCAAGTGTTCAGCACATACATTTTAAGGTTCTCCTCCGTCACGTGTGTATACACTGTATTCAGAGGTGAAGTGTGACGTCAAGCACTTTCAACTAAAACGTTGGCAAGTGACGCGTTTCGCCGCTTTTTGCCCCGTGGTCCGTGTCCTCTCGGCGGCAGGACTATAAAGTGCACTCAATGAAACCCAAAAGGAGGCCATCATGGCTGCGATACCGAATGACGTGAGGCCGCTGGCGGTCCGGGTCCACGAGCAGCTGAGCGCCGACATCATCAGCGGAACCATCGAGGCGGGTTCGGCCCTGGCCCAGGAGTCCGTGGCGGCGCAATACGGCGTCTCCCGCACCCCTGTCCGGGATGCGCTGACCCAGTTGACGCTGGAAGGGCTGACCACCCTCGTCCCGGGCAAGGGTTACATCGTCAACCAGCTCGACGAGCGCGAAATCGAGAACGTCTTCAAGGTGCGCTACGCCCTGGAATCACTCGCGGTCCGCGACGCCATCGGGTCCTACACGCCGCAGCAGCTCGTGCGGCTCAGCGGCCTCGTGGACGAGACGGAAATCGTCGACCCGCAGGACAGCGGCGAACTCTTCCGGTTGGGCAGGGCCTTCCACCTGGCTCTGATCGAACCCTCGGACAACGACTACCTGCGCGGCGTGATCTCCTCCATCTGGAACCATCCCATCCAGCACCGGATCACGTTGACGTACCGGCAGGGACCGGAGCACCAGGCCAAGGTCATCCACGATCACCGCAGCATCCTCCAGGCGCTGAAGGACCATGACGCCGAGCGTGCCGTCGAGGTCCTGGCCCACTGCCACGACGTCAAGGACCCCAACCGGTACGAGCACATCGGCTGAAGGCCGCTCCCGGACTCAGGAGCCGGGCGCTGGCGCCACGGGCCTAGGCCCCCACGGCCGAGCGCACGCCCGCCCGCCACACCGCGGCGGTCAGGGGCATGCCGGGGCGGTAGGCGAGGTGGGTGGCCGACGGGGCGTTGAGCAGGTGCAGGTCGGCCCGATGGCCGACGGCGAGGGAACCGACGGCACGCTGGCCTTCGGCATCGACGCCGGCATGCCGCCCGAGCGCCAGCGCCCCGCCATAGGTGGCGGCCCGGACCGCCTCGTGCACGCTGAGTCCCATCTGCAGGACGGCGGTGGTGACGCAGAAGTTCATGGAACTTGTGAACGAGGTCCCCGGGTTGCAGTTGGACGCCAGGGCGATTTCCACGCCGGCATCGAGCAGTTGCCGGCCGGGCGCCAGCGGCTGGCGGGTGGACAGGTCGCAGGCCGGCAGGCAGGTGGCCACCGTGCCGCGCTCCCCCGTGCCGCTGGCCAGGTCCCAGCCGGCCCAGCTGCCGGCGAGCGCGGCGACGTCGTCGTCGTTCAGGTAGTTGACGTGGTCCACGCTGGCCGCCCCGAATTCCACGGCGAGCCGCACCCCCGGGCCTTCGCCCAGCTGGTTTCCGTGCACGCGCAGCCCCAGGCCGGCGTCGCGGCAGGCCGCCAGCACCCGGCGGGACTGCTCCTCGTTAAAGGCGCCGCGTTCGCAGAACACGTCCGCCCACTGCACGTACGGTCTGACCGCCGCGAGCATGTCGCCGCAGACCAGATCGGTGTAGTCGTCGGCGTCGATGCCTGCCGGCACCAGGTGCGCCCCGAGGTAGGTGACCTCATCGGCGACGGTGGACGCGATGCGGGCGCTGCGGGCCTCCTGCTCCACGTCCAGGCCGTAGCCGGTCTTGGTCTCCAGGTAGGTGGTGCCGCCGGCGGCCGCCTCCGCCACCCGGGCCAGCAGCAGGCGGGTGAGATCGTAGTCGCTGGCTTCGCGGGTTGCGCCGGCGGTGACGGCGATCCCGCCGGCCTGGTAGGACTGGCCGGCCATCCGTGCCTCGAACTCGGCGGTGCGGTCTCCGGCAAAGACCAGGTGCGTGTGCGAATCCACCCAGCCCGGCAACACGGCACGCCCGCCGGCGTCGAACTGCTCGTCGGCATCGGGGGCCTGCGCCGCGGGGCCGAGCCAGGAGATGCGCTCGCCTTCGATGATCAACGCGGCATCGTGGAGCACGGAGTCCGCGCCGCGGGCCGGGTCCTGCGTGTGCAGTTCGCCGATGTTGGTGACGACAGTGCTCATTCAAACTCCTTCAGGGCGTCGGCCAGCAGCTCGGCCGGCCAACCCAGGCGCTGGTGGCGGCCGTTGACGGCCAGCAAGTAACCGGCAACGACGACGGCGGAAACGTCCGCTGCGCTGGCGCTCAGCGGCAGTTGCCCGGGCTCCGAGCCTACCGTGCGCACGCTGCTGGGGTTCACGGCCACCAGGTCGCAGGCCATCCCGACGGCGATGCCGGCCATCGGGGTGCCCATGGCGGCGGCGGCTCCGGCGGACACCGACTCGAGCAGCTCGGCCGGCGCAAACCTGCCGCGCTGGCCGCTGGCCAGCCGTTCGCCGTGTTCCAGCGCCCGCATCTCCAGCCATGGATCGATGACGGCGTGCTGGTCGGTGCCAAGGGCGATCCGGGCGCCGGCGTCCGCCAGCTCCCGGGCCGGGCCGATGCCGTCGGCGAGGTCGGCTTCCGTGGTCGGGCACATCACCACGGTGGCACCGGCTTCCCCGAGCAGCGCGATGTCCCCGGCGGTCAGGTGCGTGGCGTGGACGGCGCTCAGGCGCGGCGACAGCAGCCCGTGCCGGGCCAGCAGGCCGGCCGGCGTCACCCCGTAGGCGGCCAGGCAGGCCTCATTCTCGGCCGGCTGCTCGGAGAGGTGGATGTGCAGCGGTAGGCCGTCGGGCAGGTGCTCGGCGATGTGCGGCAGCGCGGCCTCGGGCACCCCGCGGACCGAGTGCAGGGCGGCGCCCACCGTGATCCGCGCCGGGTCGAACCGGTCCGCAACATAGCGGCGCAGCGAGTCCAGCCGGGCCAGCCAGGCCTGCACGTCGCCGTCGCCGAAGCGCTGCTGCTCCGGTGCCAGCGGGACGCCGATGCCGCCTGCCAGGTAGCAGGTGTCCAGCAGGGTCAACCGGATGCCGGCCGCCTCGGCGGCCCGGCACAGCGCCAGTTCCATCGCGTGCCCGCCGTACCCGGGGCTCTCCGGATCATCGCCCGGCGGGCCGGACCGGTGCCCGCCGAGGCTCCCGCCGGCCGCGCTTCCGGGCCCGTACGGGCTGCCGTCCGGGCGGTGGTGAACGTAGTGGAACTCCGCCACGCTGCTGAAGCCGGCCGCCACCATCTCCGCGAACACCGCCGTCGCCAGGCGCTCGTAGTTCTCCGGCGTGAGCGCCCCGGCCGCTCGGTACATCTGCTCCCGCCAGGTCCAGAAGTCGCCCCGGCCGGCGTGCGTGCGGCCCCGCAGCACCCGGTGGAACGCGTGCGAGTGCGCGTTGGCCGCGGCGGGAAAGACCACGCCGTCGAGCACCAGCACGCCGTCGGCCGGATCGGGGCGGGGCGCCGTGCCCACCTGCGTGATCGTCCCGGTGTCGTCGCAACCCAGCAGGACCCCGTCGGCCACGCCGGCCGGGCCCAGCCAGGCGCGCTCGCACCAGATGCTGCTCACAGCAGTGCCTCGAGCACGTCGGCCAACGCTTCCGCGCCGGCGTCCGCGTCCCAGGGCTCCACGTATTCCTCCGGGGAGTGGGAAATGCCGGAGGGGTTTTTCACGAACAACATGCCGGACGGCACCCGCGAGGCCAGCACGCCGGCGTCGTGCCCGGCACCGGTGGCCAGCACCGGCGCGCCGGGCAGGGCGTTCTCCAGCTGGCGCTGCAACGCGGAGTCGAAGTGCACGGTTCCGCTGTAGGACTCTTCCGTCAGGGAGACGGAGCAGCCCTCGAACGCGGCGATCTTCTGGGCCTTGCCGTGGATGGCCTCGACCAGATGCGCGGTCACGGCGTCGTCCGGATGCCGGGCGTCCAGCCACAGGTCCACCCGCGAGGCGATCACGTTGGTGCCGCCGGGCACCGGCTGGAGGCGGCCGACCGTGGCGCGGGCGTCAGGCTGCTTGGCCGCGGCCTGCTGTACGGCCAGGACGATCTGCGCCGCGGCGACCATCGGGTCGGCGCGGTCGGCCATCAGGGTGGTGCCGGCATGATTGCCCTGGCCGGTGACACTGATCCGCCACCGCCCGTGGCCCATGATGGAGCTGCCGACGGCGATGGCCGGGCCGTCCCCGCCCAGCCCGCGGCCCTGCTCCACGTGCAGCTCGATGAAGTCGCCGATCCGCGCCAGCGCCTCGTCGTCGCGCCCCAGGTGCGCAGGATCCAGCCCGTTGGCCCGGGCGACGTCGGCGAACGTGTCGCCGTGCTCGTCGCGCAGGTTCCGGGCCTTGTCCGGATCGATGGCGCCGGCCAGCAGCCGCGAGCCCAGGCACGCCACACCGAACCGCGAGCCCTCCTCTTCCGGGAAGACCGTGACGGCCAGCGGCCGGTTCGGCTCGACGCCGCGCTCCTTGAGGAGGTCGACGGCGGCGAGCGCGGAGGCGACGCCCAGCGGCCCGTCGAAGGCGCCGCCGCCGGGAACCGAATCCAGATGGCTGCCGGTGACCAGCGCGCCGGGCTGCGGCTCGCCCCACCACGCCCAGAGGATGCCGTTGCGGTCCGTCTCCACGCCCAGCCCGCGGCGTTGGGCCTGTTCGATGAACCAGTCGCGCAGGCCCAGTTCGGCGGTGGAGTAGACCGGCCGCGAGTACCCGCCGCGTTGCGCGTCACGGCCGACGTCGGCAATGGATTCCAGGAGGGAGGACACAGTTTCCATCTGCCGGCCGCCTACTTGCCCATCGGGATGCGGACGCCCCGTTCGGCCGCGACCTCGACGGCGCGGTCGTAGCCGGCGTCCACGTGCCGGATCACTCCCATTCCCGGATCGTTGGTCAGCAGCCGCTCCAGCTTCTGCGCCGCCAGCTCGGTGCCGTCCGCCACCGACACCTGGCCGGCGTGGATGGAGCGGCCGATGCCGACGCCGCCGCCGTGGTGGATGGACACCCAGGTGGCCCCGGAGCTCGCGGCGGTCAAGGCGTTCAACAGCGGCCAGTCCGCGATGGCGTCCGAGCCGTCGGCCATCGCCTCGGTCTCCCGGTAGGGCGAGGCGACGGAGCCGGAGTCCAGGTGGTCGCGGCCGATCACGATCGGCGCCGAGACCTTGCCCTCGGCCACCAGCCGGTTGAAGAGCAGCCCGGCCTGGTGACGCTCGCCGTAGCCCAGCCAGCAGATGCGCGCCGGCAGCCCCTCGAACTCCACCCGCTCGGCCGCGGCATCCAGCCACCGGTGCAGGTGCTCGTTCTCCGGGAACAGTTCCTTCAGCGCGGCGTCGGTCACCTCGATGTCCTTCGGGTCGCCGGAGAGCGCCACCCAGCGGAACGGGCCCAGCCCCTCGCAGAACAGCGGCCGGATGTAGGCCGGGACGAAGCCCGGGAACTCGAAGGCGCGCTCGTAGCCGCCCTTGCGTGCCTCGTCGCGGATCGAGTTGCCGTAGTCGAACACCTCGGCTCCGGCGTCCTGGAACTCAACCATGGCCTGCACGTGCCGGGCCATGGACGCCTGCGCCTTCTTGGTGAAGCCGACCGGATCGGCCTGGGCCTCGCGCTGCCAATCCGCCACGGAAATGCCTTCCGGCAGGTACGACAGCGGATCGTGGGCCGAGGTCTGGTCGGTGACCACGTCCACGGTGATCTCGCCGGCCCGGTGCCGGCGCAGGATCTCCGGGAACACCTCCGCCGCGTTGCCCACGTAGCCCACCGACCAGCCGCGGCCTTCTTCCTTGGCCTTCATGGCCTTCGCGACGGCGGTGTCCAGGTCCGTCTCCACCTCGTCCAGGTAGCGTTTGCCCACGCGGCGGCGCAGCCTTGCCTCGTCCACGTCCACGATCAGGCAGGCGCCGTCGTTGAGGGTGACCGCCAGCGGCTGGGCTCCGCCCATGCCGCCGCAGCCGCCGGTCAGCGTCAGCGTCCCGGCCAGCGTGGGCGAGGCGGTCTTGCCCGCCTCGTGCAGCTTGGCGCCGACGGCGGCAAAGGTCTCGAAGGTGCCCTGCAGGATTCCCTGGGTGCCGATGTAGATCCAGGACCCGGCCGTCATCTGGCCGTACATCATCAGCCCTTCGGCCTCCAGGCGGCGGAATTCCGGCCAGTTGGCCCAGTCGCCCACCAGGTTCGAGTTGGCGAGGAGCACGCGCGGGGCCCAGGGGTTGGTGCGCAGCACGCCCACGGGCTTGCCGGACTGGACCAGCAGCGTCTCGTCGTCCTCGAGTTCCGCCAGCGTCTTGACGATCGCGTCGTAGGCTTCCCAGGACCGGGCCGCGCGGCCGGTGCCGCCGTAGACCACCAGGTCCTCGGGGCGTTCCGCCACTTCGGGATCCAGGTTATTCATCAGCATCCGGAGCGGAGCCTCGGTCTGCCAACTCTTGGCGGTGAGGGTGGTGCCCCGGGAAGCCCGGATGCGGCGGGAAGGGTCGTGCTGGGTGAACGTCATCGTCATGCCCTTTCTGGCGTGGAGGTAGGTGTCTGGTTGTGTTCTTCGGTCCCATTGGCCGCCGGGCTCTCCGGCGCGGCGAAGAGCGTGCCGGCTTGTTCGGCCAGCAGCAGCCCGAATTTTTCGGCGGCCTCTGCTGTGGTGCGGTAGCTGGGCGCGACGATGCTCACCGCGGCGACGACCTTGTCGCCGGCGAAGACGGGAGCCGCGACGGCCGTGACGTCGGCCTCCACGCTGTCCGCCTGCACGGTGTACCCGCCCCGGCCCACCTGGCCGCTGAGGGCCGCCCCGGCCGCGCTGCCCTCCATCGGGAAGGTCCGGCCCACCCAATTCACGTGGCGCACGGTATGGGTGCCCTCTTCGATGGCTATGTACAGCCCGTGGTCGTTGCCGGCGGTCACGCTCAGGTACGCCGACTCCCCGGTCTGGTCGACCAGGCTCCGCAGGACGTCCCGGCCCGCATCCACCAGCGACTCGTGGCTGAGCGCCTGGACACCCAGCTGCACCATCCGGAAGCCCGGCCGGTAGAGCGCGTTGTCGCGTTTGGCTGCGAACCCGTTGGCTTCCAGCGTGCGCAGCAGCCGCAGCGCGGTCGATGCCGACAGGCCCACCGCCTTGGCCGCATCGGCGAGCTTGACGCCGTCGTGCTCGCAGACGATCCGAAGCAGCGCCAGGGTGCGGTCCGCCGCCCTGGTCGTGGGATCCGCGGCCGTTCCTGACGCCATGCCTGCTCCTCGGTAGCCATCCAATGTTGCAGCCAGTAAAACATCAATTTCATGCAGCGGCAAGGAATTAGCGAAAAACCCTTGACCCCGACAGCGTGGATGGGTAGCTTCAGGTAGCAAGCCACACTCGTTTTACTGATCGAAACAGGTATGCCGCGTACCGGCAGAAACAAGGAGAACCTGATGCGCCCATTGATGTCCGCGGCCACCGCGCCCCGCCGCCCCCTGCTGGCCACCGCCTCGGCCGCGGTAATGGCCGGCGCCCTCCTGCTGACTGGGTGCGGCTCCGGCAGTCCGTCCTCCACCGGCGGCGGAACGGAAACCGCCGGGGCGCCGGCAGACGCCAGCCTGGACCAGGTGAACCTGGGCCTGATCCCGATCACGGACGTGGCCCCGGTCTACCTGGGCATGCAGGAGGGGTACTTCGAGAAGGAAGGCATCCAGCTGTCCGTCCAGCTGGCCCAGGGCGGCGCGGCCATCGTCCCGGCGGTGATGACCGGCGAATACCAGTTCGGCTACTCCAATGTCGTCTCGTTGCTGATCGCGCGGGACAAGGGGCTGCCGATCACGGTGGTTTCCAACGGCTCCAGCTCCACCAATGTCCCCGGCGAGGACGTCACCGAGGTGGCGGCCCTGCCGGACAGCGGCATCGAAAACGCCGCCGACCTGGTGGGCAAGACCGTGGCCGTCAACGCGCTGAACAACTTCGCCGACGTCACCATCCGGAACTCGGTGGAACAGGCGGGCGGCGACCCGGACGCCGTCGACTTCGTCGAAATGCCGTACCCCAACATGCCCGCGGCGCTGGAGCGGGGCGACGTCGACGCCGCCTGGACCACCGAACCGTTCCGCACCCAGATCCTGGACGCCGGCGGAAAGATCGTGGCCAGCCCGATGACCGACCTCACCGACGACTTCGATTCGGCCTTCTACTTCGCCTCGGAGCAGACCCTGCAGGAAGATCCCGAACTCGTCGAACGCTTCCGCCGGGCACTGGAGAAGTCATTCCAGTTCGCCTCGGAGAACGACGACGAAGTGCGCGCCATCATCCAGGATTATGCCAAGGTCACGCCCGAGCTGGCCGAGACCGTGGTGATGTCCCGCTGGTACCCGGAGATCAACATGGAGGGCCTGCAGAAGCTCGGGTCGGCGGCCACCAAATACGGCGTGCTGGAGAAGGAACCCGACTACGAGGCCCTGATCGCGGACTGATCGCCGCTCCTCCCCGACCCGCCACTTCCACCTTCACCCGCACCCGCACCCGAAAGGCACCATGTCCCAGCTCCAGACCGTCCCCGTCTCCGTGTCCGTCGGACCGCTCTCCCCCGCCGACGTCGTCGCCGTCGCCCGCCACGGCGCCGCCGTCGAACTCACCGAGGAATCGCTGCAGGCCATGGCCGAATCACGCAAGGTGATCGAGGCCCTGGTGGACGACGACGTGCCGCACTACGGGGTCAGCACCGGATTCGGTGCCCTGGCCACCAAGCAGATCCCGGTTCAGCTGCGCACCCAGCTGCAGCGCAGCCTGATCCGCAGCCACGCGGCCTCGTCCGGGGCCGAGGTGGACCGTGAGGTGGTGCGCGGGCTGATGCTCAACCGGCTCGCGACGATGGCCACCGGCCGCACCGGCGTCCGCCCGCTGGTGGCGCAGGCCTACGCGGGAATCCTCAACGCCGGCATCACCCCGGTGATCGGTGAATACGGCTCCCTGGGCTGCTCCGGGGACCTGGCGCCGCTGGCCCACTGCGCGCTCGCCCTGATGGGTGAGGGCCAGGTCCGCACCAGGGACGGCGAACTGGTGGCGGCCGCCGAGGCCTTGGCCGCCGCGGGCCTGGAGCCGGTGGAGCTGCGGGAGAAGGAAGGCCTGGCGCTGATCAACGGCACCGACGGCATGCTGGGCATGCTGATCATGGCGTCGGCCGACCTGCACCGGCTGCTGAAGACCGCCGACCTCGCCGCGGCCATGAGCATCGAAGGTTTGCTCGGCACCGACTCCGTGCTGGCCGAGGACCTGCACGCGCTCCGGCCGCACCCCGGCCAGATCGCTGCCGCGGCCAACATGCGCACCGTGCTGGCCGGTTCCGTCCTGATCGAAGAGCAAAAGTCCGCGGGAGGCGATGCGCAGCACCGGTTCACCCGGGTCCAGGATGCGTACTCCCTGCGCTGCGCACCCCAGGTGCACGGCGCGGCGCGCGCCACGCTTGCCCACGTGGAATCGGTGGCCGGCTACGAACTGGCCTCCGCCGTCGACAATCCCGTGGTAACCCCGGACGGCCGGGTGGAATCCAACGGCAACTTCCACGGCGCCCCGGTCGGCTACGCCCTGGACTTCCTGGCCATCGCCGTGGCGGACCTTGCCTCGATGAGCGAACGACGGACCGACCGGTTCCTGGACACCGCCCGCAGCCACGGCCTGAACGCCTTCCTGGCCGATGATCCGGGGGTTGACTCCGGGCACATGATCGCCCAGTACACCCAGGCCGGCATCGTCAGCGAGCTCAAGCGGCTCGCCAACCCGGCGTCGGTGGATTCCATTCCGTCCTCGGCCATGCAGGAAGACCATGTGTCCATGGGCTGGTCCGCGGGGCTGAAGCTGCGCCGCGCCCTGGACGGGCTCACCCGGGTGCTGGCCATTGAGCTTCTCACCAGTGCCCGTGCCCTGGACATGCGCGACGGCGGCGTGGAGACCTCCCGCAGCGCCCCGGCGGTCACCGCGGTGCGCCGGGAGATCCGCAAAACGGTCGCCGGTCCGGGCACCGACCGTTATCTCTCGCCGGAGATCGAGGCGGTCCGCCTGCTGGTGGACAGCGGCGTGCTGGTGGACGCCGTCGAACAGGCGGCGGGCACAGCACTGAACTGACCCGGACGGCACTACACTGGTGCCCGGAAACACCGTTGGTTCCGGATTGCCGGACCGGAACCAGCGCCGGGAACACCGGGGGCCGGCACCGGGAGGACCTGCTGCATGGCCGCCAACACGCCCGAGGGACAGCCGAGCCGGCGCCGACTGCTGCAGCAGACGGTCCCCGTCCTGGCGGCCGGCATCGGGGCCGGGGCGTTGGGCACGGCCGGGGCCGCCGCAGCAACCCGGCCGGATTCCGCACCGGATGACGAGCGGATTGCCCGTTTGGTGGCGGACCCGACGTCGGCCACCCACCGGGAGCTGCTGCAGCTCCTGGCCCCGACAATCGCAGCTGCCGCCCAAACGGCTGCCAACGGGCGCGTCGATCCCCGCCAGGCCGGTTACGACGTCGTCCTGCTGCTGGGCCAGTCAAACATGCAGGGCTGCGGCCTCCCCTTCGATCCGGCCATCGATGTGGAGCTCGACGGTATCGACCAGTTGGCGGGTTCCGGCCTGTTCGCCGGCCGGGTCATCCCGGCCAGCGAACCGCTCTGCCATGTCGCAAGTGTGTGGGTGGACGGCAGGCCCGCGGTGGGACCGGGCCTCGAATTCGCGCGGCAGCTGTGGCTGGCCCAGCCGGCCGGCCGCAAGGTGTTGCTGGTGCCCGCGGCCCTGGGCGGCACGTCGATCACCGGCAACGCCGACTACTCCTGGGATCCGGACAACAAAACCGCCCAAACGAACCTGTTCCACCGCGCGCTGGACGCCGCCCGGCAGGCGCTCTCGCTGAATCCGCGCAACCGCTTGGCGGCGGTCCTGTGGCACCAGGGCGAGTCCGACGCGGTGCTGGGCGCCTCGGAGGGCTGGTACCGCCGCAAGTTGCTGCAGATTATCGATCTGGTCCGCGACGCGCTGGGTCCGGCGCCGTTCCTGATCGGCGGGATGGTGCCCGAATGGCTGCCCGATGACCGGCGGCGGCGCGGCATCGAAGCCGCGCACCGCTCCGTGGCGGCACAGCGGTTGCGGACGGCGTTCGTGGAGGGCCCCTCCGGCGCCAGCCAGGATGCCGAACAGATCCATTACAGTGCCGCCGGCGCCCGCGAGCTCGGCCTGCGCTTCTACCGCGCCTTCGAGGCCGAAACCTCGGACCGGGCCCGCTAGCCGGGAAGGCGGGACAAGCAGGGCGCCACGCCCCCGCGCCGGTCAGGCCTGCCCGACCGCCTGCCGGGAGGCGACGAACGCCGCGACGCACGCCTCGACGTCGTCGGCGCTATGGGCGGCCGAGAGCTGCACGCGGATCCGCGCCGCGCCCTTGGGCACGACCGGATAGCTGAAGGCGGTGACGTACACGCCGTGGGCGAGCATGGCCTCGGCCACCCGCCCGGCGAGGACCGCGTCGTGGAACATCACCGGGACGATCGGGTGCCCGCCTTCCAGCAGGTCGAACCCTTCCTCGGCCATCCGCCGACGGAACAACGCGGTGTTGTCCTGCAGCCGCGACCGAAGGTCGGCCGAACCGCCCACCAGTTCCAGCGCCTTCAAGGTGGCGGCCACGATGGCCGGCGCGACGGAGTTGGAGAACAGGTACGGCCGGGCCTTTTGCCGCAGCACTGTCACGATTTCGCGGCGGCCGGACACGTAACCGCCGGAAGCACCGCCGAGCGCCTTGCCGAAGGTCCCGGTGTAGATGTCCACCCTGTCGGCCACCCCGGCATGCTCCGGGGTGCCGGCACCGTTGGCCCCCATGAAGCCGACGGCGTGCGAGTCGTCGACCATCACCAGCGCGCCGTACTCTTCGGCCAGTTCGCAGATCCGTTCCAGCGGGGCCAGGTAACCGTCCATGGAGAACACGCCGTCGGTGACGATGACGGTCCGCCGGGCGCCGGCGCCGTCGTTCATCGCCGCGGCCTGTTGCAGCCGCTCCTGCAGTTCCGCCATGTCCCGATTGGCGTAGCGGAACCGCACTGCCTTGGACAGCCGGATGCCGTCGATGATCGAGGCATGATTCAGCGCGTCCGAGATGATGGCGTCCTCCGGCCCGAACAATGATTCGAAGACCCCGCCGTTGGCGTCGAAACAGGAGGAGAACAGGATGGTGTCCTCGGTGCCCAGGAAGCGCGACACTTCCCGTTCCAGCTGCAGGTGGAGGTCCTGCGTGCCGCAGATAAAGCGCACGCTGGCCATGCCGAACCCGCGTTCGTCCATGGCGGCCTTCGCGGTGGCGATGATGTCCGGATGGTCGGCCAACCCCAGGTAGTTGTTCGCGCAGAAGTTCAGCACCTCGCGGGTCGATCCGTCCGCCGGGCCTGCGGAGATGTGGCTGGACTGCGGGGTGGTGATGCGCCGTTCGGCCTTGAACAGTCCGGCGGCGCGGATTTCCTCCAGCTCCGAGGCCAGCTGGTCCTTGAGTGTTCCGTACATGCTTCCCTCCCTAGATCCGGGTCCAGTCCAGGACCACTTTGCCGCTTGTCCCCTGCCGGGCCGTCTCGAACCCGCGCTCCCATTCCGCGGCCGGAAGCACGTCGGTGATCACGGAGGAAATCGCCGCGTGCAGGGCCGGGCTGGAGGAGAGCATGGCGCTCATCGCGTACCAGGTTTCGAACATCTCGCGCCCGTAGATGCCCTTGAGCGTGAGCATGTGGGTGACCACCTTGGCCCAGTCGATGGTGATGTCTTCGGTCGGCAGCCCCAGCAGCGCAATCCGGCCGCCGTGGGTCATGTTGTCGATCATGGCCCGCAGTGCCGAGCCGCGGCCGGACATCTCCAGCCCGATGTCAAAACCTTCGACCAGTTCCAGCTGCCGCTGTGCGTCCGCCACCCGGGCGTGGCTGACGTCCACCACCAGGTCGGCGCCCATCTGCTTGGCCAGCTCCAACCGTTCGGCGGACACGTCGGTGACGGCGATCTTGCGGGCGCCGGCGTGGCGGACCACCGCTATGGCCATCAGCCCGATGGGCCCGGCGCCGGTGATCAGGACGTCTTCGCCGACCAGCGGAAAGCTCAGTGCCGTGTGCACGGCGTTGCCGAACGGATCGAAGACCGCGCCCAGTTCGGGCGTGACCGCCGGGTCGGTGTGCACCCACACATTGGTTTCGGGGATCACCACGAACTCGGCGAAGGCGCCGTCCCGCTGGACGCCGACGCTGACCGTGCGGATGCACATCTGCCGCCGGCCCGCGCGGCAGTTCCGGCAGGTCCCGCAGACGATGTGGCCCTCCCCCGAGACCCGGTCGCCGATCTGGACGTCCTGCACGGCGCTGCCGGCGGCCACGACCTCGCCATAGAACTCGTGGCCGGGGATCAGCGGCGCCCGGACCGCCCCGGCGGCCCAGTCGTCCCAGGCCTGGATGTGCAGGTCGGTGCCGCAAATGCCCGTGGTGTGGACCTTGATCTTGACCTCGCCGGTGCCGGGTTCCGGTTCCGGACGGTCGACCAGCTCGAAGCCGGCCTGTGGGCCGGACTTGTAGAGCGCCTTCACGCGGTGTCCTTTCGCTAAGCGGGCCGGCGCGTCCGGCCGCCCGGGCTGTGGCCCGGATCACTAGGCCAACTCTACGTAACTGTCTTGGCGAAGTGGAGCGCGTCACAGTATCCGTCGCGTCGCGGGCAGGGTAGCTTTGCTCGCAAGCACTTCTTCCCTACGACGTAAGCGAGGCCAACGCGTGGCAACCCTGACCGATCACAGCATCCCGGTAATCGCCGACGACCCGTACTCGGATGCGGTGCTGGCGGACCCGTACGGCCTGTTCGGCCGCATGCGGGCAGCCGGGCCGGCGGTCTGGCTGGAGAAGTACCAGGTGCCGGCCTTCGGGCGCTACGCGGAGTGCCGGGACATCCTGACCGACCACCGGACCTTCATCTCCGGAGCGGGGGTGGGGCCGAAGGACCTGCTGAAGGAACCCAACTGGCGGCCGCAGGGCATCCTCGAGTCGGATCCGCCGCGGCACACCGTGATGCGGGACGCCATGGCCGGAGTCATCTCGCCCAAGGGGACCCGCGCCCTGCGGGCCGGATTCGAGGCCTACGCTGACCAGCTGCTGCCCGGACTGCTCGAGCGCGGTTCCATCGACGGCGTCAAGGATCTGGCCGAGGTGTTCCCCCTCCGGGCGTTCGGCGACGCCGTCGGCATACCCCGTGACGGGCGCGAGGAGAACCTGCTGACGCACGGAGCCATGAACTTCAGCCACTTCGGCCCGGAAAACGAACGCCACCGCTTCTACTTCGAGCAAGGGGCCGGGACGCCGGAGTGGGTGATGGACCGGACGCGGCGGGAAAACCTCAGCCCCGGCGGGATGGGCGAACAGTTGTGGCAGTACGTCGACCGCGGCGAACTGCCGGAGGAGATGGCGCCGCTGGTGGTGCGGGCGCTGCTGTCGGCCGGCCTGGACACCACGGTGATCGGCATTGGAAATGCCCTCAAGCTCTTCGCGGAACATCCGGAGCAGTGGCGCATCCTGCGGAAGAATCCGCAGATGGTCTCGCTGGCCATCAACGAGGTGCTGCGGTTCGAGAGCCCGTTCCAGTCGTTCTACCGGACCACGTCGGCAGACACGGAGATCTCCGGCGTCAGCCTGGCCGCCGGCAGCAAGCTGGCCTTGTTCCTCGGGTCGGCCAACCGCGACGAGGCCCAGTTCGGGCCCGATGCGGACGTCTTCCGGATCGAACGCGACGCGGCCGGCATGATCGCCTTCGGCAACGGCATCCACCGCTGCGTCGGCCAGCCGATCACCCGGCTGGAGATGCATGTTGTCCTGACCTGGCTGGCACGGAATGTGGAACGCCTTGAGCCCACCGGCGCTCCGGTCCCCTACCTGCACAACACGCTGAAGGGCTACTCCTCGCTGCCCCTGCGCCTGGTCGCCGCCTGACCCGACCCCGGCGCAACCGGGCCGGCCGGACCTCTGGGAACGGGAAAACCGGCCGGGAACCTCGTGCCATGAAAAGCCGGTGGAAAGGCCGCGGAAGCGCAGGCTAGACTGTGACCCCGGCCACAGGTGCGTGGCTGCGATCCGGTAAAAGGGGTTCTCCAGTGCCGCACCCAGCCCAGCCAGCGTCCCGGCCCGTGCAGGTCCAGGCCTACGCCGCGCACGAGCGGCTGGATCCGATCCAGCTGTCCGGCGGCACCGGGAGCATCAGGGGGCTGCGCCCAGTGGTCCGCGACTCCTGGCAAAGGTCCTTGCGGCACGCGGCGGATCCCGACCGGGCGCTGGCTCCACTGGTCATGGGCGCCGACGCGCTGGACGAGTTCCGCCGGAACCATCCGTTGTCGGCCATCATGCCGGTCTTTGGCCGGCTGCTGGTGGAGCCCAGCCGCGACGCCGGGATGCTGGTGGCCGTGGGAGACCAACACGGGCGGCTGCTCTGGGTGGACGGAGAGTCCCGCCTGAAAGACCGCGCCGAAGACATGATGTTCTTGCCCGGCACCGACTGGTCGGAGGCGACCGTGGGCACCAGCGCGCCCGGCACGGCGCTCGCGTTGGGCCGCGGAGTCCAAATCGCCGGTGCCGAGCACTTCAGCCGGGCGGTCCATTCGTGGAACTGCACCGCCGTCCCCATCACTGACCCTGAGACCGGCGCCGTCCTCGGCGTGGTGGACCTGACCGGCGGGGAGGAAGCGGCCGCGCCGCACACGCTGTCCTTGATCCGGGCGGCGGTAGCGGCGGCCGAGGCGGAGCTGCGCATTCTCCGCCTCCAGGCGGCCGCCCGGCACGACCCGGGGACGCGGAGCCGGCCGGTGCCCGCCGCCCCGATCACGCGGCGCCGGGGGACGCCGGCCCGTCCGGAGGGCGAATCCGGAGCCGGCCCGAAGGCCGGTCTCTGCATCATGGGACGCGACCAGGGACTGTTGGAACTGGCCGGCCAGCGCATCGAGTTGTCGCAGCGGCATACGGAGATCCTCACCCTGCTGGCCCTGCATCCTGCCGGCCTGACGGCCGGGGAACTGGCGGACCAGCTCAACCCGCGGGCACAGGGCGCCACCTTGCGCGCCGAGATGGTGCGGTTGCGCAAGCTGCTGGCCGGCATCAGCCCTGCCGCCGTGCCCACATCCCGGCCCTACCGCCTCCCCCAGGAAGTGGCGGTCGATGCTGAGCAGGTCCTCCGATGCCTGGCCCGCGGGGCACACCGGCAGGCGCTTGGCCTGTACCGCGGGCAGGTCGTTCCGCGGTCGGAGGCGCCGGGCGTCGTCGGTTTCCGCCGGCACGTCAGCGCCACCCTGCGCGAGGCAGTGCTGAGCAGTGCCTCGCCGGATGAAGTCCTGCGGTACCTGCAGCTTCCCGAAGCAAAGTACGACGCCGAGGCCTGGCGCGCGGCGCTGCGCCTCCTGCCGCCGCGCTCACCGAAGCGGGCCGCGGTCGTCGCGGTGCTGGAACAGTTGGAAGCCGGAGGCTGACGGGACCTTGGAATGGTGCCGGTGCGGTTGGAAGCCGGGGCTTGCCTGGGCCCTTCGGAGAATGCCGCGGCCGGAGCCGCCGCGAGGACGACCGCTGCAACCTGATTGCAACGTTGCCCTCCGTAGGCTCTGGGGACACAGACAGTGCCGTCTGCCGGGCCGTGGGGGTCCGGACACCGAAGCCAGAGGAGTCGACCATGACTGTTTACGCCCAGCCCGGAACCGAGGGATCACCCGTCAGCTTCAAGCAGCGCTACGAGAACTGGATCGGCGGCGAATGGGTCGCCCCGGTAAAGAACCAATACTTCGAGAACCCCTCGCCCGTGACCGGCAAAACGTTCTGTGAGGTGGCACGCGGGACCGCCGAGGACATCGAACTGGCGTTGGACGCCGCCCACAAGGCGGCACCGTCGTGGGGCAAGACTTCGGTGGCGGACCGGGCCGCAGTGCTGAACCGGATCGCGGACCGGATCGAGGAGAACCTGGAACTGCTGGCCGTGGCGGAAACCTGGGACAATGGCAAGGCTGTGCGCGAGACCCTGGCCGCCGACATCCCGCTGGCCGCCGACCACTTCCGCTACTTCGCCTCGGCCATCCGGGCCCAGGAGGGCCGGCTGTCCCAACTGGACGACGACACCACCGCCTACCATTACCACGAGCCGCTGGGTGTGGTCGGGCAGATCATCCCCTGGAACTTCCCCATCCTGATGGCCACGTGGAAGCTGGCTCCCGCGCTCGCGGCGGGCAACGCCGTCGTTCTTAAGCCTGCGGAGCAGACACCGGCGTCCATCCTGGTGCTGATGGAACTGATCGCGGACATCCTGCCGGCGGGCGTGGTCAACGTGGTCAACGGTTTCGGCGTGGAGGCCGGCAAGCCGCTCGCGTCCAGCCCGCGGATCCGCAAGATCGCGTTCACCGGCGAGACCACCACCGGCCGGCTGATCAGCCAGTACGCGTCGCAGAACCTGATTCCGGTCACGCTGGAGCTGGGCGGGAAGAGCCCGAACATCTTCTTCTCCGATGTGGCCGCCGAAAACGACGCGTTCTACGACAAGGCGCTGGAGGGCTTCACCCTGTTCGCGTTCAACCAGGGCGAAGTCTGCACCTGTCCGTCGAGGGCACTGGTGCAGGAATCGATCTACGACTCGTTCATGGCCGACGCACTGGCACGGACCGAGTCGATCATCCAGGGCAACCCGCTGGACACGGCCACCCAGGTCGGCGCCCAAGCCTCCAACGACCAACTGGAGAAGATTCTGTCCTACATGGACATCGGCCGGCAGGAGGGCGCGAAGGTCCTGACCGGCGGCGGCCGGAACATCCTGGACGGGGACCTCGCCGACGGCTACTACGTGAAGCCCACCATCTTCGAGGGCGACAACAGCATGCGGATCTTCCAGGAAGAGATCTTCGGGCCGGTCGTCTCGGTTACCCGGTTCGGGAACTATCAGGAAGCCCTGCAGATCGCGAACGACACGCTCTACGGGCTGGGCGCCGGCGTGTGGAGCCGCAACGGGAACGTGGCCTACCGGGCAGGGCGCGAAATTCAGGCGGGCCGGGTGTGGGTGAACAACTACCACGCCTACCCGGCGGGAGCGGCGTTCGGCGGCTACAAGTCCTCTGGCATCGGCCGCGAGAACCACGCGATGATGCTGGACCATTACCAGCAGACGAAGAACCTGCTGGTCAGCTACAACGAGAACAAGCTCGGCTTCTTCTAAAGACAGGTCACGTCATGGCGTCTGCTTCACCGCAGGGGCAGGGTGCACCCGCCCCGCCCGCCGGGAAACACGAGGCGGCGCTCGAGGCCGCGGTGGCGCTGCCCGGGGAGGCTTTTTCCCGGGTGGCGCTCACCGGACCGGCGGTCGGGCTGCTGCAAAAACTGTGGGAGGTTCACGGACCGCTGATGTTCCATCAGTCCGGCGGCTGCTGCGACGGTTCCTCCCCCATGTGCTATCCGGCCGGTGAATTCCTTACCGGCGATGCGGACGTGCTGCTGGGCAGGTTCGACCTTCCCGACCGCGGGAGCCTGGACTTCTGGATGTCGCGGGAGCAGTTCGCGTACTGGAAACACACGCATCTGACCGTGGACGTAGTGGACGGGCGCGGCAGCGGGTTCTCGGTGGAGGCGCCGGAGGGCAAACGCTTCCTGATCCGCTCCCGGCTGTTCGACGGCACGGCACCGCCGGACTAAGGCGAGGCTCCGAGCTGGGGCGGCCGGGGGCTACGCTCCACTTCGGGCTCCTGCTCCGGTTGGGGCTTTTGCTCCGGTTTGGGCAGCTGCTCCGCTTATTAGGTGGAGCAGGGGCCCAAACCGGAGCAGCGGTGAAAAACCTTGAGTGCCGCGCCCTAGCGTTCGAAGAGGCAGAACGGGTGCCCCGCCGGATCGAAGTACACGCGGACGTCGTCCTGCGGTTGGAATTCGGCACGTTCGGCCCCTACCGACTCGGCGTGAGAGCAGGCGGCGGCCAGGTTCTCGACGAGGATGTCCAGGTGCATCAGCATTTGCTGTTCGCCGGGTTCTTCCGGCCAGACCGGCCGGCGGTAGTCCTCCTCCAGCTGGAAGGACAGCCCCGGCCCACCGCCCGGATTGGCCAGTGTCACCCAGTCTGGCTCGTTGGTGCGGATGTCCCAGCCCAGCAGCCGGCCGTAGAACTGCGCCAAGGCCAACGGGTCCGGCGCTCCCAGCACCGTTGCATGCAGCTGCAGTCCTGTGGGGCCGGGCATCGCCACTCCTCCCATGGACGCATTCCTGGGCAGCAATCCCGCCATGCTACTGCAGCGGCGGCGCGGCGGCTAGCTCCCGGACAGGACTTCGGCCAGCGCCCGCTCCCCCACGCCGCGCAACAACCAGTTGTCATCCGAGGAGGTCAGCAGCACCGTCGCGATGTTCAACGCCCAGCCGCGGGCGCGCTGCCAGGTCTCCGGGGAAACGTCGGTGCGCGCTTCGACGGCCGCAATAAACTCCCGGCGCCCCGGGGCATCAAACACCAGCCAGGCGGCCGCCAGGTCGGTGGCCGGATCGCCCGCGGTGATGTCGCCGAAGTCGATGACGGCCGCCAACCGGTTGCCGTCCACCACCAGGTTCCCCGGGTGGAGGTCGCCGTGCAGCCACAGTGCCGGTCCCTCCCACGCCGGCACGGCAGTCAGCTGGCGCCACAGAGCGGCGACCCGTTCCGCCTGGGGAACCGCCTGCGCGTCCAAACGCTGCACCATGGCTGCGTTGCGGGAGGACAGCGGCACGCCGCGCACCGGATTCACCGGGGCGCCGGACGGGGCGGGCACGTGCAGCGCGGCCACGAACGCCGCCAGCCCCGGGGCCAGCGATCGCCGTTCCTCCGGCCGGAGGCGCCAGGCGGCCCTGCCCTCCAGCCACGGCACTACCGACCAGGACCAGGGATAGTACGACGTCGGGCTGCCGCGGTGCGTCGGGGCCGGCACAGCGAGGGGCAGCTCCGGGGCCAGGGACGGGAGCCACTGCTGTTCATGCAGCACCAAATCCCCTGCCGCGGACCGACGCGGCAACCGGACGGCCAAATCGGCCCCGAGTTTGAACGTCACGTTGTCCCACCCGTTCGCCACCCGCACCAGCGGCAGCCGGGCGAGGTCCGGGAACTGGTCCGAGAGCAACCGCAGCACCAGATCGTTGCTGATGTCGATTTCGGCAGCGGGCATCGAAGCCATCTGTTTCCGTACTCCCTGTGATCGGCGGGCCCCGCCAGCGGCGACGGCGTGCGGCCTGCCGGTCTGTCTGCTGTGGGGACGGGACTTCCATCAGATCATCCGCGGGCGGCGCGGGCCAACCGGACACGCCCTGCTCAGCGCATCGGACACCCCCTGCTCACCCCATCACTGCCTGCTCCAGGGCATGGCAGCCGACGGCGTGCAACGGGTCCGCGGGCGGCCGCAGCGCCATCATCACGCCGTACCAGACCGCCCAGCCTTTGGCCCGGCGCCAGGTGCCGTCGTCGTACACCAGCCCGGACCGGAACCATGCGCGGCCGGCAGGAGTGAAGTGCAGCCACGCCACACCGAGATCGCTGGCGGGATCGCCCTGCGACACATCGCCGAAGTCGGCGACGGCCGCCAGCGTCCCGGATGCCTTGACAATAATGTTGTGCGGATGCGGATCGCCGTGCAGCCACAGCCCCGGACCCGAATAGTCCGGCGCGGCCAGCGCGGCCTCCCATGCCTGCTGCACTCCGGAGGCGTCGGGCAGGCCGCCGACCGCGAGGCCGGCGCGGACGTCGTTCCACCGGGCGAGCCGCTCGTGGAAGGCGGCGGCGCAGGCCGCCAGCGGCACTCCGCGGATCGGGTTGTGCGGGGCCTCGGCCGGCGCCGGGACCTGCAGCGCCCGCAGGAAGCCGGCCAGCGCGGGCGCGTAGCGGTCCCGCGCCGCGGGCGGCAGGACGGCGGCGCTCCGGCCGTCAAACCACGGAACGACCGACCAGTGGAACGGGAAGTGGTCCGTGGGCTTGCCCCGGTGGACCACGGCGGGGACCGGCAGGGGCAGGCTTGGCGCGAGGAGCGGCAGCCAGCGGGTTTCGTTGAGCAAGAGGCGGTCCCCCGCCACGTGCCGGGGAAGCCGGACCGCCAGCCGGCTGCCGAGGCGGAAGATGACGTTGTCCCAGCCGCTGGCGGCCCGCCGCAACGGAAGCCGGGCCAGGGCCGGGAACTGTTCGGTTAGCAGGCGGCGCACCAGGCCATCGGTGATCGGGACCTCGGCGGGCATCCCGCCATCCTGCCATGCGGCTCCGGAGCAGACAACGCCCCCGCCGGTAACGGCAGGGGCGTCGTCTGCAGGAGGTTCCGTCGAACCCGCGGCCGCTAGGCCAGCGGAACCGGGCCGATATCGGTGCCGGCGGCCGCGTGTGCCCTCGGTGGGGCCGTGCGCCGCGGAACCGGGCCGATATCGGCCCCGGCAAGGCGCGACGCATTACCGCTCATCATGCGCTCCACCGGCTAACCCTGAACGCCGAGACGTTCAAAGATCAGCTCGCGCACCCGACCGGCGTCGGCCTGCCCGCGGGTGGCCTTCATGACCCCGCCCACGATGGCGCCGGCGGCCTGGACCTTGCCGCCGCGGATCTTCTCGGCCACCTCGGGCTGGGCGGCCAGCGCTGCATCGATGGCTTCCAGCAGGGCAGAATCGTCCGACACCACG
Source organism: Arthrobacter sp. Y3223151 (assembly GCF_059091125.1). NCBI lineage: Bacteria > Bacillati > Actinomycetota > Actinomycetes > Micrococcales > Micrococcaceae > Arthrobacter > Arthrobacter sp. Y3223151. The sequence goes on along the minus strand of NZ_JBNHGI010000009.1, from coordinate 56,157 downwards.
GCCAGGCCGCGCTTCTCCACGACCTCCTCGGGCGTGCCCTCCCCGGCGAGCACGCCGTCGAGCACCTGGCGGGCCAGCTTGTCGTTGATCTTGCCGGCCTGCACCAGGCGGTCCAGCTCGACCACGGTCAGCGCGCTCACGCCCAGTTCCGAAGGTTCGAGTTCGGCTTCCTTGGCGCGACGGGAGATTTCGCCCATCCACCACTTGCGGGCCACGGCGGCGGAGGCTCCGGCGGCGATGGTTTCCTCGATCGATTCCATCACGCCGGCGTTGACCACGTCGCGGAATTCGGCGTCGGAGTAGCCCCATTCGGCCTTCAGCCGCTTGTGCCGTTCGGCCGGCGGTTCGGGCAGCCGGGAACGCAGTTCTTCGATCCACTCTTCGGTGGTGACCACGGGGACCAGGTCCGGTTCCGGGAAGTAGCGGTAGTCATCGGCGTCGGACTTGGGGCGGCCCGCGGTCGTGGAGCGGGTGTCCTCGTGCCAGTGGCGGGTCTCCTGGACCACTTTCTGGCCGGCGTCCAGGACCGCCGCGTGGCGCTGGATCTCGAAGCGGACGGCACGTTCGACCGCACGCAGCGAGTTCACGTTCTTGGTCTCGGAGCGGGTGCCGAACTGCTCCGCGCCCTTGGGCATCAAAGACACGTTCGCGTCGCAGCGGACGTTGCCCCGTTCCATCCGTGCGTCGGAGACGCCCAGGTTCTTGACGATCTCGCGGACGGCGGCCACGTAGGCGCGGGCCAGTTCCGGAGCGCGGGAGCCGGCTCCGACGATCGGCTTGGTGACGATCTCCACCAGCGGAACGCCAGCGCGGTTGTAGTCCACCAGCGAGTACTCGGCGCCCTGGATCCGGCCGGTGGCGCCGCCCATGTGGGTGAGCTTGCCCGCGTCCTCCTCCATGTGCGCGCGTTCGATCTCCACCCGGAACACTTCGCCGTCTTCCAGTTCGATGTCCAGGTAGCCGTCGTAGCAGATCGGGTCTTCGTACTGGGAGGTCTGGAAATTCTTCGGGGTGTCCGGGTAGAAGTAATTCTTCCGGGCGAAGAAGCAGGACTCGGCGATCTTGCAGTTGAGCGCGAGCCCAATCAGGATCGAGTACTCCACCGCCGCCTTGTTCACCACCGGCAGGACGCCGGGCAGGCCCAGGTCCACCGGCGACACGTTCGTATTCGGCACATCGCCGAACGCGTTCGGAGCGGCGGAGAACATCTTGGTCTTCGTGTTCAGCTCAACGTGGACCTCAAAACCGAGGACCGGGTCGTACTTCGCCATCGCCTCTTCGAAGGAGACCAGCTCTTGTGTTGCAGCCATTTACTTTATACCTCCGAGGACAGGAGCCTGGGCCAGCAGGGGGCCGCCCCACTGGGCTTCCAGCAGGTTTTCAAGACCGGCGCCGGCGCGGTACAGCCGGGCATCTTCGCGGGCGGGGGCCAGGAACTGGATGCCCACCGGCAGTCCGTCGGCCAGGCCGCCCGGCACGGATATGCCGGGCACCCCGGCGAGGTTCGCCGGAATGGTGGCCACGTCGTTCAGGTACATCGCCATTGGATCGTCCAGCTTCTCGCCCAGCTTGAACGCGGCCGTCGGCGCGGTGGGAGAGACCAGCACGTCGACGGTTTCGAACGCCGCGTCAAAGTCGCGCTGCACCAGCGTGCGGACCTTCTGCGCCGAACCGTAGTAGGCGTCGTAGTAGCCGGCGGACAGCGCGTATGTGCCCAGGATGATGCGGCGCTTGACCTCGTCGCCAAAGCCGGCTGCGCGCGTCGCCCCCATCACGCGCTCGATCGTCATCGGGCCCTCGGCCGGCAGCACGCGATGCCCGTAGCGGACGCCGTCGAACTTGGCCAGGTTGGAGGAGACCTCCGAGGGCATGATCAGGTAGTAGGCGCCCAGCGCGTACTTGAAGTTCGGGCAGGAGACTTCCACCACCTCCGCGCCGGCCCCGCGCAGCAGTTCCAGGGCCTCGTCGAAGCGGGCCTGGACGCCGGCCGCATAGCCTTCGCCCTGCAGCTCCTTGATCACGCCGATGCGCATGCCCCGCACGTCCCCGTTCCGGGCGGCCTCGACCAGCGCACCCACCGGGTCGGTGAGCGAGGTGGAGTCGGCCGGGTCGTGTCCGCCGATGACCTCATGCAGCAGGGCGGCGTCCAGGACAGTGCGCGTTACCGGTCCGATTTGGTCCAGCGAAGACGCCATCGCGATCGCGCCGTAGCGGGACACTCCGCCATAGGTCGGCTTGACGCCCACCGAACCGGTCACCGCGGCCGGCTGCCGGATGGACCCGCCGGTGTCGGTGCCCAGCGCCAGCGGTGCCTCGAAGGCCGACACGGCAGCGGCGGAGCCGCCGCCGGAGCCGCCGGGGATCCGGTCGAGGTCCCACGGGTTGCGGGTGGGGCCGTAGGCGGAGTGTTCGCTGGAGGAACCCATGGCGAATTCGTCCAGGTTGGTCTTGCCCAGCATCGGCATGCGCGCCGCACGGATTTTCTTGACCACGGTGGCGTCGTACGGGCTCATCCAGCCCTCGAGGATCTTCGAGCCGGCGGTGGTGGGCTGGCCCACGGTGACGATCAGGTCCTTGATCGCGATCGGGACGCCCGCCAAGGCATGCAGCTCTTCGCCGGCGGCGCGGGCTTTGTCCACATCCGCCGCCACCGCGAGCGCCTCGTCGGTGTTCACGTGCAGGAACGCGTTAATGTCGCCGTCGACCTCGGCGATGCGGTCCAGATGCGCCTGGGTGACCTCCACCGAGGACACCTCCGAGGCGGTCAGCATCTCGGCCAGTTTGGCCGCGCTGTGGGTAATCAGTTCGCTCATGGCTGCGTCTTACTCCTCGTCCAGGATCGCCGGAACTTTGAACCGGCCGTCGGCCTGGTCCGGGGCGTTGGCCAGGGCAAGTTCCTGGCTCAGCGTCTCCCCTACCACGTCCTCGCGGAACACGTTGTGCAGCGGGATCGGGTGCGAGGTCGCCGGAACATCGGGGCTGGCAACTTCCTGGACGGACTTGATCGAATCGACAATGACGTCGAGTTCGCCGGCCATCTTGTCCAGTTCTTCGGCGGTCATCTCAATGTGGGCCAGCCGCGCCAAATGCGCCACCGCCGCACGATTGATCTCAGACATGAGTCTCCTACGCGGATGGAATGCTTTTCCTTTTCAGTCTACCGGCGCAGGAGGGTCGGGATTCGCCAGGGAATACCGGGCGCCTATCCCACGGGGACAGCCTCGGCTTCCCGGTGTCCGGCCTTGGGCTTGGCGAACCGCAGGTACAGCGAGGGGACCACGAAGAGATTCAGCAGCGTGGACGTGACCAGCCCGCCGAGGATAACCAGCGCCATGGGATGCTCGATCTCGTGGCCGGGAATGCTGCCCATCACCACCAGGGGCACGAGCGCCAATCCGGTGGCGAGCGTGGTCATCAAAATCGGCGAGAGCCGTTCGCCCGCGCCGCGCAGCACCAGCGCCGGACCGAAGGTTTCCCCCTCGAACTTTTCCAGGTGCTGGCAGTGGTTGACCAGCAGGATGCTGTTGCGCGCGGCTATGCCCATCACGGTCAGGAAGCCGACGATGGATCCGAGGGAGAGCACCCCGCCGCCCAGGAAGGCCGCGAACACGCCGCCCACCAGCGCAATCGGCAGGGTCAGCATGATCAACGTTGCCAGGCGCCAGCTGCCAAAGGACACCTGCAGCAGCAGATAGATGACGGCGAGCGCCGCGACCGCGAGGGTCATCAGCAGCTGGGTGGCTTCCTGCCGTTCTTCGTACTCTCCGAGGATTTCGGCATGGAATCCGGGCGGCAGTTCGATCTCGGCGAGCCCGGCCTCCATCGCGGCAACCACCGAGGCCAGCGCCCCGTCCTCGACGTTGGCCTCAATGTCGATGCGCCGGGAGTTGTCGTCACGTTCGATGACGTTCGGCGTGGGCCGCAGGCTGACGTCGGCGACATCCGCCAGCCTGATGCTGTCGCCGCTCGGCGTGTCGATGGGCAGGTTTCTGATGCTGGTCACGTCGGAACGGATTTCCTCCGGGCTCCAGACCTGCACGTCGTAGGCTTTCCCGCCCCGGTAGACGTCGCCGACCTCTTCGCCCGCCACCAGCGTTGCCGCGGCGCGCCGGACGTCGCCGGGTTTCAGCCCGTAGCGCTGCGCCGTCTCCAGGTCGACGGTCACTTCGAGTTGCGGCACGTCCACCTGCAACGACACGTGCTCGTCGATCGCGCCGTCGGTGGCCAGGAATATCTCGTTGATTTCCTCGGCCTTCTCCCGCAGCATGTCCAGGTCATCGCCGTAGAGCCGCACCACCACCGCGTTGCTCGAACCGGTCAGCACCTCGCGGATCCGTTCCTTCAGATAGGTCTGCACGTCGCGGTGGATGCCGGGGTAGCCTTCCACGACCTCCTGGACCGCGGCCAGGGTCTTGTCGTAGTCCACCGCCGGATCGACGCTGATCCAGTTCTCGCCGAAGTTCACCCCGACCACCTCGTCGGCGGCAAACGCCTGTCCGATGTGGGCGCCGCAGTTGCGCACGCCCTCGATCTCCAGCAGCTCGGCGCAGGCGCGCTGGCTGATCCGGTACTCCTCCTCCACCGAGGTGCCGGGCTGCGTGACCCAGTGCATCAGGAAGTCCCGCTCTTTGAAGTCGGGCAGCAGCGACTGCCCCAGGAACGGCGCCATCACCGCCCCGGCCGCCGCGATGGCTCCGACGACCACGTAACTCGGACGCGGGCGCCGGACGAAGCGCTTGAGGATGGCGTGGTAGCCGCGTTTGAGCACCCGTACCAGCGGAGGCTCGCGCGACTCCAACGGCACGTTGCGCATCAGGATCAAGGCCAGCGCCGGGGTGACCGTCAGGGCGACCAGCATCGAGGCGAGCACGGCCAGCGTGTAGGAGATGGCCAGCGGCCGGAAGAACGCACCGGTAAGCCCTTCGAGGAAGAAGATGGGGATGGCCGCCACGATGATGATCAACGTCGCATAGACGATCGGCCCGCGGACCTCGAGGGAAGCGTCCAGCACCACCCGCATGGTCGACCTGCTGCCGCCTTCGGCGCGGTGCTGGCGCAGCCGCCGGATGATGTTCTCGATGTCGATGATGGCATCGTCGACCACCACGCCCACGGCAATGACCAGCCCCGCAAGGACCATCGTGTTGACCGAACCGCCGCTAAGGTAGAGCACCAGGGCGGCGGTCACGAGCGAGAGCGGAATCGCGACGATGCTGATCAGCGCGGTGCGCCACTGGAACAGGAAGGCACCGAGGACCATCATCACCAGCACGGTTCCGAGCAGCAGCGCCACCGTCAGGTTGTCCAGCGATTCTTCAATGAAGCTGGCGGGCCGGAAGATTTCCGTATCGATCTCGATGCCGCTCAGGCCCGGCTCCATCGTCTTCAGCGCCGCCTCCACCCCTTTGGTGACCTCCAGCGTGTTGCCCCAGGGCAGTTTCTCCACGATGAGCATGAGCCCGTCGCCCTGGTTGATCACGGCGTCCCCGATGAGCGGCTGGTGGTCCTCCACCACGCGGGCAACATCGCCGAGGCGCAGCGGATCGCCGTCGCGCTCGTCAATGGTCACCTGGGCCAGGGCTTCCGGCGTCGTAATTGGCAGCACGTGTTGGATACCGAGCCGCTGGTTGGGCGTGCCGATATAGCCGCCGGTGCCGATCACCGCGCCGGGGGAATACTGGAGCAGCCCCGCGTCCAACGCGTCGGCGGTGACCGTCATCACCTGGTTCAGCGACACCCCCTCGGCCCGCATTTTCTCGGGTTCGGCCTGCACCTGCAGCATTTGCAGGCGCTCGCCCCAGATGGCCACGTTCGCGACGCCGGGCACGCGGAGCAGGTGGGCGCGGATCTTCCAGTAGCTGATCATCGACATCTCGATCAGCGAGCGCTCGTCCGAGGTCAAACCGATCTTCATGACGCGGCTGGTCGACGACAACGGTTGCAGCATGACCGGCGGCGATGCCCAGGTGGGCAGGGTCGGAGTGGTGTTGGCGATCCGCTCCGATACCAACTGCCGGGCGGTCAACAGGTCCGTGTCCGGTTCGAAGATCAGCACGATGGAGGACAGCTGGGAGACGGATTTCGAGCGCAGGTCGTCCAGGCCCTCGACGCCGTTCAGCGCCTCTTCCAGCGGGACGGTGACAAGCTCTTCCACCTCGGAGGCGGTCAGGCCGATGCAGATGGTCTGGATTTCGACTTTCGGCGGCGCGAACTCGGGGAAGACATCCACCGAGGCGGTACTCAGGCTGACGCCGCCGAACAGCATGATTCCGACGGCGATGGCCACCACCACAGACCGGAATTTGAGGCTGAAGGCGACGATCCGGCGCATGTCAGTGGGCCGTATCGAACTCGGCGCCGAAGAGTTCGGCAGCACCGAGGGTGACTACGTCGGTGCCGGGCTCCGGGCCGTCGGTCAGGTGCACGACCTCGCCCTCGATCCGGTCCACCTCGACGGGCGCCCGGACGAAGACCAGGGGTTCGGGGTTGGTGTAAACCCAGGTCTCCCCCGCAGGATCGTAAATCAGCGCGCTGTAGGGGATTTCCAAGTCGCTCCCGGTCCCGGCGGCCACCGGTTCGGTGGTCAGGTCGAGCCGTTCCACCGCTTGCTCGGTGAGGGTGAGCCGGTTCAGCTCGGAGCCGGGAATCGCCTCCTTGACGGCGGCCTCGATGCCTTGGGGTTCCATCTCCGGGCCGGCTGCCGCGCAGCCGGACAACACAATGGCTGCCGCGGCCAGTGCTGCGGCCAGCGCGCCGTGGTGTCCATGACGTTGGCCAGTCATGACATTTCCTGCCTCCGTTGCAGTACAGATTCGTGCATATTGACCAGGGAGTTCGACCAGTCGGGGCGGCCGGAAGAACCGAGGGCGAGGACCAAAACCGGCAGGACCCACAGCACCAGCAGTGCGGTGGTGACAAGGCCGCCCCAGAGCACCACTGCCAGGGGCAGGAGGGTGACGGCTCCGACGGTTCCGCCCAGGGCGACCAAGGGCACCAGGGCCAGGGCAGCGATCCCCGCGGCCAGCAGCATCGGCAGCAACCGGTCGCCGACGGCCTGGCGCATCAGTTCGACCGGTCGACGGGACGGGTCGCCGCTCTGCAGGGTCTGGAAATGCCCCACCAGCTGCAACGCTTCCCGGACGGCAAAGCCGAGCACGGCCGCGAGCCCCATCAACGCGTACAGCGAGCCATCGCCGCCGGTGAGCAGGGTCGCGAGCACCCCGCCGGAAAGCGCGACCGGCAGCGCCAGCAGAACCAGTCCGGCGAGCCGCCAGCTGCCGAGCACGGTTTGCAGCAGGATCAGGATGCCGACGGCAGCAGCGGCCGCGAGCCACCAAATCACCCGGGCTGAAACCTGCTGTTCTTCGTACTGCGGCGGGATTTCCGCGTGGTATTCGACCGGGAATTCCATCTCGGCGATCGCTGCGCGGATGTCCGACTGGACGTCGCCCAGGCTCCGCCCCTCAATATCGGCGAGCACGTCGATGCGGCGCGAGGTGTCGTCGTGATGAATGACCGTCTGGTTCGGGCTGATGCGCACGTCGGCTACGTCCCCGAGCTGCACGCTGCCGCCATCGGGAGTATCGATGGACAGCTCGCGGACGCTGGTGAGGCTGCCGCGGGTCGCTTCGTCGCCCTTGACGATCACCTGGAAAACCTTCTGCTGCTCGAAGATGAACCCGACCTCGATTCCCTGCAGGATGGCAGCGGCGGCGCGGCGCACGTCACCGGGTTTGATGCCCACCCGTTCGGCCGCGTCCAGGTTGACCTCGATCTCCGCGATCGGCTGCTCCACCGCAATGTCGAGCCGCGGATCGGCCACACCGTCGATGCCGGCCATGACCTGTCGGAGCTCCTCGGCCTTCTCCCGCAGGATGGGCAGCTCTATTCCGTAGACGCGTACCTGGAAGCCCTGCTCGTTGGCCTGCCGCACCCGGTCGACCTGGCCTTCCGGATAGGTCAGCACGCGGTTCGCCAGCCCGGGATAGCCGTCGACGATTCCCTGTACGTCCGCTTTGACCCGGTCGAAGCTCGCGCCGTCCTCGAGGGTCACCCAGATCTCGCTGGAACTGACGTTCGCCTCGGTATCCGACGTGATGGCCCTCCCGACATGCCCGCCGACGGCCGCGACGCCGTCGAGCGTCCTGAGTTCGTCGCTGGCCCTCGCCGTAATACGGTTCATCTCTGTATTGGCGGTGCCGGGAGCGGCGTCCCACTGAATCAGCAGGGTGCGGTCCGGCACGGAAGCCACCATGGGGTTGCCGGCAGAGAGGAGCGGGATCGCAGCCAGGGCAGCGATCCCGAGGACGGCGACGACGCCGGCTGCCAGCCAGCGCCGCCCCTCGGCGGCGGAGGCGAGCAGGTGGTCGAGCCTGCGCCGGACCTTCTGCGCGGCGGCGGGAACCGGCCGCGTCTTCTCCCGGGCGGGCACCAGAATGCTGGCCAGTGCGGGCGTGACCGTGTGCGCCACGAGGAACCCCACGGCGACGGCCAGCAGGTAGGACAGGATGAGTGGCCTCAGCAACGCGCCGTCGACCCCCCGGACAAACAAGGCAGGGGCCAGCGCGAGCAAGGTCGCCAGGGCCGCGAAGATCATGGGCATTCTCGACCGCCGCAGGGCCCGGGCCAGCAGGCTTTCCCCGCCGTCGGCCGCCGTTGCCTCCGCTAATTGCGGATTCCCGCGGTAGCCGGGCGGGGTGTCTCCCGCCGCTTCCTGCGCCGTGTGCGGTGCCGCGCCCGGCGCAAGGGTGCGCGCGGGCACGCCGGTGTCCTTGTGCCGGACGCTGTGCAGATCGGCGATGACGTCGCCCACGCCGACGACCAGCGCCAGCACGATGCCGGCGAACGCCATGGTGTTCAGCACGGCTCCCTGCCACTGCAGTATGAGCGCCGCAGCCACGGCCGACAGGACGATGGCCGTAAGCCCGATGAGGGCGTACCGCCAGGACCGGAAGGCAAGGCCGATGCCGATGGTCACCACGAGCAGGCCGATGAGCAGCGCCAGCCCCAACTGGTTCGCCGCCGACTCCAAATAGCTTGCGGGGCGGAAGATCGTGGAATCCACCTCGATGCCGGGCAACCCGGGACGAAGCTCGTCCAGTGCCTCCTCGAGGTGTCTGGTGACGTCGACGACGTCTGCGTCCGGAAATTTCTCGACGACCAGGATGAGTCCCGGGGCGTCTCCGGTGACCGCGTCACCGATCAGCGGCTGGTGATCCTCCCTCAGGTCTGCCACATCGGAGAGCTGGAGCGGTTTGTCGCCGGTCCCCTCGACGCTCACCTTGCCCAAGTCCTCGGCATTCTGGATCGGCAGCACGTGCTGGATGCCAATGCGCTGGTTGGCCGACTCCAGGAACCCGCCGGTGCCCGGGGTCGAGGCTTCCAGGAAGCTCAGCGGGGAGACCCAGACCGCGTTTCCCGTGGTCTCGATCACTTGGTTCAGCGTCACGTCCTGCGCGCGGAGGCGCTCCGGATCCACATGGACCTGCAGCTGTTGTTCACGCTGGCCCCAGATGGACACGTTGGCTACCCCGGGGACGCCCATCAGCACGGGCTTGATGTTCCAGCGGGCCAGCACCGACATGTCGATGACCGACTGCTCCGCCGAACTCAACTGGACCATCATGACCCGGCTGTTCGACGACAGCGGCTGCATCAGCACAGGGGCCGTGGAGACGTTCGGCAGCGCGAAGGCCTGCGTCAACCGCTCCGCCACCAACTGCCTGGCCCGCAGGATATCGGTGCCGGGTTCGAAGATCATCTCGATGGAGGACAGGCCCGGGACCGAGACCGAACGGATCTCGTCCAGCCACGCCACGCCGTTGAGCAGGTCCGCCTCCATCGGAGACGTGATCAGCTGTTCGACTTCTACGGCGGACAGGCCCAGCGCCTCGGTCTGGATTTCCACATGGGGCGGGGCGAATTCGGGGAGGTTGTCCACCGGCATCGACGGCAGGGTCACCAGTCCCAACCCGATAATGCCCGCCGCGGCAGCCAAAACCAGCAACCGAAATTTAAGCGTCCAACGAACCAGGAAGCCGGACATAAAAACGCCCCCAACGGCGCAGAGCGTTTGCGGGCCACTGCCCGTAACCGCTCGCTCATGATGCTTTGTGCGGGCGCTCGGTCCGCACGGTAGGAGCTCGGCCTGTCCCGGCGTAGCTCCGGTCCCCCATCGAGGCGTTGGCCGCCTGGCGTGTTCCCCAACGGATCACTCAAGATGCTGTCCTCAGTGTGGCACAAACGGCCAGCGGGCGACAAGGAAATTTGCGAAGCAGTTTGACCGCCCTTACGCCGGGCACCTAGAATGTGGCACCCGCGAACGCCTGGCCGGGCCGTCGGACTCCCGGCGGGCTGCCGGAGTCCTTCGCGGCGAGGAGGCCCCCATGCGTCCGGCCCGGCTGGCTGCTATAGCCCTGACCGCGCTGCTGCTGCCGTGCTGCAGCAGCGCGGGGCAAGGCTCCCCGGCCCCGGCGCCGCACGCCTCGGCGGGCCCGACGGCTCCCATGACCTCCTCCAGCCCGCCGGCCGCCCCGCCGGCACTGTCGCCGCCTGCCTCGAACGCGGCCGGCACGGCGGCCCCCGCGCCCCGGGCAGGCGGCAACTCCGCGGCAAGCGTGAAATTCGCCGCGGCCGGGGACTTCGGCTTCGACGAAGGTGCCGCGCAGGTGCTGGAAGCGATGGCGGGCAGGGATCCCCTGTTCGGATTGGCGCTCGGCGACCTGTCTTACGGGCTGCCGGGCACGGAATCGGGGTGGTGCAGTTTCGTCACCGGCCACCTGGGGCCGGATATCCCCCTGCAACTCGTCGCCGGAAACCACGAAAGCAATGGCCGGAACGGTTCGATCGACGAATTCGCCCGCTGCCTTCCTCCCCGCCTGCCCGGTGTCCAAGGCACCTACGGGCGCCAATGGTTCGTGGACATCCCGCAGCGGGATCCGTTGCTGCGGCTGATACTGATTTCGCCGGGTTTGGAGTTTCCCGAATCCGGCCGATGGGACTACGTTCCGGGCTCCGGGCAGTACCGGTGGACGGCCGCCGCCATAGACTCGGCCCGCGCGGCGGACATCCCGTGGGTCGTGGTCGGCTCCCACAAGCCCTGCCACTCGGCGGCCCGCTACGACTGCGATCCCGGCCCCGCCGTGACCGATCTGCTGCTGGACAAAAACGTGGACCTGGTGCTGCACGGCCACGAACACCTCTACCAGCGGACACACCAACTCGCCCTGGGCCCGGACTGCCCGTCGCTGCTGCCCGCGCAAAGCAATGATGCCTGCATTTCCGACACCGACGCGGACTTCGAGTCCGGTGCCGGCACGGTCTTCGCGACGGTCGGCACCGGCGGGCAACCGCTGCGCGACATCAACGGCTCCGACGCCGAGGCGCCCTACTTCGCCGCCTACTCCGGCGCAAACGCCGAGCCCACGCACGGGTTCGTGGAGATCGAGGTGACCGCGGACTCCCTGAAGGCCACGTTTGTGGGCGCCGGCGGCGCCAACTTCACCGATTCGTTTTCCCTCAGCAAACCCTGAGCACGCGTTGCCTGCAGCGTCCGTCCCTGCGGCTGCTAGAGGCGTTTCACGAAGACCAGCAGCCGGATGTCGGTCCCCGGTACCGGCCAGTCGCGCTCCGGCACCCGGTCGAATCCCAGCGATTCATACAGCCGGTGCGCCGCGGTCCAGTCGCTGCCGGTGGTCAGGCTCACGGCGTTGATGCCCGGCAGCGTGCGCGCGTACTCCACGATGGCGTCCACGAGGGCCCGGCCGACGCCGGAGCGCTGCAGCCCCGGATCCACGGCCAGCATCCGGAACTCCAGTTCGCCCTCCCGGGCGATGTCCGCATACTCCCCGCCGGCCTGGGCCAGCGTGACCGCCCCGGCCACCTTGCCGCCCCGCTCGGCCACCCAGATCTCGGCATGCCGGGCCCGGTGCGCCACGTCGGAAACGTGCACCAGATACGGGTGGTCGGCTGCCGGGAAGTGTCCCGCGGCCAGGTACGCCTCGCGCGTCAGGCGCTCCACGTCGTCGAAATCGGTAGCGGTGGCAGGGCGGATGGTGATCTGCATGTGCTTGGGCGGTGTCCTTGCGGGTAGTGAAAGTACGACGTCGGGGCTTGCCTGACCAGTTTCCCGCACCACGGGCGGTGCGCGCCAATACGGTTCAGGCCGGGCCGCCGGCCTGCCGTCCCGCCGACGGCCCGGCCACCGGAGGGGGCACGGGCGGGAGCAATTCCGGATTGACCCGCCGCTGCAGGGCGGCGACCGCCTCGGCCGGCAGGGCCAACAGGCCGTCGAGCTCCTTGCGGGCGCGCGCGTAGGCGAGCTGCCGCTCGGCAGGCGTTGCCGCCCTATCCACCGCGATGGTCAGCAGCCGGCGCGCGGTGTTCAGCCGCAGCCGTTCGGGGCCGCTGAAGTGCTGGTCCTGAATGCGGCGGGCCTCGCGTTCGGCGATGTCGAAGGCGACCTCGTAGGCCCGCACGGCCTCGCGGTATTCGCGCAGCCGCTCGTCGGTGGCAACTTCCGCAGCGGTGACCGGCCGCAGCCCGTCCGCGGTCCGTTTGGCGCGCAGGAACGCCACCGTGAGCGGCTCGCGGACATCGGACATCATGGGAAAATCGATCAGCTTGGCCACGTCCAGCTCGTAGTCCAGCCAGCGCGCGTTGACCGCATCATGGTCGGCCATCACCGCCGCGGTGTCGCGGAGCCGCTGCTGTTCGGCAGCGGCGGCGGCACGCAGCCGGTCGGCCTCGCGCCGGGCGGCCTCCGAGCGTGCGCTTTCGTGGCGCCGGCCCCCGCGGTTCCAGCCCTGGCCGCGCCGGGTGCGCTTGGCACGCTGTCCCATACCGGAGACCACGGCGAAACCCACCCAGATGAACCACCAGGGGAAACCATCAGCAAAGAATTCGTTCATGGCTCACCTCGCACCTCCATCGTCCCATGGCGGGTGATGCCAGTCACGATGGTTTCACGAGGCCGCAAGAGTATGGTCGGTCCCCGCGTGGTGATGCCGGTATCATCTCCCCATCGAAACCGGCCGAAAACGTCGAGACCGCTGTAAATCGTCGAAACCGGCCGGTTAAAATTCGCGCCTTCAGCCGGTCGCGCCGCGTTCCCGCTGCTACTGCTGCCCGGGGCTGTTGGTGCGGCGGTGGCCGACCCGGTAGTCGCTGCCGTCCGGCTCGCGGTCCAGGAAGCCGTCATCGACCAGGGCACGGCGGAGCATCGGCACATCGGAGGTGAACGCGGCCAACCGGGCGTTCAGGTCCTTCTCAGCCATGACCTCGCCTCCGGCGATGACGCGGTCGCGGATGTAACCCAGCAGTTCCAGCCGGTCCGAGGCGCGGGACGGCAGCACCACCAGCCCGCCGGTGAGGAACCTTTCCGGCCCGGCCGGCCCGGGTTTCCGTGCCGCGGCCAGCGCGGCCTTGAAGACGCCCGGCTCGACGGCGAGGGCACCGCCGTCGTCCGTCACCAGGCCGGAGGCAACCAGCTTCTGCCGTTCCTTGGCGGTCATCTCCGGCTGTTGGCCCAGCACCAGGGCGGCATAGAGCCCGCGCAGGCGCTGGCTGGCCAGGGCGGAGAGCAGCTGCTGCCAGCTGGCGCCGGGCCCTGGCCGCTCCCCCGTCATGCCGTGCCGGTTTCCAGCAGCCGGCGGAAACCGTCCTCGTCCAGCACGGTCAGGCCCAGGGACTCGGCCTTGTCCAGCTTGGTCCCCGCGTTTTCGCCGGCCACCACATAGCTGGTGTTCTTCGAGACGGAACCCGAGGCCTTGCCGCCGCGGATGATGATCGCTTCCTTGGCCTCGTCACGGCTGAAGTTCGGCAGCGTACCCGTCACGACCACGGTCAGCCCCTCCAGCGTGCGGGGCATGCTCTTGTCCACCTCGTCGGCCATCCGCACGCCGGCGGCCGCCCAGGCATCGACAATCCCGGCATGCCAGTCCTCGGCGAACCACTCCTTCAGCGCCGCCGCGATGGTGGGACCGACGCCGTCGACGTGCGCCAGCTGGTCCTCGCTGGCGGCCCGGATGGCGTCCATCGACCCGAAGGCCGTGGCCAGGGCGCGGGACGCGGTGGGACCCACATGCCGGATGGACAAAGCCACCAGGACGCGCCAGAGCGGCTGGGTCTTGGCCTTCTCCAACTCCTCGAAGAGCTTCCTGGTGTTGGCCGTGGGAACCGAAGGCTTCTTGGCGGTGCCCTTGGTATAGAAGTAGGGCACCAGCTCGGTCTCGCCGGTGGGCACCCCCTTGTTCTTCTTCTCGCGCCGGATCCGCACGTCGGCCAGGTCCTCGGGCCTGAGGCTGAAGATCCCGGCCTCGTTGGTGAGCGGAGGCTGTTCGGGTTCGGCCGGCCGGGTCAGCGCGAACGCCGCCTCGTAGCCCAGCGCTTCGATGTCGAAGGCGCCGCGGCCGGCCAAATGGGCCACCCGCTCGGTCAGCTGCGCCGGGCAGGACTTGGCATTCGGGCAGCGCAGGTCGACGTCGCCCTCCTTGCCGGGAGCCAGCGGGGTGCCGCACGAGGGGCAGTCGGTGGGCATCACGAACTCGCGCACCGGCGGATCCTGCGCCTCCCGCAGCGCCAGCACCGGGCCCACGATCTCCGGAATGACGTCGCCGGCCTTGCGCAGCACCACGACGTCGCCGATCTTCACGCCCTTGGCCTTGACCACGTCCTGGTTGTGCAGCGTGGCCATCTCCACCGTGGAACCGGCCACCTTCACCGGTTCCATCACCCCGTATGGCGTCACCCGGCCGGTGCGGCCCACGTTCACCCGGATGTCCAGGAGCTTGGTGTGGACCTCTTCCGGCGGATACTTATAGGCCACGGACCAGCGCGGCACCCGCGAGGTGTGGCCCAGCGCGCGCTGCAGGCCGAAGTCGTCCACCTTGACCACGATGCCGTCGATCTCGTGCAGCAGGTCGTGGCGGTGCTCGCCATAGTGCTCGATGAACTCCAGGACCTCTTCGTAGCTGTCCACCACCTTGAAGTAGGGGCTGGTGGGCAGCCCCCAGTCCTGGAGCAAGGCGTAGGTGTCCGATTGGCTCTCGGCGTCGAGCCCTTCGCGGGCGCCGATCCCATGGACGAACATATGCAGCGGCCGTTCGGCCGTCACCTTCGGGTCCTTCTGCCGCAGCGAGCCGGCCGCCGAGTTCCGCGGGTTGGCAAACGGCGCCTTGCCCGCCTCCACCATCCGCTCGTTCAGCGCCAGGAACTCCTTGGTGGGGATGAAGATTTCGCCGCGGATCTCCACCTCGGTCGGGATGTTGCTGCCGGAGAGCCGGCGCGGGATGTCCGCGATGGTCAGGGCGTTGTGGGTGATGTCCTCGCCGGTCGTGCCGTCCCCGCGGGTTGCGGCGCGGATGAGTTCACCGTTGCGGTAGAGCAGGTTGACGGCCAGGCCGTCGATCTTCACTTCACTGAGCCAGCGCAGTTTCCTGCCGTTGCCCAGGTTGGCCACCGACGCCGTGGCGCGGTCCACCCAGGCCTTGAGCTCGTCCAGCGAAAAGACGTCCTCCAGCGAGTACATCCGCTGCAGGTGTTCCACCGGGGCGAAGGCGGCCGACACCTCGCCGCCGACTTCCTGCGTGGGCGAGTCGTTGGCCACCAACTCCGGGTGCAGCGCCTCGATCTCTTCCAGCCGCCGGTACAGCGCGTCGAATTCGGCGTCCGAAACCAGCGGGGCGTCCTCGTTGTAGTACGCGTAGCGGTACTTGCGGACGTCCTCGGTCAGCTGCTCGTATTCTTCCCGGATCTCGTTGCTCGGGATTTCGCTGGCGGGTGTTTCGACTGTGCTCACCTGACTATCTTGCCCGAGAAGCCCGGTTCAGGCGACGACGGCGGAGCCCGCGTGCCCCGCCGGGCCGGCGGCCGCTCAGTCTTCGGCGTCCGGCCGTTCGTCGAGCAGCGGCAGGTCCGCCGCGGTGACCAGGTGGGAGGTGACGGCGTGTTCGACCAGCCGCGCACGCCGGTTGGTGGCAAGCTTTCCGCCGCCGCCGCGCAGTCCGGCGACGCCCACCCGGTCCAGTTTGTCGCAGACATTGTCAAGCTTGCGGTTGAACTTGGTCAGGGGCCAGCCCAGCCTGGCCGCCGCCTGCGCGGACGACGGGATCGAGCTGAGCCCGGTCCCGTCACGCTTGAGCATCGGCTCGGCCAGGGCCAGGATCAGGGCCTTTTGCGACGCGGTGAACACCACCGGGCCGATGGTGGTCTCGCCGACCGCGTCCGTGTCCCGGTGTTCCTGGCGGAACGACGGCGTTTTCACATGGACCGACAACTCATAGGTCGTGGGGCCGGCCGTGAAAACGATGTTGGTCTGGCTGAAGACCATAGGGATTCGCGCTCCCGGCGCCAGCCATGCCTGCATGCCCCCGGTGGAATCGGCGATGGTCGCGGAGATCAGGGAACCGACGTTGGCCAGCCACCAGATGCCGTCGTAGTGGGCGATCTGCAGGAACTTGCGGTGCAGGTAGGGGTTGTCGTCGATCTCCAGGTCGCCTTCGCGCCCAATGGTGAACACGTCGTCGTTCGTGGCTTCGTACCATTCGCCGCAGAACTCAATGCTCACATCCGCCACCGCTATCCCCCTTGTCTGCGCCGACCACCAGGGGTCAGCGCGTGATTTATCGTTCCAAACCTACCCGCAAAAGCCACCCAGTCCGGGCAGCTACTGATCCGCGCAACCGCGGACCGGATCCGAGGCCCGGCCATTGGCCCGCACCACCACCACTTCGATGCAGGTGCGGTCGTTCTGCGCCAGCGGCACGGACGCCTCGGGTTCGCCGGTGCGCTCGGGCTCGCCCCGGCCCAACGCGGTAACGGGCGTCCAGATGAACAGGTCGCCGTCCCGCGGGTCCGGATTGGTCCAACTGAAGACCGCCTCGCCGCCCTCGACCCGGCCGGCCAGGTCCTCGGGCGGCACCACGTTGCCGGACAGGCCCTCCAGGGCATTCGCCGGGGGCCGGCTGACGGGAGCCTCGGCCACCGCAGCTTCGGAGGGGGGCCGGTTGAGCACGGCAGCGGCGCCGGCGAGCACGGCCGCCGCCGCGACAGCCCCCGCCACCCAAGCCCAGGGGCGGCGCCGCGCAGCGCCGTCCGGTTCCGCCGCCACATCCCGTTCGGAGTCCCGCAGCACGGTGGAGCCGTCCGGGTCCGGCCCCGGGGGCCGCCCCTCGGCGCCGCCGGGCAGCCACGGCCCGGGAGCGCTGCCTGCTGCCGGCGGCGGGTCCCCGGGCAGCCGCCCGGTGCGTTCGGGAAAGGCAAAACCGGGCGCCATCGGTACCGTGCCGGCGGCCGGGTCGATGGAGACAATCCCCCGGACGCGCGTCGCCTCGCCGTCGTCGCCGCCGTCCGCTTCAGCCGGCCGCGCTTCCTCCAGCACCTCGAACGGCGTCACCGAGAGGTTCAATTCCGCCTGGACCCGCTGCAGGGACAGCGCGAAGGCATAGGCGGAGGTGAACCGCGACCCCGGCGATTTGGCCATCGCCGTCGCCAGGGCCAGTTGCAATGACGCGGGCACATCGGCACGGTGCAGCGGCGGCAGCGGCGCATGGGCAATGCGGTCCATCAGGTCCCGCTGGGAGTTGTTTCCGCCGGGCTGGATGAACGGGGACCGGCCGGCCAGCAGGGTGTAGATCGTGGCGCCCAGGGACCAAATGTCGCTGCGGGCACCGTTGCCGGCATCGCCCCGGAATGCTTCCGGCGGCGACCACGGGATGGACATGCCGGTGTCGCCATCCCCGCCGTCGGTGCTCGAGGAAATGCCGAAGTCGGTCAGGGCCGGCCGGTTGTAATCGGTGACCAGGATGTTGGCGGGTTTGATGTCGCGGTGCGCGATTCCCGCCCGGTGCGCGGTTTCCACGGCCGAGGCCACCTGGATTCCGAGGGCCAGCACTTCGTCGACCCCCAGCGGGCCGCTGCGGTACCGGACGTCCAAGCTGGGACGCGAGCAGTACTCCATCGCCAGGTAGGAATGTCCGTCGGCGGTGAGATTGGCCTCGTATATCGTGACGATGAACGGATGCGTGGACAGTTGCGCCATGAGGTTCGCTTCGGATTCGAAGCGGCGTCGGGCGTCCTCGGTCTTCAGCCCGGACAGCAGTACCTTGACCGCAACCCGGCGCCTGGGCCGATCCTGTTCGTATAAGTAGACATCGGAGAATCCGCCGGAGCCGAGCAGCCTGACGTAGCGGTACCCGTCGATGGCGGGCGGCGGTGCGGGCGGGCGCTTCACGCTCACGGCAGGTCCTCAAAGCGCAGGGAGATGCCGTCGCCCAGGTCCGCGATGTCGCCGTCCAGCAGCATGACCGCTTCGCCGTGGCCCAGCCGCCGGGGCGCCTGCTGGCCGCGCAGGAGCAAGGTCCCGTTGGTGGAGTTCAGGTCGGCAAGGATGACGTGCCACCCTTCCAGCCGGACTTCCACGTGCGAGCGCGAAATGTCCCCGCTGGCGCTGTGCACCGGCACCAGCCGCGGCATCACCCTGCCCTGGACCCGGTTCGCGGAAGGCTGCCGTCCGACGATCACGGGCCTGTCCAGTTCCACTACTTCGCCGGTGGACAACCGCAGGTGCCCCAGCGCCGGCCGCTGCACCTCCCGGGCCTCGCCGTCCAACGCCCCGCCGCACCCGGAACACGCCGAACTGGTCGGCGGATTGGCGTGGCCGAGTCCGCACATCCGGGCCAGCACCATGGGGGCGGTGCTCGGCGCTGGCGACGGCGTCGCCTCGGGTGCGGGTGCGGCTGGAACCTCGGGCAGGTCGCTGCGCATCAGCGTCTGCCCGTCGTGGTCGCCGCCGTCAGGGTCGCCGCCGTCGGGGTCTCCGCCGCTGTGGTTCCCGCCGTCGAACCCCGCTGGTGGGTTAGCGGCGGCAGGGCCGCGGCCGGCAGCCGCGGCCGGCCCCGAATCCCCCGCCGCTCCCGCGGCCGACGCCGCCGCGGAAGCGGCACGGGCGGACGCAGAGGGCGTCAGCCAGGGAACGGCATCGATCAGGTCCAGCGGCTGTCCGGGCCGCCCGGTCGGGCCAGTCGCCGCGGGCCGTGGCGATGCGCCGGCACCGGCCGGGGCATCGCCGGCACCGGCCGGGGCATGGCCGGCGGCGGCAGGGGGCGGCGGCGGTTGCAGGTTGGCACGCTGCGCGGCGGCGTGGACAACCGTCTGGTCCAGGCCATCGTCTGCCGCCGCGGCGTCCGGATCCGCGGGGGCGCCGGCGGCCCCTGCGGCTGCGGGCACCGGTTCGTCTGCGGGCGCCCCTTCGTCGGCGGCAGCGGCGCCGTCGGACTCATCGTCCGGCAGGTAGAGGCTGGTCATGTCCAGGCTCTCGGCCCACCCGGCGCCGGCGGACTCCGGTCCTGCCGGTTCGGGCTGCGCGGCCGGAACCGGGGCGGCTCCAACGGCCGGAACCGGGGCGGGTGCAGGTGCAGAAACGCCGGCCGTCCGGTCCCTTCGGGCCGGATCGGCTGCGGCCCCTACCCGTGGCTCCCGTCCGGCGGCAAGTGCCGGGCCCATGCGCAGGGCACCCAGCTGGACCGCGCCGGCGCGCAGCGGCAGCCACGGTCCCGGCCGGCCTTCGGCGTGGGAGCCGTTAGGCCCGGCCGCAATGGCCACGCTGCCGGCCGGCAGTCGTCCCTCGGTCCAGCTGGAGACACCGCGTCCGCTCAGTTCCTGCCCGTCCGGATCCGCGGATACCACCACGTCGCCGCGGAGCACCGCGTGGATGCCGCCGGAGCAGGAGACGATGCCGAACTGCGGCATGGCCGACAGGTTGGCGCCGTACCCGGAGACCACGGTTCCGAGCAACGTTTCCAGCGTGGCGCCGGACTCCAGCGCCTGCCATAACTGCTGCACCAGGTCCTCGGGAGCGCCGGGTTCGAGGAGCACCGCCGTGCCGCCGCTGACCAGCCCCAGCCAAGGCCCGGGGCTGTACGTCATGCCCGCCATCAGGCGTCTTCCTCCGCCGCTCCCTGTTTAGGAGCATCCAGCCGGGGCAGCGTCGTCGTATCCTCCTGCCGCGGGGCGGTCGAGGCGTCCTCGGCGTCGCCTGCGGGACCGGCGGCATCAACGACGACCACGGTGATGTTGTCGCGCCCGCCGGAGCGCAGCGCGGCCTGGATCAGCGCATCGACCGCGTCCTGGGGGCCGGACACGGAGGTGAGGATGGCGTAGATGTGGTCGTCGCTGACCTCCGAGGTCAGCCCGTCGGAGCAGATCATGATCCGGTCTCCCGGTTCCACGGGCACCATCCAAAAATCCGGCTGGTTGTCTTCGCCGGTGCCCAGCGCCCGGGTAATGACGTGCCGGCGGGGGTGCACCAGGGCTTCCTGGGCGGTGATTTGTCCGGCCTCGAGCAGTTCCTGCACTTCGGAGTGGTCGACGCTGATCTGGACGAGTGTGCCGTGGCTGAGCCGATAGGTGCGGGAATCGCCAACGTTGAACACGAGCCAATACGGCACGCCGCGTTCGGAAACCAGCGCGGCCCCGGAGACTGTGGTGCCCGCCCGCGATGCAGCCGCCACCCTGATCCGCGCGTCCGCCCGGCCGATCAGCTGTTCCAGCTCGTGCGCGCCGAGTTCGTGGCTGGACACGTAGTCGCGCATCGTCTCCACGCAAATGCGGCTGGCCACTTCGCCCGCCTCGTGTCCGCCCATGCCATCGGCGACCGCGAACAGCGTCCCGTCGGCCAGATAGGCGTCCTCGTTCAGCTGCCGCCGCAACCCGCGGTCGGACCCGGCACCGACAGTGAGCCGGATGGATTCCGCTCCCGACGCCGTACTCATGCCCGTCCGATGATGAAGCTGCGGTCGCCGAACTCGACGGTCGCGCCGGGTTGCGCCGCCACGGGATCCCCGGGGGCCAGCTGACGGCGGATGCCGTCGCCGCCGGTCACCGCGGTCCCGTTGGTGGAGTTGCGGTCCGTCACCCAGACGGTGCCGCCGTCGACCCGCAGCAGCAGATGGGTCTTGGAGACGGAACGTCCCATGTCCGCGAAATCGATCAGTTGGTCAATGACCTCGCCGGCGCCTGCGGCCGGGTTGCGCCCGATCAGGGCCGTTGTTTCAAGTACCACATCGCGCCCGTCGTCGAAGGTAATGGTGAGGGGGCCCGCCGGCGGGGCCACCGTGCGGACCCGGGTCGCCGCGAATTCTTCGTCCGGGTGGTGGTGCACGCCGGTCTCCGCGGCTATCCGCGCCGGAGCCGGGGCGGACGACGGCGGCGCCTCGGGGGTGCCCGGGCGGTCGGCCGCCGGCACAGGACCAGGCGCGGGGGCCAGGTCGGAGCCGGCGCTGGCCGCCGGTGCTTCCGTTGCGGGACCGAATCCCGGGATCGCGGAGATGACGCCGGAGGGCTGCGGAGCCGGTTCAGCGGCGGGCCGGCGCGGGTCTTGTCCGTCCGGTGCCGCGCCGGCAAAGCCGGCGTGGGCGTCCGTACCATCCGGGGCGAAGGCCGCCGGCCCGTAGAGGCCGCCGGTGGTCAGCGGATCGCGGCCCTGTGCCACGTCGAGCACCAGTGTCTTGGCCACCTTGTCGTGCCAGCCCTGCCGCTTGTGGTTGCGGTCCCAGACGTTGGAGACCACCACCACGACAGCGCCCACCGCCAACACCAGTCCGCCCACGGCGATGATCAGCCCGCGCAGGAAGATGGCTCCCCAGCCGGCCGCGTGGCCGTCCTCGTTCGCGGTCCGCAGGCCCAGCAGCACGTTGCCGGGAGTCTTGCCGGTGGTCGCTTCCCAGCCCCAGAGCCAGATGGTGTAGGCCAGCGACAGCACGGTCGCCAGCCCGATCCACAGGAACAGGCCGCCCAGCGACTCCGCGGCCGCGGAGGCGCTGCCCGAGGCCGCGGCCTCCATCACGGCCGGCACGCTGGCAGCGTAGGCGGCCAGCATCAGCACGGCCGGCGGAATCTTGTCGATCAGCCACGCCCCCAGCCGCTTGCCGACCGGGGCGCTGACCAGATTCAGTCTTGCTGCCACGTGCTGCTCCCGCCCTGTTCCGGCCGTCCGGCCTGTGAGTCTACTGTACGGATTCTAGTGGCGGCCGTTGTCCGCCGCCGCGCCAGCCGCCTCTTGGCGTCGGCAACCAGCGACCGCGGCGTGTACTTTGCCCGCTGCCGCCGCCAGAAACCCAGCGAGTCCTTCATCTTCGCCAGCGAGTCGTCCACCTGGTCCCAGTACTGCTGCACCTGCACCTCCGTGGGTTCGGCTGCCCCGAAGATCGCCGCGTCGGCCCGGTGTGCCAGCAGGGTGGTGCCGTCCGCGGTGGCCGGGAACTGCCCTGCCAGCGCGGCCGCGTGCTCGCGCCGGGTGGCGTTGGCGGGGGTGCTCGCTCCCATATCGGTGGCCAGGGAGACCACCTCGCGCCAGCCGCCGCCCACGCGTTGGCTCGGCAGGCCTTCGCTGGCCCGCCGCTTGCGCCGGCGCAGCTTCAGCCAGGCGATCAGCAACAGCGGCAGCAGCAACACCGCCAGCGGGAGGGCGGCCAGGCCCACGGCCGCGAAGAGCCAGCCCCACAGTTCCCAGAACGACTTTTCCTGCTGCTCGGCGTCCTGCGGCTCCGGGGCGGTGTCCGGCGGCAGTTCGGCCGGTTCCTGCGGCGGAGGAGGCGGCTGCAGGACCTGCGGCTTGGGCGTCGACTTCGGCTCCTGCTGCGGCGGCGTCGGCTCGTTGTCCTCGTCCGGCGTCGGATCGAAGGCGACCCAGCCGGCATGCTCAAACGCCACCTCCACCCAGGCGTGCACGTCTTCGCCCTTGATCTGAACTGCTTCCCCGGCGGACCGGCCTTCCTTCGGATCCGGGTAGAAGCCCATCACCACCCGGGCCGGGATGCCCAGGTGCCGGGCCATCAACGCCATGGCGACGGCGTACTGCTCGTCGTCGCCAATCATCTGGTCGGCATCCAGCAACTGGATCATCCGCCCCGCATGGTGGCCGGAGAGGCTGCGGGCTTCGTCTTCCTTGCCGTTGCTGAAGAAGCCGTTCTCGTGCAGGTTCCGTTCCAGTTGGCGCACCTGTTCGATCGGCACCGTCGCTTCGCCGACAAATTCGTTCGCCTTGGCCGCGACGATGTCCGGCACCCTGGCCGGTTTCGGCAGCCGGACGGAGGCGAAGTCATACTGTGCCAGCTGGGCGTCCTCCAGCCGGCCGGGGAACGTGGTCTCCACCGAGTAGCTGTCTCCGGCCAGCAGGTACCGGGTGGTCAGCGCCGTCTTGGAGTCGTCGTTGTAGAACAGCGAGCCGCCCAGCTCGCTCGCCCGCTCCCCCTCGAACGCCATCCCGTCGATGTGCCCGCCGGCGGGAAGCCAGACGCCGCTGTAGTCCCCGATCCGGATGTCGAGCCGCGCGGTGCCGCCGGTCGCCGGGCCGAGCGAACCGGCGTCGCCGACGGGTTTGAAATTGCCCCCGCTTTCGGGGTTGACGTTGTAGACCGTGCCGTCGAAGGTATCCAGCGCCGCCAACCGCACCCGCTGGCCCTCGGGCAGCCCCGCGACGGTGAAGAGCGTCTCCTCGGCCCGGTCCTTCACGTAGCTCCGGAAATCCATCAGCGGGCTCGGATAGTCGTAGAGATTGACCGGGGGAACGACGACGTCGCGCAGCACCTCGCGATCGTCCCGCGCCGTGAGTGCCGGGCCGGCCAGCGCCGTGAGCGCCACCGCCGACGCCAGCATTCCCGCGCCCAGGCCGAGCCTTCGCCGCAGCCCCGCCCGGTGTGCGGCGGGATCGGCCGGCGTTGCGGTGGCCACACCGGCAGAAGCATCCCCCCGGGCCAGGTGGCGGTGCCACGCCAGCCAGGCTGCGGCCACGGCGACCAGCAGGACGCCCCGCAGCACCGGCAGCACCGGGACATCGGTGCCGAACGCGATGCCCAGCAGGAAGAACCCCAGTACCGGCAGCAACGGCCAGTACGGCCCGCGGAGGCGCCACGCCAACGTGCCGGCCAGCAGGGCGGCGACCAGGGCGCCCAGGAACGGCACCACCAGCATCCCGCCCGAGATCCCGACCGGCGGGGCGACGGTGAGGATGTCCTTCCACGCGAAAACGAAACCGGTCAGCACGGTCCGCAGCGAGTCCAGCGACGGCAGGACGCCGCCGATGGCTTCGCCGGGCGCGGCGAAGGTGCTGCCGAGCAGCAGGTAGGCTGCAAGGCCGGCGGTGGCCGTGGACAACAGGCCCATCCGGTAACGGGCGCCGACCAGCGAGAGCAGGAGGCCGACGGCGATGCCGCTGAAACCCGCGGTCAGGTAGCGGCCGTTTCCGCCGAAAACATGATGGAATCCGGCCAGCCCCAGTCCCAGCAGCACCACCAGGACAGCCGCGTCGATGGCCACCTGTCCCGCGGGCCGCGGCAGCCGGGCCGACAGTCCGCCGCCGGCGGGCAGGCGCCGCTTCCGCGGGGTGGCAGGGCCGGCGTCGTTCTGTGCTGCGGCGGCGCGGCGGCGCACCCCGCCGGGCCGCTGCCCCGGAATCGAAGCGTTGGCGTTGCCGCTCATGCGGCGGCCTTCCGCAACACGAGGGCCAGGTCGTCCAGGCTGGACAGGGACAGCACGGACAGGTCGCCGATGGTCGCCCGGGCGACGTGGAGGCCGCCGCCGCAGCGGATGGCGAACGCACGGATGCCGGCCGGCACGGCCGACGATGCCTGGCGCAGCTGCGTGGCGGACACGTGATCACCGACGACCAGGAACATGACGGACGCATTCGGAACCGCGTCGGCGGTACTGCGGGCCAGTTCCACCGCGGTGGAGCGCTGCGGCTTGCCCTCGATCCGGGTCATTTCATCCAGCAGGATGCGGCCGGTTTCGCTGCGCAGCGGGCCCCGCTGGGTCAGGACGCTCAGGTTACGCTCCTCGCGGATGGCCTGCAGACCGATCGAGGCGCCGACGGAGACCGCCAGTTCGAAGTCCTCCTCCGAGCCGTATTCCTCGGTGTTCGTGGAGACCGCGACGGCGAGATGCGCGCGCCGGGTTTCCTCGAACTGGCGCACCATCAGCGAGTTGGTGCGCGCGGTGGTCTTCCAGTGGATGTAGCGGCGGTCGTCGCCGGGGACGTAATCGCGCAGCGCGTGGAAGGAGACGTCGGCGCTGGCCAGTTCCTTGGTGGGCAGGCCCTCGAGGTCGCGGATGAAGCCGGCGGCCGAGCTGCCCAGCGCCGTGGTGCGCGGATGGACGAACAGGTCGGTCGGTTCCGTCCACATCATCTGGCGGCGGAGCAGGCCCAGCGGATCCTGGCGCACCGAACGGACCGGGCCCACCACGATGACGGCGCGGCGCTGCGTCGGGATGGTGAACAAGTCCTCGTGCACTTGTCCGGCCTTCATGCGCGGCAGCTGGAACACGGCGGTGGCCGCTCCGACCGGCAGCTCCAGCGCGGCCGGCAGCAGGGGTTTGTCCGCGGTGTTCGTCACCGCTATGCTCCCCACCGCCTGGTCGCCGACAGCGACCCGGGTGCGCGCCAGGTCCAGTTCCACACCATACGAGGAACGGCCCAACACAAAACCTATCGCCAGCAACAGCAGGAACAGTCCCGTCAGTGCCGCGATCTTGGCTTCCTGCCAGCCGAAGGCCGCCCCGGGCACCAGCAACAGGACCGTGCCGCCGGCCACCACCCAGCCCAGCGGGCTCACCGTTTCCAGCACTGGCCGCAGGTAGCGCTCCGCGGCGCCACGGACCCGCTGCCAGCCCGGCCGCACGTACTGCCCTGCCAGCGAACCGGCCAGGGCGGCCAGCGAGGCCGGATGCAGTTTGCTGCCTTCGTCCGGAGCCACCCGTCGGACGGTTTCGCCGAGGCCGGCGAACCGCTTCGTCTGCTCGATGGCCCGCTTCGTCGTCGTCTCGGTCATGCCGCCGCTTCCGGCCGGAAATCTTCCGTCGGCACGGCCCTAGACCGTCACCCGCTGCTGGGGCGCCGGCACGTCGGCCAGCACGCGCGACATCACGGCCTCCGGGGTTGCGCCCGCAAACTCCGCCTCGGGGTCCATCACGAACCGGTGGTTCCAGACCACCGGAGCCAGTTCCTTGATGTCGTCCGGCAGCACGAAGTTCCGACCCTGGGAGGCGGCCCAGACCTTCGCCGCCCTGACCATGGCCAAGGCGCCGCGGACGCTCACGCCGAGGCGCGACTCGGCCGCGTTGCGGGTTTCCTCGCACAGGGCGGAGACGTATTCCAGTACCGACAGGTCCACGTGGGTGGTGGCCCCGAGATCCGCCATGTCCCGCACGGCCTGCGGGGTGATGATCGGCGTCAGGGCCGCCGACCGGTCACGGGTGCCGGCTCCGGCCAGCAGTTCCACCGTGGACGCGCGGTCCGGGTAACCGATCGACGTCTTGATCAGGAAGCGGTCCAGCTGGGCTTCCGGGAGGCGGTACGTGCCGGCCTGCTCGATCGGGTTCTGCGTGGCGATCACCATGAAGGGGCGCCCGGCCTCATAGGTCACGCCGTCGACCGTCACCCGGCCTTCTTCCATGACTTCCAGCAGCGCCGACTGCGTCTTCGGCGAGGCACGGTTGATCTCGTCCGCCAGCACCACGGTGGCGAAGATCGGGCCCTTGTGGAACTCGAACTTCTGCGTCTTCTGGTCGTAGATCGTGATGCCGGTGACGTCCGAGGGCAGCAGGTCCGGCGTGAACTGGATGCGCGAGTTCGAGCCCTGCACGGTGGCGGCCAGCGACCGGGCCAACATCGTCTTGCCGGTCCCCGGGGCGTCCTCCAGCAGCACGTGGCCCTCGGCCAGCATCGCGGTGAGAACCAACCGCACCACCTGGTTTTTGCCAAGCACGGCTTGGCCAACATTGGCGGCCAGCTTCCCGAACGTCTCGGCGAACCACTCGGCCTGCTCGGAAGTCATCGTCATGCTGTTCCCGGTCTCTCTTCGTGTTGCATCGGTGTCAAACTTTTAGTTGCTTACGGAGCGTGCAGGCGCCCTGCGTCTGCACCCGGCCGGCCCGGTCTCATCCGCAGGGAGGCATCCCGCTCGGCGGTGCGCTGCCCAGGTCGGAGCCCCTGCCCTCGAGCGTTACGTGGATGCCCTTCACGTACAGCCCGTTGTTGATCGACTTGCCGCCGCCGTTTTGCTGGTACCAGTAGATTCCGCCGGAGCGCAGGATCCAGCACTTCGACACCAGGGTGGGATTCGTGCTCCTGTCATTCGCCCAATGACCTCCGGCGCATGAAGCGGGCGGGCCCGGGCTGAAGTTTGTCCCCGTCCGCGGATCCATGCAGGTCCTATGACCGGCGGGCAACTGGCCGCCGACCACCAGGTGCCATTCCGTTTTCGGTGGCGGCGGTGGCGGCGGGGCGTCGCCGGAGCTTGCCGCGGTCGACGCTACTGCACCGGCCGTGCCGCGGGAGTTGATCGACTGTGCGTCGAACGTGACGCGCTTGTTGTAGGCGCCGGTATTGACGGTCTTGCTGCCCGAGTTGGCCACGTCCTGCCAGGCGCCCCCGTTCACCCGGATCCGGATCTGGGCCACGTCATGGCTGTTCGCCGCCGGCGCGCTCCAGCTGAAGGTGACGGTCTGCTGTTCCCTGGCGCCGTTCTGTCCGGAGACGCTCGGCGTGCCCGGAGCGCCGTAGGGCTTAACGTTGGCCGACGGGGCGCTCGGCGCGCTCGAGTAGCTCGCGCCGTCGCTGTTGGCCACGGAGGTGATGCGTACGTTGACGGCCGTGCCGTTGGTGAAGCCTCCCACCTTCTGGCCGTTCGTGATGGCCATAGTTCGGCCGTCACTGAAATGGGCCCGGTAGCTGACTTCGCCGGCCTGGGCGCCGTTGCGCTGCGCGGCGGTCAGTTCGTTGAAGGACACCGTCACTGCGCGTCCGGCGCCGCCGGTCTCCGCTTCGCTCAGCGAGGCGCCGGTCGGGGCAGCGGGTGCGCCGACCGCCCGCCGCGCGTTGGACTGCGGGCTGGCCTCGCCCGACCCGGCCTTGTTCCGGGCCGTGACGGTGTAGGTGTAGGCGGTCTCCGAGTTCGGTGCGGTCACGGTCTGGGACGTCGCGCTCACCGCCGGGAATGTCCGGGTCAGCCCTCCGCCCTGGTATTCGCGCACGGTGTAGTCGAGAATCTCGCCGCCGTTGTTGGCCGGCGCGGCCCAGCTCACCTTCAGCTGGCTCTGGTCGCCCACGGATTTCACCCGTTCGGTGGCAGGAGCGGTGGGAGCAGCGGGCGGTCCGGCCGGCACCTCCGCGGCGGAGTAGGCGCTGAAGTCGCTCGGTTCCGGGGCGCGGTTGTGCGCCTGCACCCGGACCTCGTAGGCCTGGCCGTTCTCCAGCCCCTCCCACCTGTAACTGGTGCCGGAAAGGCCGTTCTTCTGCAGCTGGCCGCTCGGCGGCGCCGGCGAAATCTCCAGGGTGTAGCTTTCGATGGCCGAGCCTTCGTTGGCCGGCGCGGTCCAGCTGACGTCCAGTGACTTGTCGCCGAACTTCAGCTGCGGGGCGGCCGGGGTCGCCGGCCGGACGTCCGGCCGCGCCACCGCCGACTCCGCGGACGGGTCGGACGTGCCCACGCTGTTCTCCGCCGTCACGGTGAAGGTGTATTCGACGTCGTTCTGCAAGCCGGTCAGGGTGCAGGTAGTGGTCGCGCACTGCTGGCTGAAGCCTCCGCCGACCGCGTTCACCGTGTACCCGGTGATCGGCGCGCCGTTGTCGCCGGGCGCCGTCCAGGACAGCACCACGGTCTGGTTGCGGACCGAGTCGACCAGCGGCGTGCCGGGCGTCTCCGGCCGGCCCTTGACGACGAGCGAGACGTTCGCCGTTGCCTGCCGGCTCCCCTCGCGCGTCTTGTCCTCCACCGTGTATTCGACGGTCATGGTGCCGGAGAAGTCCGCGCCGGGCGTCACGATGATCCGCTCCCCGTCGATCTCCGCGGTGCCCCCGTTGCCGGCCACGGCGCTGACGATGGTCAGCGGGGTTTCCGGGAACGGGTTCACGTCGTTGGCGAGTACGTCTACCGGCAGCGCTTCGCCCTGCACGGCGTCCGGCACCTCGTCGTCGTTGGCGACGGGCAGCGGGCGGGTGGAGGCGGTCGCCCGCACACTCACCCGGCTGGTCACCTTATCGGAGCGCCCGTCGGTGACGGAGAAGTTGACCACGCCGGTGGCGCCGGTCTGGAGCGCGGCATCGGCCGCAACGCGCAGCACGCTGCCCTCCAGGCTGACGTCGAATCCTTCCGGCGTCCCGCCTTCGACGGCGAACTGCAGCTTCTCCAGGTCCTCGGGGTTCGGGTCGCTGGCCAGCGGGCGCAGGTCGTAGCTGACGGCGTCTTCGCCCTTGGCCACGTCGAGCGTTCCGGTGGTCAGTTCGGGCGGGAAGTTCCGGTCGGCGGCCGGGATCACCTTCGTCATGATGGTGAGCGTGGACTTGAGCCCCTCGGGGTCGTCGGGGCCCGATCCGTCGGTCACCTCGAACGTGATGGAGCCGCGGCCGGCGTAGTCGAGGTCCGCCTTGTAGCTCAGCGTGCTCGCGTCGGCCATCCACTGATTGTCGCTGGTGCCAATCGCGCGGATGCGCTCGGCCACCGTGATCCGCGGGGTGCGGCCGGGCCGTACTTCCACCAGTTCCGTTAGGTCCAGCTGCAGTTCATCGCCGGCCGTCACGTCCAGCGGGGTGTTGTCCCGCAGCACCGGATACTGCTCGCCCAGCGGCGGTACCCAGATGACCGCGGTGGCCTGCAGCCCGTCCACGTCCCGGACGGTGTAGGGAATCAGCTGGACCGCGTCGGTCAGCTCCACGTTGACCTGGCCGTCGGCGACCGCCCGGGCGGTCGGGTAATCACCATCGACCAGGACGTCCAACTCCTTGGCCACGCCGTCCGGGTCCTCGTCGTTCTCCAGCACCGGCACGTCGACGGCGGTGCGCCCCTTGATGTCGGCCGATTCCACCCGATCGTCACGGGCCAGCGGCGCCTGCAGCGGGGCGTCCCCGTTCACCTGGACCGTCACCGTCCCGACGGCGGAGCCGCCGCGGCCGTCGCCCACGGTATACCGGGCGTTGACCGTGCCTTCCTCGGCCGGGGTCATCAGATAGACGCGGCCGTCTTCGGCCTTGGCCCCAATCGACTCGGGCGTGCCGACGATCTTGTCGGGGTCCAGCTGGAGCGGGTCGCCGTCCGGATCCGAATCGTTCTTGAGCACGTCGACCGCCACCGTCCGGCCCGGCCGGATCTCGATCCCGTCGTCCAGCGCCACCGGGTTCTGGTTGCCCTCCGGCGCGGGGGCGATGCCCACCCGGACCGTGGCCGTGTTGACGGCGCCCAGCCGGTCCCTGACCTGGTAGGTGAAGGTGTCGGTTCCCGCGCCCTTCGCCGATGCCGTGTAGTCGATGTAGTTGGGCCCGGCAACGGCCGCGCCCTGGGTGGGGGCCTTGTCGATGCCCGTCAGGTATACCGAGTCGCCGTCAGGATCGATCCCGTTCAGCGGGATGGGAATCCGGACCGTCAACCCCGCGATGGCGCGGGCCTCCTGGTTCTTGGGGGCGGGCTGGGAATTGGACTCGTCGTCGCGCGGGAGGATGTTGATCCTCAGCTGGGCCGAATCCCTCTGTCCCGTCGTGTCAGTTACCTCGTAGACCGCGTAAACCGTTTTCGCCTGCTGCCCGGCGATGAAGCGCACGGTGTTCTCGGCCGTGAAGATGCGGCCGTCGGCAGGGTCCGGGGTCTCGGCGAGCTCGTCCACCAGCTCCAGTGTGTCGCCATTCGGATGGGTGTCGTTCGCCAGCACGTCCACGGTCACGACATCGCCGACCCGCACGGTGGCGGTATCGGCCTCGGCCTGCGGCGGCATCGGCTTGTCCTGGCCGGCCACGGAGATCACGCTGACCTCGCCCGTGGCAGAGGCGAAGCCGTTCGACACGGTGTACCGGATGGTTGTCTGCTGGTGCAGCCCCTTCACGTCAGAGAGGCGCAGGATGTTGTGGTCCAGCACCTCGACGGCGACGGGCGAACCGTCGGCGTCCACCGAGGTAACGACCAGGACCCCGCCGGCGGGGTCGGTGTCATTGGCCAGCACATCCACCAGCACCTGCCCGTTCTCCGGCAGCAGCGCAACGTCCCGCACGGCCACCGGCGCGCCGCCGCCGTCGTCCTCGGTGGCATCGATGCGAATCAGGCCGGTGGTGCTGGAGGGCCCGTTGGTGACGAGGTACGTGAAGTAGTGGGCGCCGGCGGCATCGGCCGTGAACTTGACCGTGCCGGCGTCGTAGTCGGGCACGATCGAGGTGTTCGCCGCGGAACCGGTCTTGGCCAGCCGGAGTTCCCCGCCGTTGGGGTCCTGGTCGTTTTTCAGCGGCGCAATCTGGATTTCCTGGCCCACGGTCGCGGAAAAGTGGTCGGCGTTGGCCAAGGGCGGCAGCGCGCCGGGCGGGCGGACGTCGAACACCACCACGCCCTCGGTGGTTTCGGAACCATCGGACACCCGCACCGTGACGTCCTTCTTGCCGAACGTCTTCCCGACGTCCTGGAAGGTCAGCAGCCCGTCGGGCCGGGTCCGCACGAGGTCTCCGTCGGCGGTGTTGTCGGCGCCGACCAGGAACAGGTCGTCCCCGTCCGGGTCGATCCAGTCGCTGAGGATGTTCTGGCTGATCTCGCGGCCCTGTTCCACCAGGATGGTGGTCTTCCGCTTCGCTTCCGGCGCCAGGTTGCTGCCCTCGGCACGCACGTCAATCGCTACCCGCGCCGTGTCCGTGCCGCCGCGGCCGTCGTCCACCTCGTAATTGAAGGTGTGCCGGCCGGGTGCCGCGTCCCCGTTGACCACGATCTGCAGTCCGGTGCTGTCGTAGATGCCCTGCACCTGGCCGACGACCGGGCCGTCGCCAATCACGCGGGCGGTGAGCACATCGCCGTCGGGGTCGGAGTCATTGTCCAGGATGGTCAGCGTGGTGGTGCGGCCGGCACGGACGCCGAAGGTGTCGTCCTGGGCGACCGGCGGCTGGTTTTCCTCGGTGCGGTCGGGCAGCGTGTTGACCGGATTCTCGTCCGCCGAGTCCTCTTCGTCCTCTTCGTTCTCCTGCTCCGGCGGGATCAGGTCGCTCCAGTTGTCCACCAGCTGCATGTTTTCGAGCACCAGCCAGACGTTTCCGGCGTTCACGTCGTTGAGGACCACGATGTCCCGGTTCACCCGGAAGACCAGCGACGCGTTCGAACCGATCCCGAGGATCGGCTGCGCGAGATCATCGGCGTCGTCGCCGCAGTCCCGCAGGTAGTGGTTGACGCCGGCCCAGGCCGCGTGCAGGCATCCGGCGAGCTGGACCGGTGCGGCCGGTGTTCCGGTGCCTTCCAGCGGCACGGTGGCTGCGTCGGATCCATTCAGCGGCTGCTTGATCAGGGCCGATTCGGTTGCCACCGCCACGAACGGGCTCTCGTCCCCGCTGAGCTGCAGCGCGCCGCCCCGGGCGTCCGGCACGGTGACCTCGCGGCCGCCGGGGAGAACCAGCAGGCCCGACTCGGCGTCGAAGACCACCGCTTCTTCCCCCACGGCGGCTATCTGCAGATCCCCGGCCGTGGCCAGCGATTCCACCCGGTGCCCGCCGGTGCGTTCGGGCACGCCTTCGTCGTTGACTTCGAAGCGGGTTACCTCGCCGGCAGCCGGATCGGCCACGAAGATGGTGTCCTGCCTCGATACCGTAGCCACGCTGCCCTTGGCATCGGTGAGCAGCGGCTCGGCCGTTTCCTCATTGAACGACCCCAACTCGTCGGCCGGGCTGATCCAGACCTGGCCCTTGGCCGTGTCGGTGATGGAGAGCAGCGTGTTGCCGAACGCCACGTCGGCGGTGCCGGGCAACTGCTGTTCGGACCCGCGCTCCATCTGCGCCACGTCCACTGGGCTGAGCATCGACTGGTCCTGGTTCTCCATGAACACCGTGCCGGCGTTCTGCAGGACGTCGAAGCCGTCGCTGTTGGCCCGGAAGCCGCCGTCGAGCACCTGGGACTGGTAGTTGAGGTGGCCAACCATCCCCTGGCTGTTGTTGGTGACCCACACCCCGCCGTCGTTCAAATCCACGTCGGCGGTGGGGAACCCCTGGTAGTAGATGGCCCCGCCGACCACCAGCGCCGTCGCCACAGAGAAGGTAGTCGTCGATGCCAGCGTCTTGCGCCGCCGCGTCCGCCCGAACATTCTTCCCCGCAATGCCCTGATTCCTTTGTGATCCCGCGCCGATTCCCCGACGGCGCGCCGCGGAATTTCGCGATAACACGCCGAGAGGGCACCCAAAGACGGCCCTTGGTGCGCCAAGGGCCCTTACCGACTATTGCACGTATAACCACCGGGCGTAAACCCGGGGGCATGGGGAGCGCTCCCCTGCCGGCCCTAACCCCGGGAACGACGACGGCGGTGCCCTGCCCGGGCGCCGACGGTCCCGGTGCGGTACCGTCCGGCGGGCCCGGACCTAGTCGACGACCAGCCCCTGGCCGGTGCCGTGGGCAACGGTGACCGGGTTGACCTCGCCGAATCCACGGACGGTGCGCACCTTCTGCGGGATCAATACGAATCTCTCATCCCCGGCGAGCGTGGACGCGGTGGACGCATCGACCAGGACGGTGCCGGGCTCCGCGAGCGTGGTCAGGCGGGCGGCGAGGTTCACGGTGGGGCCGTAGATGTCGCCGAGCCGGGAAAGGACCCTGCCCCACACCATGGCCACCCGCGCCGACGGCAGCAGGTCGTCGTCGCCGATGGCCTTCGCCAGCGCCAGCGAAATCTCGGCCCCGGCCTGCGGGGAGGGCGCGATGTAGAGAACTTCGTCGCCGATCGTCTTCACCAAGCGCCCGCCGCCCACGGAGATGATCTCGGCACAGCGGTTTTCGAAGCGCTGGACCAGCTGGGCGAGGGTCTTCTCGTTCATCTGGCGGGACAGGCTCGTGTAGGACACCAGGTCCGCGAAACCCACCGCCCGCAGCAGGGGCAGCGAATCGGCGTCGCCACCTGCCCCGGCGCCGGCACCGAGGGAGGCCTCGGCCCGCACGGTCAGGCGGGCAACCCCGGCGTTGAGCTGTCGCCGGTAGGAGTAGAGCAGCAGCTTTTCCAGGGAATCGATCAGGTTCGGCAGCTCATGGACCAGCCGCTGGCGGGCCTGGGCATCAGTGAGCCCCCGCTGGTGCACCATCTCCTCCACCAGCGCCTCCACCTGCCAGACCACCATCCGGTCCGTCATCTGGCCGACCGACCGGGTGATCGAGATGGCCGCTTCTTCGGTCAGCCGCTCCTCGCGGACCAGGTCGATGATGGTGGTCAAGGCCTCCAGGTCGGCCTGGGTGAAGGCGAGGTCCTCGTCCCCGAGGTTGGCGAACCCCAGGGCACGCCAGATCTTACGGGCCGACAGCAGCGACACTCCTGCACCCGCAGCCACTTCACGGCGCTTCATGGTCCGTTCGGAACCCAGCAGCCGGATCTCGAGATCCTTGATGGCCTGCCGGTCCACCTTTCCGTTGGACTCGGCGACCGGCGCGGGGGTGGGCAGCGGCACCCGGGGCATGGACAAGGTCAGCGGCTCGGGCTCTCCCGCCGGGTGGCCGCCGGTGGCCTGATGCCCGTCCGGTGCCGGCTCGGGCTCCCCCGCCGGGTGTCCGCCGGTGGTCTGATGCCCGTCCGGTGCCGGCTCGGGCTCCAGCACAGGTTCCGGGTCCTCCGGGCGGGTTTCCTCCAGCCCTTCGTCCGGTTCGTCCGCGGGCGGCGGCGGCACTTCTCGGCGCAGCAGCTGGGGCAGCTCGGGATCACGCGGAACCGGTGGCCGGCGCGGTTCATCCTGCCCGCTGCTGATGTCCATCCTGTGCTTTCCTCCCTGTCAGCTGTCCCAGCTGTTCCACTCTGTTTCCGTTTCCATGTCTACACCATCAAACATGGCGGTGCGTGGCAGCTCCTCAATGGCCTCCACCACCAACGATCTGAACCGGTGCACCTCCGGTACGTCAACCAGCGTGCTGGTCCGTCCGTGCCCCAGATCGACCGTGAGATTGCCGCTGCGCAGGGTGCGCTGGATGATGGACTGCTCGCTGCGGACTTCGGCGATGGCCACCAGCAGCAGCTGGCGTTCATGCCGGCGCCCGACGCCCTGGCGGATGATGAGCCGCCGGCTGGTCAGCACATACCGCGTACTCATCCAGCGCAGCAGCGGCAAGAGGAACAGTCGCGACAGCAGCGCCGCCACCATCACGGCCAGTCCGGCGAGCAGCAAGGGGCGCGACTCGACCACCCAGTCCGGCGGGCCGGGGCGGCTCAGGTTGCCCAGCAGGTAGGAGCCGGCCCCCAGCACCAGCAGCGCCGCCGCCACCGGCCAGGAAAGCTTCCGTGCCTGCGGCCGGGTCGCCACTATCACGCGCTCCCCCGGATCCAGTTTCAGCCGCAACGCGGCTCCCGGGTCCGGCAGGGCGTCCGGCGCAACTCAGGGACCTTCGTGCGGCCGGAGGTGCACCACGTCGCCGGCCGTCACGACGTGCTCTGTGCCTTCCGCGTCGCGGATTTTCACGGCGCCGTAAGCGTCCAGGCCGAAGGCCTCGCCGATGATGTGTTTCCCGTCCGGAAGCTCGGCGCGCACCTGCTGCCCCAGGGTGACCATGACGTCGCGCATCCGGCCGATCAGGCTGGAACCGTCGTCCCATTCGGCCGCCGGGTCGCCGCTGACATCGCAAAACTGCCGGTAACGCTGCGAGAATACCCGCAGATAGGACATCAGCAGGATGTTCCGGTCGGTCGTCCGGCCCTTTTCCAGCGCGACGCTGGTGGCGGTGGGAACGGGCAGCTCATCCCTGGAGAGGGTCACGTTGAGGCCGGTGCCGAGGACGACGGCGGGGGGCGAGCCGTCGGGGTAGGTCACGATTTGGGCCAGGATGCCGGCGATCTTGCGGCCGGAGACCAGGACGTCGTTGGGCCATTTGACCTCGGCTTTGAGCTGCGCGTACTCGCCGAGCGCCTCCGCCAGCGAGGCGGCCGCCAGCAGTGAGAACCAGGCGTAGCTTTGGGTCGGCACGGGCCGGCCGGCGTGATTGAAGGGGCGCAGCAGGATGCTCACGATCACCGACGAGCGGGCCGGGGCGCTCCATTGCCGGTCCAGCCGGCCGCGGCCCGCGGTTTGCACCTCGGCGGCCAGGACGCTCAGGTCCGACCAGCCCACCTTGTCCGCGACCGCCTTGGCCGCCAGGTCGCTGTTGGTGGAGCCGGTGGATTCCACCAGTTCGAGCCTCCGGTACGGGCCCAGGGGTGCGCAGAGAGCGTCGCTGAGGCCGTCGAAGTCCAGGGCCGGTCGGTCAACGTCGGAAAAACTCGGGCTCATGTGTCCCATCCTACTGACCGCCGGCGGCACGGGGGCTGCCGGCAGGCCGCGATCCGCGGCGTTCCCCGGGCAAAAGCACTTGCGGCGAAATTGTAGGGTTCCTACAGCAGGCGTGACGCCGATGCTCACTAGACTTGGTTCAGCGGCGCGCCTGTGCCCTGCTGTTTTGTGCGAAACCTACTTAAGCAGCCTGCAGAGCGCCGGCATCCGACACCCTCGGCAGAATCCGGAGAATTCATGAGCCTCGATCAAGACCTTGATCTGCAGACCACTGCAGGCAAGATTGCGGACTTCCGCCGCCGCCAGGCGCAGTCCCTGCAGCCCTCCGGTGCCGAGGCGATCGAGAAGCAGCATGCCCGCGGCAAGAACACCGCGCGGGAACGGATCGAAATACTGGTGGACGAAGGTTCCTTCGTCGAGTTCGATGCCTTCGCCACGCACCGGTCGACCGCCTTCGGCATGGAGAAAAAGAAGCCGCTCGGCGACGGCGTCGTCTCCGGTTACGGCACCGTCGATGGGCGGCTGGTGGCGCTCTACAGCCAGGACTTCTCCGTCTACGGCGGCTCGCTCTCCCAGGTCAACGGCGAGAAGATCGTGAAGGTGCAGGAATTCGCCCTGCGCAACGGATGCCCTGTCATCGGGATTAACGACGGCGGCGGCGCCCGGATCCAGGAGGGCGTGGCGTCGCTGGCGATGTTCGCTGACATCTTCCGCAACAACGTTGCCGCCTCCGGCGTGGTGCCGCAGATCTCGCTGATCATGGGCCCCTGCGCCGGCGGGGCCGCCTACTCCCCCGCACTGACGGACTTCGTGGTGATGGTCGACAAGACCAGCCACATGTTCATCACCGGACCGGACGTCATCAAGACGGTCACCGGCGAAGAAGTGGACATGGAGACGCTGGGCGGCGCGCGCCAGCACAACGCCACGACGGGCACCGCCACGTACCTGGCCGCCGACGAAGCGGACGCTGTCGAATTTGTCCGCGAACTGCTTGAGTTCCTTCCCTCGAACAACCTGGCCGAGGCTCCGCCGCTGGACTTCGACGAGGAGCTCGACCTCACCGCCGACGACCTGACCCTGGACGAACTGATTCCGGATTCGGCCAACCAGCCGTACGACATGCGCACCGTGATCGAGCACGTCGTCGATGACGGAAACTTCCTGGAAATGCAGTCACTGTATGCGCCGAACGTGATCATCGGTTACGGCCGCGTCGAGGGCCACACCGTCGGCGTCGTCGCCAACCAGCCCATGCAGTTCGCCGGCACGCTGGATATCAACGCCTCCGAGAAGGCCGCCCGCTTTGTCCGTCACTGCGACGCCTTCAACATCCCCATCCTCACGCTGGTGGACGTGCCCGGCTTCCTGCCGGGCAAGGACCAGGAGTTCAACGGCATCATCCGCCGCGGGGCCAAACTGCTCTATGCCTACGCCGAGGCCACGGTGCCGAAGCTTACGGTCATCACCCGCAAGGCCTACGGGGGTGCCTACATCGTGATGGGCTCCAAGAAGCTCGGGGCCGACCTGAACCTCGCCTGGCCCACCGCCCAGATCGGCGTGATGGGCGCCCAAGGCGCGGTCAACATCCTCTACCGCCGCGACCTGGCCGCCGTGGCTGCCGAAGGCGGCGACGTCGAGGCCCGCCGGCAGGAGATCATTTCACAGTACGAGGAAGAGCTGCTCAACCCGTACCAGGCTGCCGAACTCGGATATCTCGACGCCGTGATCGCACCGTCCGACACCCGGCTCCAAGTGGTCCGCGGCCTGCGGGCGCTGCGCGACAAGCGGGCGACCATGCCGCACAAGAAGCACGGGAACATTCCGCTATGAGCCGGTGGTCAGACATGAACACAGCAGAGTCTTCGGGCACGGCCGCGGTGCCGCACGGCGATGCGGCCGTGCGGCCGCATCCGCTGCTGACCGTGGCGAAGGGCAATCCGAATGCCGAGGAACTCGCCGCCCTGACCGCCGTCGTCGCCGCCCTGCAGGCCTCCGGGGTGCCCGGCTCGCCACAGAGCAGGCCCCGGCGAAACCGCCGGCCGCTGCTGCGGCCGTTCGTCTCGCACGGCCCCGGCGCGTGGCGGCACACCTTCCGGTAGCCGGCCGCCCGGGAGGGCGCGCCCTCAGCGCGGATCCAGGACAGTGCCGAGGAACAGCGGCAGCCCCGTCGGCAGGTGGACGATCTGGTACAGGAACGGCCGGTCGAACGAGAGCTCGACGTCGGGCAGCGGCGGCAGCGAACCGGCCATCACGTCGAGCTCCGTCACGGCAGCTGCTACCGTCCCCTTTTCCCCGACGGCGATGTTGGCTTGCTGGGCTGCGCCGGTGACCGAGGCGTCCGGCTGGATGGCCTCCAAATCTGGATCCGGGCCGAAGGTCTCGGCGAGTCCGAGTCCACGCAGGATGGGCAGCAGATCCTGGTGGTGGGTGTGGTTCCACGTTGGCAGCTCCAGCAGGACCGTGGCGTCGTCGGCACTGTCCATGGCCGCCGCCACGTCCCCTAGGCCCGCCTCGTCCATTGCCGGGGCACCGTCGTCGGGCAGGACGAGGCGCATCACGAATCCGTCGTTGTACGGCAGGTCGAGGCCCTGCCAGCCGTTCCCGCGCCCGTACGCCGCCTGCACCAGATTGCCCATCATGGGTACCTCGACCGACTCGCCGGAAGCCGTGATGAAAGCGCCGTCCTCCGTTGCCGAGGGGTCGAACGGTTGTTCCCAGGCAGCCGCGAAATAGACGGCGTTGAGCAGGGTCAGCGTGTTCCCCGGGTCGAAGGTGCCGGGTGCCTCGGTGATGCGGCCGCCGGTGTGGTGGTCCACCCAGGCATCCATGGCCTGTTTGGTCGCTGGATCGGAATAGTCCACCGGGTGGACGCCGGTGCCGTAATGCCTGGCCAGGGTGTGCAGGTAGTCCTCGCCGGTGGGCGTCCCTTCGTCCACGAAGACGCCGTTGGCCAGGTGCAGCAGCGGCCGGGCCGGCGGCTGCTCCTCGTCGACCGCGCCGGGGTCGCCGTCGAAACCTTCCCACTCCGCCAACAGCCCGTTCATGGCGGCTTCGAGATCCGCGTCCGGCAGCCCCACGACGGCATCCATCTCGCGGGCCGTCGTGCTGCCGGCGCCCGCGCGGAGCATGGCGACGGCATAGAGCAGGCTCACCGGACTGGTGACCTGGTTCTTCTCCGGCGCCGCCGCGAGCATGGCTGCCCCCAGCTTGTAGGCCGAACGCCGCAGCGCTTCGACCTCGGCCGGATACTCCCCCGCCGCCACGTCCGCTCGGGCCACTCCGTCCGCGGCCAGCAGTTCCGGAGGCGCCGCGCAACCGCCGAGCATCATGGCGGGCGCCACCCCCAGCGCCGCCAGCGCCGCCGTCGTCCTCTTGCGCACCTTGCCCTCCTCACCGTTGTTGACCCCCCAACCTATGGGGCGGCAGGACCGAAGGCCAGAGGCGGCACGCTACGATTCCGTGACGATTGCCGCAGGGCCGTCCGCCCGGTGTCGGACGGCGGGCAGGCGCGCTCGCATGGCCGGGTCTGCGGGTTGCCGGTAGGCTCTCCCTGTGACTGAGCAGACATCTGAACTGACCAAGAGCCCGGAAACCTGGCGCATCCCGTCCGCCATCGATGCCGTCGCAGACGCCTACACGGCGGCGCTGCTGGAGTTGGATCCTTCGCTGGCAACCTCCCTGGGCATCCCCGGACATGAAACCGAGTACCCGGACTACTCCCCTGCCGGCGCCGAGGCCTTCGCCGAGGCCACCCGGGAGGCACTCCGGCGGCTGGAGGACCTGGAACCGACCGACGACGTGGACCGCGTCACCCTCGACGCGATGCACGAGCGGCTGGGCCTTGAACTCGAAATCCACGAGACCGGCTGGGACCTGGCAGACCTGAACAACATCGCCTCGCCGGCGCAGGACATCCGCGCCATCTTCGACCTGATGCCCACCAACACCGTCGAGGACTGGAACAACATCGCCGGCCGCATGGCGCACGTTCCGGACGCGATTGTCGGCTACGTGACGTCGCTGCGCGAGGCCAAGGAGCGCGGGCTCGTCGCCGCCAAGCGGCAGGTGCGGATCGTGATCGAGCAGACCCGTGCGTACGCGGCCGAGGACGGCTTCTTCCGCACGCTGGCCGGGCAGGCTGCCCCGGAAGAGGGCGAGCTGTCCCAGGACCTGCGCGACCGGCTGGCCGAAGCCGCCGACGCCGCGGCGACCGCCTACGGCCGGCTGGCCTCGTTCCTCGAGGCCGAGCTGCTGCCGGCGGCACCGGAGAAGGACGCCGTCGGGCGGGAACGCTACGCCCTGATGTCGCGCCGTTTCCTGGGCTCTGCGGTGGACCTGGAAGCCACCTATGCCTGGGGCGTGGCCGAACTGGACCGCATCATCGCGGAGCAGGAAGCCGTGGCGGAGCAGATCCGGCCCGGAGCCAGCATCGAAGAAGCGATGGCGCTGCTGGATGCGGATCCCCAGCGGCAGCTGCACGGCACCGACGAGCTGCAGGCGTGGATGCAGCGTCTCTCGGACAAGGCCGTGGAGGAGCTCGCCGGCCACTTCGAGATCTACGAACCGATGCGCCGGCTGGAGTGCATGATTGCCCCGACGCATGAGGGAGGCATCTACTACACCGGCCCGAGCGACGACTTCGCGCGGCCGGGCCGCATGTGGTGGTCGGTGCCCGAAGGCGAAGACAGCTTCACCACCTGGAAGGAAACCACCACGGTCTACCACGAGGGCGTTCCGGGCCACCACCTCCAGATCGCGACGGCCACCTACCGACGCGAGCTGCTGAACAACTGGCGGCGGAACATCTGCTGGGTTTCCGGCCACGGCGAAGGCTGGGCGCTGTATGCCGAACGCCTGATGGATGATTTGGGCTACCTGGCCGATCCGGGCGACCGGATGGGCATGCTCGATGCGCAGCGCATGCGGGCCGCCCGGGTGGTGTTCGACATCGGCGTCCACCTGGAGCTGGAGATCCCGGAGCGCTGGGGCTCGGGTACCTGGACACCGGAGAAGGGCTACGAATTCCTGCGCCGGAACATCGCGATCAGCAAGGGCCAGCTGGACTTTGAATTTGCCCGCTACCTGGGCTGGCCGGGACAGGCGCCGGCCTACAAGCTGGGCCAGAAGCTCTGGGAGGAAATCCGCGACGAGCGACGCCTGCGCGAGGGCGACGCGTTCGACATCAAGGCCTTCCACAGCCAGGCGCTGAATATCGGCTCGGTCGGGCTGGACACCCTGCGGCGCGCGCTGCTGGGCGAGGACCCGGTACCCGCCGGCTGACCCGGGCCGGTTCCGGCCGGACGTCGGACGAGGCGCGGACAAGGCGCAGATAAACAGGAGGGCCGATGCATCCCCCAACGGTGCACCGGCCCTCATCTGTGCCGGGTCTCTTCGGCCCGTAAAGGGGGCGTACTCGCCGGCGGGAGAAGCTCCCGCCGAAATCGTACGGTCAGGCAACCGGTTCACGGGTCAACCGCGGCACTTCTTTACGCTGAGGTCACGGCGCGGAAACACCCTAAGCAGGGTTCGCTTTGCGGCGCCGGATAAGCTTGGTCGGATGACCGATCTTCGCCTGATTCTCGCCTCAGCATCCCCCGCCCGCACCAAGCTCCTGGCCGAAGCCGGCATCGCGCACCAGGTCCTGGTGTCGGATGTCGACGAGGACGCGGTCACGGCGGGCTACGGCGTCACCGACCCGCACGACACCGCGCTGTTGTTGGCGCGGGCCAAGGCCGAGGCTGTTGCGGCGCTCCCCGCGGCCGAAGGCGCCTTGGTGCTTGGCT
Organism: Arthrobacter sp. Y3223151; assembly: GCF_059091125.1. NCBI lineage: Bacteria > Bacillati > Actinomycetota > Actinomycetes > Micrococcales > Micrococcaceae > Arthrobacter > Arthrobacter sp. Y3223151. The sequence goes on along the minus strand of NZ_JBNHGI010000009.1, from coordinate 14,139 downwards.
GCGACTCCGTGTTCGAACTCGACGGCGCGCCGTACGGCAAGCCGCATGAGCCCGACGTCGCCCGGGAACGCCTGCACCGGATGAGCGGGCGGCACGGCGTGCTGCACACCGGTCATTGGCTGGTGGACTGCCGCCCCACCGCCTTCGAGGCCGGCGGGCAGGAAATCCCCGGCGCAGGATCGGGTGCCACCGTAGGGGCGGTCGCCTCCGCCGCGGTGCATTTCGCCCAGCTCACCGACGCGGAAATCGACGCCTACGTGGCCAGCGGCGAACCGCTGCACGTCGCCGGTTCGTTTACCATCGACTCGCTGGGCGGCGCCTTCATCGAGCGGGTGGACGGGGACCCCCACGCCGTCGTCGGCCTCTCGGTCTCCACCCTGCGCCGGCTGCTGTCCAGCGCCGGCGTTCAGATCACCGAGCTCTGGGGCTATTAGGCTTTCCCCGGTCCGGGGCGCGTCGCTTTTTATGACGTCGCCTTAGCCTGTGTTTAACCGTTTCATCATTTTCTGCTTAATTCCGCAGTCGGAAAACTTGTTTTTCTAAACTGTGGGAAATTCTCTCCTATATTCGTCCTTGTCTGACGTCATCAGACTGGGGGAATCTAGTTTGGCGCCGTCAGCGAAGTGCCCCTCATCGCACACGAGTTGGGGTACTACATGTTTCGCAAACGGCCTCCACGCCGGCTTAGTCTCAGATACTTCTTCGCGGTCCTGCTGGCCGCTTTGCTCTCCCTCGGGACGGTTCCAGCCATTGCCGCCGAGAGCGGTTCCATCTCCGGAACAGTCACGGTTCCGGCCGGAGTAAACGCGGGGCGAGTTCACGTCGAGGCTTTCGCTGCAGACGACAGTTTAAGTTCTGTTGCCTACGGTGAAGTTTTCGAAGACGGGACCTACACAGTCACTGGGCTGGTTCCAGGAGCGTACAAGCTCTATTTTTCCGATGGTGGGGCTGGCATCATCCCCCAGTGGTACGACCACGCAGGCGGGTTCGACGAAGCTCAAACCATCAGTTTGGCTGATGGCCAGAACAACGCAGGTTTCGATGTATCGCTGGCCCAGGCCTTCACCATTACAGGCGCCATCAACGTTCCCGATGGAGTCGACGTTGCGTCCATTGGCGTTGACGCCTACCGCGCTGAGGATGAGACTGCGTCAGTAGGTTACGGCGGGGTCACCGAGGACGGAACGTACACCGTTCACGGCCTCCCCGCAGGCGATTACAAGCTTCGTTTTAGCGCACACGGCTCGGGAGCTTCTTCTGAGTGGTACGACGACGTCAAGTCCTTCGAGGATGCGCGGACACTGACTGTCTCTCGTGAGCGTGTAGCAACCGGTATCGATGCGGTTTTGGAGCCTGCTGCGAGTATTGCGGGCACGATCTCCTTGCCTGACGACGTCGATCCCAGCAGGATCACGGTTGAGGTCTACAGTGCCGACAACGATTGGGAAGTCGTAGGAGAGGCCGAGGTCGCGCTTGATGGCTCCTACAAAGTCACCGGTCTGGATGCGGGCAGTTACAAGCTCTACTTGAATGCCAGCGACGCAGGCGCGATATCCCAGTGGTACGCCAACGCATACTCGTTTGACCATGCCCAATTGATTGAAGTCGCGGAGGGAGAGTTTGCCACTGCCATAGACCTGGTGCTGGGCAAGTCCGCCGCGGTCTCCGGCACCGTGACTGTGCCTGACGGCATCGATGCCAGAAACATCACCGTCCGTCTGCATTCTCTGGAGGAAGACCAGGACGGAGGCGCTGCCACCCAAGTGCGTAAAGATGGTACGTATACCGTCCTCGGTTTCGCGGGCGGCGAGTACAAGCTGCAATTCGACGCTAACGATTCCGGTGCCCTGTCGGAGTGGTACGACGACGTCTCTTCAGCTAAAGATGCCAAGACGCTCCTTATTGCGGACGGCCAAGCCATAACGAATATTGATGGCACCTTGGCAAAGGCTGCAAGCATCGCAGGCACTATTACCGCCCCGGAAGGCACGGACTTCACCAACGTCAGCGTGCACGTCTACAGCGTTGACGACAAGTGGGACCCGGTGGCGTCCGATTGGGCCGTTAGGGAGGACGGCACCTACCTGACGACCGGATTACCAGCCGGCGACTACAAGGTCGAGTTTCGCGCTTATAATTCCGGCGCTCTTTCCCAGTGGTACGACGATGCGGCAACGTTCGAGGACGCCCGGACCCTCGCAGTACCCGAAAGCTCAACGGTGAATGACATTAATGCGTCCTTAGCTACGGCGTTAAGCATCTCGGGAACGGTGACACTGCCGCCCGGCACCGAGGCCGGGGGTGTGGAAGTCTTGCTCTACCAGGCTCATGACGCCAAAAATTGGATCCGGACGGAATGGATTTATGAAGGCGGGGCCTACACGATCTCCGACCTTGCTCCGGGCAGTTACAAGATCTTCTTCGACTCCGGGAGGTCAGGGGCAGCGTCCGCGTGGTTCGGAAACGCAGATTCACACGCAGACGCCGCAGTCATCGAACTGTTGGATGGAAAAGACATCGCTAATGTCAACGCTGTACTCGAAAAGGCGGCCAGCATTTCCGGAACGGTGACTGCTCCGTCTGGTTATGATACGAACGGGGTTGAGATTAGCCTGTACTCGGCTGATACCGGGAAATGGGTGGCTGACGCAGAGGTAGACGAATTGGGCGCCTACGTGGTCCGAGGATTGGCAGCCGGAAACTACAAATTGTACGCGGGCGCTTGGGGAACAGGGCTCCTCTCGCAGTGGTATGCAGGAGCGGCAAGCAAGGATGCCGCAACGGTGGTCGAGGTGGGCCACGGCCAAGACCGGAGGAACCTCGATTTCGTACTCAACAAGGGGCTAACGATTTCGGGAGTCATCACCGTGCCGGATGGCTACAGTCCGCGTTCCCTGGGCATCAACGTTTATGACTCTGACGGCGACTTCGTCGGCTACACGTACACCGGTGTCGCAGGCAGCTACACGGTCTCCGGCCTCAAAGACGGCAATTACAAACTACAGGTGGAAGCGTGGGGTACGGGCCTACTGGCGCAGTGGTACAAAGACGCTCGCGCTGGGGACCACTCACCTAGCCCCTTGGTTTTGGCTGGCAATGATCTGACTGGCATCAACCTTCAACTGCTGCCAGGGGCAACCATTTCTGGCAAGGTGACGGTTCCCCGCGGATACGACGTCCAAAGCATCACCGTTCAGGCTTATAGTGCGAAAACTGGCGAATGGGCGGCAGGCAGCCCCGTCGCCCCGGACGGCAGCTACTCCGTGACCGGCCTTGCCGCAGGTGAATACAAGCTAAAGTACGCAAACTACGACGACTTCTACCTCAATTGGTACCAAGGTGCCGCTTCAATGGAGGAGGCCACCACCATCGCGGTTTCCGACCGCGAGGAAAAGTCCGGCATCGACGTTGTTCTCGGGCGCAAGGCATTTTCGGCTGTTCAGGCGCCGGAGATAACCGGCGACTTGGCTCTCGATTCAGTGCTTACCGCTACGCCTGGCTCCACCCAGCCCGCAGCCGCGGAAGTTGCCTACCAGTGGCTTCGCGATGGCACGTCTATTGTGGGCGCCACGGCACCCAGCTATAAGTTGACGCCAGCAGACGCCGGGACGAGCATCAGCGTTAAGGCGACGTATTCCCTAGAAGGGTTCTCGACGGCCTCAAAGACCTCTCGAGCCGTCGCTATCAAGAAGGTCTTCGCCGTCGCAGGCACGCCTACCCTCACCGGCGGCAACGATGTCGGCGCGACCCTGACCGCCGTGCCCGGCACAACCACACCGGCAGCCACCACCGTCACCTGGCAGTGGCAGCGCGACGGCAAGGTGATCGACGGGGCGACCAAGGCGACCTACACCCTGGTCGGCGACGACGCCGGAAAGAAAATCACCGTCACCGCCACCTACCAGGCCACCGGCCACACCGAGGCCACCAAAACATCGGCCGAACGGACCATCAACAAACCGTTCGACAGTGTGCCTGCCCCGACGATCAGCGGCTCCAAGACTCTGGGTGCCACACTGACCGTCACCGCTGGGAGTGCATCCCCGAAGGCGTCGAAGGTCACCTACCAGTGGCTGCGCGACGGCAAGGGGATTGCCGGTGCCACGGGCGCTACCTACAAGCTGGTCCAGGCTGACGCCGGCACGAAGATCAGTGTCACGGCAACCCATGCCTTGACCGGCTACACGACGACGTCGAAAACCTCGGCCGCCGTCGCAACTGCCTTCGCCTTCGAGAGCGCACCGACACCGACGATCAGCGGTTCCAAGACGCTTGGGGCCGTGTTGACCGCCACGGTCGGTGCCAGCAAGCCCGCCGCGTCCTCTACCACCTACCAGTGGCTGCGCGACGGCAAGGCCATCAACAAGGCAACCTCGTCAACGTACAAGCTGACGACGGCAGACGCGGGTCGGAAGATCAGCGTCACGGTGACCAGGGCTGCCAGCGGCTACGCAACCACGGCGAAGACCTCGTCTTCCGTCACCACCGCCTTCGCCTTTACTTCCGCCCCGAAGCCCACCATTTCGGGGACCAAGAAGGTCGGCTCTACGTTGACGGCGAATGCCTCGGCCAGCAAGCCGGTGGCCACGAAGGTGGCTTACCAGTGGCTGCGCGACGGCAAAGCTATCAGCAAGGCAACGTCGTCAAAGTACAAGCTGACCGCAGCTGATGCCGGCAAGAAGATCAGCGTCAAGGTGACCCGGTCCGCAACGGGCTACGTGAACCAGGCGTCTACTTCTTCGACGGCGACTGTGGCCAAGGTGGCTTCCAAGGCGAGCGTTGCGGCGTCGTCGACGAAGGCGAAGACGGCCGTCTTGACCATCAAGGTCACGGCCAGTGGCTTCAAGAACCTGACCGGCACCGTCACCATCAAGGACGGCAGCAAGACCGTGGCCAAGAATGCCAAGGTCAAGAACGGTCAGGTCAGCCTCACGCTGAAGAACCAGAAGAAGGGCAAGCACAAGTACACGGTCACTTACGGCGGAACATCCCAGGTCGCCGGAAGCACAACCACCAAGACGGTCACCGTGAAGTAACCTGCGGTCCCCGTCCACCCAATAGGCAGCGGGCGTTCCGATCTCCACCGGCCAGGTGGAAGATCGGGCGCCCGCTGCCCCCTTTGTAGGACCCCTACAAAGAACCGCCCTCTCACACGCAGAAACGGCATGGTTCATGAGCGAATCCCGCAAAAGCAGGCTAGGCTCCTCAAGGATAGAAGGAGCTTTGAATGACCCAGCGCATCACCAAGGTACTGATCGCCAACCGTGGTGAAATTGCCGTTCGCATAGTCCGCGCCGCACGGGACGAAGGCATCGCCTCGGTCGCCGTCTACGCCGACCCGGACCGGGATGCCCTGCACGTCCGTCTGGCGGACGAAGCCTATGCACTCGGCGGGAGCACCGCCGCCGAGTCGTACCTGATGATGGACAAGCTCCTGCAGGTGGCCGAGGCCGCCGGTGCCGACGCCGTCCACCCGGGCTACGGTTTCCTGTCCGAGAACGCAGAGTTCGCGCAACGGGTCGTTGACGCCGGGCTGACCTGGATCGGCCCCTCCTCCGACGCCATTTCCCAACTGGGCGACAAGGTCCAGGCCCGGCACATCGCCGAACGGGTCGGCGCCCCCTTGGTGCCCGGCACGCCCGACCCGGTGAGCAGCGTGCAGGAAGTCCTGGACTTCGCCGACGCGTACGGCCTGCCTCTGGCCATTAAGGCGGCCTACGGCGGCGGCGGCCGCGGCATCAAGGTGGTCCGTGACCGCGAGGCCATCGCCGAGTCCTATGAGTCGGCGGTGCGCGAGGCCACGGCGGCGTTCGGGCGGGGCGAGTGCTTCGTGGAGCGTTTCCTGGACTCCCCGCGGCACGTGGAAACCCAGTGCCTGGCCGACGCGCACGGCAACGTGGTGGTCATTTCGACCCGCGATTGTTCGCTGCAGCGCCGCAACCAGAAACTCGTGGAGGAGGCCCCGGCCCCGTTCCTGTCCCCCGAGCAGAACGAGCGCCTGTACACGGCGTCCAAGGCGATCATGCGCGAAGCCAAGTACCAGGGCGCCGGAACCTGCGAGTTCCTCGTCGGCCAGGACGGCACCATTTCCTTCCTCGAGGTCAACACCCGCCTGCAGGTGGAGCATCCCGTGTCCGAGGAAGTCACCGGCATTGACCTGGTCCGCGAACAGTTCCGCCTTGCCCGCGGCGAAGAGCTCGGCTATGACGACCCCGACGTGCGCGGGCACTCGTTCGAGTTCCGCATCAACGGCGAGGACGCCGGCCGCAACTTCATGCCCGCGCCCGGGACCGTGGAAAGCCTGCGCCTGCCCACCGGTCCCGGTGTCCGCGTGGATTCGGGCATCGAAGCCGGCGAAGTCATCGGCGGCAACTTCGACTCCATGCTGGCCAAGCTGATCGTCACCGGCAGCACGCGCGCCCAGGCTTTGGAGCGCGCCCGCCGCGCATTGGACGAGATGGAAATCGGCGGCATGCCCACCGTGCTGCCGTTCCACCGCGCCGTGGTGGCCGACCCGGCCTTCGCCCCCGTGGAAGGGCCGTTCAGCATCCATACCCGCTGGATCGAAACCGAGTTCGTCAACGACATCCCGGCGTTCCAGTCCGTCCCGGCGGCGGGATCCGACGACGACGGCGAACGCCAGCGGGTCACCGTCGAGGTCGGGGGCAAGCGGCTGGAGGTCGTGCTCCCGGCGGGCCTGGGCGGCGGTACCGGCACGCCCGCCAAGTCCAACGGCAAGCCCAAGCGCGCCGGACGGGGCCGTTCCGGCTCCGCAGCCGGTGCCGCGACCGGTGGCGACGGGCTGGCCTCCCCGATGCAGGGGACCATCGTGAAGGTCGCCGTCGCCGAAGGCGACACGGTTGCGGAAGGCGATCTCGTCGTCGTACTGGAGGCGATGAAGATGGAGCAGCCGCTCACCGCGCACAAGTCCGGGACCATTTTGGGGCTCGCCGCCAAGCCCGGGGATACCGTGTCAGCCGGTGCCGTGCTGGCCACCATCGCGGATTAAGCCACACATTTCCAAGGCCGTACTGTATCACTGCTTGTAGTCATGTCACGTTTTAGGTACCAAGTGGGCGCGGGAACTTACTAAGCACGCTGTCCATGCGGTAGCGTGATGCCTACCAAGGAGCAGAACCCGGCCTGACCGGGAGAATTGACGTAGCACCTAACAAAGGAGATGCACCTCATGAACTTCCTAGCATTCCTCTTACTCGGACTTATTGCAGGCGCCATTGCCAAGCTGATCCTTCCCGGACGGCAGGGCGGTGGCTGGATTGCCACGCTCGTCCTCGGTGTCATCGGTGCCCTCCTGGGCGGATGGATCGGCGGTGCTGTGATGGGCGCCGATATGAACGAATTCTTCAGCCTCGAATCGTGGATCTGGGCCATTATTGGCGCCCTGATCGTGCTGGTGATCTGGGGCTTCATCACGAAGAGGAGGAGCACAACCGCTTAATCTTGGCCGATTAAACTGCTCCTTTTAGTGGCACCTGGCCCGCCGTCCCTCCGGGGAGGGCGGGCCTTTTGCTTGCCCTGCAACCTTTTGCTTGCCCTGCGGCCTTTTGCTTGCCCCTGCGGCCTTTTGCTTGCCCCTGCGGCCTTTTGCTTGCCCTGCAACGCGGCGGCGCACCTGCGCCAGGGCATCAAAAAGACCCGCGGCCACGGCCGCGGGTCTTTTTAGATCGTCCGGCTGGAAGGTCAGCTCGACTGGTTCTCGTAGTCCATGTCCTTGGTTTCCTTGGTCAGCAGCAGGGCGACCAGCGTCAGGACGGCCGCGCCACTGAGGTAGAGGCCCACCAGGACCGTGCTGCCCCCGGCGGCCTGCCACAGCGCGACGGCGATGAACGGAGCCACCGAAGCGCCCAGGATCGAGGAGAAGTTGTACGCCACGGCCGAGCCGGTGTAGCGCACGTTGGTCGGGAACAGTTCGGGCAGGATTGCGCCCATTGGCCCGAAGGTCAGGCCCATCAGCGTGAAACCGATGATCAGGTGCGCCATGGTGCCGGCGAAGCCGCCGTTGAAGAGCGGCACCCAGAGGAAGCCGAAGGCCATGATGCCCAGGGATACGCTGATCAGCGTCTTCTTGCGGCCGTACTTTTCTGCCAGGGGGCCAGACACCAGGGTGAAGATGCCGAAGAACACCACGCCGATGATCAGCATCAACAGGAAGTCGTTGCGGGCGTAGCCCAGCCCGGCGGCAAAGGTGTCCGGATCAAACGGCTTCCCGGCGGCCTCGGCCGCGGCGGCCGCGTCCTCGGCGTTGGTTGCCGCCGTGCCGTAGGAAAGCGTGAAGGTGGTCATCAGGTAGAACAGCACGTAGGTCGCCAGCATGATGAACGTACCCAGGATCAGCTGGCGCCAGCTGGTCTTGAAGACCCGGCCCAGCGGCAGCTTGGTTACCTCGCCCTTGTCCACGACCTTCTGGAAGGCGGGGGTTTCCACCAGCTTCAGGCGCACCCACAGGCCGATGATCACCATCACGGCGCTGGCCAGGAACGGAATGCGCCAGCCCCAGGCCATGAACTCTTCGTTGGCAAGGTTGATGCTCAGCACCAGGAACAGCGAGTTGGCGATGATGAAGCCGATCGGGGCACCCAACTGCGGGAAGGTGCCGTAGATGGCCCGCTTGTTCGCCGGCGCATTCTCGGTGGCCAGGAGGGCGGCGCCGCTCCATTCGCCACCCAGGGCCAGGCCCTGGGCGAAGCGCATGACCACCAGCAGGGCGGGCGCCCAGAAGGACCAGCCGTCCACTTGGGCGGTGGGCAGGCAGCCGATCAGGAAGGTGGCGATGCCCATGGTGAGCAGGGAGGCCACCAGCGTTCCCTTGCGGCCGAACTTATCGCCGAAGTGCCCGAAAATAATGGACCCCAGCGGACGGGCGATGAAGGCCACGCCGAATACCGCGAACGAACTCAGCAGAGCGACGGCTCCGCTGGCATTCGGGAAGAACAACGCCGGGAAGACAAGCACGGCGGCCGTGGCGTAGACGTAGAAGTCGTAGAACTCGATGGATGTGCCAACGAGGCTGGCAACGATGACGCGGCCGCGGGAGTTCACCGGCGCGGCAGGCGCCCCCGCGGTAACTGATGCTGGTTTGGACATTGAAGTGTCGGCTTTCGCTCGAATGAATAACTTATGAATTCTAGTCAGATGCGTCCGCGATCCGGACAATTGTTTCAATATGTGGACAGCTGTGTTATGCGTTGTCGGCCCCTGATCCCGCCGTTCCCGGTGTCGGCCACCGGGCTCGCCGCGGTCGGGATGCCGCCGTCGGGATGCCGCCGTAGGCTGGCAGCGGACCGGAACGGGCAGGCGCTGCGAGGGAGGGCCCGATGGAGGCGGATGAACGGCGCGGGATGCTGGCGCGCCCCGATGCGACACTCGCCGTGTATACCTACGGCCCGCCGCACGGGCCCGGGACGCCGGCCGTCCTGCTGATCCACGGCTACCCGGATGACCACGCTGTCTTCGACTCCCTCGCCACCGCCCTGAGCTCTGATAGCCACGTCATCTCCTATGACACCCGCAATGCCGGGGCGTCCCGGACCACCGCCGCTCATCGCGGCGCCTACCGGCTGTCCGTTTTGGTGGACGATCTTTTTGCGGTGATCGATGCCTCCGCGGCAGGGGGCGTGCATGTCGTGGGACACGACTGGGGATCGATCCAAGGCTGGGCGGCGGCCCAGGATGCCCGTGCCGAGGGCCGGATTCTCAGCTTCACCAGCATTTCGGGACCGGACCTGGGCCATCTTCACCGCTGGTTCGGTCGCAGGCTGCGCCGGCCCGCGCTCTGGCCGCGGGCGGCGGGACAGACCGTGCGCAGCCTGTACGTCGCCGGGTTCCAGTTGCCGGTGCTGCCGGAACTTGCCTGGCGGACCCTCCTGACCCGTCAGTACGAGCGCTTCTCCGGCCGCAGGATCGGCGATAACGGCGCCCGCGGCCTCGCCCTGTACCGGGCAAACTGGTTCCGGCCCCAGGCCCTGTCGGCCCGCTGCCGGATTCCCGTGCAGGTGATAGTCCCGCGGCGGGACCCGTTCCTCTCGCCCCATCTGGTGGAGGGGCTGGAGGATTGGGTGCCGCGGCTGAGGATCACTGAAGTGGATGCAGGCCACTGGTGGCCCGCGGAGGCCGGAGAAGCGGCTGCGCGGATGGTGAGGAGCTGGATTGCGGAGGTGCCGGGGGCTTGAGGTTCCGCTCGATGGCACCGGCAGCCCGTCAGGCTATCCCCGCAGCCCGAACGGCTCCCCGATGTCGCTGTCGGCCTATCCCCTATCCCCGCGGGCGCGTCCGGCGCGACACCGCGTAGGACGGCGCGCGGAGCTTCTCGATCCACCGGTAGGTTGCCCCCTCCGGAAGCGGGTGCAGGATCGGATCGAAACGCAGGGCGGCGTCTCCTCCGCCCTGTGCAAGCCGCAGCGTGAGGGTACCAAACCGGCGCCACGGGCCCCGCGGCTGAGCGTGGAACAGCGCGAGCGTCCAGTCTTCGCTGCCCAGCGCCCGTCGGAATCCCGCCGGATCCGCCGGCAGCCGCACGTTCGGCCGGAGCGTGCGGGCGGCGAGCTGGACCGGGCCGTGCGACCCTCTGTAGGGCATCACCGTGGTGAGCGCCGCCGCACGAACGTCCCGTCGAGGCTGGAGAAGGTACCTGCCGGCCCGGGATGTACCGCTGGAAGCCAGCAGGATGTCGGCCTGCCCGCCCTCCGCGGTGACGCGCAGCGCGAGCCCGATGATGTCGGGAAGCCTCGACGGCAGGCCCGCTGACCGTGACAGCCGCGCCTCGACGTCGTTGTTGCCCGCTGCGTCCAGCCACGGTATGCCGCTGGGAAAGGAGTCTCCCGATCTCTCCAGCCGCCCTTCAAGGTGGAGCCCGATCGGATGGATGGGCCGGACGGGCCGCAGCCGCTTGAGCGCCGAGAAGACCAAGGCCAGGCCGCGACCGGCCGCCGTGCCAAAATCCGGCATGCTCGCCGACTCCTCCCCCGTGACGCCGCACCGCTTCCGGCGCCGCTTCCGGCATCTCTGTCCGCCCGGCCGGCAAGCCATCCGGGCTTCGGTCCCGCCATAGACAGCATACTGAGCATCAGCCTACTCTGATTGGCATCGGGCACAGTGCGGACTGCGCCACACCGGGTCCGCCGCCCCTAGCGGGAGGAATCCATGATGAGCAGCGGCAACGAATATTCCGACTCCGGGGAAGAGGAAGCGGCAGCTCCCGCAGATCCCGGGCAGAGCAACGAAAACAGCACGGAATCCGAGGAGCCGACGGAAACGTCCGGCCCCGATTCCAAGGATGTGCAGGGGGAAGCCGCGGCCGAAAATGCCAAGGAAACGGGCGGCTACGGCTACTGAAGCCGCCGCCCCCGGATCGAGACCGTTGCCGCCCGTACCGTCCGGGCCGGATGGCAAGCTTTCCGCATGAACAAAGTAGACGTCATGACCGCCCGCAGGTACGCACGGGATCGCGGCGAACCCGGCCCCCGCGCCGAAGACAGCCATTCCGGGGCCACTCGTGAGCCCTACTGCCGCGAACCGTATGTCCGCGTGAGCCGTGAGGGGAAGACGTTCGACGCCAAGGCCATCTCCTGGGACCGGACCAGCGTGCAGGTGAAGTGGATGGATGCGCACGGCTCCGCCCGTACCGCCTGGGTTCCCGGAAGCGAGGTCCGGCGCATCCACCGCGACGAGTCCAGCTGGCGCGACCCCTATGATGACTACGCTTTCTACTATCCCGGCACCTAGGCCACGCCTCGAATACGGCACAATGGATCGGTGACCGAATCATCCGCGCCTGCCCCCTCCGCCTCCGTAGCAACCCTGCCGCCTCTCGACCCGGCCGCACTCAATGCCCGCATCCATGCCCAGCTCGCCCGGGAGCTCGGCGTCCAGGCCTGGCAGGTCAAGTCCGCGGTGGACATGCTCGACGGCGGCGCCACCGTCCCGTTCATCGCCCGGTACCGTAAAGAGGCCACCGGGACGCTTGATGACGCGCAACTGCGTGATCTCGAGGAGCGGCTGCGCTACCTGCGGGAACTGGAAGACCGCCGTCGTGCCGTGCTGGAAGCCATCGCCGCGCAGGGCAAGCTGACCGCCGAGCTGGAAGCGGCAGTCAACGGAGCCGAGACGAAGGCGCGGCTGGAGGACATCTACCTTCCCTACAAGTCCAAGCGGCGGACAAAGGCGCAGATCGCCCGCGAAGCAGGCCTGGAGCCGCTCGCCGATGGCCTCCTGGCCGACCCGTCCCGGGACCCGCTGGCGACAGCCCAAGAGTTCCTCAATGCCGCGCACTCCATCAACGAGCCGGCCGATGCCCTGGCCGGCGCCCGGGCGATCCTGGTGGAGCGGGTCAGCCAGGACGCCGACCTGGTCTCCGAGCTGCGCGAACGGCTGTGGCAGCAGGGCCTGGTGCGGGCCGAGGTCCGCGAGGGCCAGGCGGAAACCGGCCAGAAGTTCGCCGACTACTTCGACTTCGCCCAAGACCCTGCCGGCCTGCCGTCGCACCGGGTGCTGGCACTGCTGCGGGGCGAGAAGGAAGGCGTGCTGAACCTCGACATCAGCGAAGGCAATCCGGCCCACCCGGAGGACTTCGCCGAGGCCCGCGGCCGGTTCGAGAACGCCGTGGCATCACGGATGGGCGTGGCTGACCGCGGGCGGCCGGCCGACCGCTGGCTGCTGCAGACGGCGCAGCTGGGCTGGCGGCGGATCCTGGTCAAGCTGGCCATCGACCTCCGCGTCCGGCTCTTCACGGCAGCCGAAGACGAGGCCGTACGGGTCTTCGCCGCCAATCTGCGGGACGTGCTGCTGGCCGCACCGGCGGGCAACCGCGCCACGTTGGGGCTGGACCCGGGGCTGCGCACGGGCGTGAAGGTCGCGGTCGTCGACGGAACCGGCAAGGTGGTGGCCACCGATACCATTTATCCGCATGCCCCGGCCAGGAAATGGGACGACTCGCTCACCACGCTGGCCAGGCTCGCGGATCAGCACGCCGTCGAACTCGTAGCCATCGGCAACGGGACCGCCTCGCGGGAAACCGACAAGCTGGCCACTGAGCTGATCAAACTGATGGAGCCCACCCGCAAGCTGCAGAAGCTGGTGGTTTCGGAGGCAGGCGCGTCGGTCTACTCGGCCTCGGCGTTGGCCTCGGCGGAACTGCCCGAACTGGATGTCTCGCTGCGCGGCGCGGTCTCGATTGCCCGCCGGCTGCAGGACCCGCTGGCGGAGCTGGTCAAGATCGACCCGAAGTCCATCGGCGTGGGGCAATACCAGCACGACGTCACGGCCAGCAAGCTGGAGCGGTCCCTGGACGCGGTGGTCGAAGACTGTGTCAACGCGGTCGGGGTGGACCTGAACACGGCCTCCCCGTCGCTCCTCTCCCGCGTGGCCGGCCTCGGTACGCAGCTGAGCGAGAACATCGTGGCCTACCGCAATGCCAACGGCCCCTTCGCCAAGCGCTCCGACCTGAAGAAGGTCCCGCGGCTGGGCGGGAAGGCGTTCGAACAGTGCGCCGGATTCCTTCGCATCACCGGCGGGGCGGAGCCGCTCGATGCCTCCAGCGTGCACCCGGAGGCGTACGGCGTGGCCCGGAAGATCCTTGCCGCCGCCGGCACAACCGCGACGGCGGCGGGACGGGGGGCCCAGTCCCTGGCGGTTCTGGACCCGCAGCAGTTCGTCGACGAGCACTTCGGCCTGCCGACGGTGGTGGACATCATCACCGAGCTGGAGAAGCCGGGCCGCGACCCGCGCCCGAGCTTCACCACCGCCTCCTTCACCGAGGGCGTGGAGAAGATTTCCGACCTGATGCCGGGCATGGTGTTGGAAGGGACCGTCACCAACGTCGCTGCGTTCGGAGCCTTCGTCGACGTCGGCGTCCATCAGGACGGGCTCGTCCATATCTCCGCCATGTCGAACAAGTTCGTCTCGGATCCCCATGATGTGGTCAAGTCCGGCCAGGTCGTGAAGGTCAAGGTGCTCGAAGCCGATCCGGAGCGCAAGCGCATCTCCCTGACGCTGCGGCTCGACGACGAGTCTCCCGCCGGCGAGCGGCGCCAGCCCGGGTCCGGCCGCCAGGGGCGCACGAGCGAAACCCGCAGCGGAAAGGGCGGGGCGCAGCCTGGCCCCCGCGGCGGCAAGCCGGGGCGC
>NZ_JBNHGI010000008.1:0-168575 GCF_059091125.1 Arthrobacter sp. Y3223151 | reverse complement strand
CCCGGAGCACCGGGCCCGCGTGGACCGGGAACTGGCCGGCAACCGGGACCGGCTGCACGGGCTCGGGAACCGGGCGCTGCGGGCCGAAGCCAAGCGCCTGGCCTACCGGCTCGATCCCCGCTCGGTGGTGGAGCGGGCGGCGAAGGCCGAAGCGGACCGGCATGTGTCCTCCCGGCCCGAGCCCGACACCATGGTCTCCGTCCGGACCCTGCTGCCGGTCATCCAGGGGGTGGCGGTGATGGCAGCCCTGCACCGGGAGGCGGACCGGCTGCGCACCATGGGCGACCCCAGGTCGCGGGGCCAGATGATGGCCGACACCGTGTTCGAACGCGTCACCGGGCGCAGCACCGCCGACCCCGCCCGGCTGGAAATCCAGTTGGTGATGACCGACCGCACCCTGCTCCATGGCCAGAACGAACCGGCCTGGCTGACCGGGCACGGCATCGTCCCGGCCCGCTACGCCCGCAACCTCGCCCGCCCGCCAGAACCGCAGGCACCGGCACAACCACCGGCAACCACCACCGACGGCAGCCCGCCCGGCCGGAACGCTGCCGACCCCGGCCGCCTGGACAGCAAGCTGCCGGCGGCAGGACCAATAGGTTGCAGCCCGCCGGGTGGGGTCGGGCAGAAGGCGCCGCCGGCCGGGACCGAACCGGGGTGGAAGACCGCCCGCGAGCAGGCCCAACGCAACAAGGTGTTGAAACAGGCCAGCGTGGAGGACATCTGGGTCCGCCGCCTCTACACCGCCCCGGGGACCGGGCAGCTGTTGGGGATGGACTCGGCCGCACGGAAGTTCCCCGACGGGATGCGCCGGATGATCCACGCCCGCGACGCGGTCTGCGTCAAGCCCTGGTGCGACGCCCCGATCCGGCACATCGACCACATCGTGCCCTGGTCACACGGCGGCAAAACCACCATGGCCAACGGCCAAGGACTGTGCGAACAATGCAACCAGTCCAAGGAAGCCGAAGGCTGGTCCAGCCGCCCTATTGACGGACCGCACCACGCGGTGGAGACCACCACACCCACCGGACACACCTACACCTCCACCCCGCCACCACTACCAGGCACACTCGCTGCAGGTGGTGCCTTTAGGTCCGCGTTCGCCGTCGAAGCGGCTCTAGGGGAGCAGACTGGGCGGGCACGCCGTCGTCGACGCTTCCGACTGATGTGTAGGCGCAGTTCCGCACATCCAGCAAAGACGGCAAGGAACTTATAGCTGCGCGGATTGCGAGCGAACTGCACCTCTTCGGGTGCTTGACCGCCCAGACCCGACGCCCGGTTCGGTCTTGATGGGGGCGGTAAGGCAGACTTGTACACGATGAGCACGCTGATCCCCTCCTTGATGTCCGGTCCCCGCCCTGCCCAGTCCGCAGATAATACCTCTGCCCTCACCGGGGTGGCCGAGTGGGCCGTGGGGCTGATGGAAGGCATCGGGGCACCAGGCGCGGGTCTGGCGATCGCGCTGGAAAATCTTTTCCCGCCGCTGCCTAGTGAAGTAGTGCTCCCGCTGGCAGGCTTCACGGCCAGCCGCGGCAACTTCAGCCTTGTCGAGGCGCTGGTATGGACCACGCTGGGTTCGATTATCGGCGCGTGGGTGCTTTACGGGCTGGGCGCTTGGCTGGGCCGAGGGCGCATGCGCGCCATCGCCGATAAGCTTCCGCTGATCGATTTGGAAGACGTGGACAAGGTGGAAGCCTGGTTCAACCGCCATGGGTACAAGGCAGTCTTCTTTGGCCGTATGATCCCGATCTTCCGCAGCCTGATTTCCATCCCCGCCGGCATCGAGCGCATGCCAATGGGCAAGTTCCTCTCACTGACCGCAGCCGGGAGCCTGATCTGGAACAGCATCTTTGTGCTGGCCGGCTTCTACTTGGGGGAGAACTGGCACATCGTGGAGGAGTACGCCGGCGTCTTCCAGAAGATCGTGATTGTCGTCGTCGTTGTTGCGGGTCTGTACTGGTTGACCACCAGGATCCGCAAGATCAGGAACCGGCGGGCGTAGGTAGCTGCTAAGGGCTGATCCTCCCATCGGTCAGCTTTGTTGACGGCCCTGTAGACCATCCGCTCCGCCGCCAGCTCCTCCGCACCAAGATTCCCGCCCTAGCCTCTAGTGGCGCCCCACCGGTCCTTGCGGCGACGGACGCCACTCCGCTGACACCCCGCTGCCCTCACACCTTTGGCGGGCCGCCGGCCGCCGCCGTGCTCCCCTCACGCCATTGGCGGGCCGCCGGCCGCCGCCGTGCTGCCCTCACGCCATTGGCGGGCCGCCGCCGCCATCGTGCTGCCCTCACCTTTGACGGGCGGCCCGATCGCCACCGTGCTCCCTCACATCCTTGACTGGCCCCGCGCCGCCACCGTGATGCCCTTGAGGTACACCGCCGCGGTGTTGACGAGTCCTGCCTGACGTCCGCCCCGGGAGCTCCGTTTCGAGCCGGCCGGAAGCCGGCGCCACCCGCCACCCTCGCGTATTGACACATACTCCACCTGTTGTATGGTTAGCTACATAAGTAATGAACCCCTTCACCGAGCAAGCGGTGCAATGGGCCGGGAGAAGGAGCGGCAGTGATCGACGACTCGAAGCCGATCTTCCTCCAGATCGCCGAACGCATTGAGAACGACATTGTGGACGGGACGCTGGCCGAGGAAGGCCAAGTGCCGTCCACCAATGAGTTCGCCGCCTTCTACCGGATCAATCCCGCCACCGCGGCCAAAGGCGTCAACCGCCTGGTCGATGACGGGATTCTGTACAAAAAGCGGGGGATCGGCATGTTCGTAGCCGCCGGAGCCCGCTCCCGCTTAGTGGCCCGCCGGCGCGACGACTTCTACCGCGAGTACGTTCAGCCGATGGCCCGGGAAGCACGAAAACTGGGTATCAGCACCGAACAGCTGACCGCAATGCTCCACCGCACCGAGTCCACCAGCGACATGACAGAGGGAAGCGTGTCCCCATGAACTACCAGAACACACCCGCCATCGAACTGAGGCAGGTGAGCAAGTCCTACCGTGATGCCAAGGCACTGGACAACGTCAGCCTGCGTCTGGAGGGCAACCGGATCTACGGGTTGCTGGGCCGAAACGGCGCCGGCAAGACCACCCTGATGTCGGTGCTCACCGGCCAAGGCTTCCAGAGCAGCGGTGAAGCACTGGTCTTCGGGCAGCAACCGTATGAAAACGACGCCGTGCTGTCCCGGATCTGCTTCATCCGGGAATCACAGAAGTACCCGGACGATTTCACCCCCCGGCAGGCGTTCAAGTCCGCCGCCCTGTTCTTCCGGAACTGGGACCAGGCCTACGCGGACCGGTTGGTCGAGGATTTCCAGCTCCCGCCCAAGCGGCGGATCAAGAAGCTTTCCCGCGGCCAGCTCTCCGCCGTCGGCGTGATCATCGGGCTGGCGTCCCGCGCGGAGATAACATTCTTCGACGAGCCGTATCTGGGGCTCGACGCCGTGGCCCGCCAAATCTTCTACGACCGGCTGGTCGAGGACTTCGCCCACCATCCGCGCACCATCATCCTTTCCTCGCACTTGATCGACGAGGTTGCGAACCTGCTGGAGCACGTCGTGCTGATCGACCGCGGCCGGATCATCATGGACGACGACGCCGAAGCAATCCGCGGGACGGCCTTCACCGTGGCCGGCAGCGCCGCAGCCGTCAGGTCCTTCGCGGCGGGGCGCAAAGTGCTGCACCGTGAATCGCTGGGCTCGCTGGCCTCGTGGACCATCGACGGCAGGCTCTCGGACGCCGACCGCGCCCAGGCTGCGGAACTCGGAGTGGACTTGGCGCCGGTGTCGCTCCAACAACTGGTAGTGCGGAAGACCACTGCGGCAACCGATGCCGTCGCCAATGCCGACTCAGAGCTGGAGGTCCTGAAATGAACCGCGTCATCAATGTAGCGCGCATGCAGTTGATCAATAAGTGGACCTTCCTGGGTATCCCCGCCGTGATCCTGCTGGGTTCGTTCCTGGTTACCCTGGCCATCTGGGCGATGATCCCTGCCAGCGGCCAGACGTTACACTCCGGGACGGCGCAAGCGGTGATGTGGTACTTCTTCGCGCTGGGCATCCAATCGCTGACCATGACGTTCCCGTTCTCGCAGGCGATGAGCGTGAGCCGCCGTACCTTCTACCTCGGCACCGTCGGCCTGTTCGCCGTGGTCGCCCTGGCCGTCAGTGTCCTGTACTACCTGCTGGGACTGCTGGAAGTTGCCACCGGCGGCTGGAGCTTCAACGGCCGGCTGTATGCCCTGGGCTGGATCGCCGACAGCAGCCCCGTGGTGCAGATCCTGTTCTACTTCATCGTCATGGTGGCGTTGTTCATGATCGGTTTCTGGTTCGCCACCATCTACAAACGCTGGCAGGCGACCGGGATGTTAATCACATGGGTCGCGATCGCCGTGGTCCTGATCGGCCTGCTCGGCCTGATCGCACGGCAGGGGTGGTGGCCGGCCGTGGGCGGGTGGCTGGTGGCCCAGACCCCGCTGAGCACCTCCGGCTGGACGGCGCTGTTCTGCGCGGCCCTGGCGGGCGGGTCCTACCTGACCCTCCGGCGGGCCACCCCCTGACCAAGCCTTAACGCGCCTGCAGGACGGCGGCCCCAGCGCTCGTGCCGGGGCCGCCGTCGGCGCGTGTTGCGGGCGCAGAACCGTCCGTGCCGTCGCTTAGGGTTGAACGCGTGGCAGTTGACTTCACGGCAATCGATTTCGAGACGGCAAACGGGTTCCGGGGCTCACCATGCTCCGTCGGCTTGAGCAAGGTCCGTGATGGCCGGATCGTCGAGGAAGCCTCCTGGCTGATGCGGCCGCCGGAGGGCTTCGACAACTTCGACCGGCGCAACGTCCAGATCCACGGCATCACCGCGGGCATGGTGGCGGGTAAGCCGCGTTTCGGCGAGATCTTCGCCGACCTGGCAGCCTTCATCGGCTCCGACGTGCTGGTCGCCCACAATGCCGCCTTTGACATGGGCGTGATCCGGTCCGCTCTGGAGGTCTCGGAACTCTCCGGGCCGGCCTACGACTACGCCTGCACCGTCATCCTGTCGCGGCGCAGCTACTCGCTGGTGTCCTATTCCCTGCCGTTCGTGGCCGAGGCCGCAGGCGTGCCGCTGCACAACCACCACGACGCCGTGGCGGACGCGCGGGCCTGCGCCGGCATCATGATCGACATCGCCGGCCGGAACTCGGCCGGCAGCATTCCCGAGCTGCTGACCGCGATGCAGTTGCGCGCCTCGCGCCTGGAGGCCTACCTCCACGGCAGTGCGGCGGTGTCCAAACCCACCCGGACCGCGCTCGAGCGGCAGTCGATGAGTGCGGCCGGGGGCGCGGCGCCGTCGTCGGCCTGGACCTACTGGCCGGACGAGGGGGAGAACCCCGAGCCCAACCACGCTGCCGACGATTCCCACCCGCTGTACGGCCAGACCGTGGTCTTCACCGGCAATCTGGGCCTGTCCCGGCAGGAGGCCAAGAACCGGGCGGCGGAGCTGGGGGCCCGGCCGGCCAGCAACGTCACCCGGAAAACCACCGTGCTCGTCGTCGGCGACGGTTTCGTCGCCTCCGACCTCAAGAGCGGCCGCGTCACCGCCAAGGCCCACAAGGTGCTGCAGCTGCACAGCAAGGGCCAGCAGATCGAGGTGCTCTCCGAAGGCGAGTTTTTGCAGATGATCGGGGGACGCTGGCCCGCGCACAGCGCCTGACCCGCGGCCGTCGACCGACCGCCGTCGACGGCCGCCGGAGTCAGAGCCGGAGGCCTACCCCGGTCAGTTCCTCGGACAGGTCGATCAGCCGGGAGGCGGCGTTGCGCTCGCGGGCGTGCCGCCGGGGCACGACGACGGCGGTGCGTCCGGTCAGCTGGAACGGTCCGTCCGGTCCCCAGTAGTCGCCGTTGCGGACCTCCTCGCCGGCTGCCGCGTGCACCAGCGGCCTGGCGCCGGCGTCCTTGCCCTGCGCCACCAGCCCGAAAAGCGCGCGTTGCCAGCCCGCCGCCGGACGCGACAGCTGCAGGCCCGGCCGGTCCGGGGTGAAGTATTTGCGCGCGTACCCGGGATGGGCCACCACGGAAGAGACCGGCGACCCCGCCGCGTCCAGCCGGTTCGCCAGCTCGAATCCGAAACTCATCACCGCCAGTTTGGACAGCGCATAGGACCGGTAACTGGAGTACCGGGCCGGCAGAGCGACCCGGGAAAAGTCCGGCCGGACCCAGCGGTGGCTGATGCTGCCCACATGCACCACGCGGCCGCGGCTGCGGCGCAGCACGGGCATCAGCCCGGCGACGAGCGCGAAGTGGCCCAGGTGGTTGGTGCCGAACTGCAGTTCGAAGCCGTCGGTAGTGAACTGCAGTTTCTGCGAACCGATCACCCCGGCGTTGGCCAGCAGGGCATCGATCCGCCCCCGCTCGGCAAGCTCGCCCGCCGCCTGCCGGACCGAGGCCAGATCGGCAAGATCCAGCTCCTGGAAGTGCACGTCCGCGCCGGGCACCGTGCGGCGGATGGCTTCCATGGCTGCCCGGGCGCGTGCCGGATCACGGGCAGCCATGACCACCGTGGCTCCCGCCGCGGCCAGCTGTTCACTGGCGAAGTAGCCGAGGCCGGCGCTGGCACCGGTCACGAGGATCGTCTTCCCGTCCTGCCGGGGCAGCGCGGGGGCAGTGCGGTCGTGGTGCACGGGCTCAGCCCTGGGTTTGCGCCAGGAAGCGCTCCGCCATGCCGAGGATGACGTCGGGGGCCTCCAGCGCGGCCAGCCATTCGGCGGGGAGCGCCGCCTCGCCGTAATGGGCGCCCAGGAGGTTCCCGGCGAGGCTGGCGGCCGAGTCGCTGTCGCCGTCGTGATTGATGGCCGCGGCGACGGCCCGGCGGAAGTGGTGCTCCGCCGTCGTGCTGTCCGCCGTCGCCAAGACGGCGTAGAGGGCGATGGCCAAAGCTTCCTCGGCCACCCGGCCCAGGCCCAGCGTTTCGGTCAGCACGGCCGGCTGCACGGGGCCGCGGGCCGACAGCTCGATGGCGGCGCGCAGCCGCCCGGCCAGCTCGGCGGCGGCCGGGTCCTGCTCGGTGCGGGCCAGCATGGCCACGGCGGCGCCGGGCAGCGTGGCCTGTTCGTGCACCAGCAGCCGGATCAGCGTGGCGAACGTTGCCGCGCTCTGCTGCGCCGTCGGATGGCCGTGGGTGAGCGCCGAGCCGTCCGTGGCCAGCCGCTGGACCGTTTGGTCGTCGACGAACGGCAGCAGCCCGAACGGAGCCGACCGGACCACCGTGCCGCAGTCCTTCGAGTCCCGGTTGACCGGGCGCGCCCGCGTTCCCATTTCCCCGGTGGCCAGGCCGGACAGGCAGTCGGCGCCGGGGTCGCGGCGGGCGTGCAGCACCTCCTGTTCGTCGATCCAGCGCGGCTGGGGTTCCGGCGCGTTGTCCGGAAAGCGGCCTTCCTGGGTGGCGTACCAGCGCAGGTAGGCCAGCCAGAGGCAGGCGGCTTCGTCGGCGGCGGTCCCGGCATTGGCCCATTCCAGCGCCTCGGTCAGCCCGTCGAGGGTATACAGCGTCAGCTGCGTGTCGTCGGAGAAGTGGCCGGGCTCCGCCAGCTGGGAGAAGTCCCGCAGCCCGTCCGCCCCGAAGCGCCCGGCGATCGCGTCGAAGGAGTCGAATTCGACGCCGGCCCCCAATTGGTCCGCCAGGGCGCCTCCGAGCAGGCAGCCGCGCACCCGCGAGGCGAAGTCCGGCACCGCGTGGGCCGTCGTCTCCGGCTGGGTCACGGGCGGCGGCGGCACGGCGCCGGGAGCGGGCTGGATGGCGCCGGGAGGGGGCGGCGCGCTGCCGGCGAAGTCCGGTGCGTCGGCGGAGGGGGAACCGGGGAGCGGGGCATCGTTAGTCACGACTACCAGCTTAGGCGTGGGACCGGGCCTTTCGCCGGGCATCCTTCCCGGGCAGCACCCAGCGTTTTCACAGACCCCAATGCCAGAGTGGAGTAGTTTTGAGTAACCCGCCGGCTGCTGGCCGGCCCTGCAGAAGGACAGTATCCATGGCAGCAGCCCACCCCGCGTCACCGGCTCCGGCCGTCCACGCCGCCCCGCCCCGGCTCGGCGAGGGGCGCAGCTACTCGGCCCGCATCGGCGCCGAAGTGGCAGGTTCGTTCCTGCTCTTTTTCGGCGCCCTGGGGATCGGCATGTTCAATCCGCAGGGCGGCTTCGGCGTTCCCTTCGGCTTCGGCCTGGCGGTCGTTGCCGGCATGCTTGCGTTCGGCCACGTCTCCGGCGGCCACTTCAACCCGGCCATCACGCTGGGCAGCGCGCTCGCCGGCCGGACCTCCTGGAAGTCGGTGCTGCCCTACATCCTGGCGCAGCTGGCAGGCACCTCGCTGGCCGCCGTCGTGCTCTGGGTGATCATGGGCAGCCACCCGGTCAGCGCTCAGTCGGCGGGCGTGTTCACGTCCATCTCCAACGGCTACGCCGGCGGCGGTGAACTGGGCTTCTCGATGGCGGGGGTGTTCCTGGCCGAGACCATCGCCACCGGGCTGCTCGTGGCGGTCTACCTCGGTGCCACCTCGTCCCTGGACCGGCTCCGCAGCGCCCCGTACGCGGTAGGGCTTGCGTTCGGCGTGCTGACCGCCGTGATGCTCCCGATTTCCAACGCCGGGCTGAACCCCGCCCGCTCCACGGCCGCGGTGTATTTCGCGGACGGCAGCCCGCTGGGCGAACTGTGGCTGTTCTGGGCGGCCCCGCTGCTCGGTGCGGTGATCGCCGGGCTGCTTTACCGCAGTGCCGAACTGGTGCCGGGGGCGCGCAAGGCCACCAACGACGGCGATGCACGGGCTGCAACGACCGGCGAGCCTGTGGAGGGGAAGACCGCCGCCGGCGGGGCTTCCGCCGGCACGGTGTCCACCGGAGGCGCGGCCGGATCCGTGGCCGCCGGCCCGGTACCCGCCGGATCCGCGGCCGGACGTGAGGTTCCTGACGTTGCGGTGGAGGACCAGCCGGACGAGCCGGTGCCGGCGGACAATCAGGGCGCCGCCGAAGCCCGCGACTTCTTTGACCGCAAGCCGAACCGGACACGCCCGGACGGCGAATAACCACAAAGCCCCGCGCAACGGCACGTCCCGATTTCGGGACGTGCCGTTGCGCTTGTCCGAAACTGTCCCAGCCGCCGGATAGTTTGGAAATATGAGGTTACTGCACACGTCCGACTGGCACCTGGGCCGTTCTTTCCACGGCGTCGGGATGCTGCAGGCGCAGCACGCATTCGTGGAGCAACTCCTGCAGACAGTGCGCGAGGAGAGCATCGACGTGGTGCTCATCGCGGGCGATGTGTACGACCGCGCGCTGCCCGGTGTAGATGTGGTCAACCTCTTTTCCGATGCCTTGTCGCGCATCCGCGGTGCCGGGGCAACGGTGATCATGACCAGCGGCAACCACGATTCGGCCACCCGGTTGGGCTTCGGCTCCGGCATCCTGGCCCACGGCGGGGTCCATATCCGCGCCCGGCTGGACCAGCTTGCGGACCCGGTGGAGCTGGACCTGGACGGTGCGACCCTTGCCGTGTACGGGATCCCGTACCTCGAGCCGCGGCTGTGCGCGGAGGAGCTGGGCGCGGAGGCTCCCAGCCACACCGCCGTCACGCGGTCGGCGCTGGACCTCGTCCGAGCGGACCTTGAGCAGCGGAGGGCCGGCGGCGCCGTGCATTCCCTGGTCATGGCGCACACCTTTGCCAGCGGCGGCGTCACCTCGGACAGCGAACGGGACCTGAGCATCGGGGGAGTGGGAGCGGTCCCGCTGGATTTGTTCGACGGCCTCGACTATGTGGCGCTGGGCCACCTGCACGGGCGCCAGGCGCTGAGCGAAACCGTGCGCTATTCCGGCTCACCGCTGCCTTATTCGTTCTCCGAGGCCGGACACGAGAAGGGCGGCATCATCCTCGAATTCACCGCGGACGGGCTCGCGTCGGTGGAAAACGTCAGCTGGCCCTCCCCGCGCAAGCTCGCCGTGCTCAAGGGGACCATGCAGGACCTGCTCGAATCGGCGGACCACGCCTGGGCGCAGGACGCCTATTGCCAAATCACGGTCACCGACGACGAACGCCCGGCGAAGGCGATGGAACGGCTGCGGGCGCGCTTTCCCGACACGCTGGTGCTCAACTTCGAACCCGCCTCCGGGCCGCGCCGCGACAGCATGAGCTACAGCCAGCGCATCGCCAAGGCACAGGACGACCTGGAGGTCTGCTGCGGTTTCCTGGACCACGTCCGCTCCCGCCCGGCCGGCGAAGCCGAACGCGCGCTGCTGGCCGATGCGTTGGCCGCCGTGCAGGCAGCGGAGGCCGCGGCATGAGGATCCACCGGCTTCAAATGCAGGCCTTCGGGCCGTTCGCCGCGCGGGAAACCATTGACTTCGACGAGCTGGGAGCGCAGGGGCTGTTCCTGCTCAACGGGCCGACCGGGGCCGGCAAGACCAGCATCCTGGACGCCATCTGTTTTGCGCTGTACGGGTCCGTTCCCGGCGCGCGCCAGCAGGGCAAGCGGCTGCGCAGCGACCACGCCGAACCCGGGACCGAGCCGGAAGTCGTGTGCGAATTCTCCGCCCGCGGCAGACGGTTCGAAGTGACCCGCAACCCGCAGTGGGAGCGGCCCTCGTCCCGGGCCCGGTCCGGGTCGGTGACGGAACAGGCGCGCACGCTGTTGCGCGAGAAGATCAACGGCGCCTGGGTCCAGAAAAGCGGCCGCAACGACGAGGCCGCGGCCGAACT
Organism: Arthrobacter sp. Y3223151; assembly: GCF_059091125.1. Classification (NCBI taxonomy): domain Bacteria; kingdom Bacillati; phylum Actinomycetota; class Actinomycetes; order Micrococcales; family Micrococcaceae; genus Arthrobacter; species Arthrobacter sp. Y3223151. The sequence goes on along the minus strand of NZ_JBNHGI010000008.1, from coordinate 157,859 downwards.
GCTGGCCGTCCTGGGCATGAGCCTGGAACAGTTCACCAAGGTGGTCCTGCTGCCCCAAGGCGACTTTGCGGCGTTCCTGCGCTCCGACGCCAGGGAACGTCGGCCGCTGCTACAGCGCCTGTTCGCGACCGACCGCTATGAGGCGGTGGAGCAGGTCCTGGCGGACGAAGCGGCCAAGGCCCGCTCGGACTACCAGGCCGCGGTGGCAGGATCCGACCACCTGCTCGCGCGGGCAACAGAGGAAGCAGCCCGGCATCTGGCCGCCGAGGACATGCCGGACCAGTCAATGCCTGCCGCGGACCTGCTCGCCACGCTTGAGTCCTCGATGGCGTCCGCGGCCGGCTCCGTCCGCGACTTGGCCGAGCGCGGACAAGATGAGCTGGGCCGGCTGCGGGAAACCATCGCCCGGCACGAGCGGGCGCTGGCCGACCACGCGGAATTGGCGGCGCTGGAGAAACTGGCAGCCGAGCACCGCAACGGCGCCGACGGCCACGCCGCGCTGACCGAAACCCTGGCGTCGCACCGGTCCGCGGAACTGCTGGCGTCGCCCATCCGGCACCGGGATCAGGCTGCACTCGCTGTGGAACGTGCCGGAAAAGAATTCTTGGACCGGATCGACGAGGCCGAAGCCCATCCGCTCTTCCCAACGTTCGTTTCCCGCCGCCCCGACCCCGATGCCGCGGGACAGGCGCTGCTCGAGGAGGCGGCGGCACAGCTCTCCGCCGAGCTCGGACGAATCCGAGCCCTGCTGCCGGAAGAGCAGCGGTTGCAGGCGGCCACTGCCGACGTGCGGCGGTTGGAACAGCACGCGGGCCGATTGGCCAAGGACATCGGTGCCGCGGAAACAACCCGGGAACGGCTGGCTGAAGTCGGCCGCGGGCTGCAGGATGAACTGGCCATGCTGTCGGCAGCGTCCGACGACGTCGGCCTGCTCACCGAGCGGCTGGAACAAGCCCGGCAGCTGCGCGACACCGTGGCCGACTACGGCGCCTGGCTGGCCAAGACCGACGAGGCCCGGCGGAACCGCGATGCGGCGCACGCCAGGCAACTTCGGCTCAAGGAAGCCTGGTTGTCGCTGTTGGAACAGCGCCTCGATCAGGCCGCAGCGGAGCTCGCCGCCAACCTTGCAGAGGGAGACCCCTGTCCGGTGTGTGGCGGAACAGAACATCCGCAACCGGCCGCGGCCGCCGGCGGGCATCTGGTCACCCGCGAACAGGAAACAGCAGCCCGGGAGGACCACGCGGCGGCGGAAGCCACGTACTCCAAGGCCCGCGAGGCGTGCGCGGCACTGGAACAGCAACTTTCGGCCCTGGCCTCCCGCGGCGGCGCGACCGACGCCGCCGAAGCGGCCGCCGCCGTCGCCGCCGCCCGTGCCCGTTTGGACGAAGCCGTCGCGGTGAGGGAACGGCGCACAAAACTGCAGGAACGGGCGGCCGCCACGACTGAGCAGCTCGACGAGAACGGCCGGCAGCTGTCGGCTCTGGCCGTGGCCAAGGCCTCCGCCGATTCCGACCTCAAGGCCGGGAGGGAACGCGTGCAGGAACTCGAGCAGAAGCTGCGCGAGGCCGGTCCGGCCGGAGGCAGCCTGCACGAACAAGCGGCCTCGCTGTCCCGCCTCGACCAACTGCTGGCCGCTGCCCTGGACGTTTTGGGACAGCACCGCCACTGTGGCAACGCGTTGGAGCAGGCCGACGCCGATCTGGCCTCGGCCATCGGGCAGTCCAGCTTCGCCTCCGAAGACGAAATCCGGGTGTCCCTGCTGGCACCGGCACAGCTGCAGGAACTGCAGCGGCGCCACACTGCCTACGTCGAAGCAGGCCAGCGGCTGCAGGTGCTGGAGTCCTCCGAAGCCGTCGTCCGTGCCCGCACGGCGCTTAAGAAGGGCGAAACGCTGCCGGGGACCGCGGAACTGGACGCGGTACGCGGGGAAGCCGCGGTCCTGGACGGGCTGGTGCAGGAGCACCACGTGCGGCACGGTGTGCTGACTGCGTCGCAGCAACAACTTGCCAGCTACCGCCGGCGTTTCGACGAGGAACAAGTCCGCTTGGCCCCGATCGCGGAACGGCACGAGCTTCTGCAGTCAGTGGCGGACACGGTCAGGGGACTGGGCGAGAACGAACGCAAGATGACGCTCACCACCTACGTCCTGGCTGCGCGTCTCGAGCAGATTGCGGCGGCGGCTTCCGAACGTCTGATTGCCATGACCGACGGGCGGTACACGCTGGTCCACGACGACTCGAAGTCCGGCAACAAGAAGTCGGGCCTGGGATTGCACGTCAGCGACGAATGGACGGGGCAGCGGCGCGACACCTCCACCCTGTCCGGCGGCGAATCCTTTATGGCCTCGCTCGCGCTGGCACTCGGCCTGGCCGACGTAGTGCAGGCAGAGGCAGGCGGCGTGGACATCGAGACGCTGTTCGTCGACGAGGGATTCGGCAGCCTGGATGAGCAGGCGTTGGAACAGGTCATGGATGCGTTGGAGGGACTGCGCGACGGGGGCCGGGTCATCGGCCTGGTCAGCCACGTAGCGGAGATGAAGCAGCGCATCGGCGCTCAGCTCCAAGTCACGAAGGGGCGCCACGGCTCCTCCGTCCGCACCGTGCTCACCGGGGCCGCCTGACCACCGGTATGATGGTTGTGTTATCCGGGTTGTGCGCATCGGGAGGCGGGACGATGCGCGGTTCGAACCAACGGAAAAACCGATGACTGCTTCTGATTCCGGCGCGCCCGCCCAGCAACAAGCCCCCGGCAACGACACCTCCGGCCGCCGACGTCGCAAGACCCGAAACCCCTTCGGCCGCTACGCGCGGCTGGCACGGATGGCCGGAGCCTCTTTTCTGGCCATCGGGTTCCTTGCCCGGCTGCCGCTGGCGATGCTCACGGTCGGCGCCCTGACACTGGTCACCGTCAGCACCGGATCCTACGCCTCGGGCGGTTTCGCAGCGGGTGCCGTCGGCATCGGCTCGGCCGCCGGCGCGCCGCTCTTCGGCTATCTTGCCGACCGGGTCGGTCAGCGGCCCGTGCTGCTGGTCGCGGCTGCCGCACACACGTGTGCCATCGTCGTGCTGCTGACCTGCGTCTACATCGGAGGCAGTGGAGCCGGCCCCGTGGCCGTACTTGCCGCGTCCTTCGCCGTCGGGGCCACCTGTCCCCAGGTCGGCCCGCTGGCGAGGGTGCGCTGGATGGCGATGACCCGCAAGGACAAGCCGGTATTGGACACGGCGCTGTCCTACGAGAGCACCGCCGACGAACTGACGTTTGTGCTCGGACCGGCCCTGGTCGGGCTGCTCGCGGCGCTGATTGCCCCGTGGCTGCCCTTCGTGCTGGCCGCCGCCCTGACCGTGACGATGGTGACCGCCTTCGCCGTCCACCCCACCTACCGTGTGGTCGTCCCGGTGACGCCCGGACTGGTCAAGGCACATCCCGGAGCCGCCGCGGCGGCCTCGCCGGTGCGGATCAATTGGCCGCTGGTCGCCATCCCCGTGCTGGGGATGGTGGCCATGGGCGTGTTCTTCGGCGCAACCCAGAACGCCCTGAGTGCCTTCGGCGGCAGCTTCGGCGCGGCCGACACCGCCGGTTTGCTGTATGCGCTGCTGGGCCTGACGTCGGCCTTCGGTGCGCTGTCCGTGGCCTACTGGCCCGCACGGTGGAAACATTCGAGCCGCTGGGTCGTGTGCGCGGCGGCGATGACGGCGTTCTGCGTCCTGCTGCTGCTGCCCGCCGAAGTGCTGCCGATGATTCTCGTGCTGCTGGTGGTCGGCGTGCCCGTCGGACCCACCATGGTCACCATCTACGGCATCGGAAGCCTGGTCGCTCCGGATGAGCGGCTCGGCACGGTGATGACGCTGCTCGCCAGCGGCGTCGTCCTCGGCTCTGCCATCGGTTCGGCGGTAGCCGGTGCGCTGGCCGAGAACCTGGGACACTCCGGCGCGTTCCTGGTGTCGATTGCCGCCTCAGCCATGCTGCTGGTGCTTGGCCTGGTCGCTGCCGCCGTCGTCCGGCGCCGGGACGCCTGACCGCCGAGGCGCCTGACCGCCGCCCGCCTGATGCGGGCCGCCCGCCTGCTGCCGCAGCCATTCGCCGCCGCGGGGCGGGGCCGGGCTCAGTGCAGCTCCGCCTCGATGACCGCGGCTGAGCGCTTCAGTGCCTCCGCAATTTGCTCATCAGGAGTGTCGGTCCGGATATAGACCACGGCCACGGCAGCCGGGAGCTGGCCCGGGACGGTGACCGGCACGGCCACCGACGAGACGCCGGGGATGACCTCGTCATGGCTGATGGCATACCCGGCATCCTTGGCGAGCCGGGCCTCCGGGCGGATCGGCTGTCCCGGAGCATGCTGCTCCCACTGGTCCCGGGTCAGGGCCGACTGGATGGCGATGCCCGGGGCTCCCGCCGCGAAGGAATGCCGGGTGCCCGGACGCTGCACCAGCGCCGTCGTATGCCGCGGCTCCACGGTCAGCAGCGTCACGCAGTCGTGCTGGTCCCAGACCGCGATAAAGGCCGTCATCATCAGGTCGTTGGCCAGTGCTGTCAGCTCCGGCAGCGCCGCCGACTGCAGGTCCCGCGAAACACCCCGGGCGAGGGCGGCCAGGCCCGGCCCCGCCTGCACCCTGCCGGCCGAATCGCGCATCAGCAGCGAATGGTCCTCGAGCGTGCGCAGGATCCGGTAGGCGACCGACCGGTGCACTCCCAACGCGTCGGACAACTCGGCGATCGTCATCGGCGACGGCGCCTCCGCCAGGATCTCCAGGGCCCTGATGCCGCGCGACAGGGTCTGCGAGTGCGCCGGGGCGGGTTTGATGGGGGTCTGGCTCATCGGTACATCCTCTGGAAAAGTCCTGCACGGGAGTTGCGGCGGGAACCGGCCACAGTGCTTGTGCCGGTTCTCACAGGTCCCATTGTTCTATATCGGGACAAAGCGTCCAACTATAGAACGCCACGGGCGGTGCTGCCGGCTACCGCTAGGCCTGCGCCGCCACCGGGGCTGCCCGTGGTCCGCGCGGGGAGGCGCCGTTCCTGCAAGGGGGAGCGCGGTTCTGCCGCAATCCGGTAGACGGGGCGTTATGGAAATGATATGGCGGCGCTATGTGTGGCCCGTCACTGTCCGGTAGTATGGCTCCAGTCACATTACCGACCGTTCGGTAACCGTTCTGTGAATTCAACGGAGAAAATATGTCAACGTCAGAAGAGCTGGCAGGCAACCTCAGCCCAGCAGCCCGCCGTGAAGAGCGCAAGGTGCTCGCCGGCACCTTGGTCGGCACCACTATCGAGTGGTACGACTTCTTCATTTACGCGCAAGCCGCCGGCCTGGTGCTGGCTACGTTGTACTTTGCGCCGCTGTCCCAGGAGAGCGCCGGCCTGGCGCAGATCGTAGCCTGGGCGTCGCTGGGTATCAGCTTCCTGTTCCGCCCGCTCGGCGCCATTGTCGCCGGCCATCTCGGCGACCGGATGGGTCGGAAGCTGATGCTGGTCTTTACGCTGATGCTGATGGGCGTGGCGACGGCGCTGATCGGTCTGCTGCCGACCTACGACCAGATCGGCATCACGGCTCCGATCCTGCTGGTGGTGCTCCGTATCCTGCAGGGCTTCTCGGCCGGCGGTGAATGGGGCGGCGCTGCCCTGATGTCCGTCGAGCACGCGCCTATCAACAAGCGCGGCTTCTTCGGCGCCTACCCGCAGATCGGTGTTCCCTGCGGCATGATCCTGGCCACCGGCGTGATGTGGCTGCTCACGACCGTGATGAGCGAGGAGCAGTTCCTGGCCTGGGGATGGCGTATTCCGTTCCTGTTCTCAATCGTGCTGATCGTGGTCGGCTACATCATCCGGCGCGCCGTGGACGAGTCCCCGGTGTTCAAGGAGATGCAGGACCGCAAGAAGGAATCTGCGGCCCCGCTGCGCCTGCTGTTCCGGCACAACTGGAAGCAGGTCATCCTCACCGCGCTAATCTTCATTGCCAACAACGCCGCCGGCTACCTGCTGATCGCGTTCTTCGCCTCGTACGCCACCAAGGATGTCGAGGCCGGCGGCCTGGGCATGCACCGCCCGTCCGTGCTCCTGGCGACGACCCTGGCGGCCTTCGGCTGGCTGGCCTTCACCATGTACGGCGGCATCCTCTCCGACAAGATCGGGCGGATCCGCACGTTCCAGATCGGCTACGTCTGGGTGCTGCTCTGGCAGATTCCGATGTTCATGCTGATCGACACGGCGAGCATCGTGCTGATGGGCATCGCCATGTTTGTCCTGACCATCGGCCTGGGCCTGTCGTACGGTCCCCAGTCCGCCCTGTACGCGGAGATGTTCCCGGCCAACGTACGGTACTCCGGCGTCTCCATCGGCTATGCCATCGGCGCCATCCTCGGCGGCGCGTTCGCCCCGATGATCGCCGAACTGCTGCTGGGCCAGACCGGCAGCACGATTTCGATCGGCATCTACATCATGGTGCTGTGCGTGATCTCGCTGGTCGCGGTGTCCGTGGTCAAGGAAACCAAGGGCGCGAACCTTCGGGCCATCGACCCTGAGATCGAGCACCTAAAGCGGCATCCCGAGGCGCACTGACCTCTTCCAAGCAGCGCCAGCTCAGGGCAGCGGGCCGCCGTCGGGTAATTGCACCCGGCAGCGGTCCGCTGTTCTTTAACCTGCCGGCGGCAGCCGCTACCGGGGCAGGGCTGCCAAGACCTCGTCGTCGCTGACCTGGCCGAAGTACTGGTAGGCCTCGCCGACGGCCCTGAAGTTGCGCGGCTGGCGCAGGCAGATCACGGCATCGGCCAGTTTCTCGAGCTCGGCACAGGCCTGCGGCGGACCCACCGGCACCGCGACGACGATCTCGCGGGGGTCGCTCTGCCGGACGGCGTTGATCGCGGCCTTCATGGTGGCGCCGGTGGCCAACCCGTCGTCGCAGAGGATGGTGGTCCGGCCGCGGACCTCTGCCGTCCGGCCCTGGAGATACGCTTCCTGCCGCCGCTTCAGTTCCGCACGTTCCCTGTCCTGGACCTCCTGCAGCCGCTGTTCGCTGTAATTGCGGCGGCGCAGTTCTGCCAGTATCGGTTCCACCATGACGACGGCGGTGTGCCCGCCGTGGGCGGCCAAGGCACCGAAGGCGACCTCCGGCTGGCCCGGGATGCCTAGTTTGCGGACGATGAGCGCGTCGAAGTCGGCGGCCAGTTCTTTGGCCAGCACCGCGGCCACCGGGACGCCGCCGCGCGCCAGGCCCAGCACGGTGACGTCGTCGCGGCCGCGGTATGCTGCCAGCTCGGCCGCCAGTTGCCGGGCGGCATCGGGCCGATCGGCGAAAGGGGCAGGTGCTCCGCTCGACAGTCCCACGGTTTCAGTATCCTCTTGCGTTTCCCGGGTCGCGAGGGGGAGCGGACGCCCGCCGCGGCGGCGGAACGCAACCTGGCGGAAGGTCGCCGGCCCGACGAAACGGCTATAGCTCAACAGTTCTGATAGACCGCTTAACCTGCATGGGTAGTTCTCCCCATCGCGGGCCGGTTGCCCGAGGGATATGCTCGTGACAACGGTGGGGCTCGGAACGGGGGCCCGCATCGCTTCGGCCGGACTTGGGTCCGGGCGTGGAAGAGCCGGACCCGCAGGATTCCCCCAACGCCTGCCGCTCCGGCTCTTTCGTTTAACGCGGCTGTCGCCCAGGCTCCCACGGTTTGGCAGCGGACCCGTCCCGGCGTATGAATGGTAGGTGACCCAAGCCTCCGACTCCGTTCCAGAGAACCGTTCCGCGCCCCGACCGGCCAGCCCCGACGGCGTCGAGTCCGGCTTCGTGCCGGACCCCGGCCGTTGGCGGATCCTGGCCGTGCTGCTGGTGGCCATCTTCATGTCGCTGGTGAGCGTCAGCATCGTCAACGTGGTGCTGCCGTCCATCCAAATCGGGCTGGGCGCGTCGGACTCGGACCTGCAGTGGGTGCTCTCCGGCTATGCGCTGACTTTTGGTGTGGTGCTGGTGGCCGCCGGCCGCGCGGGCGATATTTTGGGCCGCGGCCCGCTGTTCATCGCCGGCGTCGCGCTCTTCACGCTTTCCTCGGTGGCCGCCGGACTCGCTCCGGACCCGCTCAGCCTGAACATCACGCGCTTTGTGCAGGGCCTGGGGTCGGGCCTGCTGAATCCGCAGGCGGTGGGGATGATCCAGCAGTATTTCCGCGGGGCGGAACGCGGCCGTGCCTTCGGGGCGCTCGGCAGCGTGATTGGCGTTTCGGTTGCCGTCGGGCCCCTCCTGGGCGGAATGATCATTGAGTTCGCCGGTGTCCAGGACGGGTGGCGCTGGACCTTCCTCGTGAATGTACCGGTCGGGGTCCTGGCCATCGTGCTGGCGCTGATGTGGTTCAAGCCGCGGCGCAGAGAGGTTGACTCTCCCGGGGCAGAAGACCGCGAAGGCGCCGGCGGCGAACCCCGGGCAGCCAAGCCCGAACGTGACCTCGATCCCGTCGGCGCCGTGCTGCTGGGCCTGGCCGTGCTGGCGCTGCTGCTGCCCTTCGTCGAACGCGGGAGCGGTGCATGGATCTGGCTGCTGCTTCCCGGCGGCGCGGGACTGCTGGCGCTGTGGGCGTGGTGGGAACATGCCTACCGCCACCGCGGGCGCAGCCCGATGGTCGACCTGCGGATCTTCCGTACCCACAGCTTCTCCGCCGGGTCCTTGATCGCCGGCCTGTACTTCATGGGCGTGACCAGCGTCTGGGTGCTGGTGGCGCTCTACATCCAGCAGGGGCTGGGCGGCAGCGCGCTGGAGGCGGGGCTGATCGGGCTGCCCGCCGCGCTGATCGGCGCCTATTCGTCGCACTGGTCCGGCAAGCGGGTGCTGGAGCGGGGGCGGCAGATGATCGTCGTCGGGATCCTCTGCGCGTTGCTGGGGCTGGCGCTGACCATCGCCGTCATCCAACTGGAGGCAGCCGGGCTGCTCAGCATCTGGTGGATGCTGCTGACGCTGTCGCTCATCGGCATGGCGCAGGGCCTCATTATCACCCCCAACCAGACGCTGACCCTGGCCGACGTGTCGTTGGAGTACGCGGGGAGCGCCGGGGGAGTGCTCCAGACCGCGCAGCGCATCGGCACCGCCGTGGGCATCGCGGTGATCACCGCCGTCGCCTTTTCCGTCCAGGCCCAATCAGGCTGGACCGGGGCGATCACCGCCGGACTGGCCGTCACCGCCGCGTCCGTTGTTGCCACGCTCGTCATCGCCGGAACCGACGCCCGCCGCGCCTCCCGCGCCTCCCGCGGGTCCACGCCGCGGTCTCCGCGGGGCTGAGCCGGTCAGCTCAGCCGGACCTCGACCTGCCCCTCGCGGACGCGTGTTTCGTAGGCCGGCTGCTCGGAGCTGGCTGGGCCCCTGACGATGCTGCCGTCAGCCAGGCGGAACCGGCTGCCGTGCCAGGGGCAGGTGATGCACCCGTCGTCGACCTGTCCCTCAGCCAGCGGCCCGCCCATGTGGCTGCAGACGCTGTCCAGCGCCCGGACGGTGCCATCGCTGCGATACAGGACCAGCGACACGTCTCCGGCGTGCGCCAGCTGCGGCCGGCCCTCGGCCAGTTCGCTCTCCGCCAGGACGGGGGTCCACTCGACGGGACCTTTCCGCCACGCCGTGTGGTTGACGTTGACGCCGCGCGCGTAGCTCAGGTGACCACCCAGGTAGCCGCCGGACATCACCAGCCCGAAGCCGCCCAGCGCGAGCACCTTGGCCAACCCCCGGCGCTCGCCGCGGCGGGCCAGGAAGGAGGCGGCGAAGCACACCAGCGCCGCCGAGTTTGATGCGGCGTGCACGATGCCGAGCCGGCGGTCCTCGCCCTGGGTATCCGACCAGTCGTTGAGCCCGGCCCAGGCCGTGGGTACGGCGGTGAGGATTCCGGCGGCGACCAGGAGGTCGGCCGCGGGCTCGGAACGGCGGCCGCCCACCGTGTCCAGCAGCGTGGACATGGTCCAGGCCCCGATGGGAAAGTCGGTCAGGAGCGGATGCAGCGGATGACCCACGAAGCTGCCGCTGAGAATGTTCCGGACGGGCCGGGGACTAACCAGCCTGCCCACCAGTCCGGCCACGGGCTCGGCAATCTTGTCCAGAGCCTCGGTTCGTTCTATCCGTGCAACGACGGTGCGGAGAATATTCACGCCGTTTCCCCCATCCCCTGGAACGGTCGGCACCCGGGACGGCCCAGTCGGCCGGGCGCCGGCACCGCATTTAGGTGCCAGTGTGGCATCCGGCGGCGGGGCGGGCAAGGCCACAGACGCCGCTGGGCGGCTTCCCAGCGGAAGCCGCCCAGCGGCGTCGTCATGTGGTCGAGGACCGGGACTAGACCTGGTTGCCGATCTTGAAGCCCTTCGACGCCTGGCCGCGGAAGGTGCCGTCCTCGTCGTCCTCACGGGTGAAGGAGAACCCGTCGGCGCCGATGGTCACCTCCATCTCGGAGTTGTCGGTGCGCTCGACGACTTCCTGCGGGTTGCCGTCAAGGTCCAGCACCAGAGAGGCCTCGGTGTACCAGGACGGGACCACCGGGTTGCCCCACCAGTCGCGGCGCTGGTTGTCGTGCACGTCCCAGGTGATAACGGGGTTGTCCGGATCGCCGGTGTAGTAGTCCTGGGTGTAGATCTCCACGCGGTGGCCGTCCGGATCCAGGATGTACAGGTAGAACGCGTTGGAGACGCCGTGGCGGCCCGGGCCGCGTTCGATCCGGTCGGACATGCGCAGCGCGCCCATCTTGTCGCAGATCTGGATGATGTTGTGCTTCTCATGCGTGGAGAAGGCAACGTGGTGCATGCGCGGGCCGTTGCCGCCGGTCAGGGCGGTGTCGTGCACGGTGCCCTTGCGGTGCATCCAGGCGGCGTAGGTCACGCCGTCGGAGTCCTTGATGTCCTCGGTGACGCGGAAGCCCAGGTCCTCCAGGTACTTGCGGCCGCGCGGGACGTCCGGGGTGACCTGGTTGAAGTGGTCCAGGCGCACCAGTTCGCCGGCGGAGTAGAGGTCGTAGCGCATGTGCAGGCGCTCCACGTGGTCCACCTCGTGGAAGAACTCGTACGGGAAGCCCAGCGGATCCTCCACCCGCAGCGAGTCCCCGATGCCCTTGACGAAGCCTTCCTTGCGGCGCTCGGTCCGGCAGCCCAGCTCCTTGTAGTAGGCCTCGGCGCGGTCCACGTCCTCCGGGGAACGCACGCGGTAGGCGAAGGCCGCCACCGCGGCGATCGGGCCCTTGCGCAGCACCAGGTTGTGGTGGATGAACTCTTCGAACGAGCGCAGGTAGATCGCCTCGTCGTCTTCGTAGGTCACGTGCAGGCCCAGCAGGTCCACGTAGAAGGCGCGCGACTTCGCCAGGTCGGTGACCACGATCTCCATGTAGGCGCAGCGCAGGATGTCCGGGGCCGGAACCGAGGGCTTGGGGATTTCGTTGCTCATAATTCTCTCCTTCGAGCGGTAGGGGTAGGTTAGGCGTCCGGGATGGCGGCGGCGTCTTCGGCCTTGCCGAAGACCGGGTTGTGCACCTCGCCGAGGTTGATGTGCACGGCCTGCTGGTCGGTGTAGAAGTCGATGGAGCGGTAGCCGCCCTCGTGCCCCAGGCCGGACGCCTTCACGCCGCCAAACGGGGTGCGCAGGTCGCGGACGTTGTTGGAGTTCAGCCACACCATCCCGGCCTCGACATTCTGGGCGAAGTTGTGGGACCGCTTCAGGTCGTTCGTCCAGATGTAGGCGGCCAGACCGTACTTGGTGTTGTTGGCCAGTTCGAGGGCCTCCTCGTCCGTGTCGAACGGGGTGATGGCCACGACCGGCCCGAAGATTTCCTCCTGGAAGATCCGGGCGTCCGGTGCCACGTCGGCGAAGACGGTGGGCTGGATGAAGTTGCCCTCCGGGAACTCCGCGGGGCGGCCGCCGCCGGCGGTCAGGCGGGCCTCCTGCTTGCCGATTTCCACGTAGGACATGACCTTCTCGAAGTGCTCCGGGTGGACCAGGGCGCCGACCTCCGTCGTCTCCTCGTGCGGGAGGCCGACCTTGACCCGCTTCGCCTGGGCGGAGTAGCGCTCGACGAATTCGTCGTAGATGCTCCGCTGGACCAGGATGCGCGAGCCCGCGGTGCAGCGTTCGCCGTTGAGGGAGAAGACGCCGAAGATGGTCGCATCGATGGCGGCCTCCAGGTCGGCATCCTCGAAGACGACGGCGGGGGACTTGCCGCCCAGCTCCATGGACAGGCCCTTCAGGTACGGGGCGGCGTTCGCGAAGATGATCTGGCCCGTGCGGGACTCGCCCGTGAAGGAGATCAGCGGAACGTCCGGGTGCTTGACCAGGGAGTCGCCGGCGAAGCCTTCCTCGCCGTAGCCGTGGACGATGTTGAAGACGCCCTCGGGCAGGCCGGCTTCTTCGAAGATCCCCGGCCACAGGGACGCGGAGAGCGGGGTGAACTCGGCCGGCTTCAGGACCACGGTGTTGCCGGTCGCCAGCGCCGGGCCGAGCTTCCAGGACTCCAGCATGAACGGCGTGTTCCATGGCGTGATCAGGCCCGCGACGCCGATGGGCTTGCGGTTGACGTAGTTGGCCTGGCGGCCGGGAACCTTGAAGGCGTCGTCGTGCTGGGCGACGATGAGGTCGGCGAAGAAACGGAAGTTCTCCGCCGCACGCTGGGCCTGGCCCAGGGCCTGCTTGATGGGCAGCCCGGTGTCGAAGCACTCCATCTCGGCCAGTTCCTGGCCACGGGACTCGACGATGTCGGCGACCTTGTGCAGCACGCGGGAGCGCTGGCGCGGCAGCATGGTGGGCCAGGGGCCGTTCTCGAAGGCGTCCTTGGCGGCGGCAACGGCCGCGGCGACGTCGGCTACCTTGCCGGAGGCAGCCTTGATGTACGGCTTGTTGGTGACCGGGTCCAGCACGTCGAAGGTGTCGCCGTCGATGGAGTCGACAAGCTTGCCGCCGATGTAGTGCTGCAGGTGGGTGGGCAGGTTGTCCGGGACAAAGTGCTCGGCCATGATGGTCCTTTCCATGGGGGTTGAATGGTCGGTAGTCGGTGAGGTCTGGGCTGTGTGTGGTGCTTGGCCGCCGACGGCGGGGTGTCGCCGTCGGCTGCGGGCACGGCCTACAGGGGCGAGGGCGGCAAACCGTCCGCGGCCAGGTAGGCGTTGAGCGTGTTGGTCCGGTGTGCCCGGGCCGCCTTCTCCACCTCGCCGGTGCTGGCACCGGCGTCGATCAAATCCAGCAGATGCTCGTGTTCCTCGACGGAGGAGCGGGCGCGGCCGGGGATGTGGCTGAAGCTGGAGGCCCGCATGGCGTTGAGCCGGTTCCAGCCCCGGTGCACCAGGTCCAGGATGTGCGGGTTCGGGCAGCGTTCGTACAGCCCGGCGTGGAACCGGTCGTTGAGCTGGGTGAACCGGCGCGGATCGAAGTCCTCCAGGCAGCGGCGCAGCTCGGCGTTGACCGCGCGCGCCTCGGCCAGGTCGACGGCGGAGAGCAGCGGCGCGGCCAGGGCCGTCGCCGCGCCCTCGATCACGGCCAGCGTCTGCATGGTGTGCAGGTACAGCTCGGCGTCGACGGCCGCGACCGTCGCCCCTATGTTGCGCTCGAACGTCACCAGGCCCTCGGCCTCCAGCCGGCGGATCGCCTCGCGCACCGGCACGGTGCTGCAGCCGAGCTCCGCCGCGATGGTCCCGAGGACCAGCCGGTAGCCGGGCACCAGCTCGCCCTTGGCGATCCGCTCGTGCAGCAGCTCGTAGGCCTGTTCCGACTTGCTGGGGGCCAGGGTGGTCACTTCGGCTGCTCCGCGACCCATGCCTCGTAGCGTGCGCGCCATTCGGCGTTCATCGGGAACAGGCCTTCGATCTTGTGGCCTTCCTTGACCATCTCGAAGACGAAGCTGTCCTGGCGTTCCTGTTCGACGACCTCGTCCGCGATCTCGGCGGCCAGGGCCGGCGGGATCACGAGGATGCCGTTGTCGTCGGCGACGATGATGTCACCGGGCTGGATGGTGGTGCCGCCGCAGGCGACCGTCACGTCGGTGTCCCAGGGCACGTGCTTGCGTCCCAGCACCGCCGGGTGGGCGCTGTTGTAGAACGTCGGGATGTCCAGCGCTGCGACCTCGGAAAGGTCGCGGACGCCGCCGTCGGTAATGATGGCCTCGGCGCCGCGCACTTGGGAGCGCAGGGCGAGGATGTCGCCGAGGGTTCCGGAGCCCTTCTCGCCCCGGGCCTCCATGACCAGGATCTCGCCCGGGCCAAGCGCGTCGATGATGCGCTTCTGCGCGTTGTAACCGCCGCCGTGTGACTTGAACAGGTCCTCGCGGTTGGGTACGTAGCGCAGGGTACGGGCGGTGCCGATGACCTTCTGGCCCGGCTTGGTGGCCAGCAGTCCGTCGACGCTGACATTGTTCAGCCCGCGCTTCCGCAGCGCGCCGGAGATGGTGGCGGTGGCGACCGACAGCAGCTTGGCCTTGACGTCCTCGGTCAGCGCGGACTTGCCGGTGATTGCCGGCGCCAGCCCGGCCGCTTCCTCGCTGCCGAAGGCATCGATTCGGTCGGTGTCGGTGATCTTGGGGGTGTTGCCGAAGGACGCGAATTCCGCATCGCCCTGGGTGACCGTGGTCGAGAGGCGGCCGGTGCTCAGCCCGGCGGCTTCGTCGGAGACCTCGACCTCGACGACGTCGCCCGGCACGATCACGGAGGAGCCGGCCGGAGTTCCGGTGAGGATGACGTCCCCCGGGTGCAGCGTCATCAGTTGCGAGAGGTCGGCGACAATCCGGGCGAAGGAGAAGATCAGGCCCGCGGTGGTGTCGTCCTGGACCACCTCGCCGTTGACCCAGGTGCGGATCCGGAGGGCGTCCGGGTTGACCGACGCCGCGGGCAGCAGGGCCGGGCCGATCGGCGTAAAGCCGTCGCCGGACTTGGAGCGGACATTGGAGCCCTTGTCCGCGTACTTGATGTCGTAGACGCCCAGGTCGTTGCTGGCGGTCACGTGGCCCACATGGTCCCAGGCTTCTTCGATGCTGATGCGGCGGGCAGGCTTGCCGATGATCAGGGCAATCTCGCCCTCGAAGGCCAGCAGTTCGGTGCCCGCGGGGCGCTCCACGGTGCCGCCCGAGAGGGCCAGCGAGGAGGAAGCCTTCATGAAGTAGGAGGGGTGCGCCGGAACCCGTCCGCGCTGTGCCGCCCGGGAGTTGTAGGACAGGTGTACGGCCAGCACCTTGCCGGCGTCCTCCAGGATCTGGGTATCCACCGTTTGCAGCGTGCCCGCGGACTGGGTGACGTTGGCTTCGGACAAAGCATCCTCCTGTGAAGTACGAAATCGTATATGATCCATCATGGCCTGTGGCGAGAGCCACGTCAAGGTACGTGGGTTTGTTGTTGGTCGGCGGACTCTCGGTAGTTGGTGGCTGTGCCGCGCGCCTTGGTTGGCGCCGCAGTAATCAGCGCTCCTCGCAGTCGGGGCGCACGCCGATTCCCGGTTGGCAGGTTTTCCCTAACCGGGTCTCAAAATGCCGTGCCACTATTCCTACACAATGAGGCCTTTTGATGGCTATCGAATGTGTGTACGAATAAAATTGTGGTATGGCTCTTGCACCGTTGGACCGCACCGGGGAGATCGAAGCATCTCTGGTCCAGGCGTTTGTCCTGCTGCAGGATGCCGCCGACCGCTTACCGGCCGAGGCGGTGTCCCTGTCTACCCGGGACCTGGCCAACACAGTGGCGGCGGTCGAGGGCGTTTCGAAGCTCGTGGAGTTCCTGCAGGCGGTCGGCGCCCACGCGGTGGAGCGGGCGGACATCGCCGCCAACGGGGAACACTCGACGGCAGGACTCGGAGCAAGCGCCGCCGCCGGCGCAGAGCCCGGTGACGCAGCTTCGGGGACGGAGGGGGCGGGGGAGTGGGCGGACCCGGCGGCGGCGATCAGCACCGGCGGCGCGGACGCCGCTGCCCCGGAGGGGTCCGGGTCGCAGCAGGTGCGGCGCCGCCGCAAGACGGAGTTCGCGAACACGGCGGAGTATCTGCGCTCCCGGTTGGGGGTCGGGATTGTCGAGGCGCGGCGCCGGCTGCGGGTCGGCAAGGCGATCACCGCGCCGGTGCGGTTGGACGGGGAACCGGGTGCGCCGGCGTTGCCGGTCTTGGCCGAGGCCATGGCCGGCGGGGAGGTCAGCGGCCAGGCCGCGGCGCTGGTGGTTGATTCCCTGGACCGGGCCCGCCACGCCGGCACTCCGGAGGCGTTGCAGGCGATGGAAGCGTCGCTGGTCCGGCAGGCCGTGGACGCCGATGCGGACACCCTGGTGATGGTGGCCAGGACGTGGGAAACCGCTGTCGACCAGGACGGTGCCGAACCGTCCGAGGAGGAACTGCGGGCCCGGCAGGGCATGTTCTACCGCGGCCGGCGCCGCGGGCTGCACCAGTTCGTCATCAACACCACCGACGCCCAGTACGAAGCCCTCGCCACCGTGATGAACAGCGCCGCCAACCCGCGGATCCGCCCCGACGCCATCGAAACCGCCGCCACCGACCCTGCCGCCGACAGCCCGTCCGACGCGGGCCCGGCCGGTTCTGGGGAGTCCCACACCGCAGGCGGCGGAACCACGGTCGCCGGCACGGCCAACGGCGGCGGTAACCATGATGTTCCCGGAACCGGAACCGGAACAGGCACCGGTCCCAGCGCCGGTACCACGGAGGTAGGCAGGGGCGGAGCCGGTGCCGCTGAGGCTGACCGCGGCGACATAACCGGCGTGAGGGGCGATCTGTCCTCCGGGGCCGAAGCCGGCAGCGATAGTTTCGCCGGTGTGGATCCGGCCGTGGTGGAGGCGATGGATGAGGCCACCCGGGCGCAGAAGCTGCTCGCGGGCCTGGTCGGGGCCTGCCGGATCGCGCTGAACACCGGCAGGCTTCCGGACTCGGGCGGGCACCGCACCCAGGTGATCGTCACCACCGGATACGACCAACTGGCCGGACTGCTCTCCGGCGGCGGCAGCGCGGTCTTCAACGGCCCGGTCTCGGCCACCACGGTCCGGCGCATGGCCTGCGACGCCGAGATCATCCCGGCCGTCCTCGGATCCGAGGGCGAGATCCTGGATTTGGGCCGGTCGCAACGGTTCTTCAACCGCGCCATCCGCCGGGCACTGGTCGCCCGGGACAAGGGCTGCGCCTTCCCGGGGTGCAGCATGCCCGCGTTCTGGACCGAAGCGCACCACATCATCCCCTGGTGGGCCGGCGGCCGCACCGACGTCAACAACGGGGTGTGCCTGTGCCTGCTCCACCACGACCTGATCGAGCAAGGCAACTGGCAGATCAACGTCGTCGACGGCATCCCCTGGTTCACCCCGCCGGACTACATCGACCCGCGCCGCAAACCGCTGCGCAACTCCTACTGGCATACCCACATCCCACCCCAACCACTCCAAGCTGCAACATGACAGCTTGAGCCCTGCAGCGGGGCCAGCTCAACCCACGGGGATCCGGTTTCACCCTCGCTGAGAGCGTGGTTACCCCACGCTGGGAGCCTTGTTCAACCCTCGCTGAGAGCGTGGTTACCCCACGCTGGGAGCGCGGTGCTAACCGACGCTGGGGGCGCGGTTCGGCGGCGCGGGGATTGCCACGTTCCCGGTGATGTGCCCACCGGTACGCTCTTCGGGTGCCCCGGCCGTGTCCGATCCGATCACACCGTTCACCAGTGCTGCAGGGGAGGGGAGCACGGAGGCGGAGGCCACAATTTGGTCGGGCAGCGGCCCTTCGGCCAGGTTCCGCAGCCTCAGGGCCACCTCGTGGGCGGTAGGACGAGCCTCCGGGTCACGGCGGGTCATCCGGGTCAGCAGGTCCGCCCATTCGGGATCCATCGATGCTGGCATCTCCGGGTCCCGCAGCAGGCGGGCGACCGCTGCCTCCATAGGTGTCCCCGGGAAGGCCTTGCGCTGGGTAAGGCACTCGAAGAGCACCAGGGCCAACGAGTAAACATCGCTGGCGCCGGTAACTTTTTCGCCGACGGCCTGTTCCGGGCTGAGGTAGTTCGCCGTTCCGATGGTCGCGCCCTGGGCAGTGGCCATGCTGGATTCGACCATCCGGGCGATGCCGAAGTCAGAAAGTTTGGGGTGGTGCCGGGTGTCGTTCGGGCTGCCGTTGGCCAACAGGATATTGGCCGGCTTCACGTCACGGTGGATCACACCCTGATCGTGGATGTAGTTCAGTGCATCGGCGAGATCGGCACCGATTTGGGCTGTGTCCACGGAGGTTAGCGGGCCGCTCCGCAGCCTGCGCCGGAGATCGGCCCCTTCGATCAGTTCCATCACCAGGTAACTGGTGGTGGCGCCGTCGGCCGCCGTGTGCAGGCCCGCATCCAGCAACGTCACCAAACCCGGGTGGTTCAGCGTGGCCAGCAGCAGGGTTTCGGTGTGCTGCCGCCGGTACTCGTCATCGTCCGGCGTCGTCGGTGCGAACATTTTGACCGCCACCTCGCGGCCCAAAGATTCGTCTACGGCCCGGTACACGGACGCTGCCCCGCCGGTGCCTATGAGCTCCCGTGTCCTGTAGCGCCCGCCCAGGAATACCTCCATCAAGCCTCCACGCCCCAGGAATTTAATCTCATCGGTAATTGTACCGACCAAAAGGGCCGTTCACGGCACCGAAAAAATGCGCGAACGGTCAATCAGCGAGGAATTCGATGGCGGCGGTCTTGAAGGCCCGGGAGGTCACGGCATTGGCGTGCGTGCGCGCGGGCAGCCACATCAACTCCGCGGCGTCGGAAAGCGCAGCCAGCTCCGGCGCGGTGACAGCCAGGTCGTCCTTGTCGCCGGCGACCAGGAGCACCGGCATCCTCGGCACGGCCTCGGTCGGTACGAAGGGTTCGGTCTTGATCGCCTCGATCATGGTCATCAGCGCGAAGATGTCGTTAGACGGCACCAGCTTGGCCATCCGCAAGAGCTCAGCGGTGTTGACGTCCTCGATGGGCGTCCCGTCGGCCAGGAAGCGCTGGGCAGCGTGCAGGTCGAAGTCCGCCAGGGGGTCGCTGCTGCCGGGCCCGCCGAGCACCATCCGCCGGACCAGTTCCGGCTGGGTGGCGCCGAACTCCCAGGCCAGCCGAGCTCCCAGGGAGTACCCGATCAGGTCAACCCCGGTGTCGGGATCGTTCTCTTTCAGCGGACGGACCTTGGCGTCCTGGACCAGCTGCAGCAGGTCGGCGCGGATCCGGCTGGGGGCGTAGGCATCCATTTCTTCCGGAGCGGCGCTTTCGCCGTGGCCGGGAAGGTCCACCGTGACCACGCGCCGGCCGGCCTGTGTGAGCGCCGTGATCCACCCGGCGTCCTCCCAGTTGAGCTTGCTGGAGGAGGCGAAACCGTGCAGCAGGATCACCGGACGGCGGGGGCCCTCGGTCCCTTCGGCGGCCTCGTGCACCTGGACGTGCAGGCGCGGGTCGAGGCCTTCTACGGTGTGCTGCGGGTTGTTTCCCATGCTCAGTCCTCGTCGTCGAGCGCCGCCGTCAGGCGGACGCGGCGCTTGGGCGCTTCTTCCTTCGGTACGGTGCCCACAATACCGGCGGTGTCATCGGGAACCTCGAAAACGATCAACGGTTCGCCCACCTTGATGATGTCGCCGGGTTCACCATGGATTTTCACCACTTTGCCCGCCTGCGGGGAGGGCAGTTCAACGGCGGACTTGGTGGTCTCCACCTCGACAAGCGGGTGGTTGCGCTCGATCTGCTCGCCCTCGGAGACGAGCCATTCCAGCACGGTTGCCTCGATCAGGCCCTCACCAAGATCCGGCAGGGGGAACGTAATTTCAGCCACGGCGATACTCCAATACTCGCTGGATCCCGAACAGGATGCGGTCAATGTTGGGTACGTACTCGTCTTCCAGGTCTCCCGAGGGGTACGGTACGTCGAATCCGGTCACCCGCTCAACAGGTGCCCGCAGGGTGTTGAAGCAGCGCTCGGTAATCAGCGCGGCCACTTCCGCACCCAGGCCGGAGGTCAGCGGCGCCTCGTGCACGACGACGGCGCGGCGCGTCTTGGCCACGGAAGCGGCCAGTCCTTCGGCATCGATGGGCTTCAGCCAGCGCAGGTCCAGCACCTCGAGCTCGATGCCGTCCTCGGCGGCGAGCTCGGCGACCTGCAGGCAGCGGGCCACCATGGCGCCCCAGGCGACCAGGGTCAGGTGCTTGCCTTCGCGGACGATCCGCGAGCCTTCGGGGGAGTAGCCGTCCGGCTCGGGGAAGGTGTCCACCGGGCCCTTCTGCCAGTAGCGGGACTTCGGCTCCATGAAGATCACCGGGTCGGGCCGCGTCGCCGCGTGCTTGAGCAGGTGGTAGGCCTCGTTCGGGCTCGACGGCGAGACCACCTTCAGGCCGGGGACGTGGGCGAACAGCGATTCCAGCGACTCGCCGTGGTGCTCGGGAGCGCGGATGCCGCCGAAGCTGGGTACCCGCAACGTGATGGGCATCGGCATGGTGCCGCGGCTCCGGTAGTTCATCCGGCCCACCTGGCAGACAATCTGGTTGATCGCCGGGTAGGCGAACCCGTCGAACTGCACCTCGGGGATCGGGTGGTAGCCGGCCATGGCCAGGCCCACCGACATGCCGAGAATGCCGGATTCGGCTAGCGGGGTGTCGAAAACCCGTGCCTCGCCGAACTTCTTCTGCAGGCCGTCGGTGATGCGGAAGACGCCGCCGAGCAGTCCGACGTCCTCGCCCAGGACCAGTGCTTTGGGGTTGTCCTCCAGCACCTCTGCCAGCGCGCGGTTCAGTGCCTGCTGCATGGAGAGCTGTTCGACGGCGGTGACGTGGCCGGGTTCCACCACGTCCACGGATTCCTGCTGGGCGCTGGTTTCCGTGGTGTTGTCGATGGCGGCTTCAAGGTCGCTCAGGGTCTTGTGCTCAGACATGCTCGGACTCCTCCCGCCAGGCGCGTGCCTGGGCCTTCAGCGCGTGTGTGGGTTCCTGGTAGACAAAATCGAACATCTCCGTGCCGGGACGGGAACCAAGTGCCGCCACGCCGTCCCGGATCCGTTCCTCTTCCGCCTTGGCGGCCGCGAGCACCTCGGCGAAGAAGTCCTCGCCGGCGATGCCGTCGGCTTCCAGCCGGGCCCGCATGCGCAGCAGCGGATCCTCGCCGCCGTCGGCGCGTTCCTCGGCCAGGGTGCGGTAGCGGCCGGGGTCGTCGCTGGTGGAGTGCGGGCCCCGCCGGTACGTCATGGCTTCCACGATGGCCGGCCCGTGGCCCGCCCGTGCATGGCCGAGGGCGGCGGCCGTCGCCTGGTAAACCGCCACGGCGTCGTTGCCATCCACCTGGAGGGACGGCATGGCGTAGCCGGCGGCGCGGGCGGCAACGGAGCCGCCGGCCACCTGGCGCTCGGTCGGCACCGAGATCGCGAAGCCGTTGTTCTGGATGAAAAAGACCACGGGAGCCTTCATGACTGCGGCGAAGTTCATGGCTTCGTGAACGTCGCCCTGCGAGCTGGCGCCGTCGCCGAAGTAGGTGATGGCCACGCCGAGTTCTCCAGCCGGGGTGCCGGAAAGTGTCTGCCCGTGCGCCCAGCCGACGGCGTGCAGCACGGAGCCTGCCACGACGGCTTGGATCGGGGCAAAGCGGGTGGCCTGGGGATCGTACAGCCCGCCGTGCCAAGTCGCCTTGTGGGTGGACATGTACTCGACCATGTCCACGCCCACCGTCCGCGCCACGCCCATCTCGCGGTAGGTCGGGAAGACGAAGTCGCGGGACATGTCCAGCGCGTACCCGCTGCCCACCTGGGCGGCTTCCTGCCCGAGCTCCGGTGCGTAGCCGGGAATCAGGCCCTGGCGCTGCCACCGGATGGCCGATTCGTCCAGGTGGCGGACCGACACCATCAGCCGGTAGAGCTCCTTGAGGTCCTCGGCGGACAGGTCGGGCTGTGCCGACGGGTCCAGGGAAAGAACGCTGCTCATGCCTGCTCCTCCACGTAGTTATGGTGCCGCCGCGTCCCCGCGGGGAGGAGCGCGACGGCGTCAGTTGCTTACGGTGACACTAGTCACCCTACGTGGAGTGTGCAATCTGCCATGTGATCACCAAACAGTGTGCACAGTTAGTTGCCCCTGCTGGCGGTAGCTATAAGCAAAATGCGTGCTGCTAGCGGCGAGGTGAACTTTTAACAGGTGTTCGGCGTGCGGCGATTTTTGCAGCTGCAGCCATCGCGGCGATCAGCACCAGGGTCGAGAGCAGCTGGATTCCCGTTGTCGGGGAGAAGAAGCCAAGCACCAGGATTGCGGCCAGCAAGGCAAGGCCCGCGTACGTCATTGCCGGGAAGCCGCGCATCCGGAACGGCAGCTCCGTGCCTTCGCGGTCGGCCCGGCGGCGCAGCACCAGTTGTGACAGCAGGACCATCCCCCAGACCACCAGGCAGGTGGACCCGACGACGTTCAGCAACACCGGCAGGACGCGCTCGGGGAACAACAGCTCGAGCACGGCCGCCACAAAACCAAACGCCACGGACGCCATTACCGCTCTGACGGGAACCCGCCGGGTGCTGAGCCTCCTGAGGGAAGCGGGCGCCTCGTTCCGTTCCGAGAGGGAAAAGATCATCCTGGATGCGCCGTACAGGTTGGCGTTGAGCGCCGAGAGCAGCGCTACCGCGGCGACCAGGGTGATGGCCACATCCGCGCCGGGGATCTGGGCGATCGAGAGCACCGCGGCAAAGGGCGATGCCAGCGCCTCCGAATCCCAGGGCACCGTCAGCGCGATCACCAGCACCGAGCCGAAGTAGAACACCAGGATGCGCCAGACGACGGTCCGGATGGCCTTCGCCACGCTGGCTCCCGGGTTTTCCGTTTCCGCTGCCGCAACGGCGACGATCTCGGTCCCGCCGAAGGCGAAGATCACCACCAGCAGCCCGGCACCGATGCCGGCGATGCCGTTGGGGGCGAAGCCGTCCTCGCCGAAGATGACGCCCAACCCGGGCGACGGGACATTGGGCAGCCAGCCGAACAGCAGGGCCGCGCCGATGGCGAGGAACGCCAGGATGGCGATGACCTTAAAGATGGCGAACCAGAACTCGAATTCTCCGTAGTTGCGCACCCCGAACAAGTTGACCACGGTGAAGACCACCATGAACACCAGCGCGAGCAGCCAGACGGGCAGCGCCGGCCAGACCGTGGCCAGCAAGCCCGCGGCGCCCACTGCCTCGGCCGCGATCACCACCACCAGCTGCAGCCACCAGAGCCAGCCGATGGTGGCGCCGGCGGTGCGGCCCAGCGCCTTCTCGGCGTACGTCGAGAAGGCACCGCTGCTGGGGTTGGCGGCGGCCATCTCGCCCAGCGCCCACATCACGATGATCACCAACGTGCCCGCGAGCAGGTAGGAGATCAACACGGCCGGACCGGCGGCCTGGATGCCCGCTCCGGAGCCCAGGAAGAGCCCGGCGCCGATGGCGCTGCCCAGTCCCATCATGATCAGCTGACGCTGCTTCATCCCGTGGCCGAGCCCGGCGGGCGGTCGGGCGCTCGGGTCGCGGTGGTGAGTGGCGGTAAAACGCGGCATCGACTGTCCTGTCGTTTGGCGAAAGCAGCCCGTAAGCTGACAATTTGTCTAGCAGTGTCCCACAACTGGCGGCACCGAACCCGAAAGGACGCACAGCGTCATGCAGATCGACTCTCTCGATGCCGACATCGTCACGCTGTTCACGGAGGACCCGCGGATGTCTGTTCTGGAGGCGTCGCGGGTGCTGAAAGTAGCGCGTGCCACAGTACAGGCCCGGCTGGACAAGATGCAACGTGCCGGCGTGACGGCGGGCTGGGGGCCGCGGCTTTCGCCCGAGGCACTGGGATACGTGGTGCGGGCTTACTGTTCGTTCGTGATCCGCCAGGAGTCCGGGCACGACGCCGTGGCGGCCGCGCTCGCCGACATTCCGGAGGTGCTGGAACTGCACACCGTCTCCGGTGAAAGCGACCTGCTGGCTTGTGTCGTCGCCCGGTCGAACGCGGATCTGCAGCGCGTGCTCGACCAGGTCATGGCGACCAATACGGTGCTGCGTTCGTCGTCCGTGATCGTGCTTAACAGCCACTTCCGGGAGCGGACCCTTCCGTTGGTCCAGGCCGCCGCCGATCCCCGCTGACCCCGGAGGGAAGGGCGGCGCCGCCGTCGCCGTCGACGTCGACGTCGACGTCGACGTCCCGGACCACCGCAGCGCGGCCGAGCCCCGCGGCGGTGCCGGCAATCACTGCGAAAAGGGCCGGCAGCGGAGCCGTGCCCGGAGCCAGCAGGGCGGCGGTTCCCCACGTGAGCGCGGCCAGCCCTGCGGTAAATGCGAGCACATGCACCCACTGCCGGCGAACAGGGCGCAGCAGCAGGCCCAGCAGCAGCGCGAAGGGGGCGCCCAGCAGGGCGGCGAAGAAAAAGCCGATCGTCAGCAATAGGCCCCAGAAGCTCAGGGCAGCGGAGTTCGGCGACGACAGTTGGTCGATGATGCTCAGGGCCAGCGAGATGACGAACCACGCCCCGACCGCGACCAGCCAGCCCTTGATGAAGGCGTAGCGGCCAAGGATGACGCGATGGTGCGGCGGGCGTTCCTTCCTGCCATACCTGCGCCTGAGGATTTCGTTGTTGTCCGGTGGTACGAACCGCCGCCGTCCCCGTGGGTGCATGGCTGAAGCCTAACCCGGGGAGGCCGGCGCCACGCGGGCACGCCGGAATGCCGCTGTGCCTCCATTCGTGGTGTCAGTCGGAGGTTGTCGGCTCCGGCTTGTCCAGTCCGGCGAACGGCGCAAGGTCCCGTCGGAAGTTCTCGATGTCGCGTTCCGACAGCGCGGTGGCGCCGTAATCCAGCGTGATCGATCGAGGTGCCCACCCATGCTCCGCGGCTTCTGCGGCTGCCTTGCCGGACGGGTCGCGGGACACATCCAGCAGGGTGATCGACAGCCACTGAGCCACTGGGAATCTGTGTGTGCCGCTCCGCTCCACACCCAGTACTCGTCCGGATCATCGGTTCCGAAGCGCTCACGCTGTTCCCGCTGCCAGGTTTCTTCGTCGCCGTGCGGCGATGACTGGTGATCGAGAACCAGCGCATCGAAACCATGGCCTGCGAGTATCCCGTTCACTATGTCGACGATGCGCTGCCAGTCTTCAGGCGCCGGGGGAGCCGAACCGCTGATGCGGTTGGCGGAGTTGTAGGTGGAATACGCGGACTTGCCGCCGTACCCGTTTCCTTCCTGCGGATACCAGCCCGCTTCCCCGTCGCCCCGCCAGCGCAGCCCGTACTCTCTGCCGAGGGCGGATTCCACGTCGGACAAAAGGGCTTCCGCCAGTGATTCGGCCTGCTCTCGGGTAGGCCCAGACAGTATTTCTTCGGCTGAAATGTGGGCGTGGCCCGGATAATCACGCCAGTCCACAGTCGTCTCACGACCGCTCGTGTCGATGTAGGTGGTGGTGGGCGAGGCCGAACAACCAACGAGCAGGGCGACGGTCAAAAGCCAAAGACCCATGCGCCCGGTCCGCGCCCGCCGCGGGGGCCGTGCTGTCTGCATTCGAACCCTTCGAACGAGAGTTGCCAATGGCTTCCCACGGTAGCGGGGGAGAGAGCAGTTGCGGTACGGACACGCGTGTCAGTCGGTGGTCGGTTCCGGCTTGCGGGGAGAGGAGGGCGGGAAGCTTGTCCGTGCCGCCATGATCTCGGTGTCGTCACAATTCGCCGACATTGGGGTGCGATTGGGTCAACATGACCATAACCCGCTAGGATGAGTTCTAGTCAAAGTGACTTTTACTAGTCTTCAGGGAGGAGAGAGCCATGCCGATCCACGCGGCCAACGTGTCGGAGCGGGCGCAGCAGCCCCCCGAGCTGGCCATTTCCACGGTGATCTTCGCCCTCCGCCCGGACCCGGAGGCGGGTCGCCCCACCTTGTGGCTGCCGCTGGTCCGCCGCACCCGGCAGCCGTTCCGGGACCTGTGGGCGCTGCCCGGCGGTCCGCTAAGTGCGGCCGAATCTCTCCAGGACGCCGCGGCCCGGAACCTGGAGGAGACCACCGGCCTGCAGCCGAGCTACCTGGAGCAGTTGTACGCCTTCGGCGGCCTGGACCGCTCACCGGCGCAGCGGGTGGTCTCCATTGTCTATTGGGCGCTCGTGAAGCCGGACGAGGCGGCGCTGGCCCGCGAAACCGAGAACGTGCGCTGGGTCCGCGCCGATGAACTAGGCCAGCTGGCGTTCGACCACAACCAGATCGTGGATTACGCGCTGTGGCGGCTGCGGAACAAGGTGGAATACAGCTCCATCGCGTACGCCTTCCTCGGGTCCACCTTCACGCTGGCCCAGGTCCGCGAAGTGTACGAGGCCGTGCTGGGCAAGCAGTTGGATCCGGCCAACTTCCGCCGCCAGCTGCGGGCGACGCCGGACATCGAACCGACCGACGAGTACCTGCAGGGCGGCCGGCACCGGCCGCCCCGGCTCTACCGCTACACCGGGAGCGCCGCGCAGCTCAGGGGCAGCCCGCCCGCCTAGCCAGCTCCCCAGCCGCCCGCGGCAACCGCCGCCGCACCCGGCCCAAACCCACAGTCCGCCCCGGAACTCCCGACCTGACCCCTGCCCAACAACGGAGAACACCATGTCATCGGTCAACAGCACCATCCAGCTGATCACCCGCGAGGAAGCCCTTGCCGGCTCCCGCGCGCCCGCCGCCTCCACCTGCACGCCCGATCTGGCCAAGGGGCCGTGGGCCTTCGACACCGCCGCGGGCAGCGGTGCCTGGGCTCCCTCCTACGGGCCGGGCGCGTCGATGGCCGATCCGGCGCCGGCCGCCACCCCGCGGCAGGGCGAAATTCCAACAGAATACCGGCTGGCCGGCGACGCGGAGCTCGAGGAGCGGATCCTGGCCGCCAAGGCAAAGCTGGGCGACAAGCTGGTCATTCTCGGCCACTTCTACCAGCGCGACGAAGTGGTCAAGTACGCCGATTTCGTGGGCGACTCGTTCCAGCTGGCGCGGGCCGCCAAGGAAAAGCCGGAGGCCGAAGTCATCGTGTTCTGCGGCGTGCACTTCATGGCCGAAACCGCCGACATGCTCTCCGGAGAAGACCAGGCCGTGATCCTGCCGAACCTGGCCGCCGGCTGCTCCATGGCGGACATGGCGGACATCGACTCGGTGCAGGCCTGCTGGGACCAGCTGGCCGGCGTACTCGGCAGCGGTCCGGACGCGGACGGCAAGGTCCCGGTCATCCCGGTCACCTACATGAACTCGTCGGCCGCGCTCAAGGGGTTCTGCGGAGAAAACGGCGGGATCGTCTGCACCTCCTCCAACGCCGGAACCGTGCTGGAGTGGGCCTTCGAGCGCGCCCACCGGGTCCTGTTCTTCCCCGACCAGCACCTGGGCCGCAACACGGCCAAGGCCATGGGCGTGCCGCTGGAGCAGATGCCCATGTGGAATCCGCGCCAGCCCCTGGGCGGCAACGACGAGGCGACGCTGCAGGAATCCCGCGTGATTCTCTGGCACGGATTCTGCTCCGTGCACAAGCGCTTCACCGTGGACCAGATCGAGAAGGCACGCGCCGACTACCCGGGCGTCCGGGTGATCGTGCACCCGGAATGCCCCATGCCGGTGGTGGACGCCGCGGATGAGTCCGGTTCCACCGACTACATCCGCAAGGCCGTGGCCGCCGCCACCGAGCCGACCGTCTTCGCGATCGGCACCGAGATCAACATGGTCAACCGGCTGGCCGCCGAGTACCCGCAGCACACCATCTTCTGCCTCGACCCGGTGATCTGCCCGTGTTCGACGATGTACCGGATCCACCCGGGCTACCTGGCCTGGGTGCTGGAAGCCTACGCCGGCACCGGCCGGCTGCCCGGCGGTGAAGTCCTCAACCGGATCACCGTGCCCGATGCGGTGGCCGTCCCCGCCCGCGTGGCGCTGGAACGGATGCTGGCAGCCAAGCCGTGAACCGCGAACCGGACCGGCGCGTGGCGGTGCTAGGGTCCGGCATCGCCGGGCTCTACGCCGCCGCGCTCGCCGCGGAACGCCCGGACACGGCCGTCACCCTGATCACCAAGGGCAGGCTGGCCGAGTCCAACACCTGGCACGCCCAGGGCGGGATCACCGCGGTCACCGCGCAGGGCGCCTCGGCCGGGGACTCCGTGGCGGCGCACGTCGCCGACACCCTCGCCGCCGGTGCCTTCATGAACGACGACGGCGCCGTCCGCCTGCTGTGCGCAGGTGCGGCGGCGGAAATCGCCACCCTGGAAGCGTGGGGCGTGGCCTTCGACCGGGACGGCGGCGAACTGTCGCTCGGGTTGGAAGGGGCCCACTCCGCGCCGCGGATCCTGCACGCCGGCGGCGACCGCACCGGGGCCGGCGTCGCCGAAGTGCTGATCCGGGTGGTCCGCCGGCTGGCGGAGGCCGGCCGGCTGGAAATCCTTGAGCACACGATGGTGCGGCGGCTGCTCAGGGCCGGCGCGCGCGTGGCGGGCGTGGAGCTGCTGCACGCGGAATCAGGCGCCGTGACCGCGCGGCTGGACACCGACGTCGTGATCCTCGCGACCGGCGGTGCCGGGCAGCTGTACCCTGCCACCACCAACCCCGCCGCCGCCACCGGCGACGGCGCGGCGCTGGCCTGGGAAGCGGGTGCGGCGCTGGCCGACCTGGAGTTCATCCAGTTCCACCCCACCCTGCTGGACCCGGCGGCGACCGGCGGCAGGGCCTTCATGATTTCCGAGGCGGTGCGCGGCGAAGGGGCCGTGCTGGTGGACGCGGCGGGGGAGCGGTTCATGCCGGCGCTGCATCCGGACGCCGAGCTGGCGCCCCGCGACGTGGTCTCGCGCTGCATCCACACTCGGCTCCGGCGGCAGGAGGAAAACGGGCTGCTGCCGCAGGTCTTCCTGGACGCCACCGGGATAGAGCGGGGGAAGGGCGCCGGCTTCCTGGCCGCGAGGTTCCCGATGATCGACGCCACCGTCCGGTCGCTGGGCTTCGACTGGACGCGGCAACCGCTGCCGGTGCGTCCGGCCTCGCACTACTGGATGGGCGGCGTGCGGACCGACCACGACGGCCGGACCTCGGTGCCCGGGCTGTTGGCGGTGGGCGAGGTCGCCTGCACCGGCGTGCACGGGGCCAACCGGCTGGCCTCGAACTCGCTGCTGGAGGGCCTGGTTTTCGCCCGCCGCGCCGTGCGCGCGCTGGACCGGCCGGAGCACGTGCCGGTGTTCGGTGCCGTCCCGCTGGACGTCGGGACCCCGCCGGGCCGCCCGAGGCCTGCAGGGGCACGCGCCGGCCGGCAGGACGCACCGGCCGGTACCACGGCGTGTACCCGGCAGCAGATCCAGGCCGTGATGGCGGCCGCCGCCGGCGTGGTCCGCGACGGCCCGACGCTGCGGGAGGCCGCCCGGCAGCTGGGGCGCTGGCATGTGCCGGTCACGGACGCCGCCTCGGCCGAGGACGCCGCACTGCTGACAGTGGCCCGGCTGGTGGTGGCGGCCGCCGCCGCGCGGTGCGACAGCATCGGCGCCCACTACCGCAGCGATCACACCCACGCCCCGACGCACCGCCGGCACCTGGCCTATGTGAACGCCGCCGCGGTCCCCGCCCCCGCCGCCTTTTCCCCACCGTCTTCCCCCACATCCCAGCCAGTCCTGCAGGAGCAGCCATGAACCATAACCAGCCGATCGACCGGGCCGCCATGGAGCGGATCGTCGCCGGGGCGCTCGCCGAGGACGCGCCCTGGGGCGACGTCACCTCCGCCACGCTGATTCCGGCCGACGCCACCGCCATGGCGGAGCTGGCCGCCCGCGAGCCCGGCGTGCTCTCCGGCGGTCCGGTGCTGGCCGAGGTCTTCCGCCAGGTGGATCCGGGCGTGAGGGTGGAGCTGAAAGCCGACGACGGCGCCGCCTTCGAGGCCGGGGAGGTGCTGGCCGTCCTGACCGGAAACGCCCGCTCCCTCCTACTGGGCGAACGGGTGGCCCTGAACCTGCTGCAGCGAATGAGCGGCATCGCCACGCAGACCGCGGCCTTCGTCCGGGAGGTGGCCGGTACGGCCGCCCGGGTGGTCGATACCCGCAAGACCACGCCGGGCCTGCGGGCGCTGGAGCGCTACGCCGTGCGCTGCGGCGGCGGGCACAACCACCGCTATTCGCTCTCCGACGCCGTGATGGCCAAGGACAACCACCTGGCCGTGCTCACCGCCGACGGCAGCCGGGACCTGACCGAGGCGCTGCTCGAGGCGAAGGCCAGGCTCCCGCACACCGTCCACTTCGAGGTGGAGGTGGACAGGGCCGAACAGATCGAGCCGGTGCTGGCCGCCGGCGTGGACACCATCATGCTGGACAACTTCAGCCTAAACGGACTCAGCGCCGGCGTTGCGCAGGTGGCCGGCCGCGCCATCGTCGAGGCCAGCGGCAACGTGCGGTTGGACACCGTCGGCCGGATCGCGCGGACCGGGGTGGACGTCATTTCGTCCGGCGCGCTCACGCACAGCGTGCGATCGCTTGACCTGGGCCTGGACATCCGCATCGCGGCGGGGCAGGCGGCCGGAGGGGGGTCGTCGTCGTGATCTATCTGGATGCTGCGGCGACCGCCCCGGTGCGCCGCGAGGTGCTGGAGGCCATGTGGCCGGCCCTGACGCAGGACTTCGGCAACCCCTCGAGCCACCACACCGTGGGAGAGGCGGCGCTGCGGGCACTCGACTATGCCCGGGGCAAGGCCGCCGAGGTGCTGGGCTGCCGCCCCGGCGAGATCATCTTCACGTCCGGCGGGACCGAGTCCAACAACCTGGCGGTCAAGGGCATTGCGCTCGCCTCCCCGCGGGGCAGGCACATCGTCACCAGCGCCGTGGAACACCCCTCGGTGCTGGAGGCGGTCGACTACCTGGCCCGGTTCCATGGCTTCGAGGTCACCCGGGTGCCGGTCGATGCCGCGGGCATGGTCCGCGTCGACGATCTGGAGGCCGCGCTGCGCGACGACACCACGCTGTGCACGGTGATGTACGCGAACAACGAGGTGGGCACCATCCAGCCGGTCGGGCGCATCGGCAGGCTCTGCCGGGCGGCCGGTATCCCGTTCCACACCGACGCCGTGCAGGCGGCCGGCTGGCTGGACCTGGACGTCGCGGCGCTCGGGGCGGACGCGCTCAGCGTGTCCGGCCACAAGCTGGGCGCGCCCAAGGGCTGCGGGCTGCTGTATGTCTCCGGCCGGGTTCCGCTGGAGCCGGTGCTGCACGGCGGCGGGCAGGAGCGCGGCAGGCGGTCCGGCACCGAGAACGTCGCCGGCGCGGTCGCCGTCGCCACCGCGTTGTCGCTGGCCGGCGGCGACCGGGCGGCCGACGCCGACCGGCTCACGCGCTACCGCGACTACCTGATCGACACCGTCCTGCGGGAACTGCCCGGCACCATGTTGACCGGTCACCGCACCGAACGGCTGCCCGCCAGCGCCTCCTTCTGCTTCCCGGGAACCTCCGGCGAGGCCGTGCTGCTGGAACTGGAACGCCGCGGCGTGGTCTGCTCCAGCGGGTCGGCCTGCGCCGCCGGCTCGGACGAGCCGTCCGCGGTGCTGCTGGCGATGGGAATCGAACCGGCCGTGGCGCAGACCGCGGTGCGGCTGACGTTCACGGCCGGCGTGAAGGAAGCCGAGATCGCCCTGGCCGCCCGCTCCGTCGTCGCCGCGGTCCAGGAGGTC
The DNA here is from genome assembly GCF_059091125.1 of Arthrobacter sp. Y3223151. Taxonomy (NCBI): domain Bacteria; kingdom Bacillati; phylum Actinomycetota; class Actinomycetes; order Micrococcales; family Micrococcaceae; genus Arthrobacter; species Arthrobacter sp. Y3223151. The sequence goes on along the minus strand of NZ_JBNHGI010000008.1, from coordinate 126,318 downwards.
CAGGCGCTGCGGCGCTAAGGTTCCCGACGACGCCCCGGGACACGGCGGGGTCCTATACCGGACCGATGCTCCCGCTGGGTACGGTGGAGTCCTCACGGACCGGAGGGGAGCGCAGCATGATCAGGCGAAGGATGCTGGGCCGGGGTGCCGCCGCGGCGCTGTGCGTGGCGCTCGCGTCCGGCTGCGGCCTGCTGCCCGACGACGGCGGCGCGTCGGCCGGCGCGAGTGCGTCGCCGTCGGGTGCGGCCGGCGGGAATGCCGCCGGACAACCCGCGCCGCCGCCCGGTAAGGAGCCCGTGCGGAAAGCTACGATCGACGGCTGGAAGGTCTACACCGATCCGGACCGCATGCTCAGTTTCGAGGTTCCCGGCGAGTGGGTGGTGCAGCGGCAGGTCAAGCCCCGCCAGCCCTCGGACGACGGGCTGCACCTGGACATCCGGGACTCTTCCGGCAAGCTGGCCGCCGAGCTGCACACCCGGCTCAAGCTGCCCAAGGCCGCCTGCGAGGGCGGGGTCACCGAACTGCGCGTGCTGGTCAGCGAGCCGGCGAAGGTGCCCGCCGTGGCGTCCGACGACACGGTCGAGCCGCTGTTCGTCTACCGGACCCTGCTGGGCCACCGGTACTTCGGGTCGATGGGGCTGACCGACAAAACGGCCGGCGACGGCTTCCAGGCCTGCCTGGTGGAAAACACCGTCAACGGTCCGGACCCGGTCGGCACCTACTCCTTCGGCACGGCCGTCCGCCACGGCACTCCGGCGCCCGGCGACGAGACCGGGCTGCTGGATGCCTACGGCCTCATCGCGGAGGCGGAGAGCTACGTCTCCGGCAAGCACTTCAAGACGCTGCAGCAGGTCATCATGACCCTGCAGATCGCCGACGATCCGCCCGCCTGAGCCGGCGGGACTCCGGCGTTTCGGCCGGTGCGCAGGGGTGGGAAAAACCCGGAGGCCGGCGCCGCAGCGGCAGCCTCCGGGTGGCTTCAATCGTTCGCCAGGCCGGCCCGCAGCTTGTCGGTCAACTCCTGGAGCTGTCCGAATTCCTCCTCGGACAGCAGCGGGGCGAGCATCGAATGCAGGTGCTTGACGTGCTGCCGGCCGATCTCCTTCTGCAACGCGCGGCCCTCGTCGGTCAGCGAGACCTCGATGCCCCGCTGGTCGTTGCGCGCCGTGCGCCGGAGGACCAGGCCCTTCTTCTCCAAGCGGTCGACCATCCGGCTGAGGCTCGGCTGGCTGATCAGCAGCGCCTCGTTCAGCTCGTTCAGTCGGCTCCAGCCGCCCGGGCACCGGCTCAGGTTGAACAGGACGTCGTACTCGCGCATGGCGAGTTTCCTGAACTCGGGCAGCTGCTGCATCCGGCGCATCACCGCCACCTGGGTGCGGAACAGCGATTCCCAGGCCGCCGCCGTCGTCCTGATCTCAGGACCGGATGAATCAGCCACGGGACACCGACTCGGCGGCAGCTTCCTTGGCCTCGCGGGCGGCCTTGCGGCTGGCGTGGGTCGGGGCTTCCGGAACATGCGCCGGCTTGCGGGCGGCGAACTCCTTCTTCAGCACCGGCAGCACCTCTTCGCCGAACAGGTCCAGCTGCTCCAGCACGGTCTTCAGCGGCAGTCCCGCGTGGTCGATCAGGAACAACTGGCGCTGGTAGTCACCGAAGTAGTCCGCGAAGGCCAGGGTCTTCTCGATCACCTGCTCCGGGCTGCCGACGGTCAGCGGGGTCTGCGCGGTGAAGTCCTCCAGCGACGGTCCGTGGCCGTAAACGGGGGCGTTGTCGAAGTAGGGACGGAATTCGTTGACCGCGTCCTGCGAGTTCTTGCGCATGAAGAACTGTCCGCCCAGGCCCACGATTGCCTGGTCGGCGGTGCCGTGGCCGTAGTGCTCGTAGCGCTCGCGGTACAGGCCGATGAGCTGCATGTAGTGCTCCTTCGGCCAGAAAATGTTGTTGGCGAAAAAGCCGTCGCCGTAGTAGGCCGCCAGTTCCGCGATCTGCGGCGTGCGGATCGAGCCGTGCCAGACGAAGGGCGCAACACCGTCCAAGGGTTGGGGTGTGGAGGTGTAGTTGTGCAGCGGGGTGCGGTGCTTGCCCTGCCAGTTGACGACGTCCTCGTCCCAAAGCTTGCGCAGCAGGGCGTAGTTCTCCACCGTCAGCTCCAGCGAGTCCTGGATGTTCTTGCCGAACCAGGGGTAGACCGGGGCGGTGTTGCCGCGCCCCAACACCAGGTCCACGCGGCCGTCGGCCAGTTGCTGGAGCATGGCGAAGTCCTCGGCGATCTTCACGGGATCGTTGGTGGTGATCAGCGTGGTGGCGGTGGACAGCGTGATCCGCTCGGTCTGCGCGGCGATGTAGGCCAGCAGCGTGGTGGGGGAGCTGGAGAAGAACGGCGGGTTGTGGTGCTCGCCGATGGCGTAGACATCCATGCCGATGTCTTCGACCTTCTTGGCAATGGCGACCGACGCCTTGATCCGCTCGCGCTCGGTGGGCATGCGGTTGGTGGTCGGGTCCAGGGTGACGTCGCTGACGCTGAATACGCCGAGTTCCATAATGTACCTTTCGTGGTGCTTGCTGCGATCAGTTTACATGCATTTGCATTCACTGGTGTTAACGGCAGGCACGCGGATACATTCCGGGACAGCGTTGTCGGTTCGGTCACCGTGCCGCGGTTACCGGGCCTGGCCGCCCGAGGGGTCCTTCACGTGCCGGCCCAGCGCGGCCAGGATGCGTTCCAGGCTGACCGCCACGGATCCCGCCGCCGTCGCGGGGGACTCCGAAGTCACCGAGCCCGCGACTACCCCGGTGAGGCGGTGCTGTGCATCGCGCGCGGCCTTCAGTTTGTCCGGCAGGTCCTCCGCGGTCATGCTCCTGATTGCCTCGGCCGTGGCGTCCAGGGCGTTAGCCATCGGTGCCAGCACGGGGTCCGGAAGATGCAGGGTCTCGTCCCAAATCACGGCGCTGAGCACCTCGGTCATGTCCTGGGTATGGAAGGCGGCACGCTCCAGCGTGCGCAAATCCCGCCAATCGGTGTCCAGATCCCGGTCGTGGAACTTGCGCCGCGGATTGGCCTTGCGGCTTCGGTCGGCGGCCTGCACGGCCTGCCGCACCTGGTTGCCCAGGCGGGTGATGCTCTCGCCGTTCGTGGCCCAATCCTTGTGTTCCGGCGGCCAGTTCTCCCGTAGCGCCTCGGCCATGTCCTCCAGCTGCCGGGCGAGGTCGGACTGCAGCTGCTGCAGGCTGCGTCCCACCGCGCTGAAATTCAACGGCGGGAAGAGCAGGAAGTTCACCGCGATGCCGACGGCCACCCCCACCGCCATCTGCACCGCATAGCCGAGCGAGTAGTCGCCCGCATTGGACCCGCCCACCAGCAGGACGAACAGCGCGGCCATGGGAACCCATTCCCTGCCGGCCCCGAGCCGCGGCAGCCCCGCGACCAGCACGCCCAGGAACACCAGCAGGCCCACGGTGACGAAGTGCGGGCCGACCGTCAGGAGCAGGAGCATGGCCAGGCCGATGCCCAGCAGCAGCCCGGCCAGCGTCTCCACGGAGGTCTTGACGGAGTCGGCGACGGTGGAATACATGCTGATCAGCGCGCCCAGCGGCGCGTAGTAGGGGTACTGGTCCACTTCGCCGGGCAGCCGCAGGGCGATGAACCAGGCGATGGCGCACGCCAACGCGGTCTTGAACGCCAGCTGGACCCGGCGCCACCCGCCCATCTGCTGGCCGTATTTGCGCAGCGGGGCGGGGAGCCGGTCGGTGAGCCGGTCCAGGCGGCCCGGCCCGGCGGGCATTGTTTCCGGTTCTGGCATGTAAAGCACCTCCAGGTTCCGGGTTAGCCGGATCAGCGTCCGGCCGGAACCAGTTCTGCCTCGAGTGTATTGCGCTGGTGTTCCCGGCGCTCGCGCCGGCCTTCGACCAGCCGGTACAGCACCGGCACCAGCACCAGCGTCAGCGCGGTGGAGGACACCAGGCCGCCGATTACCACCACGGCCAGCGGCTGCGAGATGAAACCGCCCTCGCCGGTCAGTCCCAGCGCCATCGGCGTGAGCGCGAAGACCGTGGCGAGCGCCGTCATCAAGATGGGCCGCAGCCGGCGCCGCGCCCCGTGGGTGATCGCGTCCGCCACGTTCATGCCGGGCCGGCCGTCGTGCGGGCGCCGGTACTGGTTGATCAGGTCGATCAGCACGATCGCATTCGTCACCACGATGCCCACCAGCATCAGCATGCCGATCAGCGACGGCAGCCCCAGCGGAATCCGCGTGATGACCAGCAGCCCGATGGCCCCCGTGGCCGCGAACGGAATGGAGACCAGCAGGATCAGCGGCTGCACCAAAGACTTGAACGTCGCCACCATGATCACGTAGACAATGGCGACGGCGGCCAGCAGCGCCCAGCCCAACTGTTCGAAGGACTCGGCCTGCTGCGTGGCCGCGCCGCCCAATTCCGCCGTCACCCCGGCCGGCAGCTCGGTGCCGTCCAGGGCGGCCGCCACCTCGCCGCTGAGCGCCCCCAGGTTCTCTCCCTCCGGGGTCACGGAGACGACGGCGGTGCGTTCGCCGCCGCTGGCGCTGATCGACGTCGGCACGTCGGTTTCCTCCACCGTGGCCAGGTCCGTCAGCGGCACCGGCCCGGCCGCCGTGGGCACCTCGACGCCGCGCAGCTCCTCGACGCTGGAGAAGTCGCTGCCTTCCCCGATCAGCACCGGGAAGTCGGTGGTGCCGATCCGCACGGTGCCGCCGGGCAGCGGGCTGATCGTGGATGCCAGCAGGCCCGCGACCTGCTCCTCGTCCAGCCCGGCGGCCACGGCCTTGGCCCGGTCCACGGACACCTGGACCACCGGCTCGGCCGCCGAGAGGTTGCTGGAGACCTCTGCGGCCCCCGGCACCTCCCGCAGCAGCTCCACCAGCCGGTCGGAGGCGTCCCTCAGCTCCTGGGGCCCGTTCGCGGAGATCTCCACGTCCACGGTGCTGGAGGTGCCGAAGCCCCCGCCCTGGGTGCCGAGCGTGAATGTCGCCTCGCCGGGCAGCTTTTCGACGGCGGAGCGGACCCGGTCGCGCAGCGCCGCCTGGTCGATGCCTTCCTCGGTGATGACGGTGTACTGGGCCACCGAAGCACCCGCGGAGAGGAACGTCCCCAGGCCGCCGCCGGCGTTGCCCATGGTGACCTGGACCGCCTCGATCCCGTCCATCCCGGCCAGCAGCTCCTCGACCGGGGCGGCCGCCTCGTCGGTGGTCTCAAGGCTGGTCCCGGCCGGCATCTCCTGGCGCAGGCTGAAGCTGTTCTGTCCGCTGTCGCCGAGCAGGTTGGTCTGCAGCAGCGGCACCATGGCGGCGGTGCCGGCCAGCACCAGCAGGGCGGCCACGGTGGTGATCACCGGGTGCCGCTGCGTGCGGGCGAGCACCGGCAGGTAGCCGCGCTGCAGCAGCGAGCGGCGTTCCTTTTCGGAGGCCGCCGCACGCACTGCGGACGTGTCGGGGTGTCGCTCCGCCGCGGGGGATTTCACGAACCAGTAGGCCAGCACCGGCACGATGGTCAGCGACACCGCCAGGGACGCGAGCAGGGCCAGCGCGGTGGTGATGGCGAACGGCCGGAACAGCTCGCCGGCCAGGTTCCCGACGAACGCGATCGGCAGGAACACCGCAACGGTCGTCAGGGTGGATGCGGTGATGGCGCCGGCGACCTCCCGGACCGCCGCCAGGATGGCGTCGCCCTTGGGCTCGCCGTAGTTCAGGTGCCGTTTGATGTTCTCGACCACCACGATCGAGTCGTCCACGACGCGCCCGATGGCGATGGTCAGCGCGCCGAGGGTGAGGATGTTCAGCGAGTAGCCCAGCGCATTGAGGCCGATGAACGTGGCCAGCAGCGACAGTGGGATGGAGATCGCCGTGATCAGGGTGGAGCGCACGGAGAGCAGGAAGACCAGGATGATCAGCACCGCGAAGCCCAGTCCCAGCAGGCCCTCGGTGGTCAGGTCCTTGATGGACGTCTCGATGAACGGGGCCTGGTCGAAGACCGTGGTGATCTGCGCGCCGTCGCCCAGTTCGGCCTCCAGCTCGGACAGCAGCTCCCCGATGGCGTGGGAGATGGCCACCGTGTCGCCCTCCGGCGTTTTGGTGACGGCCAGGGCCAGCGTGAGCTCGCCGTTGGTCCGGGTGATGGAGGTCTGCTCGTCGTCGGCAATCTCGACGTCGGCCACCTCGCCGATGGTGGCCGGGTCGGCCGACGCGGGGTCCGGCACCTGGCCGGGCTGGTCCGGGGCGGGCACGGTGTCGGGCACGGGCACTTGGCCCGGCTCGGTCCCGCTGCCCGGCGGGGCGGGCTGGCCCTCGCCGGGGAACTGCCCGGGTGCCCGCCCCGCCTCCGGTGCGGAGGGCGCGGAGGGCCGCTCCGCCGTCGTCGTTTCGGCGGGGGAGAGCGGCAGGTTTTCGATGGCCGCCAGGCTGTCCAGCGGGCTGCCGATCTGCACGGAGAGGCTCTGGCCGTCCTGCTGCACGGCACCCGCGGGGACCAGGCCGCCGCTGTTGGCCAGGCTGTCCACGATGGCGGAAACGCCGACGCCGGCCTCCGCCATGGCATCGTCGTCCGGCACGATGGCGATGTGCCGGCCGGGGCCGCCGGAGACTTCGGCACCGCGCACTCCGGGGATGTTCTGCAGCCGGGGCACCGTGAGCCGGTTCAGCTCGGCGCTTAGCTCGCTCAGCGTCAGGTCGGAGGAGACCGCCATGAAGACGATCGGGAAGTCATCGATGCTGCCGGCCAGCGACAGCGGCGAGACGTCGTCGGGCAGTTGCTGGCGGACGTTGGAGATGGCACGGTCCACCTGGCTGCGCGCCCGGTCCAGGTTGGTGCCGTAGACGAACGTGAGGTTGACGGTGGAGAACCCGTTGCGCGACACCGCCGAGGAGGACTCGAGGCCCTCGACGGCGGTGAGCGCGCGTTCGAGCGGTTCGCTGACCTGCTTGTCCACTACCTCCGGCGACGCGCCCGGCATGGAACTGACAACCGTGATCCGCGGGAACTCGAGCGAGGGGATGAGTTCCTGCTTCAGCGAACCCATGGTGATCACGCCGAAGACGGCCACGAAGACCGTAATCAGCGCGATCAACGCACGATTCGCCAGGGACAGCGTTGCCAGCTTGTGCATGGCTTGAAGCTTAGTTCAGCGGTCGTACGGTGCGGACGGGGATCATGCCAGTTCGAGTACCCGGTCGGTGTCGGCGGTGATTTCGGCCAGCAGCGAGGGGTTCTCGTTCAGGTTCACGCCGTAGCCGGGGATCATGTCCTTCAGCTTGGATTCCCAGCTCTTGAACTCCAGCGGGAAGCAGCGTTCCAGCAGGCTGATCATGATCGGCGCTGCGGTGGACGCGCCGGGGGAGGCGCCGAGCAGGGCGGAGATGCTGCCGTCGGCGGACGCGATGACCTCGGTGCCGAACTGCAGGGCGCCGCCCCGCTTCGGGTCCTTCTTGATCACCTGGACACGCTGGCCGGCGGTGATCAGCTCCCACTGGTCGCCGGCAACCTCCGGGTGGAAGGCGCGCAGGGCCTCGTTCTTGCCTTCGCGGGTCTTGAGCACCTCGGTGACCAGGTACTTGACCAGGCCGAAGTTGTCCTTGGCCACGGCCAGCATGGGGACCAGGTTGCCCGGCCGCACGGACGTGGGCAGGTCCAGCAGCGAGCCGGTCTTGAGGAACTTCGGCGAGAAGCCGCCGTACGGGCCGAAGAGCAGGGAGCGCTTGCCGTTGACGAAGCGGGTGTCCAGGTGGGGCACCGACATGGGCGGGGCGCCCACGGAGGCCTGGCCGTAGACCTTGGCGTTGTGGGCGTTGATGACGGTCTCGTCGGTGCAGCGGAGGAACTGTCCGGACACCGGGAAACCGCCGTAGCCCTTGGACTCGGGGATGCCCGAGCGCTGCAGCAGGTGCAGGGCGCCGCCGCCGGCGCCGATGAACACGAAGCGGGCGTTGACCTTGGTTTTTTCGCCGGTGGCGTTGTTCCTGATCTCCAGGGTCCAGCGGCCGTCGGTGTTGCGGGAGACGTCCAGCACGCGGTGGCCGTAGTTCAGTTCCACGCCATGGGCGGTCAGGTAGCCCGCGAGCTTCCGGGTCAGGGAGCCGAAGTCCACGTCGGTGCCGCCGGCGACGCGGGATGCGGCCACGCGCTGCTGCGGATCGCGGCCTTGCATGATCAGCGGCGCCCACTCGTTGATGGCGGCGTGGTCTTCGGAGAACTCGATCTGCTCGAACAGCGGTTCCTGCTTCAGCGCTTCGTGGCGGCGCTTGAGGTAGTCCGCATGGTCATCGCCCCAGACAAAGCTCATGTGCGGCAGCGGGTTGACGAATTCCCGGGGCGACGAGATGTGGCCCTCGCGGATCATGTGCGACCAGAACTGGCGGGAGACGTTGAACTTCTCGTTGATGCCCACGGCCTTGGCGGTGGGAACCGAACCGTCCGCCGAGGCGGGCGTGTAGTTCAGCTCACAGAGCGCGGCGTGGCCGGTGCCGGCGTTGTTCCAGGGGTCCGAGGCTTCCAGGCCGACTTCGTCCAGGTTCTCGAACAGGCTGATGCTCCAGTCCGGCTGCAGCTGCTTGATGAAGGAGCCGAGGGTGGTGCTCATGATGCCGCCGCCAATCAGCGCGACGTCGACGTTCTTGGATGATCCCGAGGGAATGTTTGCAGTCAACTTCAATCTCCAATAGCAGCTGTGCCAGCAGTTAGAAGCCTAGCGCCCTGCGCCAGCGAGACTAAAATCTGCCGTCATCGATGTGACCCAACAGACAGACGCGGCGGGACCGGCCGCGTTACAATTTTCCCCCGGCCGCGGCCCGTCACCCGCGCACAGCGCGCCGCCACGCGGGCCCTGCGCCACCGGGCGCCGTCGCCCCGTCAATCCTGCCCCAGCTCGATCTTGTTGTAGACCTCGTCGAGCATCGGGCTGGCCGGGTAGCTCACCACCCGGGGCCCCATGGCCAGGGCGGAGATGGGGAACGCCAGCGGCACCGCGGGGACCGCCCGCGCCAGCTGCTCGTTGATGCTGTGGTAGGCCTGCACGCGGTCTTCGCCCTCGGGGAGGGTCTTGGCACGGGCTATCTTGCTGCGGATCTGCGCGCTGTCGTAGCCGAACTCCATCGACTTGCTGCCGAAGAGCGGCCCCACAAAGTTGTCCGGGTCGCGGTAGCTGCCGCTCATGCCGGACAGGTGGAGGGCATGGCCGGTGGAGCCCTGGATCGTGTCGAGGTAGCCCTCGTCCCAGGGGATCGGCACCGGCTTGATATTGATTCCGACGGCGGTGAGCTGGCGGCTCAGCTCCGCGTACACCTTTTCGGGGGTCGGCAGGTAGGCCCGCGTGACGCCCAGCGGATAGTAGAAGGTGAGTTCGGCGCCGTCGTACCGGGCGTCGGCCAGCAGTTCGCGCGAACGCTCCGGGTTGTACGCGTAGTAGGGGATGGTCTCATTGGTCACGCCCAGGCTGCGCGGGATGAACTGCATGGCCTCCTTGGTGCCCTGCAGGAAGAAGCTGTCGATCAGCGCCTGCCTGTCGATCGCGTGGGCGATGGCCTGGCGCATGGTGATGTCATCCAGCCCGTCGGCCGCCTGGTTCATGCCGAGGTAGACCACGGAGAACGGGTCACGCTGCAACACCTGCATGCCGGCCCGCGCCAGGTCGGCGTAAGTGGCCGGGGTGACCAGGTCGTAGCCGTCAATGTCCCCGGCTTCCAAGGCGCGCAACCGCGTCATCGGATGCGGGAGCGCCTTGAACACCACGGTGCGCACGTCGCCGGCGGCACCCCAGTAGCCCGGGTAAGCGGAGAGCACCACGCGGTCCCGCTCCCAGTTGGCAAACGTGAACGGGCCGGTCCCCACCGGGGCCTGGCCGTAGCGGGATACTTTATGGCCGCCGCGTTCCTCCGTCAGCCGGTCGGCCGCCCCGGCCTTCAGCGCCGCCGGCGAGGAGATGGCGAAGGCCGGCATGGCCAGCGATGCGACCAGGCCGGTGAACCGGCGGGTCAGGTTCAGCTGCACTTCCAGCGGGCCCACCACCTCGCAGCTGTGGTAGAGCGATTCGGCCTCGTCCTCTGCGAACGCGCCGAAGACCGACCGGAAGGCCAGCCCGCCTTCCACCGGCCGGGCGCCGCCGGGGAGCCGGTACCAGCGTTCGAAATTGGCGCGGACCGCTTCGGCGTCGAACGCCGTGCCGTCATGGAAGGTGACACCCGGGCGCAACCGGAAGCGGTAGGAGCGGCCGTCGTCCGCCTCGGTCCATTCGGAGGCCAGCCGCGGAGCCGGAACCCCGGTCGCCGGGTCCACCCCGACGAGTGTTTCGAGGACCTGCCGCGTCACCCGGTAGGACTCGGTATCCAGGGCCAGCGCCGGATCAAGGGTCACCGGGGCGGCGGCAATGCCCATGGTGAAGGTGGTGTCCGCGGGCGAGGCCGTCGGCGGCTCGCTGGCCGGGGCGGTTGACGGGGCGGGCCTGCCCGGTTCCGGGGTGCAGCCGGTGAGCAACACAGCCGCCGCCGCTGCGCCTGCCTTCAGCACGGTGCGGCGCGCGGTGGGTGGTGTCACGCTTCAGGCTCCTCGGGGCAGGCGGGGATGATCCCCAAGTCTAATCGACTCCCGGTATGGACCCCGCGCAGCGAATTCCCGATGAGAGATAGGCCACATCCGCACGTGTTTGGGGCAGGATGGGACCATGACCGAACATGCCGACGACGCGGCCCTGCTCGAGGTACGGGACCTGGCCGTTGCTTTCCGCACCACCTACGGGCAAGTCTCCGCGGTCGAGGGCGCCTCACTGCGCCTGGAACCGGGCAAGACACTGGCGATTGTGGGCGAATCCGGTTCCGGGAAGTCCACCACGGCGATGGCCGTGATTGGGCTGCTGCCGGACAACGGACGCGTGACCGCCGGGAGCATCCGCTTTGACGGCCAGGAGCTCGTGGGGCTGTCGGAGCATCGGATGCGCACCATCCGGGGCCGCCAGATCGGCCTGGTCCCGCAGGACCCGATGTCCAACCTGAATCCGGTCACCAGGATCGGCTCGCAGGTGGCGGAGACCCTGCTGGTTCACGGCATGGCGACCAGGCGGGACGTGGACCGGAAGGTCGTGGAGGTCCTGGAGGCTGCCGGACTGCCCAACGCCAGGGAACGCGCCAAGCAGTATCCGCATGAGTTTTCCGGCGGGATGCGCCAGCGCGCCCTGATCGCCATCGGCCTGGCCTGCCAGCCGCGGCTGCTGATCGCCGACGAGCCGACGTCGGCGCTGGATGTCACGGTCCAGCGCACCATCCTGGACCAGATCGAGTCGATGACCCATGAATTGGGGACGGCGGTGCTGCTCATCACCCACGACCTGGGGCTGGCGGCCGAACGGGCGTCGGAGCTGGTGGTGATGCACCGCGGCAAGGTGGTGGAGACCGGGCCGGCACGGCAGCTGCTGGAGGATCCGCAGCACCCCTACACCCGGGCGCTGGTGAAGGCGGCGCCCAGCGTCGCCGCGGTGCGCCTGATGCCGGGGGCGTTCACCGGCAACGCGGCCGTGCGGGCCGAACGGGCGGAGAAGGTCTTTCAGGAGCATGTCACCGAGGCTCCCGCGGCCGCCGAGGCGCAGAAGACGGACAACATCGTGGAACTGCGCGACCTGACCAAGGTGTACAAGATCCGCGGCCAGGCCGAAGACTTTTACGCGGCGAAGAACGTGACGCTCGATATCCCGCGCGGACACACCGTCGCCATCGTCGGCGAGTCGGGCTCCGGCAAGACCACCACCGCCCGCATGCTGCTCAAGCTGATCGAACCGACCAGCGGCACCATGACCTTCGACGGAATGGATGTGGCCAACCTGACCAAGGCGCAGTTGCGGGACTTCCGCCAGCGGGTCCAGCCGGTGTTCCAGGATCCGTATTCGTCCCTGAATCCGATGTTCACCATCGAGCGGATTGTCGAGGAGCCGCTGTCCACCTACAAGCGCGGCAGCGCGAGGGAACGCTCGGTCCGCGTGCGCGAGCTGATGGACGAGGTCGCGCTGCCGCAGAACATGCTGCGGCGCTACCCGTCCGAACTCTCCGGCGGCCAGCGCCAGCGCGTGGCGATTGCCCGCGCCCTGGCCCTGAAGCCCGAACTGATCATCTGCGACGAGCCCGTCTCCGCGCTGGATGTGCTGGTGCAGGCGCAGATCCTGAAGCTGCTGGGCGACCTGCAGGCGGAGCTGGGCCTGAGCTACCTCTTCATCTCCCATGACCTGGCCGTGGTGCGGCTGATCTCCGACTATGTCTGCGTGATGAAGGACGGCGAACTGGTGGAGGCAGCCAGCTCGGAGCAAGTGTTCACCAACCCGCGGCACCCCTACACGCGGCGCCTGCTGGCGTCCATACCGGGCAACGAACTGGACATTCAGGCGGAGGATCCGGAGATTGCGTCCTGAGGACACCGGGCCCGGGGCCGCCCCGGAGCCCGACGACCACCGGCCGGAAGGCTTCGGCTTCCGGACCGGAGTGCGCAGCGCCGCGGTGGCCATCGGCTTCGCGGTCTTCGTGCTGGTGATCGGCACGGTGCTGCTGGCGGTCGGCGCCGTCATCTTCATCGGCGAGGGCAGGTGGGGCGCCCTCTGGTGGCTGGCGGCGCTGGAAGTGCTGTTCATCGCCGGCTTCGCCGCCATGATGCACATGGCGCGCCAGCGACGGCGGCACGACGGCGGGGCCCCGCCGGCCACCCTGGCCGGCTGACCCGCACCTGCCGCTACTTGGCCCGGGTCTTGGGGTCCAGCGCTTCCCGCAGGGATTCGCCCAGCAGCGTGAAGCCCAGCGCGGTGACGGCGATGCACAGGCCGGGCAGGAACGCCAGCTGCGGCGCGATGCCCAGTTCGGCCTGCGCGTAGGTGAGCATGCGGCCCCACTCGGCGGTCTGCGGGCGCCCGCCGCCCAGGCCAAGGAAGGAGAGCGCGGCGGCGTCGATGACGGCGGTGGCCAGCGTCAGCGTGGCCTGCACGATGACCGGTCCCACGCTGTTGGGCAGCTGGTGGTTCATGATGATGGTGCCCCGGCTCAGGCCCAGCGTCTGCGCCGCCAGCATGTAGTCCGCGCTGCGCTGCGAAATCATCGACGACCGCAGCAGCCGCGCGAAGATCGGCAGCTGGGCCACGCCGATGGCGATCATCACCGCGTACGCCCCCTGCCCCAGGATGGCCGCGATGGACACCGCCAGCAGCAGGTTCGGCACCGAGAGCAGGATGTCGACGCCGCGCATGATCACGCTGTCGATCCAGCCGCCGAAGCCGCCGGCGAGGATGCCCAGCAGCATGCCCCCGGCCAGCCCCATCGCGGTCGAGACGACGCCGATCAGCAGCGAGGCCTGCGCGCCCCAGATGAGTTTGCTCAACAGGTCCCCGCCGAAACGGTCCAGTCCGAGGGGAAAGCCTTCCACCTCGCCGAAGCCCGGAATGTGGGTGGGGGTGATGTACGTGCGGCCGGGGAGGTCCTGGCCGCCGTAGGGTGCCAGCACCGGAGCCAGCACGGCGGTCAGCACGAACAGGCCCACGATGACGGCGCCGGCGATGGCCTGCGGATTCCGGCGGAGCCGGCGGAACGCGTCCTTCCACAGGCTGGTGCCGCCGGGTCCGACGCTGGCGGGAGCGCCGGGTGCGCCCGGTGGCTCGGGGGTGGTCCGGAGGTCGCCGCCCGACTGCGGCGGAAGTGTTGTGCTCATTTAGACACGCACCCTCGGGTCGATGATGCTGTAGGACACGTCCACGACCAGGTTGATCAGCGAATACAGCACGGCGATGAAGATGATGAATCCCTGCAGGACGGGGTAGTCCAGGTTGAAGATCGCGTCGCGCAGGAACCGCCCGATGCCGTTGAAGGCGAACACCGTCTCGGTCAGCACGGCCCCGGAAATCAGCAGCCCCAGCTGCAGGCCGATGGTGGTGGTCACCGGCAGCATCGCGTTGCGCAGGATGAACCGGTTGCGGATGGTCTTCTGCAGCAGCCCCTTGGCGCGGGCGGTGCGCACGTAGTCGGCATTCTGCACCTCCAGGACGGAGGCCCGGGTGATGCGCACGATGATGGCCAGCGGGATGGTGCCCAGCGCGATCCCGGGCAGCGCAAGGTGCAGCAGCGCATCCCAGGCGGCATCCCATTCGCGGGTGAGCAGACCGTCGAGCACATAGAAGTCGGTGACGTGCGTGGCGTTGATCCTGGGGTTCTGCCGGCCGTCGGTAGGGAACCAGGGCAGCTGGATGGCGAACAGCCACTTGAGGATGAAGGCCAGGAAGAAGACCGGCACGGTGATCCCCACCAGCGACAGCACGACGGAGGAGTGGTCCGGCCATTTGCCGTAGTACCTGGCGGCCTGGTAGCCCAGCGGGATGCCGATGCCGACGGCGATGATGAGGGCGACGATCGTCAGCTCGACCGTCGCCGGGAAGCGGGTGGCGAACTCCGTCAGCACGGGCCGGCCGGTGAGGATCGAGGTGCCGAAATCGCCCTGGAGCAGCTTGCCCATGTAGACGAAGTACTGCTCGATCAGCGGCCGGTCGAAGCCGTAGAGCTCGTTGATCCGCGCCACCGCCTCGGGCGTGGCACGGTCGCCGAGCAGCGCCGTGGCGGGCCCGCCTGGCAGGCTGCGGACCCATAGGAACAGCAGCAGGGAAAGCCCGAAGAGCGTCGGGATGAGCAGCGCGATGCGCTTGATAATGACTCTGAGCACAGCGTCCTTCCGGATCCCGGTCCCGGCGTCGCGCCGGATGCGGTGGAAATTGCCTCTTCGGCAGCAGGCCCGGCGCCGCCCGCGCTATTCGGGCCGGGGCGGGCCTGCCTGCCGGGGTCCGCGGTGTGCGGACCCCGGCAGGACGGGGCTACTCGCTGAGCTCGATGGCGTTGAACACCTCGTCGTTCACCGGGCTGGCCGGATAGGAGGTCACCCGCGGGGCGAAGGCGAGCGACGGTGCCGGATGCGCCAGCGGGATCGCCGGGACGTACTGCGCAATGTCCTCGTTGATCTCCTCGTACAGCGGCGTCGCCTCCTCGATGCTGCTGGTTTCGCGTGCCTTGGACAGCTTGTCGAACAGCTCCTTGTTGTTGAAGCCGAACTCCGGCTTCTCCTGGCCGAAGAAGACCCCGACGAAGTTGTCGGTGTCGTTGTAGTCGCCGGTCCAGCCGAGCAGGTGGATGTCGTGGTCGGCGCTGGCCTGGATGCGGTCCAGGTAGTCCGGGGACCACTTGTCCGGCTGGGCCTCGATGGTGATGCCGACCTCTTCGAGCTGGGCGCTCAAGTTGGTAAACACCTGTTCCGGCGTCGGCATGTACGGCCGGGACACCCCGGTCGGGTAGTTGAACATCAGCTCCAGGCCGTCGCCGTAGCCGGCCTCTTCGAGCAGCGCCCGCGCCTTCTCCGGGTCGTACTCGTAGGTGGTGACGTCGTCGTTGTAGCCGTTGACCGTGTCCGGAACGAACTGCGTGGCGACCTTGGTGCCCTCGGGCAGCGTCTGGCGGACCAGCGCGTCCTTGTCGATGGCGTGGGCGATCGCCTGCCGGACCTTGAGGTCCTTCAGCGCCTCCTGCTCCTGGTTCATGCCCAGATACAGGATGGTGAACGGATCGCGCGCGATGACGTTGAAACCGGCGTCGGCCAGCGACTGCGTGTCGGCCGGCGCCACCAGGTCGTAGCCGTCGATGTCCCCGGCCTCCAGCGCCTGCCGGCGGGCATTGGGGTCTTCGATAATGCGGAAGATGATCTCCTGGACCTGGCCCTGTTCGCCCCAGTAGCCGTCGAATGCGGAAAGCTGCAGGGACTCGCCGACCGACCAGCTGTCGAACTTGAACGGGCCGGTGCCGACCGGGTGGCCCATGGCATATTCGCTCAGCTCCGGAGCCTCCTCCGAGCCCCCGACGTCGTCGGCGTTAAACTCCTCCAGGGCCGTGGGGCTCTGCATTGCGAAAGCCGGCAGCGACAGCGCCGGGATGAAACCGGCGAAGGGCTGGGCCAGGTTGACGGTCACCTCGGTGTCACTGACCGCCTCGCAGGAGTCGTAGACGGCGGTCTCGGGGGAATCCGAGTATCCGCGGAACAGCGAGCCGTAGTAGTAACTCACCGACTGGGACTGCTGGATCCCCTCGAAGTTGTACCAGCGGTCGAAGTTGAAGCAGACGGCGTCGGCGTTGAAGTCGGTGTCGTCGTGGAACTTCACGCCCTCCTTGAGCTGGAAGGTGTAGGAGAGCCCGTCGTCGGACATCTCCCAGGATTCCGCCAGCAGCGGTTCAGGGTCGGGCGTTCCTTCCTTGACGCCGACCAGACCCTCGAAGATCTGGCGGCTGACGCGGAAGGACTCGCCGTCGCTGGCGAAGGCCGGGTCCAGCGACTTGGGATCCGACGACGCGGCGAACACGAACGTCGGATTGACTCCCTCTGTCTCGCCCTGCGCTCCGCCGCCGCGCTCGCTTTCGGCACAGCCGGACAGGACGAGTGCGCCGGCGGCCAGGCCGGCAACAACCGCTCCGGCGCGCCGGCCGCTTCGCTGGCCTCCGGAAAAGATGTCAGCAAATGACATGGACTGCTCCTCGGGGACGTGAGGTGTGACGCCGACTTTGTGTACGGCAGCCGGCGGAGGCGCGGTGGCGCGTCCGCTTGATGAGAGCTTAGTCACATGTCTGATCGAAAGCATCGGTTTCAGGTTCGGCGGTTGGCCAAAACCATCACAATTTGGTGACAGTCCCGCGCGGGATGGCGCGACGACGGGGACGGAAGCCTCGGAGGACCGGGACCCGGAGCCCGCCGTGGAACGGCAGGAGCCCCGCAACTGACGCTGCGGGGCTCCTGTTGATCGTGCGCAAGGCGGGACTTGAACCCGCACGTCCGAAGACACTGGAACCTAAATCCAGCGCGTCTACCAATTCCGCCACTCGCGCATTCGTTCCGGGCCTGCCGGAACAGGAATCAGTCTACCGGCACGGCGGCACTCGTTTGGCGGGGTCTTATGCCTCCGGCGGACGCCTAATTGTCCAGGCCGAGGTCGCGGCGCAGCTTGGCCACGTGGCCGGTGGCCCGGACGTTGTACTGGGCGAGCGTCACCTTGCCCTCGGGATCCACCACGATCGTGGAACGGATCAGGCCCTCGTAGACCTTGCCGTAGTTCTTCTTTTCGCCCCAGGCCGCATACGCCTCGGCCACGGCATGGTCTTCGTCGGAGAGCAACGGGAAGTTCAGCTCTTCCTTCTCCGCGAACTTCACCAGCTTCGGCAGCGGATCGGGGGAGACTCCCAGCACCGCGTATCCGGCCCCCTTCAGCGAGTCGAGGCTGTCGCGGAAGTCGCAGGCCTGCTTCGTGCAGCCCGGCGTCGAAGCTGCGGGATAGAAGTAAACCACAACGTTTTGGCCACGATAATCGGCCAGCGAGACGGTGTTGCCCGCCGAGTCCTGCAGTGTGAATTCCGGCGCGATGTCGCCTGTCGACAGTCGTTCGGCCATGGGGCAGCTCCTTAGCGATCCGGGGTTTCACACCAGCATAGCCAAGACAGCCCTCTGGCTGTTCGGACTCCGTACGTATACTTGAAGGCATGCCGGATTTGAAGAATTGGCCGATGCCACGGTTGCTCTCCACCGCCGCCCGGCTCGTCGAGCACGAATGGAACGACAAACTCGCTGGCCTGGGCCTGACCCACGCCGGCGTCATTGCGCTTGAGGTGCTGGCCGCCGAGGGCGAAATGACGCAGGCGCAGCTGGCGACCCGCGTCCGGGTGCAGGCGCAGACCATGGGCAAGACCCTGGGCAGGCTGGAAGTCCACGGGCACATCATCCGTGCCCGCAGCGACGTGGATCGCCGTCGGCAGATCGTGCAGATCACCGACGAGGGCAAGCGGGCCCTCAAGCATGCCGCCGAACTGGAGCGGCTGCTCAGCAGCGGCAGCGGCGACCAGATGGATGAGCTCAAGGAGCGGCTGACGGTGATCATCCGCAGGCTGGGCAACAGCCGCTTCGGCATCGGCTCGGTCGAGACGATCGACATCGCCGAGATCGACGGCTACGAGGACGGCGACTGACCCGCCGGCGTCCCGGTCGGTCTACGCCAGCGGTCGCTCCACCACCGGCCGCCCAAGCGAGTGCAACCGCCCGGAAACCATCGAAGGTATGGCCCGCGCCGCAGCGCGGAACTCGGTGGCGCGGTGTTGCCGGCCGTCGTCGATCATATGGATCCCGAGCAGGTTGCCGGACTGATCCGTTGTACTGCCAGACCGGTGTCTCCCATTCGATTTGTCGTCGATGTCGCGGAAATTGCAATTGGGGTAGAGGATCCGCAGGAACTAGCCGAAGGCTGACGCTACTAGCTGCACAGGAACCTGCTCGTGCGCGGCCTAAATGATCCGAAACCCCGGATGGCTGCTCTCGAAACTCCGGCAGAATCGGCCGACACTTTGACCGGCGACGCGAAGAAGATATTCGGCGTCAAGGCAGACAGCACGCGGCTGGTCGTCAAGGACGACGACTGCGCGTTCTATGCCGCAATACCGAGCGATCCCAACCAAGGTGATACGTGTGTGGCCGTGAAGAACCTGACAGCCGACACAGCTGCTGCCAGCTGTGGTGGCGTCCCCGGTGTGGAGCGGGGCGCCGCTGGCGTAAAGCGAAGCTGGTTGTCGATGACTACGGCGCCAGCAAGGAACTGGCTGAAGGCTGGCGCCGGCTGCACAAAACCTGCCGGTGTATCCCCTGATCAGCTGACGCCGCGGCATTGTATTTGTCCGGTGGTCGGCCGACGCGGTTATCCGGCAGAGGAGAGTCGCAGCGGGTTTAGGGAATGGTGCGGGGTGAAGTAAGAGCGGCCTTGAGGATATGAATGTCTTGTTCAGTGGTTCCTCCCGAGATCCCGACACCGACTCTTTCGCCTCGTTGGAGCTGTACAGGTGCTCCACCGCCGAAGGCGATGAGTTGGCTGCCCGAGTTCACGGCCAGGCCGTAAAGGGGCTGCCCTGGTTGTACTTGCGACGTGAGTTCTTCTGTTTCCACGTTAAACGAGGCGGCGGTGTAGGCCTTGCGGAAGGCCATGTCCAAAGAGTGGAGGGGTGCGCCGTCCATGCGATGGAGAAGCACCGGGTTGCCGTGGATGTCAACGACACTGACGACGATGCGGATTGCCAGTTGTTCGGCTGCTTCTTCGGCGATGGCGGCGATCTTGATGACTTCCTGCAGCATCATGGGGGGCCTTCCTGGATTTGCTGATCCTTAGTTGTCCTTATTGGGAGGTTCCGGGTGTGGGAGAGGCGGAGCTAATGAGTTGCTGGTGCTTCAGTTCCTGCCACACCTCGACGGGGATCCGCTGACTCAGCCATTGGTAGTTCTGCTCTTGTTGAATGATGGTGCGGGCGCCGAGGCAGACGTTGGTGACGGCAGGGTGGGCGGCGCCAAATTGCAATGCCACCGCCCCCAGAGGCACTCCGTGGCGGTCGGCTACCTCTTGGTAAGGTCGGATCTCGTTGAGGGTTTCAAGCGTTGCCGGAGCATAGTCCTTGCGGGCTCCGGGTTTAGGGCCGGTGGCTAGGATGCCCGATCCAAAGATTCTGCCGTTGATGACGGCGATCCCGCGTCGCAGGCAGAGTGGGAGAAGCTCGTCCTGCGCCTCGGTGTTCAGTAAGTTGTAAGTACCGGCGATCAGAATGCAGTCAATGTCGGCTGCTTCTGCCGCTGCCATGCAGACATCGACCTCGTTGACGCCTATTCCCACGGCCCGCACTACCTTTTGGTCCCGCAGGGAAAACAAGGCTTTGAACGCACCGTTTAGGGCTTCCTGAAATCGGCGGGGTTGGTCGGCGCCGTGAGTCCAACGGTCCGTGTCGTGAACCAGGAGCACGTCGAAGTAATCCGTCCCCATTCGCTGCATGCTGTCTTCGACCTGGCGCATCACACCGTCGTAGGAGTAGTCGTATTCGATGCGGAACGGCGGGGTGTTGCACCAGGGGGCGGTACTGAAGGTCCCCGGGCTTGCGGGTTTTAGGGTTCGCCCGACTTTTGTGGCCAAGACGAACGTTTCTCTGTCCTCATCGGTGAGGACATCGGCCAGCCGATATTCGGCAAGGCCATGGCCGTACATGGGTGCAGTATCGAAGAACCGGACGCCCGCGTCCCAGGCATGACGTACCAGTGCCCGGGCATCCTCTGTAGGTATGGGGGTACGCATGTTTCCAAGCGCCACTGAACCGAATCCGGCAAGTGTGCAAGACCAGTGGAGCCGCCCGAACCTGCGCCATTGCGTGGGAGCGTACGGTGCCATGGGTGTCTTCCTCAAGGTGGATCAACGTGCTGGGTGCCCGGGGAGGTGGTGCCGCGTCGTTGGTCGTGGGGAACCTCTACCGGTTCCTTCGGCGGCGCATTCATAACGGTCCCACCTCCCCTGTACCGCGGTTTAGCGGGCTGAGGCGTCTGCACTTACTGAGGCTTCCTGTCCCGCCGCCCGGGATGAGCGTTCGACGAGGGCAGCGAATTCATCGCTGGACATCACGTCCGCGTACTGAGCCTGGATGTTGCGCAGGGATTCCCAGTACTGTCCGTATCCTTCAGGGGTTTCGTGGTCGAACTCCGGGTTGCGGCCATGGGTATTGAGGGGAATGGCCGTGCCGGAATCGGCCACGACTATCACCTTGTATCCCCGGTCGAAACCGTCGCGGGCCGTGGTCGGTACGCAGTTGGCGGTCGAGGAGCCGACGATCACGAGGTACTCGGCGCCGTCCTGCTGGAGGTATTCGTTGAAGGCCGTTCCGTAGAAGCTGCTGTTGCGGTGCTTCTGGAAGACGGGTTCGCCCTTTTGAGGCTCGAATCCTTCGCAGAGTGCGCCGTTCCACGTTCCGTGGTTGAAGGGCGAATCGGGCTCCCTCCAGGACGGGTACTTCAGCCCCCAGATGCCGATGTCGTAACCCTCGGGGTGCATGCCCCACATGGACCAGACGACTTTGATTCCTTTTTCCCGGGCGAGTTCGATCATTCTCTTGGCCGGCCCGAGGGATTCCTGCCCCGAGGGCGCTCCACCAACACTCTGGATGTAGTCTGCGCCCTCCGGGTCGAGGCAGAGATTCTGGATGTCGAGCGCGTGGACCACGGTCTTGCTCAGATCGATGGTCTCGGGGATGAAGGTGTAGGAACGGTCGACGTACTTGTTGAGCTTGTCTTCGTAGGCGGTCATTGTCTTTCCCCTTACTTACTGGATTCCTCTGTACGGTCCGATGCCGAAGCCGTGTCGGCGGCTTGGCTGCCGGCGGCGTCTTCGCCACCTTCAGTCACGTTTTGTTCCGAGCCGTGTTTGAAGCCCGGGATCAGTTCTTCCCAGTCAAATTCCTGGACGAAGTACTTGGCCGTGCTGTAGGTGCCGTCCATGGTGTCGCGCAGGTTTTGCGGCCCGTCGAAACCGAGCATCTTCCAACCCATCTGGTCTTTGTTTCCGCCGTAGACCGGGTCAGCGTAGAAACCTTGGCGGACATGCAGGCACAGCGTGTCGAAAAAACTCTTGTCTTCATCGGTGTTTCCCTGGAGCCGCGAGTAGTACACCTCCATGGAGGTCAGCGAGAGCGGCACCGGTTTGGGAGCGCCGCTGACCTGTTCGAGCACCTGGTCCTGGACGTCGGCGGTCGCGTCCTTGAAGGACTCTGCCCGCAACTCGCGCGACCGTCGGTCGAGTTCACGAACCCCTTCGCGGTAGAGCCGCTGCAGGTCGGTGATGCGTGCCCGGGCAGAGCGCGCTTCTTGACCTGCCAGGGCCAGGAAGCCGGAACCGTCCGCTGCCGCGTAGAGGTAGTCGATGCCTGAGAGGTAACGGTCGATGAAGACGATTACCCTCGCCTCACGTGCCCCGGGATCATGGTCGGTGGGCATCACCCGCGCCGCGGCGGCTTCGATGGTCTCCCACTCGTGATCGGTGAAGAACAGTTTTTCGTCCGAGTCCGGGTCTATGCGGAGGGGGACGATTTCCCAGTCGGCTTTCGAAACCATCTTGTCTTCCTTTCTGCCATTCTCTAACCGGCGGTGAGGTTCAGCCGCTAGCTGCGGCCCTTGAGGTAGGTGCCGGCGATGTAGTCCGCGCAGCGCCAGGAGTGGGCCATGATCGTGAGGGTGGGGTTGACGCCCATGGCGGTGGGGAAGCCCGCGCCGTCGACCACGAAGAGGTTGTCCACCGAGTGGGCCTGGCCCCATCCGTTCAGTACCGACTTGCCCGGGTCGGTTCCCATCCGGACAGTGCCCTGCTGGTGGCAGGCATTGCCGGTGAATTCGTCTCCCAGGTAGACGGGCGTGGTTTTCGTTGCTCCGGCCGCCTGGAGGATTTCCACGTTCTTGTCGATCTGCCACTTGCTCATGGCGATGTCGTTGGCGTGGGGCTTGTTCGTGATCCGCGCTACCGGCAGCCCCCAGGCGTCCTTGACGTTGGGGTCGAGGTCGACCCGGTTGGTCTCCTGGGGCATGTCCTGCAGGATGAAGCCGATCTTCATCGAGTAGTCGAAGTAATTCCGGTCGGCGTCCTTCATGGCCTGCCCCCAGGTCGGGCGGCCGGGCATGATCGCGTTGATCGCCTGGCCGATCTGAGTGGTGGCGATGATGCCGCCGCCGATGTGGCCCCTGCTTTCGTCCGTCTCGTAGAAGTGCGTGGAACCGCCGCTTTGGTAGTTTCCCGTCCAGCCGCGCAACGGTTCCTCGATGTCCTTGTCGAACAGTCCGACCGCGAAGATGTATTCGTGGAAGGTGGCGTTCTTGCCGACGAGGCCGGAATCGTTCGCGAGCCCTTCGGGGAACCGGTTCGATGCGGACAGCAGCATGAGCCGCGACGACTCGATGGCGCCGAGCGCCAAGACAACGACGGCGGCATCCTGTTCGACCTCATGGCCTTCGGGGTCGATGTAGACGACGCCGGTGGCACGGCCGTCCCTGCCCAGTTTGACTTCCCTGACGTAGCTGTCGGCCCGTACCTCCAGGTTGCCGGTGGCGAGGGCTTCGGGAATGTACGTCGTCGCCACGCTGGAACGGGTTTGGGTGGGGTCGCCGTATTGGTTCCAGAAACTGGTCCGGTTCACCGCAGCCCGGCCCAGGGCGTTGCCTTCGGTCAGGTGCGACATGGGCAACGGGAAGGAATTGATGCCCAGTTTGTTGGAGCCTTCATAGAATTTCATGCCGAACCTGGTCGGCGGCAACGGGCCGCTGGGGTACGGCTTGCTGCGGAAGCCTTCCCCCCGGTCCGCGCCGGTCAGGCCCGAGATGCCGTAGCTCCACTCAACCTTGGTCAGGTACGGTTCCAGGTCCTCATACCGGTACGGCCAGTCGGCCAGGCTAGCGCCTTCCAGATCCCCGTGGAGGGAGTGGAAGATGAAGTCCGACTCCCGTGGCCTGGGCATCCAACCGGCCATGTGGCTCGTTCCGCCGCCGACGTTCGAGGGCACGGGGGAGAAATTAAAGATCCGGGCTTCGGAGTTTTCGTCCTGGCGCACCGTCCTGGGCATCAGCTTCACATCCGGCCACAGGTAGCTGCGGTTCTGGAACTTCAACTCGTCGCCCGAGTAATGCTCCTCCGGCCGTAGCCACGGTCCCTTGTCGAATCCGACGACTCTGTAGCCGGCTTCACTGAGAACCTTGACGGCCGGTCCACCGCCCGCTCCGAGTCCGACGACGACGACGTCCACCGGGTCCATTTTTCGATTGCTGCTCACGGTAGAACCTCTCAGTTCGGTGGTTGGTGCGAAAGGTTTAGTAGCTTCCCTGGCCCTGCTGGCTCTCCTGCAGGACGGACTGGTGCCATTCGACGTTCGCGGCGTCGACGACATCGGTCGGGATGCGGACGAACTGGTTGACTTCCATGCCCAAGACCTCGTGAGCGAAGAGGGTTTCGATCATGCTGTGCCCCATCTCGACGCTGTTCACGTCGACGGTGGCGGTGAGCTTACCGGCCTTGATGGAGTCCATTCCCGAAATCAGGCCGTCAGCACCGATGGTGATGATGCCGTCCTGCCCGTCCCAATGCTTGAGGCCGCGTGCATCGATGGCCTGGGACGCGCCGAGCGCCATGTCTTCGTTTTCGCCGTAGATCGCGTTCACATCGGGGTTTTTGGTCAGCAGGTCTTGCGCGGCCCTGAGGCCTTTGTCCCGCACGTAGCCGCCGTCGGCCTGTCCGACGATTTCGATACCGGGGTACTCGGAGATGGCTTTCTTGAAGCCCTGCTGGCGCAGCTTGGTCCAGTCGGATCCGGAGGGACCCATGATCTGGATGACCTTGCCTTCGCCCTTGAGCTGGTCGCCGATGTATTTTCCAGCGATGTAGCCCGACTGCCAGCGGTCGTCATAGCCGATGTTCGACACGGTGTTGAGGCCACCGGTGGGGTCCTCGGCCTGGGAAGGATTAGCCAGCTCTTCCGTGGAATTGAACTGGTAGAAGTCGACGCCTTCTTCCTGCCCGCGGCCGTACAGCTCCTGCATGGTGGCGGCGTTGGCGGCCGAGCAGACGAAGACCGCGTCGAAGTCGCGCGCTATATACCCCTGCACGATGCCAAGGGTTTCAGTGCCTGAATGGGCGTCGTTGAGGGCACCCTGGCGCTCCCAGGTCCATTTCACACCAAACCGGTCCTCGTATTCCTTCATCTTGTTGAAGGCAGCTTTTTCGACCTGGGTGTAGAACTCGGAGAGGATCGGGGGAGCAAAGCCGACTTTGATTTCCCGGCCGTCCACCAATTCGCGGATGGCGGCATCGGCGGCCGAGTCCGGGTTGACCGCGGCACCGGCGCCTCCGCCGCCGCCTCCACCGGTGCCGGCCGGCGTCTCGACCGTGGTGCAGCCGGTGAGGATGAGGGCTGCCGTGACTGCTCCGGAAGCGAGGGCGCTGCGGGTCCGGGCGTACCGACGGCGGCCTGTCGGCCGGGTGGTGTCAGTTGTGGACATTGTCTTGCCTTTCATTTTTTGGTGGTCCCCGCAGCAACGGGGAGATCGGGGAAGCTGGTTTCGGCTACACGGTGGCGACGTCGAGCACAACGGCCCGCCGTTGCCGGACGCGGGCGTTGATGATGGCGCTGATCCGGTTGGCGAGGACGGCGACGATGAGAATCGAACCGATGACGATTTTTTGGTAGCTGGACGGAACGCCGGCAAGGTTGATGATGTTGATCGTCGCCGCCAGCGTGATGGCGCCGAGGATGGCTCCCAGGATGCGGCCCCTGCCGCCACTGAGTGCCGCACCGCCGATGACGGCGGCGGCGATGGCTTGAATCTCGTAACCGACGCCGAGGTCCGCCGGGACGTTGGTATTCCGGCCGGCCAGGATGACGCCGGCGATCGCGGCGCATAGCCCGCTGATGACGTAGGCGATGATCCGAACCCGGTCCACCCGCACGCCGGACTGTACGGCACCGGTCCGGCTGCTGCCGACAGAGAAGAGGTGCGTCCCGAGGCGGGAGGATCCCAGGATCCCGCCAAGGAGCAGCGCCACGATGAGGGCGATGACCATGGGCAGCGTGAGCGCGCCGGCCAGCGGGCTCAGCCCGCCGATGACATAGAACTCGGGGACCATGTAGCCGATGATGGGCACGCCCTGGGTCCAGATATAGAGGATGCCGCCGGCGAAGCCGAGCATTGCGAGCGTGGCAATGAAGTCCGGCAGCCCGACCCGGGTGACGAGCAGCCCGTTGCCGATCCCGATCAAGGCACCGGCAAACAGTGCGGCGAGGATTGCGGCGAACAGCGGCATCCCTGATTTCATCGTCTGCGCCGCTACCCCCGCGCAGAGTGCCATGGCGGCCCCGATGGAGAGGTCGATGCCTCCGGCGATCAGGACCACGGTCATCCCCATGGCCAGAATCATCACCGTGATGCTGCTGTTGAGAATGTTGAACAGGTTCGACGGAGCCAGGAACACCGGCAACGTGAACGCCGCGATCAAACAAGCCAGTACGAGCATGGCCAGCACGCCCAGGGTGGGGTCCAGCAGTATCCTGTCGACGATACGGCCGATCAGGCTGGTGTTGCGGGTAGGTGTTGAGGTGCTCATGAGTCAGTCCTGCTGCTGTTTGGTCACGAACGGGCGGGGGCGGGCGGCGGGTTTCTGTGCCTGCTGCTG
The DNA here is from genome assembly GCF_059091125.1 of Arthrobacter sp. Y3223151. Taxonomy (NCBI): domain Bacteria; kingdom Bacillati; phylum Actinomycetota; class Actinomycetes; order Micrococcales; family Micrococcaceae; genus Arthrobacter; species Arthrobacter sp. Y3223151. Next base: position 100,265 of record NZ_JBNHGI010000008.1, on the reverse strand, counting down.
AGCCTCGGCGGGGGGAGCGTCGTGCCGGGGCGGAGCGTCTGTGGGAGGAACGTCGCGCCTTGAGCGTTTGCCCATATTGAGGGCGTATTGCTGGACGCGGCGGTCGAAGACCACCCCGGCGACGATGCAAAGGCCGGTGACAATGCTGAAATAGACGGGGTCGACGCCGTTGAGGCGAAGGCCCTGCTGCAGGGTTGCCAGCAGCAGGCCGCCGACGACGGCGGCCCACACGGAGCCGCGCCCGCCGGCAAGGCTTACGCCTCCCAAGACGGCACCGGCGATGGCAATGAATTCGTACCCTCCGCCCAGAAAGGCCTGTACAGCGCCAAGGCGGGAGGCAATCAGGACGCCGGCGGCCCCGGCCAGCATGCCGGAGACAACGAAGGTGCCCATCCTGACGCGGAGGACGTTGACGCCGGCCACGTTCGCCGCGTCGGCGCCGATGCCGATGGCGTATATGCGCCGGCCGAACACCGTCTTGGCCAGGAAAAGCTGCATGATGACCAAGAGGATTGCGGCGATCCAGAAGGCGCTCGGGATGCCCAGGAAGCGGCCGTAGACGATGTCTGAAAAGCCCGGCGTCGTCACCCCTTGGAGGGGTACCTGTTCTGTCAGGACGATGAGCAGTCCACTGGCGATGTTCAGGGTGGCCAGCGTGACGATGAAGTCGTTGATGCCAAACTTGGTGATAAGCCACCCGTTAAACAGGCCGAATACCGTGCCGGTGGCGACCCCCACGAGGACGCCCACCAGGGTCGGCGCACCGCTAATCAGCGCCCACATGGTCGTACCGGCGCTGAGCCCGGCTACCGTGCCGACGGACAGATCGATGCCGCCCGCGACGATGACGATTGCCACCCCGACGGTAATCAGCAAGACAGGGATGGCGTTGTTGATGTAATCCGTGAGGCTCCCCGGTTGCAGGAAGACAGGCGACATCAGTTGGAAAACGATAACCAGGACGACCAGGGCGACCGCAATGGGAACGCCGCTGGTCGACAGTGTGCGGGACACGGTCCGTTGGAGATTCATCACTCGCTCCTGCCGGCGGATAGCGCCAGAATTCTGTTCTTCACGCCCTCAAAGTTCCCGGCGGCCAGTTCCTGCGGCAACGAGGCCACTGAACCCACGAGCCGGCCTTTTTTCATGACCAGCACACGGTGGCTCAGCTCCAAGAGCTCGGCGATTTCCGAGGCGATAACGATCGCCGCCCCGCCCGCGGCGACAAAATCACGGATGAGGTTGTGAACCTCCACCTTGGCCGAAACATCGATGCCCTGGGTCGGTTCGTCGAAGATCAGCAGTGACGGCTTGGTGTTCAGGCAGCGGGCCACAATGGCCTTCTGCTGATTGCCGCCGCTGAGGTTTCGAATCTTCTCCTTGACGCTTGGGGCGCGGATCGCCAGGCGCTGCCGGTAGTTTTCGGCCTGGGCCATTTCATCGCGGCCCTTAAGCAGGAAACCCAGCTGCGTGACCCCGCCCAGACTGGAGATCGAAATGTTTTCGGCCACGGAAAATTCCGGCAGAATACCCAGCTGCTTGCGGTCTTCCGGGAGCATGGCCAACCCGTGACGGTATGCCGAGCTGGAATCGCGGAGGCGGAGGGGTCGCCCGTTGAGGTGCATCGTTCCGCTGCTCATCTTGTCCAAGCCCATGATCACCCTGGCCAACTCGGTCCGCCCGGCACCAGCCAGGCCCGCTATGCCCAGAATCTCGCCCTTGCGAACCGACAGCGAGATGTCCTTCAAGACGTGGCTGCGGTGCACATTCTCCAGCCGCAGCACTTCCTCGCCGGCGTCGGCCGCAGTGTGCGGCGGCGTGCCGCTGGCCGCACCGAATTCGCCGGCTGCGACTCCAAACATCATGCCCAGCAGGTCATCGACGTCCGTTTCTGCGATGGCGGCAGTTCCGGCGTTGGCCCCGTCGCGGAAGACGGTGGCGGTGTCCGCCAGACCGAACAGTTCCTCCAGGTGGTGGGTTACCCACAGCAGCGGTACGCCCCGCGCCCTGAGCTTGCGCATGTGCTCGAACAGGTGCCGCTTCTCTTCTTCTTCGAGCCCGGAGGTCGGCTCGTCCAAAATCAGGACGCGGGGGTCGAAGGCCAGTGCCTTGACGATCTCCACCACCCGCTTTTTCAAAGCACCGAACTCCCCAACGGGAAGCTTCAAGTCCTCCCGGGTGAGCCCGAAGTCGGCGGCCAGTTGCTGTACGCGCTCTTCCATGCCCTTGCGGTCAAGCCTGACCTTCAAACCGAGGAATCGGGCATTGACCTCGCGGCCCAGGAAGATGTTGTCCAAGGCCGTGAGCGCCGGCACGAGCGACAGCTCCTGGTGGATGGTCGTGATGCCTGCGTCGAGGGCGTCGCTGGGATGGCGGAACCGCACTTCTTCCCCGGCCAGGGTGACAGTGCCCGCATCCGGGGAGACCACGCCCGACAGCACATTGATCAGCGTGGACTTGCCGGCCCCGTTGCCTCCCAGCAGGGCATGGATCTCGTCGGGCCGGATGTCCAGGCTCACCCCGCGCAGGGCGGTCACGCCTTGGTACTGCTTCACCACGCCTTCAACTTTCAGCAGCGGAGAATGACCGGCCGGTTCGGTGGGGTGCGCCATGGGATCGCTCCTGTTCGTCGCTGGAGGTGAGGCGGCACGTGAAGCTCGGCGTGTGAGCAACATCATGTGAAAACTCAATATAGTAATCAGTCACAACAAATGCAATAGCCTTTTTCGCCGCCAGGGACGATATCGGCTTTAGCTAGCGATCCCGCGGAGCCTCTGCGTGCCATGTCGGGCCGGAGGCGTCGGCGGCTTAGCAGGGTGCGAGCGGCCCGTGCGGCCGGTGACCCGTTGACTTGGGCCGCCGCGGCTAATATGTTGTTGCTCACTACTATTGCTTCATGATGGGAGAGGGCAATGAGGCAGCCAAGCCGCGAAGACAAGTTTTCCTTCGGCCTATGGACGGTGGGATATACGGGGGCCGATCCCTTTGGCGGTCCTACCCGGTCGCACGTTGATGTCGTTGAAGTGGTCGAACGCCTGGCCGGTCTCGGGGCGTACGGCTTGACGTTCCACGACGATGACCTCTTCGCCTTCGGCAGCAGCGAGGGAGAGCGGCAGAAGCAGATTGACCGCCTGAAAGGTGCCCTCGAGGACACGGGCCTTCAGGTTCCGATGGTCACGACGAACCTTTTCAGCCCCCCGGTTTTCAAGGACGGTGGGTTCACCTCCAACGACAGGGCCGTCCGGCGGTTCGCGCTCCGAAAGGTCCTGCGGAACATTGATCTGGCGGCAGAGCTCGGGGCCCGGACTTTCGTCATGTGGGGCGGCCGCGAGGGCGCAGAGTACGACGCCGCCAAGGACGTCCGGGCAGCCCTTGAACGGTATCGGGAAGCGCTGGACGTTTTGGCGGCCTTCGTGACCGATCAGGGGTACGACCTGCAGTTTGCGATCGAGCCCAAGCCCAACGAACCCCGAGGCGACATTTTGCTGCCGACGGTCGGCCATGCGCTGGCGTTCATCGAAACCCTGGAACGGTCCGAACTTTTCGGTGTAAACCCTGAGGTCGGACATGAACAGATGAATGGCCTGAACTTCACCGCCGGCGTTGCCCAGGCGCTGTACCACGGCAAGCTGTTCCATATCGACCTCAACGGCCAGCGGGGGGTGAAGTACGACCAGGATCTGGTCTTTGGCCACGGCGACCTGCAGAACGCTTTCTCTTTGGTGGACCTGTTGGAACACGGCGGCCCGAACGGCGGCCAGGCCTACGACGGTCCGCGCCACTTCGACTACAAGCCGTCGCGGACCGAGGATGCCGAGGGAGTGTGGGATTCGGCTGCGGCGAACATGCGGATGTACCTGCTGCTGAAAGAACGGGCCGCCGCCTTCCGCTCGGACCCGGAAGTACAGGAAGCGATGCGCGCTGCTCGGGTTACCGAACTGGCGCAGCCGACCCTTGGCGAAGGAGAGACCTACGCCGACCTGCTCCAAGACCGTTCCTCGTATGAGGATTTTGCCCCGGAGGGGTACTTTGACGGCTCCGGGTTCGGGTTCGTCAGGCTTCAGCAGTTGGCTATGGAACATCTGCTCAACGCGCGCTGATCTGCCGGAACCGGTGAGGTTTAGGCTCGGCCAACGTATCTGGAGGCATCGTGGCGCTTGTCGCGGGTGTTGATTCTTCGACACAAAGCTGCAAAGTGGTTTTCCGGGATGCCCGCTCCGGCCGGGTGGTTTCCGCGGGACGGGCCACCCACCCGGCGGGCACCGAAGTTGACCCGGAGGCCTGGTGGAATGCGCTGCAGGCAGCGCTGGCCGAGGCGGGAGGTCTTGGCTCGGTCAGCTGCCTTGCCGTAGCAGCACAGCAACACGGGATGGTGGCCCTCGATAAGGAGGGCCGGGTGATCAGGCCGGCTTTGCTCTGGAACGACACCCGCAGCGCGGGCGCTGCCGCTGCCCTGGTGCGCGAAGTGGGCGCCGATGAATACGTGCAAAGGACGGGGCTGATTCCGGTAGCGTCTTTCACCGCGAGCAAACTGCGGTGGTTGCGTGACGCCGAACCCGCCAAAGCAGCAAAGGTCGCCGCGGTCGCTCTTCCCCACGACTGGCTCACCTGGCGGCTGCGTGGGTATGGACCGGCCGCTTCAAGTCCGCTTGGGCCGGTCCTTGAAGAACTCAGGACAGACCGGTCGGATGCCAGCGGTACCGGTTATTGGGATCCGGAGGTGAACCGGTACGACATGGATCTGTTCACTTTGGCCCTCGGACATGCTGCCATCGTGCCCAGTGTCCTCCGCCCCCATGAGCCGGCGGGAAAGACACCCGGGGGAGTCATTCTGGGCGCGGGAGCCGGAGATAATGCCGCTGCGGCGCTGGGCCTGAACGCTTCCGGCCAGGAAGCCATCGTTTCGATCGGCACCAGCGGAACCGTGTTCGCCTCGTCCGCCGAACTGCATCGGGACAGGACAGGTTCCGTCGCCGGCTTTGCAGACGCTGCAGGGGCCTTCCTCCCGATTGCGACCACGCTCAATGCGGCCCGCATCCTGACGTCCGTCGCCGAGGTGCTGGGCGTCGACAACGACGAGCTCTCGCGTCTCGCCCTGGAGGCTCCCCCCGGAGCCGGGGGAGCCGTCCTGATCCCCTGGTTCGAAGGGGAACGCACCCCAAACCTGCCCAATGCGACGGGCAGTCTTCACGGGCTGTCGCTGACCGCTATGACAAGGCCCAACCTTGCGCGCGCTGCCGTTGAAGGAATGCTGTGCAGTCTCGCCGGCGGGCTTGATGCGCTGCGGCAGGCCGGTGCCCTTCCCGAGCGGGTCCTTCTGATCGGCGGGGGTGCTCAGAACCGGGCGGTGCGGTCGATTGCCGCGCAGGTCTTCGATATGCCGGTCTCGGTTCCGGTACCCGGCGAGTACGTGGCCGAGGGGGCCGCGGTGCAGGCCGCCTGGGTCCTGGGCGGAGTACGCCCTGACTGGCCGCCGCACTTCGATGCGGAGCTGCGACCCGATCCGTGGCCTCTTATCCGGGATCAGTATCGCAGCCATGCCGAACCGCAAGAGACGTGGTTCCGCCGTCACACCGAGGGCGCGGCGTGAAGAAGCAGGCGGGCTTCGGCAGGCAGGAGACGGGCCTGGTCCTCGCCAATGCGCGCAGCACCCGCCTGACGGTGGACCCTTACGGAGCCAGGATCGTCGAACTGCTCCTGCCGGACAGGGGCGGCAGGCTCGAAAACGTGGTGCTCGGGTTCGACTCTGTGGACGATTACCGCCGCCACGCGAACTGCTACCTAGGCGCAACGATCGGCCGAACAACGGGTCGCATTGCGGGCGGCCGGTTCTCCTCAGCAGGGGTCACCTTTCCCGTTGCCGCGAACGAGGGCCGGAACCATCTCCATGGCGGACCCAGCCGAAGTTTTGACCGCGTCCTGTGGTCCCGATCGGATACGTCCCCGGAGCCGGCGCAGGGCGACTTTGTCAGTTTTGAATACCGCAGCCCCGAAGGCGAAGAAGGCTATCCGGGAAACCTCTCCGCGCGGGTCCGGTACTCACTCTCCGACGCCAACGAGTTGTCGATCCTCTTCACGGCCAGGGCGGATGCGGACACCCCGGTGAATATGACCAATCACGCTTACTGGAATATGGACGGGGATGGGGCGGGGCCCGTGACCGATCAGCAGTTGATGGTTGACGGGGATTACATCCTGGCGACGGATTGGGAGCTCATTCCGACCGGTAGCCACCTGCCGGTCGCCGGGTCGGCTTTCGACTTCCGCAAGCTGAGGCGGATCGGAGCCTTCCTGCCGAAGTCGGGCACCGAGCCGTGGCCGGGCATCGATAACACGTTCCTGTTCAATCCCGGCAGGGACAGCGCCAAGCCCGCGGCAGTACTTTATTCTCCCAAAACCGGACGCATGATGGAGCTGTACACCACGGAATTCTGTCTTCAGGTCTATACAGCGAACCGGCTGCCTCCGCTGGCCGGTCGCGGCGGAACCGTCTACGGGCCCGGCAGCGGCATATGCCTTGAGCCCCAAAAGATTACCGATTCCAGCCGTTTCCCCGACTTTCCTTCCGTGGTCCTTCCGGCCGGAACGGAGTACCGGCACCTCAGCCGATACCGGTTCTCGACAACGTGAAACCGGTCAAGCAGTAGCAGCGCCCCTCGTCGGGGGACGCGCGCCTGGTCAGGCGACGAAGGAGTAGGCAGCCGGGTCGGCCAGAAGGTCAGCGAATACCAGTTCAGCCGCGCCGACCATGAGAAGGTTGGCGCCCAGCTGCGGCCGGGAGATGTGGACGCTTTGGTGTGAAACCGGCAGTGATTCCCGGGAAACGAGGCGCTCCAGCCGCTCCGGATCAGCGGCGTGCAAGGAACCCAGAAAGCCGCCCAGGATGATCAACTCCGGATTCAGGATGTTGATTGCATTGCCAAGGGCAATGGCGAGGTACTCCTGCTGCCGGTCCACAACAGCCCGAACCTCGGCAGAAGTGGACGAAAGCAGCGCCTCCTCCAGTTCGTCCACGTCCGCGGATGCCAGTCCGAGGGCGTCAAGCAGGGCATCGCGGGTAACTTCGGACTCCAGGGTGCCTCGGGCGCGGGCAGTATCAAGCCCTCCGCCGCTTCGAATCCGGGTGTGGCCCAGCTCTCCGGCGTGACCGGCGACGCCCGTCAGGGCGTGGCCTCCGCTGATGATCCCGCCGCCGATGCCGCTCGCCCCGCCATTGAGATAAATGAGGTCACTGACCCGTCGGGCGGCCCCAAAGGTTCTTTCGGCAAGAGCACCAAGGCTTGCATCGTTGGCCGCTTTCACGGGATACCCGGTGGCAGTGGCCAGCATTTCGGCAATCGGTTCATCCGTCCACTCCAGATGCGGGGCCAGCCGCACGAGTCCGTCCTGGGTCCGCACCAAACCCGGTACCGCGACGCCGATCCCTGCGATTCGGGTCCCGTCGGTCTTCATTCCCTCAATGATCGCCGCACTGATGTTGACTGCCTCCCGGACGCTGGGAGCCTTGTCTGTCTCGTAGCGGATCCGTTTTTGGACAACCCCGCCCAGGCTGACGGCACCGACGGTCACCGCGTCGATCTCGGGATTGACCGCGATCGCCACCGTCGCCGGGTTGGGGCGCACGACGGCACTCGGCCGCCCGACACCGTTGCTTGAATCGGGGCTGGTTTCCAAGACCAGTCCGAGCTCGGCCAGCTCGCCGACCAAGGCGCCGACTGTCGACCTGTTCAGCCCTGTTTTCCGCGTCAGCTCAGAGCGCGGGACGGGGCCGGCATGATGCACGAACTGAAGAATGGTGGAGAGGTTATGCCGGCGAATGCTGTCGAGGTTGTTCCCCGCCCGCTGGGCCGGCAGCCGCCCGTGGCTGGTGCGCGCCGGCGCGTCTGCTGAATTCAACCAAGCCTCCCTGGATTGTGGACAAGAAACAACTGCGTAACTTATCGTTCAACCGCAGGCTACTCCATCCCCGCTGCCATCAATTGTTTATTCCTTGAACAAATTATGGCACAAGAGTAATCTTCCGGTATGTCGAACGCCGAAGGCCCTTCGCGGCCCGTCCGCACCGGTTTGGTGGGCTACGGGCTGGCCGGCAAAGTCTTCCATGGGCCCTTCCTCGGTGCCCTTCCGGAGTTCTCCTTGGGCGTCATCGCGACGGCCCACCCGGAACGCAAGCTGCAGGCCGCGAGGGACCATCCCGACGCAGAAATTGTTGCAGACGCCAACGAAATGCTGGCTGCTGGCCTGGATCTGGAATTGGTGGTGCTTGCCGGCCCTCCCCACACCCATGTGGACCAAGGGCTGGCAGCACTGGACGCAGGCCTGGCCGTGATCGTGGACAAGCCCTTCGTGCCGACGGTCGGCGACGGCGAGCAACTGATCGAACGGGCAGAACGCGTCGGGAAACCCCTGATCGTGTTCCAGAACCGCAGGTGGGACGGGGACTTCCAAACCGTGCGGAAGGTGCTGGCCGAGGGGCATCTGGGCCGCGTCTATCAGTTTGAATCGAGCTTCGAGCACTGGGCACCCAAAGTCGTCGACCGCTGGCAGGATACGACGCCTCCGAGCTTGGCAGGCGGGATCACTTTTGATTTGGGCAGCCACCTCATAGACCAGGCCTTGGTGCTGTTCGGTCCGGTTGAAGAGGTCCGTGCCGACGTGCGCACTGTCCGTGATGGCGGTGGCAACGACGACGTCAGCCTCCTTGAGTTATTCCACTCGAACGGCGTGCGTTCGCGGCTCTGGATGAGCCGGGTGGCGGCACAGGCCGGGCCCCGCTTCCGCGTCCTGGGGACCGAAAACGCCTACGTCAGCTACGGCCTGGACGGCCAGGAGCCGGCCCTGGCAGCCGGTGCAGTCCCAACCGATCCAGGGTTTGGTGTCGAGGCCGAAAGCACGTGGGGCACGCTCGGCATCCGGGCGCCGGGCCATCCCGCACCCGTTGCTGTGCCGACCGAAAGGGGCGACTACCTTGGGTTTTACCGGGCTGCGGCTCAGGCGATTCGGGGAAGCGGGCCCATCCCGGTCGATCCCAGGGAGGCTTTGGAGGTCGTCCGCGTGATCGAGCGGATTCATCAGCTCGCGAAGCATGGCTAGGGAGGCTGCGGGCGCCGGTTTCTTCCCCGGAGGCCTTGCTCAGCCGTCCGGAGAACGGAAAAACCCCGTCTGTCCGGCTTGCGCCAGTCAGACGGGGTTTTGGTTGTGCACCCCCCGGGACTCGAACCCGGAACCCATTGATTAAGAGTCAATTGCTCTGCCAGTTGAGCTAGAGGTGCAGCTGTCGGTGAGGGTCAGGCGGCGGTTTCCCGGAAGCTTTTTCCCTCGCAACGACATGTAACTCTAGCAGGACATTTCCGCGAATGTGAAATTGAGGCGGCCTTTGTCGCCTACTTCACAGGAACCGCCAGCATCCGGTCCTCGTCGGTGCCGTTGGTGAGCACCCAGAGCCGGCCGTCCGGGGCAGCGGCCACGTCACGCAGCCTGCCGTATTCTCCTTCGTAGAAGGCCTCGGGTTCTCCGGCCTCGGTGCCGTCGAGCTCTACCCGCCACAGCCGCTGGCCGCGCAGCGCAGCGATCCACGCCGTCCCGTCCACCAGTGCCATGCCGCTGGGGGAGGCATCGGCCGTGGACGGCCAGACCACCTTGGCGTCGATGAACCGCTCGTCGCCGGGGGCTCCGGTAACGTCGGGCCAGCCGTAGTTGCCGCCGGGCTCAATCAGGTTCAGCTCGTCGTCCCGGTCGGGGCCGAACTCCGTGATCCAGAGCCTGCCGTCGGCGTCCCACGCCAGCCCCTGCACATTGCGGTGGCCGAAGCTGTAGACCGGGCTGTCGCCGAAGGGGTTGCCGGGGGCAGGGTCGCCGTCGGGCGTGACCCGCAGGATCTTGCCGCCCAAAGAAGAGAGATCCTGGGAGCGGGATGAATCGGCGGCGTCGCCGGTGGCGATGTACAAGTAACCGTCCGGTCCGAACTTGAGCCGTCCGCCGTTGTGAATCCCGGCTTTGGGAATGCCGGTGACGATTTCCTGCCCGTCGCTGAGCCGGCCGTCGTCCCAGCGGTAGCTGAGAACCCTGTTGTCCTCCGGCGAGGTGAGGTAGACGTAGAGTCGGGCATCGGCGTCGAAATCCGGGCTGGGCTCCAGCCCCAGCAGGCCGGCCTCGCCGGTGGTTTCCAGCGCAGATTCCACGGGCACGGCGGCAACCGTTTCGCCGTCGACCACGTGTTTGATCAGGCCGGTGTCGTTCTCGGAGATGAGTGCGCTGCCGTCGGGCAGTACGGCTATGGACCACGGATCGGCCAGGCCCGAGGCTGCCGCCTCCACGGCCGGGCTGGTCCCGGCGCCGCCGCCAGTGTCCGGCCGGCCGCTGCCGCCGCTGCAACCGGCCAGGACGGTGGACAGCGCCACGGCCAGGGCCAAGGGGGCAAACCGAAGCGGCTGGATGCGCCGATCCGCTTCGTCGTCCATCCGTCAGCCTCGTTTCCGGTCCGCTCCGTCTCCATCCTCGGCCTCGACGGACGGTTCGATGACCGCCTCGCCCGCGTAACCGAGCCATTCGGTCTCATCGTAGAGCGGTTTGTCTGTGACGGCCGCCTGCTCCGCTGCCGCGTCCTCGACATCGGCCGGCACCGGCTCATCGGCGCCGAAGCCGCCGGCGGCCGCCGTGCCGGTGTCGCCGGGGGACTCCGGCATGGTCTCCTCCACCATCAGGTCTTCGTCGGCGGCCGGCGCCGCGCGGCCGATCGCGGGGTTCCCGCTCGCCGTGCCGGAGGGGGGATGCGCCGGGTTCGATGGCGTGGGGGCGGCCTCGGAGGGGGTGTGCGTCAGGTTCGCCGGCGTCGATCCCGCCTCGGATGGGCCGCGTGCCGGGTTAGACGGCGTGGATCGGGCCTCGGAGGCGGTGCGCGTCGGGTTAGTCGGCGTGGGGGCGGCCGGGGAGCCGGCCTCCGGGGAGCGGGACCTGCGGCTAAGCAACCGGCAGAGCAGGGCGGTCGCGATGGTGGCTGCGAGGGCGGTCCTGATTCCCCATCTCCGGTCCATGGCCTTCACCTTCGGTTGATGGTTGTGCTGCATCCGGTCCCGACGTTACGTGCGGGACAGGGCAGTGTCCATAGCCGCCCGAGGCCGGTCCCCGGGGGCAGATCCGTGAGGCGGACCGGGAGGTCGAGGCGATGCTTTGCGGGCCCGGGGCGAGCGCCTAGGCCCGGAAGATCAGCTCCGCCATGAAGCTGTGGAAGTCGGGCTGGTCTTCGGACTGGTCGATCGTGTGGCCCTCGGCGGGCAGCCGGCCTTCGGCCTGGACACCGAACCGGAACGTCCTGCCGGTGCTGGTGCCCACTTCGTATTCCCCGCCGCCGAGCTGGACTGCATGGGACATGTTGGTCATGTTGATCGCGACGGGGGTGCCGCCGGCCGTCAGCGCGGAGCCGTCGAACGGCGCGATCACCAGCTCCTGCGGCCGCCAGCGGTAACCGATCACGTAAAAGTCGCCGGTCCCGCCCTGCGCCCGGTGCGCATCGTCCTGGCGGCCGCTGGCGAAGACGAGGTTGTAGTCGCCGTAGTTGGGAATCTGGGAGTCAAAGATGGCGCTGAGCGCGTCCTTGAGTTCGTCACTGGTGGGCATGTGGCCTTCGGAAGTGCGTGATCGGGCGGGGGAGCTGGCGCCTGCGGCGCCGGAAGCGCGGGGCGCTGCCGTCAGTCTAAGGAACCGGGCCCACAAAAAAGCGCCTGGCCCATGTGGTGCCCGGCGCTTGATTGAAGGGGAAGTCAGACGGCGTCGACCGCTTTCACCGGCATGGCCGAATGGTCGGTCTCCCACGTGTGGCTGCGCGGCACCGGGCCATGGTCACGGCGGACAACGACGGCGAGGCGCGCCAGGACGGCGGCCATCCCTACTGCGGTCAGGGCAACTGAGACTGTCATGCCACTATTGTCAACCGGGGCAACCGTCAAGTTCAAGCTGACGTTACTTACCTCACTATGTAGTATCTCTTTATGGACATGAGGCGGCTGCAGATTCTGCGGGAACTGGGCGACCGCGGGTCCGTCGTCGCCACCGCCGCTGCGATGAAGATCACAGCCTCGGCCGTCTCGCAGCAGTTGAAGGCGCTGCAGCGGGAGGTGGGCGTCACGCTGGTGGAGAAGGCCGGCAGGGGAGTGCGGCTGACCGAGGCCGGGCTGGCCATGGCCGCAGCCGCCGCGGACGTCTCCGCGGCGATGGAGCGGGCGCAAGCCACCGTGGACGGCTACCGCAGCGGCTGGCAAAACCAAATCCGTGCCGCGTTCTTTCCCAGCGCGGCGGAAATGTTCCTGCCGGGACTGATGTACCGGCTGCAGGAGATCGAGGGGCTGCACTTCGACCCCTGCCTGGAAGACCCGTCCGTCGAGGGGTTCCTGCCGCTGGCGGCCGACTATGACCTGGTGCTGGCCCACAGCCAGCAGGGCGCCGAGGCCTTCGCCCGCAGCGGCATCACCGTGCTTCCGTTGCTCGACGAACCACTGGACGTGGCCATGCCCGCCGGCCATCCTCTGACGGCACTGGACGTCCTCAGGCCGGAGGACGTGGTGGACCACCCGTGGATCGGCGTCCCGCAGGGCTTTCCGTTCGAGCAGGTGCTGCGCCAGATCGAAGCGCGCACCGGCAGGCTCGCCAAGCGCACCACACGCTACGCCGACCTGCGCGTGATGGAGGCCATGGTGGCCGCCGGTCACGGGCTCGCCGTGGTGCCGCGGTTTACCTCCCGGAAGGCGCAGTCCACCCGCGGCTTCGTGATGCGCCCGCTGGAGGGGATCCGCGCCAGCCGGACCATCGTGGTGCTGGCCCGCAGCGATGTGGCCGAGCGCAGCAGCGTGCACCGCGTGATCGGAATGCTGCAGCAGGAGGCGGCGGCGATCGCCAGCCAGCAGGGCTGAGGGCGGCCGGATCCGGGCAGCCAGCAGGGCTGAGGGCGGCCGGATCCGGGCGGCCCAAACCAGGGCTAAGGGCGGCCGGATCCGGGCGGCCCGGGACGCGGGCGCCGGGCCGGGCGAGGCGCCGCCGTCGTAATATGGCCCTGCCATGGCGGCGCGGGTCATAGAATCGATGCCATGAGTGCGGACGCAACCCCAGACATCAAGCCCCGTAGCCGGGTAGTAACCGATGGCATCCACGCCGCTCCGGCGCGCGGCATGCTCCGAGCCGTAGGGATGGGCGACGAGGACTTCGTCAAGCCGCAGATCGGCATCGCCAGCTCCTGGAACGAAATCACCCCCTGCAACCTGTCGCTGAACCGGCTGGCCCAAGGCGCCAAGGAAGGCGTCCACGCCGGCGGCGGTTTCCCGATGCAGTTCGGCACCATCTCCGTCTCCGACGGCATTTCCATGGGGCACGAGGGCATGCACTTCTCGCTGGTCTCCCGCGAGGTCATCGCCGACTCGGTGGAAACGGTCATGATGGCCGAGCGCCTCGACGGTTCCGTGCTGCTCGCCGGCTGCGACAAGTCGCTGCCGGGCATGCTGATGGCCGCCGCCCGCCTGAACCTCTCCTCGGTGTTCCTCTACGCCGGCACGATCATGCCCGGCTTCGCGAAGATGGAGGACGGCTCGGAGAAGGAAGTCACCCTGATCGACGCCTTCGAAGCCGTGGGCGCCTGCGCCGCCGGCAAGATGAGCCGCAAGGACCTGGACTCGATCGAACGCGCCATCTGCCCGGGCGAAGGCGCCTGCGGCGGCATGTACACGGCCAACACCATGGCCTCCATCGGCGAGGCCATGGGCATGTCGCTGCCGGGTTCGGCCGCGCCGCCGTCCGCGGACCGCCGCCGCGACAACTTCGCGCACAAGTCCGGCGAGGCCGTGGTGAACCTGCTGCGCAAGGGGATCCGCGCCCGCGACATCATGACCAAGAAGGCCTTCGAGAACGCCATCGCGGTGACCATGGCCTTCGGCGGCTCCACCAACGCCGTGCTGCATCTGCTGGCGATCGCCCGCGAGGCGGAGGTGGACCTGACGCTGGACGACTTCAACCGGATCGGCGACAAGGTCCCGCACCTGGCCGACATGAAGCCCTTCGGCCGCCACGTGATGTTCGACCTGGACAAGATCGGCGGCGTCCCGGTGGTGATGAAGGCGCTGCTGGATGCGGGCCTGCTGCACGGCGACTGCCTGACCGTGACCGGCAAGACCGTGGCCGAGAACCTGGCGGCCATCAACCCGCCGGACCCGGACGGCAAGATCCTGCGCGCCCTGGACAACCCGATCCACAAGACCGGCGGCGTCACCATCCTGCACGGTTCACTGGCTCCCGAAGGCGCCGTGGTCAAGTCCGCGGGCTTCGACGCCGACGTCTTCGAGGGCACCGCCCGCGTGTTCGAACGCGAGCAGGGCGCCCTGGACGCGCTGGACAACGGGCAGATCAAGGCCGGCGACGTGGTGGTCATCCGCTACGAGGGCCCCAAGGGCGGCCCGGGCATGCGCGAGATGCTGGCCATCACCGGCGCCATCAAGGGCGCCGGGCTCGGCAAGGACGTGCTGCTGCTGACCGACGGCCGGTTCTCCGGCGGCACCACCGGCCTGTGCATCGGGCACGTGGCGCCGGAAGCGGTCGATGGCGGCCCGATCGCGTTCGTGCGCGACGGCGACGTGATCCGCGTGGACATCGCGGCCCGCAGCTTCGACCTGCTGGTCGACGAGGCCGAGCTGGAAGCGCGCCGGGTGGGCTGGGAGCCGCTGGCGCCGAAGTTCACCACCGGCGTGCTGGCCAAGTACGTCAAGCTGGTGAACTCCGCCTCCACCGGCGCGTACTGCAGCTGAACCACGACGGCGGGCGCCTCCCTCCGCGAGCCGGGCGCCCGCCGTCGTACCCCTCCCAGGGCGCAGAGTCCATCTTTTGGACTCAAGTGCCCAAATAGTGAGACGGCGATGTCTCAGGTTGACACTGATATCCGCGTGGCACGAGACTGAAGCCATGCAAAGCGTATCCGTGGTCGTCCTTACCAAGCGCGTGGCGTAACCGCCCGTCTGGCACGACCACGTCACGCGCGAAACCCCATCGGAGCCAACCGGCTCGACGGGGTTTTTTTATTTGCAGAAGAGAACAGGGCCTTCCCCCGCTCGCGGAGGACGGCAAGCACATCAGAGAACATAAAGATCCGCAAAGGAAATCCGATGACTAAGGGATCGCCAATCAGCCCCTCGCTGATGGCCAATAAGGCGCCGGCCTCGCCCGACGCCCTCAAAACCAAAGATGTAGCTGCCTCTGTCTCTTCCGTCGTGGACGGCCTCAGCCCGGTAGTCGGGCCGAACAACATCGTGCCGCCCACGGAAATGACCGGCTCACAAGCCGTTGTCCGTTCGCTGGAAGAACTGGGCGTCGATGACGTCTTCGGGTTGCCGGGCGGGGCCATCCTCCCCACCTACGACCCGCTCATGGATTCGGCCAAGATCAACCACGTCTTGGTCCGTCATGAACAGGGTGCAGGCCACGCCGCACAGGGTTATGCCATGGTCACCGGCCGCGCCGGTGTCTGCATTGTCACCTCCGGCCCGGGGGCCACCAACCTGGTCACCGCCATTGCCGACGCGCACATGGACTCGGTGCCGATGGTGGCGATCACCGGGCAGGTCTCCTCGGCCGTGATCGGCTCGGACGCGTTCCAGGAAGCGGACATCGTCGGCATCACCATGCCGGTCACCAAGCACTCCTACCTGGTCACCAAGGCGCAGGAGATTCCCCGCGTGCTGGCCGAGGCGTTCCACATCGCCACCACCGGCCGCCCCGGCCCGGTGCTGGTGGACATCACCAAGGACGCCCAGCAGTCCACGATGAGCTTCTCCTGGCCGCCGAAGATCGACATCCCCGGCTACCGCACCGTGGTCCGCGGGCACTCCAAGCAGGTCCGCGAGGCCGCCAAGCTGATCGCCGCGGCGGAGCGGCCGGCGTTCTACGTGGGCGGCGGCGTGATCAAGGCCCACGCGTCGCAGGAGCTGCGCGAGCTGGCCGAACTGGTGGGCGCCCCGGTGGCCACCACGCTGATGGCCCGCGGCGTGTTCCCGGACTCGCACCCGCAGCACGTGGGGATGCCGGGCATGCACGGCTCCGTCTCGGCGGTGACCGCGCTGCAGCAGGCCGACCTGCTGATCACGCTCGGCGCCCGCTTCGACGACCGCGTCACCGGCGTGCTCAGCACCTTCGCCCCGGGCGCCAAGGTGATCCACGCGGACATCGACCCGGCGGAGATCTCCAAGAACCGCACCGCCGACGTGCCGATCGTGGGCTCGGTCAAGGAGATCATTCCGGAGCTGGCCGAGGCCTGCCGCGAGCGGTTCGCCGCCGAGGGAACCCCGGACCTTTCCGCCTGGTGGGCCACGCTGGACCGGCTGCGCGAGACCTACCCGCTGGGGTTCGCCGAGCCCGACGACGGCCTGATGGCCCCGCAGCAGGTGATCCAGCGGATCGGCGAGCTGACCGGACCGGAAGGCGTCTACGTTGCCGGCGTGGGCCAGCACCAGATGTGGAGCGCGCAGTTCATCAAGTACGAGCGCCCGCACGCCTGGCTGAACTCCGGCGGCCTCGGCACCATGGGCTACTCGGTGCCGGCCGCGATGGGCGCCAAGGTGGGCAACCCGGACCGCGTGGTCTGGGCCATCGACGGCGACGGCTGCTTCCAGATGACCAACCAGGAACTGGCCACCTGCCGGCTGAACAACATCCCCATCAAGGTCGCGGTGATCAACAACTCCTCGCTGGGCATGGTCCGCCAGTGGCAGACCCTGTTCTACGACGGCCGGTACTCCAACACCGACCTGAACACCGGCCACGACACCGTGCGCGTGCCGGACTTCGTGAAGATGGCCGACGCCTACGACTGCGTGGGCCTGCGCTGCGAACGTCCGGAGGACATCGACGCCACCATCCAGCAGGCGCTGGCGATCAACGACCGCCCCGTGGTGATCGACTTCGTGGTCAGCCCCAACGCGATGGTGTGGCCGATGGTCCCCTCCGGCGTGAGCAACGACCTGATCCAGATTGCCCGCGACATGACCCCCGAGTGGGAAGAGGAGGACTAGGAATGTCCCGCCATACCCTTTCAGTGCTGGTGGAGGACGTCCCGGGCGTGCTCACCCGCGTCGCCAGCCTCTTCGCCCGCCGGGCGTTCAACATCCATTCTCTGGCCGTCGGCCCCACGGAAGCAGACGGGTTCTCCCGCATCACCGTGGTGGTCGAGGCCGAGGGCGACCTGCTGGAGCAGGTCACCAAACAACTGAACAAGCTCATCAACGTCATCAAGATTGTCGAGCTGGTTCCCGAAACTTCCGTGCAACGCGACCACATCCTGGTCAAGGTCCGCGCGGATGCCGCAACACGGCTGCAGGTAACCCAGGCAGCAGACTTGTTCCGCGCCTCCGTGGTCGACGTGTCCACCGACTCGTTGGTCCTGGAGGCCACCGGCACCGCCGATAAGCTCGAGGCCCTGCTTGCAGTGCTGGAGCCGTTTGGCATCCGCGAAATAGTCCAATCCGGAACGCTGGCCATTGGCCGCGGCTCCCGCTCCATGAGCGACCGCGCGCTGCGTTCCGCCTGATTCCTTTCCACGCAATCCCAACAGGAGAAACCTAAGTGACTGAGCTGTATTACGACGACGACGCCGACCTTTCGATCATCCAGGGCCGCAAGGTCGCTGTCATTGGCTACGGCAGCCAGGGCCACGCCCATGCCCTGAGCCTGCGCGACTCCGGCGTCGACGTCCGCGTCGGCCTGGCCGAGGGCTCCAAGTCCCGCGCCAAGGCCGAGGCCGAGGGCCTGAAGGTCCTCTCCGTCGCCGACGCTGCCGCCGAGGCCGACGTCATCATGATCCTCACCCCGGACCAGGTCCAGGCCAAGGTCTACGCCGAGTCCATCGCCGACAAGCTCGAAGAGGGTAACGCGCTGTTCTTCGGCCACGGCTTCAACATCCGCTACGGCTTCATCCAGCCGCCGGCCAACGTCGACGTCGCCCTGGTCGCCCCGAAGGGCCCGGGCCACATCGTGCGCCGCGAGTTCGAGGCCGGCCGCGGTGTCCCGGACCTGATCGCCATCGAGCAGGACTTCACCGGAAACGCCAAGGCGCTGGCGCTCTCCTACGCCAAGGGCATCGGCGGCACCCGCGCCGGCGTCATCGAGACCACCTTCACCGAAGAGACCGAGACCGACCTGTTCGGCGAGCAGGCCGTGCTCTGCGGCGGCGCCTCGCAGCTGGTGCAGTACGGCTTCGAGACCCTGACCGAGGCCGGTTACAAGCCGGAGATCGCCTACTTCGAGGTGCTGCACGAGCTCAAGCTGATCGTCGACCTGATGGTCGAAGGCGGCATCGCCAAGCAGCGCTGGTCGGTCTCCGACACCGCCGAGTTCGGCGACTACGTCTCCGGCCCGCGCGTGATCACCCCGGAGGTGAAGGAGAACATGAAGGCCGTCCTGGCCGACATCCAGAACGGCTCCTTCGCCAAGCGCTTCATGGACGACCAGGCCAACGGCGCCAAGGAGTTCCTGGAGCTGCGCCAGAAGGGCGAAGACCACCCGATCGAGGCCACCGGCCGCGAACTGCGCAAGCTGTTCTCCTGGATCAAGTCCGACGACGACTACACCGAGGGCGTAGCAGCCCGCTAGGTCCGTCCGACGGCCGGCGCCCACCGCGGGCGCCGGCCGTCGCGTTTCCGGAGGCGCCGCCGTCGTAGCCGCGACCTTTCCCGTGGCCCCGCCGTCGTCGTCGTGTTTCCCCGGAGGCGCCGCCGTCGTCGTCACGTTTCCCTTGACCCGCCGTCTCTCCGGGCGATGCCGGCCGGCCGGTACCGGTAACAACTGTGGGACAGAGCCGCAGCCGTTCTAGACTGGACCCACCCCCATCTATACGCACGGCCATCACCATGCTTGCAGCGAAGGAACACCCCTGTGGAAAAACCAGTAGTCCTCCTTGCGGAGGAACTCTCCCCAGCGACCATCGAAGCCCTCGGGCCTGACTTCGAGATCCGGCAGACCGATGGAGCCGACAGGTCCCAGCTGCTGGCCGCGATCGCCGACGTCGACGCCATCCTGGTCCGCTCCGCCACCAAGGTGGACGCCGAAGCCATTGCCGCGGCCAAGAACCTGAAGGTCATCGCCCGCGCCGGCGTGGGTCTGGACAACGTGGACATCAAGGCCGCCACCCGGGCCGGTGTCATGGTCGTGAACGCCCCGACCTCCAACATCGTCTCCGCCGCCGAACTGACCGTCGGCCACATCCTGGCCCTGGCCCGCCACATCCCCGCCGCCAACGCCTCGCTCAAGGGCGGCGAGTGGAAGCGCTCCAAGTACACCGGTACTGAGATCTACGAGAAGAAGATCGGCATCATCGGCCTGGGCCGCATCGGCGCCCTGATTGCCGCGCGCATGCAGGCGTTCGAGACGCAGATCCTCGCCTACGACCCGTACGTGACCAGCGCCCGCGCCGCGCAGCTGGGCGTGCAGCTGGTCAGCCTGGACGAGCTGCTGGAGCAGTCGGACTTCATCACCATCCACATGCCGAAGACCCCGGAGACGGTGGGCATGATCGGTGCCGCCGCCTTCGAGAAGATGAAGCCCACCGCGTGCGTGGTCAACGTGGCCCGCGGCGGCCTGATCGACGAAGCCGCGCTTTACGACGCGCTGAAGGAAGGCAAGATCGCCGGCGCCGCCATCGACGTCTTCGTCACCGAGCCGAGCACCGACCTGCCGTTCTTCGAACTGGAGAACGTGGTGGTCACCCCGCACCTGGGCGCCTCCACCGAGGAAGCCCAGGAGAAGGCCGGCATCTCCGTGGCCAAGTCCGTGCGCCTGGCGCTGGCCGGCGAGCTGGTGCCCGACGCCGTGAACGTGGCCGGCGGCGTGATCGCCCCGGACGTCCGCCCGGGCATCCCGCTGATCGAAAAGCTCGGCCGGATCTTCACCGCGCTGACCCACGACTCGGTGACCCAGATCGACGTCGAAGTGGCCGGCGAAATCGCCGAGCTGGACGTGAAGGCGCTGGAACTGGCCGCGCTCAAGGGCGTGTTCAGGGACGTCGTCTCCGAGCAGGTCTCCTACGTCAACGCCCCGGTGCTGGCCGAGCAGCGCGGCATCAACACCCGCCTGATCACCACCACCGAGTCCGAAGAGTACCGCAACGTGCTCACCATCCGCGGCGCCCTGTCGGACGGTTCGCAGATCTCCGTCTCCGGCACGCTGACCGGCCCCAAGCAGATCCAGAAAATCGTGGCCATCAACGGCTACGAGGTGGAAATGCCGATCAGCGAACACGTCATCGTCTTCCTCTACGAGGACCGTCCGGGCGTCATCGGCACCCTGGGCCGGCTGCTGGGCGAGCAGGACATCAACATCGCCGGCATGCAGGTGGCCCGGAACGACGCCAGCAAGCAGGCGCTGGCCGTGCTGACCGTGGACAGCGCCCTGCCGCAGGACCTGCTGGACCGGCTCAGCGCGGAGATCGGCGCCGTCGTGGCCCGCGAAGTGGACCTGCAGGACTGACCCTCGCCGCACGGTAAAGCGCGCCCGGTCCCTGCTCCGTACCCGGGGCCGGGCCCGCTTTACGCAGACGCGCGGGTCGATTCCTCGACTGCGCTCACCTCGTGAGAACCTTAATGCCGGGTCAATTCGACCTCTGGCCTTTTTGCTGCCGTATGGAGTGATTCTGTGGAAATCCGGTTCAACGCTGCGTCACGCTTCATGCGCAGCCGTTCGCTCGTGCTGACGGTCGCCGTCCTGATCGCGGCAATGGTCCTTTCCATTTTCGTCCAGGGCCGGGCACAGGCATCGCTGACCCGGATTGTCGACGCCAACACCCGCGGCGTGTACGACATCCTGGTCCTGCCCGACGGCACCGCGGGCGACGAACTGCGCCAGCCGGACTTCCTCAGCGGCAACGGCGGCATCGCCGCGTCGGACCTGGAGCAGGTCAGGGGGATCGACGGCGTCTCCGTCGCCGCCCCGATTTCGCTCGTGTCCAAGGTGGTCCAGGACATCGAGTTCCCGCAGCTGAAGGCCACCGACTACGTCGGCTACAACCCGAACATCGAGCAGTACCTCAAGGCCCAGGGCATCAAGGACGCCGTGCCGAAGGAAGAGTGGCCGGCGCCGGATTCCGTCTTCAACGAGGAACCGACCAACTACCGGATCACCGCCAAGGCCGTCAGCTCCGACGGCCTGACGGACACCGTCCTCTTCGAAACAGCCGCCGAAGGCTCCCTGGGCCAGGCGAAGCTGGAGGAGCTGAAAGTACCCGGCGGCACCAGCCTGCGCACCGTGGCGCCCAAGGGCGAAACCGGCATCAAGTTCCCGGACCCGGCCGGCGGCAGCATGCACGGCGACTTCGACACCACCATCGCGCTGCCCATGCTCCCGCAGATCACCGAAACGGTGGTTGCCGTGGACCCGGCGGCCGAATCCGCGTTGCTCGGCGAGGCCGGCGACTTCCTGGCCCCGCTCAAGCAGGCACCGGAACCCACCGACCGCAACGCCCGGGAACTGGGCCAGCACTTCTCCTCGCAGTTCGGCATGGGCATGTTCTCCGAGGGCGGCGAAGGCGCCGCCATCGACGGGCACCCGTTCAAGTTCTGGAGCCCGTTCTTCGTCCAGTACCAGAACGCGGTGGAAGCCGGCACGCTGGACGAGGAATCCCAGGTCATCCCCATGGTGGTCCGCTCCGGCACCGACCTGGACCTGACCTACTCAGTCACCATCGAAGAACTGGACGACGCCGGCAACACCGTCAAGGAGGTCGGCACCGTCAGCAAGGAGCTGGGGGAGGGCTACCTGCCCTTCGCCTCCAGCAAGCCCTTCCAGCTGCGCTGGCCCGGCGGGGAGGACTACAACTACCTGCTGGGCTCCGGCGGCGTCCAGATGGTCGCCGGCCTGCACCAGCCGCCGGTCTGGACCACCGACTTCATGTCCAACCCGGAGTTCACCGCCGGGGACGCCGCCAGCGACGGGAGCGCGGAGCAGACCGCCACGCCGCAGGGCTGGATCCAGGTCAACAAGCTGCCGGAGAAGACCCTGCAGTGGCAGCTGGAACCGGACCAGAGCCAGCGGGAGCCGGTGGAAGAGCAGTCCTACCGCAGCACCGTGGATTCCGGCGGCGAATCCGCCACGCCGCTGCCCTTCGTCTACGGCACCTTCGATGCCTCCGCCGTGCGCGAGGCCGCCGGCGACGTGAACTACCTGCCGTTGGGCGGGTACGACCCGACGCCGGTGACCATCACCGAAGACGCCGAGGGCAAGAACGTCGACGACACCGTGATGAAGCCGGGCCTCAGCGGCGCCGGCCTGTCCGTGCAGTCCGCCGGCGCCATCACCGACTTCGCCGGCCTGGCCGCCGTCCGCGGCACCGGCGCCGAGGAGCCCGTCATCGACGCGGTCCGCGTCCGCGTCGACGCCGCCGGCTCCTGGGCCGACGCCGAAGACCAGATCAACGCCGTGGCCGCCGCGATCGAGGACCTCGGCCTGCAGACCCAGGTGGTGGCCGGCTCGGCCCGCGAGGACGTGTCCATCTACGTGCCGGACTACTACAAGGACGCCTCCGGCACGGTCAGCGACCTCGGCACCGTGCAGCAGTCCTGGGTCCGCCAGGGCGCGGCCGGCGAGGTGCAGGGCGCGCTGAGTGCCTCCAGCGCGGCGCTGCTGGCCCTGACCGTCGGCGGTGCGGCCCTGCTGACCGCCGCCAGCGCCGTCGCCTTCACCCGCTCCCGCCGGACCGAAGCCGTGACGCTGCGGGCCATGGGCTGGAACCGGCGGCGCATCCGCTCCTGGTTCCTGAACGAACTGCTGGTCGGCGGCGTCGCCGTGCTGGTGGTGGCCGTCGTTGCCAGCGCCATCAGCCGCAGCGCCGTGACCCTGTGGGTGTCGCTGATCGCCCTGGTCGTCTACGGCGCCGCCGCCTTCATCTCCGCCGCCATGCTCAAGCCGCACCCGGCGAAGGACGTCGAACCCTCCGGGGCGGCCGGCGTGCCGTCGGTGAAAACCCCGCTGCAGTTCGCCGCCCGGCAGCTGAGCACCAACCGGTTCAACACCGTGGCCATCGCGCTGGGCGTCGCGGTGCTCGGTGCCGCGGCCGGAGCCCTGGTGGCGGTGCTGGCGGACATCCCGCGGGCAGCCGGCAGCACGGCGCTCGGTTCGCTGGCCGCCTCGCAGCTGAGCGGCCTGAACATCGCGCTGGCCCTGCTCGGCGTGGTCACGGCGCTGCTGCTGGCGCTGATGACCACCCGGTTCGAGGCGCGCCGCAAGCGCGAACAGTTTGCCATCCTCGGCGCCATGGGCTGGACGCCGACGCTGCTGCTGCAGGCCCGCCGCGGCGAGGCCGGCATCACCGCCGCCGTCGCCCTGCCGCTGGCGGTCGTCGGCGCCGTCGTGACCGCCCTGTTTATTGCACCGCATACTGCGGTGTGGGCCGCTGCCGCTGGCATCGCGGCCGTGCTCCTCTGGTTTGTTTTGATGACAAGGACCCGGAAATGATTGAAGAACCCCTGACCCGCGCCGCCACCAAGGAGCGCACCGCGGACCACGCCATGCCGGTGGAGCTGCGCGGCATCACCATCAGGTACGACGGCGGTGCCGAGCCGCTCGTGATTGCCGAGGACTTCGACCTCGGCCTGGAAGCCGGCACCATGCACTGCCTGGCCGGCCGCAGCGGCTCCGGCAAGACCAGCATCCTCACCGTGGCCGCCGGGCTGCAGCAGCCCACCGCCGGCGAGGTGTTCTGGCAGGGCGACGCCCTCAGCACCATGGACGACGACGAGATCTCCGACCGCCGCCGCGCCCTGATCGGCTACGTGGACCAGGGCGGCGCGCTGATCGACGGCATGAGCGCGCTGGAGAACGTCCTGCTGCCGGCCGTGCCCGACGGCAAGGTGGAAGAGCGCACCGAGATGGCCAAGGACCTGCTGGACCTGGTCGGGCTGGGCCGCCGCATGCGCCACCGTCCGGGCCAGCTCTCCGGCGGCGAACGCCAGCGGGTGGCCATCGCCCGGGCGCTGATCCTGGGCACCAAGGTCCTGGTGGTGGACGAGCCCACCGCCAACCTGGACCGCGAACAGGCCAACAAGATCATCCACATCCTGAAGGACACCACCAAGGACGGCAT
Source organism: Arthrobacter sp. Y3223151 (assembly GCF_059091125.1). Classification (NCBI taxonomy): domain Bacteria; kingdom Bacillati; phylum Actinomycetota; class Actinomycetes; order Micrococcales; family Micrococcaceae; genus Arthrobacter; species Arthrobacter sp. Y3223151. The sequence goes on along the minus strand of NZ_JBNHGI010000008.1, from coordinate 76,171 downwards.
TGCCGTGCTCGTGGCGTCGCACGACCAGGAACTCATCAAGGCCGCGGACAGCAGCACCCGGATGAACTAGGGGTCCGCGCAACATCCCAAGGCGCGCGGGCACCCGAGGGCAGAGGGCACCCTCCAAACCTCCGCACGCGTAAACATGCCGGCGGCCGGCGGACCTCGATCATTAGGCGGGAGGCCGTGACCTGCCCGGCGTCCGCCGGCAGCAGGCTCGGGCGGGGCACGTCCCAACCGCCGCCCGCGTACCGGATCCCGCCACCAGGTCAGGGATTGGCGTTCGAGATCATCGCTCACGGCCCCTGATCTGGAGACGAGGTCAGGGGTCAGCGTCCAGATCACCGGTTGTAGCCCCTGCCCTGGCAGCCAAAGGGGGATCTGGTGGATGGCGTTCGCTCACGCCGTCCGGCCGGAGGCCTTGCGGAACGCCTCGTTGTACTTCCTGACCAAACGCTGCCTGAGCGCATCGTCGTCGTCGAGATGGCTCCACCGGACGCGGACGATCGTCCAGCCGTCTTCCATCAAACTAGTCTCCCGCTTGCGCTCGTCCAGAATTACCTGGTCCGTCGGGTGATAGGCGCGGTACTTGCTGTCGCCGTCGAACTCGAAGATGAGCTTCAGTGCCGGCCAAGCGAAGTCAGCGCGATAAGTGCCCTCTGCCGTCCTGATCTCGTGTTGAAGTACCGGCGGCGGGAAGTTCCAACTGCGCAGTTTCAGCCGCAATCTGGTCTCACCCGCCGATTCGGACCGCCCATCGACGGTGTCGAGCACTTGCCGGACGCGTGTCAAGAAGCGTGAACCGGGGGCGGCGTCCGCCAATTCATGCATCCGTTCGAGGCTCGCACCGAGCTGGAGGGCCGAATCGGCGATGACCACGGCGGGTTCGAACCGCAGCGCCCGCGCGCAGTCCAGCACCGTCCGTTCACGGGATGTCACGCGGATGCCTCCGTCCAGAATCCGCACGTCCCGATCCGGGACCTGGTGGGTGTGCCGCACCACCCCGGTGCCAGCGGACTTCTCGCCACGGCGGCCGCGCTGGATCACATGGATCTCGTTCGGCACGTTCCAGATGTGCAGGCCCCACAGCCGTGCGGCCGAACTATGGCTGTAAACAAGGTTGCCGTCGGAAGCCGCGTGGTGGGCTTTGATCATCAGCACGTGCTGGTCCCACGGTTTATGCGCCCGCCAGTATTCCTCCGAGACGTAGATGCCTCGCCGCAGGCGGTGCAGGATCTTGCGGCGCACGGCGGCAGTGATCTGGCGTTCCTCGATCCCGTGTTCGCGCAGTTCCCGGTAGCTGACTATTCGGTCAATGCGGCATGACTGCCCGAGACTGCCGATGAGTTCGTCCATCGAACCAACGTGCCCCACGTCCCGCCCGCCGTCGATCCCCGCGGCCTCATCTGTGGACAAAGCACGACGGCGGCGCTCCTCGCCTGGCGGCACTCCGGTGAGGCTTCCGTGGATGGAGCACGACGGCGGTGCTCCCTCCCCGGGTGCGACACGGCGGGTGCTGGGTGCGCACCCGGTGCTGGCCGTTGCCGCGATCCACTCAGAGCTTCCGTCCCGCATGGACGCACCACCGCGGGCGTGGCACATTTCGACAGCGCCGAACGCAGAGGGTAATTTCATAGGGTGACCGCATCCGAGCCCAAGCCCCCGTTCTACATCACCACGGCCATCACGTACCCCAACGGCGTGCCGCACATCGGCCATGCCTACGAGTACATTGCGACCGACGCGATGGCGCGTTTCAAGCGCCTGGACGGCTACGACGTCATGTTCCTGACCGGCACGGACGAGCACGGCATGAAGATCGCCCAGACCGCCGCCAAGGAGGGCATGACGCCCAAGGAATTGGTGGACCGGAACACTGCGGCCTACAAGTCGGCCCATCAGGTCCTGGAAATCTCCTACGACCGGTTTATCCGCACCACCGATGCCGACCACTACGCCGCCTCGCAGGCCATCTGGAAGAAAATGGAAGAGGCCGGGGACATCTACCTGGGCAAGTACGAGGGCTGGTACTCGGTCCGCGACGAGGCCTACTACGCCGAGGACGAGACCGAACTCCGCGACGACGGCAAGCGCTACTCCATCCAGACCGACACCGAACTGACCTGGACCGAGGAGGAAAGCTACTTCTTCCGGCTCTCCAACTACCAAGACAAACTGCTCAAGCTCTACGAAGAGCACCCCGATTTCGGCGCCCCGCGCAGCCGCTTCAACGAGGTCATCAGCTTCGTCAAGGGCGGCCTGGAAGACCTGTCGATCTCCCGGACCACCTTCGACTGGGGCGTGCCGGTCCCGGGCAACGACAAGCACGTCATGTACGTCTGGGTGGACGCCCTGACCAACTACCTCACCGGCGTCGGCTACCCGGACACGGAGTCGGAGTCGTTCAAGAAGTTCTGGCCGGCCGACGTCCACGTGATCGGCAAGGACATCTCCCGCTTCCACGCCGTCTACTGGCCCGCCTTCCTGATGTCGGCCGGGCTTGAACTGCCCAAGCGCGTCATGATCCACGGCTTCCTGAACAACAACGGCGTGAAGATGTCCAAGTCGCTGGGCAACGTGGTCGCTCCCGCCGAGTGGGTGGCACAGTACGGCCTGGATCAGGTGCGCTTTTTCCTGCTGCGCGAGGTTCCCTTCGGCGCCGACGGCTCCTACAACCACGACGCCGTGGTCGGCCGGATGAACGCGGACCTGGCCAACAACCTGGGCAACCTCGCCCAGCGGTCGCTGTCCATGGTGGCGAAGAACTGCGAGGGCAAGGTCCCGCAGCCCGCGACACTCGCCGCCGAGGACCACGAACTGCTGGCCCGCGCCGAGCGCCTGCTCGAGAAGTCCCGGGCGGCCTACGAGGTCCAGGATTTCCACGGGTCGCTCGAAGCCATCTGGACCGTGCTCGGCGACACCAACGCGTACTTCGCGGAACAGGCCCCGTGGGTGCTGCGCAAGACCGACGTGGAGCGGATGAACACCGTGCTCTACGTGACGCTCGAGGTGCTGCGCATCGTCTCCATCCTGGTTCAGCCGGTCATGCCCACCGCGGCCGGCAAGCTGCTGGACGTGCTGGGACAGGACGACGACGGCGCCCGCGACTTCGCTGCCATCGGCACGGCTTTGGTGCCGGGCACCCCGCTGCCGGCGCCCACGCCGATCTTCCCGAAGTACGAAGAACCGGCAGGGTAGCCCTACCCGCCCGGCAGGAAGCGGCGGCCCGCAGTAGCGGCCATGATCCGCTCCACCCGCTTCTGCTGGTCCACGGCTTTGGCTTCCAGTTCCTGGAAGCGGGTGGCGTCCAGCCGGTGGTCCCGCGGCGCCAGGACGGTCAGGACCTGCCACATGCACTGCTTGCCGCGCAGGGCGGACAGCAGCGATTCGAGTTCCAGCTGGGCGCCCACCCCGCCCGAAGCGCGCGTGGGATTGAGCGGGTTCACCTTGCTGGCGATGGCGCCGGCCATCGAGCCGAGCTGCTTGAGCTTGTTGCGCCGGTAGCCGAGGCTGCGGTGCAGGGCCTTCAGTTCCTTGCGCTCTGCGGACACCTCGTCGCGCAGCTTCCGGAACTCGGCCTCCTCCGGGGTTCCCGCCCACGACTGGCGGACGGCGTCGAACAGCTGCACGCCCGCAGCCGAACCCAGCAGGTGGTAGTCCAGATAGGCGGCGAGGTTCTCCTGGTCCAGTGTCCGGGTCCGGTGTTTCTTGGCGGCCATGGCCTTCCTTCCTGCTGGCTCTCATCGCACCCGCGGCGCTCTCATCGGGCCGCCGGCGTCGTCGTCACGCGGACGGCCTCCGCCGTCGTTGTTTCACTGTCCTTACCCACCCATGCACCGGGTCAATCGCCCGAGTTCCGTCAATCGGCCGCTCCGGTCCATCGGCTGCTTCGGTCAGGTGCCGGTGCGGCCCAGCGCCCGGTGCGATCCGTACGCCCCGGTCCCGTCAACCGCCCAGTTCCTCCGGGCTGCGGAACCGCGTCTTCCTGCCGTACGCGCCGCGGTTCCAAAGCCAGGTGAGCAGCCACAGCACCAGGCCGAGGCCGATCAGAACGCCGGCAATCTGGTATTCGATGGGATCCTGCGCCCACGGGCCCACCAGGAAGAGGCAGGTGGCCATGCCGAAGTAGGGCAGCACGGTGGGGGTGCGGAAGTGTTTGCGGTCGACCGGTTTGCGGCGTAGGACCAGCACCGCCAGGTTCACGATCGTGAAGACGCCCAGCAGCAGCAGCGCGGTGGTGCCGCCCAGCGCGGCCACGGTGTCGGTGCCCATCAGGTTGGTGACCACGAAGATCAGGACGAACGCAATGAGCGTGGTGAAGATGATCGAGGCCCAGGGCGAGCGGCGGTTGGGGTGGACCTTTCCCAGGAACCGCGGCAGCACGTCCTGGCGCGCCATGCCGTAGAGCAGGCGGCTGGCCATCAGCATGTTGATCAGCGCCGTATTGGCCACGGCGAACATGGACAGGAACGGGTAGATGACGTCCACCGGGAAGCCCGGCGCGCCGACCGACACGACTTCCAGCAGCGGGGTCGGGCTTTCCGAAAGCTGCCCGATCGGCACGATGGCCACCGCGGTGATGGACACCAGCACGTACACGATCACGGTGATGCCCAGGCCGGTGAGCATGACCTTGGGGAAGGTCGTGACCGGATCCTTGGTCTCTTCGGCCATGTTTACCGAATCCTCGAAGCCCACGAAGGAGAAGAAGGCGAGCGAGGTGGCGGCGGTGATGGCTAGGAAGACGCCCTTGTCCTCCGAGGTCTCGAACACCATGACCCGGCTGAAGTCGACATTGCCCTGGCTCATGGCCCAGAAGCCGATGAAGATCACGATCAGCAGGCCGGTGAACTCCACCACCGTCAGGACCACGTTGAACTTCACCGACTCGCTGACGCCCCGGAAGTTGATTCCCGCCAGGACCGCCATGAAGATGATCGCCACCCATGTCACGCCGGTCTGGTTCCAGTCAAGGTTGAACCCGGCGATGAAGTTCTCACCCAGGAACTTGGCGGCGGTGGAGGCGGAGGTGATGCCGGAACTGAGCACGGCGAACGTCACCAGGAAGGTGAGGAAATGGACGCCGAAGGCCTTGTGCGTGTACAGCGCGGCCCCGGCGGCCTGCGGGTACTTGGTGACGAGTTCCAGGTAGGAGAAGGCGGTGATGGTGGCCACGACGAACGCGAGCAGCAGCGGGGCCCACGCCGCGCCGCCCACCTCGCCGGCCACCTGTCCGGTCAGCGCGTAGACGCCCGTGCCCAGGATGTCACCCACGATGAACAGGAGCAGGAGTTTGGGTCCTATGGCCCGTTTCAGCTCCGGTTGTTTTTCGGTTGCGGTGGAACCGCTCATGCCTTTCCTCCGTCCACACGGCACTCTGCACTGGTCTTGTGCGGCCAACGTAGCATCAGGGCCCGCAGATGTCTCCGCCGCGGGCGGCCGCCGGGGGAGGCGGGCGGCTTGATTGCCGTCCCTAGGAGTGCGGTCGCGCAGTGGGTAGAGTGTCGGCTACCCGCCGACCGGAAGGCCGCTCCGATGACCTACAAGGCCCTGTCCCTTGCCAGCCTGCGTCCCGCCTCGGGAGCCGCCGTCTTCCATGGCAGCGAACACGGCGCCCACGCATCCTTCTTCGTGAACTCGCGCGGGGCGGAGCGCCACCGCCATCCCTACGAGGAAATCTTCGTACTGCTCGACGGCGAGATCGACTTCACGATCGACGGCCAATCCGGCCATGCGGGCGCCGAAACCGTGATCGTCATCCCGGCCTATGCCTGGCACGAGTTCACGGCCACCACCCCGGACGGCGTGAGGATGGTGAACATCCACCCCGTCGCCGAAATGCAGACCGAATGGGCCAGATAGCCGCCGTCCCGCGCCTGCCGAAGGCCGGGCTGGGACGGCGGCGCTCCGGTCAGACGGTCGCCAAGCCTTCCACGGGGGAGAGGCGGGCGGCGCGGCGGGCCGGGAGCACGGAGGCCAGGAGGCCGGCCACCACGGCCACGGCCAGCACGCCGAGCAGCTGCAGCCATGGGACGTCCGGAACTACGGTGGCGAACGCACCGAGCGCCGACTGCGCGCCCAGCCAGCCGTAGACCGCGCCGAGCACCGATCCGATCAGCGCGGCGACCCCGGCGATGAGCACGGCCTCCAGCGCCAACATTCCGCGCAACTGCGACGTGGTCAGCCCGAGCGCCCGCAGCAGCGACGACTCCTGCGTGCGCTCCAGCACGGAGAGCGAGAGCGTGTTGGCCACACCCACCAGCGCGATCAGCACCGCGACGCCCAACAACCCGGTGACCACCAGCAGCAGCACATCGATCACCTGATTGAACGCGGCACGTTCCACGGCGGCGCCGGACACCTGGTGCTCGTCCACGTCGAGCCCGGCGGCCAGTTCGGTCCGCAGTTCCAGGAGCGCCCCGGCATCCAGGTCCCGGTCCACGGACACCCATAGCTGCGGCAGGGCGGAGTAGTAGTCCGGGGAGTCGGCGGCGGGCAGCTCCGGCACGCCGATCTCGGCGGCCACGGCGGCGGAGATCAGTGGCGGCAGCGTGCGGCTGTCGGCCTCCACCACGCGCAGTTCCTTGGACCCCCGGCTGCCGGTCACGGTCAGAGTCTCCAGGCCCGAGCCCTGTGGCATCAGCACCGTGGTCCCGTCCAGCTCCAGCGAGCCGTCCTGCAGCAGGCCCAGCTGCTCCGGCGCCAGCTGGTACACCCCGATCCGCTGGCCGTGCAGGTCGGCGAAGCCGCCGTTCGTGACCAGACCGGCGGCAGCAACGCCGTCGTACGTGACGGCGGTGGCCGCGGCGGAGGCGTCCAGCGGTTCTCCGCCGAGCGTGAGGTGCCCGACCGCCAGGTCCACCGGATACTCCGCGCCCAGCTGGGCGTCGAAGGCGGTGCGGGCGGTCTGCGCGCCGGTCATCATCATCGCCACCAGCGTCACGCCGATCAGCAGCGCGGTGGCGGTGGCGGAGGTCCGCCCCGGGTTGCGCACCGCGTTCACCGCGGCCAGCTTGCCCGGCACTCCCGCGGGCTTCGCCAGCGTGCCGACGGCGGTGACCAGCGGCGGCACGAACAAGGTGGCGCACAGCAGCAGCCCGACGAAGGAGAGCATGCCGCCGGGCAGGGCAATCAGCAGGTTCGCGGACAGCGCTCCGAAGGCCAGCAGGACGGAGCCGCCCACCGTGAGCGCGACGCCGATCGCGAGCCGGACCTTGCCTTTGCGGTTGCCGGTGCGCGCCTCGTCGGCCGGGCGCAGGGCGGCCAGCGGTGCCACCCGGGTGGCGGCACGTGCCGGAGCGAGGGCGGCCAGCACGGTCATCAGGATGCCCGCCGCGAGGCCGACGGCGACGGCCGACGGCGGCACCGCCAGCGCGGCGAACTCGGTGTCCGGGTGCCCCTGCAGCACGGCGATGACCCCGGCCATCAGGGCCACCGCACCCAGCACGCCCAGCACGGAGGCTCCGACGCCGACCAGCAGGGCCTCCGCCAGCACGGCGTTCCGGATCTGCCCGCGGTCCGCGCCGATGCAGCGCAGCAGCGCCAGCTCGCGGGTCCGCTGGGCGATCAGCACCGAGAAGGTATTGGCTACCACCAGCGCCGAAACCAGCAGGGCCACCAGCGCGAACGCCAACAGCACAATGGTCAGCTGGTCGCTGCCGCCGGTGAGGCCGGCCACCACGGCCTTGGTCTGCTCCGCGGCCGTGTTCACGGTGGCGTCGTCGAAGCCGGCCTCCGCCAGTGCCGCGGCCACCGAGCCCTGCACCGTGCCGGCAGCGCCGCCCGGGGCCAGATCCAGCTGGATGTTGTGCAGCTGCGGTCCGGCCTCGCCGGCCAACTGCCGCACCAGGGCGCCGCCGGCGTAGAACTGCGCCTGGCCCATCATGAACGGGTCCTTGGACGGCTTCACGATTCCGGAAACCGTCAGCCCGGTCCCATCGGCGGCAATGTCCTCGGCGGCCACCATCCCTACGGTCGGCGCCAGCTCCAAGGTGTCGCCGACCGCCAGCGCCTTCTTCTCGGCCGTCGCGGCGTCCACCGCGACCTCTCCCTCCGCCGGCAGGGCTCCTTCCAGCAGTTCCAGGTTGTCCAGTCCGTCGGGGGCGGTGTTCTGCAGAACCCCGTAACCGGCGTCGGCCCGGGATCCGAACGCGACCGGCGCCATCTCCCGCGCGTACACCTCGCCGGCGCCCTCGGCGGCGGCGACGGCGTCAACGGCCGCCGCGTCCAGCGGCCGGTCCGGAGGGCCGGAGACCACCAGGTCGGCGTTCCGGAAACCGGCGCCGATGCTGTTGCCCAGCGAGGCTTCGGTGGACGCGTTGACCATCAGCGTGGCGGTCAGGAACCCCACCGCCATCATCACGGCCAGCCCGACGGCGATGAACCGCCGCGCGTGCTGCCGCACCTGTGCAAGCGCTACCTGCAGCATGGTCAGGCCCCCAGCTTGGCCAGGGCGGCCAGGATCGCGTCGGTGTCGGGCCGGTTTAGTTCGCCCACCAGCTCGCCGTCGTTCATCAGCACCACCCGGTCCGCGTAGGAGGCGGCCACCGGATCGTGCGTGACCATGATGATGGACTGGCCCATCTCCCGGCAGGACCGGCGCAGCAGCGAGAGCACCTCCGCGCCGGATTTCGAGTCGAGGTTGCCGGTGGGTTCGTCGCCGAACACGACGTCGGGGCGGGTCAGCAGCGCCCGCGCCACGGCGACGCGCTGCTGCTGGCCGCCGGACAGCTCGTGGGGCCGGTGCGCGAGCCGGTCGGTCAGGCCGAGCGTTGCGGTGACATAGCGGAACCAGTCCTGGTCCACCGAGCCGTTGGACAGGGAAATCGGCAGGGTAATGTTCTGCTCCGCGGTCAGCGTGGGCACCAGGTTGAAGGCCTGGAACACGAAGCCCACACGCTCGCGGCGCAGTCTGGTCAGCTGGGAGTCGCTCAGCGAGGTGATCTCGGTCCCGCCGATCCAGAGGTTGCCCGCATCGGCGGTGTCCAGCCCGGCCAGGCAGTGCATCAGCGTGGACTTGCCCGAGCCGGACGGGCCCATGATCGCGGTGAACGAACCGGCCTCAAAAGTGGCCTCCACCTCCTTCAGGGCGTGCACGCGGGTGTCGCCGGTGCCGTAGGTCTTGTTCAGGCCGCGGGCCGCGGCCGCCGGGGTGGTGCCGCCCGGGGCAGCGGCGGCGGGTGATTGCTCAGTACTGGTCGTCATACCCTTACGCTATGGAAACCGCGCCTGGTGCGGATCAGCCGCAGGTCTGGTCTCCGCTGCCGCCGGCTCATACCCAGGGTGGAGAGCGCGGGCGCGACGGGAAGGGCTGATCTGGCGGGCGCTCAGCCGTCATGCGGTGAAACCTTTGCGCGGCGGCCGGGTACGCGGGAACATGAAGCCATGAAACTTGCCCGCCTCGCCGCGTTCCCGCTCGTATCCCTGCTCCTCCTGACCGGCTGCGCGCCGAAGGACGAGCAGCCCCGCCCGCTGCATTCGGCCACCCCCAGCCCCAGCATGGTGGAGACCGGCGGGATGCCCGAAGCCCTGGCGGAGCTGGCTACGGCCATCTACGAGGGCGGCGACGTTGCCGCCAACAAGCTGGCTGCCGGTGCGCTCGCAGACCGGACCCCGGTCGAAGCCAAAACCACTGTCAAAGCCGCGACCGGCAATTGGAACGGGCAGGACATGGCCGTCCTGATCTCCGGCGACGACGTGACCCTCGCCGTCGACAAGGACGGAACCTGGACCGCGGTGGGCGGCTGGTGGCCCTCGCTCGACGTGAACAAGACCGTTCTGGGCGGCAAGCGCCACGTCCTGCTCATAGGCTCCGACGCCCAGAAGAGCAAGGGCGAGAAGGTTCGTGAAGCACGGGCCGATGCCCTTCAGGTAATCGGCGTGGACGGCAAGGGCGGAGGCGGCATCCTGGGCATTCCGCGGGACCTTTGGGTGGAGATGCCGGGCGGCGGGCAGGCGAAGATCAATGCGGCCATGATGCGTGGCGGACCCAAGGCGCAGCAGAAGGTCGTGGCGGACGTGACCGGCCTGAAGGTGGAGGGCTACATCCTCACCGGTTTCAGGCAATTCGAGGACCTGGTCGATGAAATAGGCGGCGTCACCATTGACGCCCCGATCCCGGTGCTGGACGTTAAGGCGGGCAAGAGCAAGCTCGACGGCGAGACGGCGCTGGACTACGCACGGGAGCGGAAAACCCTGCGCAACGGCGACTTCGGCCGCTCCGCGCACCAGGGGGTACTGCTGCTCGGATTCGCCGCCATGGCCAAGATGAGCGGGCCGGCCGGGCTGGTCGACCTGCTCACCGCCGCCGATCCGGAGGTCGAAACCAACCTGAGCGCGGAGCAGGCGCTGACGCTGGGCGCCTGGGTCTACAAGACCAAGCCGGCCAAGGTAGGGCACCAAGTCCCCGAGCCCGGCTTCGGCTACAGCGCCGACGGCCAGTACATGCTGCCCATGGATGCCAAGACCCGCAAAATCTTCAATTCCTTCGCCGACGGCAATTTGTAGGCACGCGTCGGACTGGCAGGGGCAAAGGAACCGGGCTGCCCCCGGCAGGCGCCGCCCACACTGCCCGGACGAGCGAGAGGCCGGGGCGGGAGTGCTCCCGCCCCGGCCTTGCGCGTCGGCCTGACCCCGGCTAGCGACGACGGGTGTCGTCGTCCGTGCCGTCGGTCTCGATGCGTTCCTTACGCACCTCTTCGTCAACTCTGACCTCGTCGGTGACCGTGTCCTTTTCGAGCCGGACACGTTCCACCGGGACGGTCTCCTTCTCCACGACGGGCCGCTCCTCGTGGAGCGTGACTTCGTGTTCCTCGTCGCTCAAATCGGGGCCGGACATGGCGTCGCCGCGGTTGGCGTCGGTGATCGGTTCGCGTTCGATCCGCACTTCCTCGCGCTGCACCGGCACGGTCTGGGTGACATTTTCGGTGGTGACGTACTTGCGTAGCCTGGCCCGACCCGTCGCCTGCCTCTCGGTACCGACATTCAGGCGCTCCTCGGAGCGGGTCATGGCGTCGTCGGTCGTGGGACCGGAGGTGTCCCGGCCCACCGTGCCCGGGGCGTCCTCGGTGTAGGTGCCGCGGGTATCGTCGGTGCCGTACTTGCCGGTGGTGCCTGCGGTGCCCGTGCCGGTAGTGGTGCCCGTGCCGGTGGTGGTGAAGTCGGTGTCCCGGCCGGTCGTGGCGTCGGTATATGTCCGCCCGCCGCCGCCCAGCTGATAGTGCGCGTAGAGCCGGTCCTCCTCTGCGGGCTCAAGGTAGCCATCGACGTCGACCCGCGGGGCGTCCTTGATCTGGTCCTTGGTGTAGGGGACCACGATGTCGTCACCTTCCACGCGGGCGGCTTCGAGCGGGACGAAAGTTTCGGAGGAGCCGAACAGGCCGGTCTTGGCCGTTACCCACGTGGGGCGGCCGCTGTCGTCATCGGCGTAGACCTGGCCGATGGAGCCGATCTTGTCTCCGTCAGTCGAAACGACGTTTCCGCCGCGGCTGAGCAGGTTGTTGATTTGTTCTTGGGCGAGCATGGTGTCTCCTTAGGATTCGTCCGATGTCTCTGGAGGTCCGGGTCTTAGGCGGGTCCGGTTCTTTGGAGGGTCCGGCGTCCGTGTCGGGCATGATCCCCGCAGCCCTTAACGATTTAACCTAAGCATGCTTATTAATCCTTGGCAAGGCCCCCGAAGCGTGCAGCCGCAGGCGGGGGCAGGTGCTTTTTCGGGCGGGCTTTTGAGGTGGGCTGCAGCCGGCCCCGCCGCACGGCCAGCTGGGATTTCACTCAACCCGGCGGTCCCCGTTCTTGCGCCTCGGCGGCTATTGTTCCCCGGATTGACCCGCCTTCGGCCCGCAGTTCCGGGAAGACAGCCCACCACGCGGCCCGTCCATGGGCCCGCAGCCCCCCTGCGTGAGCCCGCCGCCTCCACCCGTCCAGAGCCAGCCCCCCTGGCGGAGGAGCTCACCTTCCTAGCCCGCCCTCCCCGGTCCACCGCCCCGGAAGCTTCGGGGCGCGGATCCGAGTCCTACGGGCTGACCACTCCGGTTTCGTAGGCGATCAGCACGGCCTGCACCCGGTCGCGGGCGTTCAGCTTGGCGAGGATGTGCCCCACGTGCGTCTTCACCGTGGCCTCCGACAGGAACAGCCGGGCGGCGATCTCGGGGTTCGACAGCCCCCGGGCGATCAGCGTGAACACCTCGCCCTCCCGCGGGGTCAGCGACTCGACCGCCCGATGGTTTCGGCTGAGGGACGGACTGGGGATGCGCAGCAGCGGGGCCACGTGGTCGAGCAGCCGCCGCGTGGTCGACGGGGCGATGACGGCGTCGCCCCGGTAGACGGTGCGGATGGCTTCGAGCAACTCCTCCGGCGGCGCGTCCTTGAGCAGAAATCCACTGGCCCCGGCCTGAATGGCGGCCAGCGCGTATTCGTCCAGGTCGAACGTGGTCAGCACCACCACCTTCAGCCCGGCCCGGTCCGAACCGCCGGGCTGCGCCCCGGCGCTCTCGAGCAGCCTGGTGGTCGCCTCAATCCCGTCCATGCCCGGCATCCGCACATCCATGAGCACGACGTCGGAGCGCACCGTGGCGAGCGCGGTCACCGCTTCGCGCCCATCGCCTGCCTCGGCCACCACCTCGAGGTCGGGCTGGGAGTTGATCAGCATCTTGAAGCCCCCGCGGACCAGCTGCTGGTCGTCCACCAGGGCAACGCGGATAGGGGAATCGGTCATCGGAATCTTTCTGGGTCGGCGGTCCTGCCGCTGGCGGCTAAGTTCCGCGCGCAAGGGCGGGTCGCTTCGGGGTGTGCCCGGGGCTCAGGCTTCGGTGTAGGGGATGAAGGCGCGGACGCGGAATCCGCCGCCGGTTTGCGGAACGGCCTCCACGGTTCCATCGTAAAGCGCCAGCCGTTCGGTCATTCCCGTCAGGCCCTGCCGGCTGCCGGCGGTGGCGGGATCGGCGGCGGCGCCTCGACCGTCGTCGTCAATGTGCAAGCCGAGCCCGCGGGCCGTCCAGTGCAGGTGGACCTGGGCGGAGGCTTCCGGACCGGCATGCTTGAGGACATTGGTCAGGCCTTCCTGCACCACTCGGTAGGCCGTCAGCTCGGCGCCGGCCGGCATCGGGCGCCGTGGCTCGCCGGACTGTTCCAGCTGCACCGTGAGCCCTGAGCGCCGGACGGTTTCCACGAGGGTTTCCACATCGGCCAGGGCGGGCAGCGGCCGGGTGGACGCGACCTCGTCTCCGCGCAGTACCCCCAGCAGCCGGCGCATGTCCCGCAGCGAGGTTCGCCCGGTGTCCGCGATGGTCGCCAGGGTATCCGTGGCAACCGCCGGGTTCTGTGCGCTGGCGTACCGGGCGCCGTCGGCCTGGGTGATGATCACCGAGAGCGAGTGCGCCACAATATCGTGCATCTCGCGGGCTATGTGGCTCCGCTCGTCGGCGGCGGCGAGGTCCCGCTCCTGCTGCCGCTCCACCTCCAGCCGGCGGGCCCGGTCCTCGAGCGCCTGTACGGTGAGCCGGCGGTTCCGCACCAGGTCGCCGAAGGTCCAGCAGACCAGCACCACGGCATCAATGGCCACGAGCGCGATCAGGTAAAACGGTGCCGTGCCCGCGGTGAGCGGCTCGGTGATCATGTACCGCACCACGTAGAGGGCACCGCCCAGCAGCGCCAGCACCAGTCCGCCAAGGCTCGCCCAGCGCGGTCCGTAGGCTGCCAGCGAGTACACCGTGGCCAGGACAAAAATGTGGGCCGGGACCGGCTCGGCCAGGAGCGCGACGTTCAGCAGCGCGGCAACGGCCATGGCCACGCCGGATTGCCACGGGCGCGTCCGCCGCCAGGCCAGCGGAATGATGAGGAGGGCGGAGAGGATAAACGGTGCCAGGCTGCCCATCGCCACGTAGGACAGCGGCAGCACGGCGAACGCCGCCAGCATCAGGATCAGGTCGACCTTGCCGGTGTTGGCCTGGAGCCAGCGGTAGATGTTGTGGTGCATGCCCATGACGGAAAACTCTAGGCTGTGGAGACCGCGGTCCGCGTCATGCCCAGGTCTGAGCCTCGGGCAAGAATGTTCACATTCTGGGACGGTTTGCCCAGAATGTGGAATGGTTTCCTAAACTTGAAGCCATGAGCGCAGCAGCGAAGGCATTCTCCCTGGCAGTCATTCCCGGCGACGGCATCGGACCGGAGGTCGTGGCGGAGGCGGTGAAGGTCCTCACGGCAGCCACTGCCGACGGTGGCGCCACCTTCGACCTGACCGAGTACCCGCTGGGCGCCGAGCACTGGCTGGCCACCGGCGAGACCCTGCCCGAGGAGACGCTGGAGCGGCTCCGCAAGCATGACGCGATCCTCTTCGGCGCCGTCGGTGCCGCCCCCGGCGACACCCGGATTCCGTCCGGCGTCATCGAGCGGGAGATGCTGCTCAAGCTGCGCTTCTCCCTCGACCACTACGTGAACCTGCGCCCGGCCAAGCTGCTGCCCGGCGTCCCCAGCCCGCTGGCAAACCCGGGCGAGGTGGACTTCGTCGTCGTCCGCGAAGGCACCGAAGGGCCCTACGTGGGCAACGGCGGCGCCCTGCGCGTGGGCACCCCGCACGAAATTGCCACCGAAGTCTCGGTCAACACCGCCCACGGCGTGGAGCGCGTGGTCCGCGACGCGTTCCGCCGCGCCTCCGCCCGCCGCAAGAAGCTCACCCTGGTGCACAAGCACAACGTGCTGGTCCATGCCGGGCACCTGTGGCGGCGCACCGTGGAGACGGTCGGCGCCGAGTTCCCGGACGTCGCCGTCGACTACCTGCACATCGACGCGGCCACCATCTTCATGGTCACCGACCCGGCCCGCTTCGACGTGATCGTCACCGACAACCTGTTCGGCGACATCATCACCGACCTGGCCGCCGCCATCACCGGAGGCATCGGCCTGGCAGCGTCGGGCAACATCAACATGGACCGCACCGCGCCGTCCATGTTCGAGCCGGTCCACGGCTCGGCGCCGGACATCGCCGGCCAGCAGAAGGCCGACCCCACGGCGGCCATCCTGTCCGTGGCCCTGCTGCTGGAGCACCTGGGCCTCGCGGACGCGGCCGCCCGCGTGCAGCAGGCGGTGGAGCACGACGTCGCAACCCGGGGGAGTGCCTCCCGCACCACTGCCGAAATCGGCGATGCGATCACCGCCGCTTTGGCAGTAGGGTAGTTAACGGTTACTAACCAGAATCATTATTTGACGCACAAGGGCGTGCCCTCACCGCGGAGGAACCATGACTGAACCCCTCGAATTTAGCCAGCAGCTCTCGGAACGTCCGAAGAGCGCCGAGGAGCGCGCCGCCATCTTGGCGAACCCGGGCTTCGGCAAGCACTTTACGGACCACACGGCCGTCGTCGACTACAGGGTCGACGCCGACGGCAAGGGCAGCTGGTCGAATGCGCGGATCGAGCCGTACGGGCCCATCATGATGGATCCGGCCGCCGCGGTGCTGCACTACGGCCAGGAGATTTTCGAGGGCCTGAAGGCCTACCAGCACGACGACGGATCTGTCTGGACCTTCCGGGCCGAGGCCAACGCCGCCCGCCTGAACACCTCGGCGCGCCGGCTAGCCCTTCCGGAGCTGCCGGAGGAAACCTTCATCGAGTCCCTGCGCCAGCTGGTCACCACCGACAAGGCGTGGGTTCCCTCCGGCGACGGCGAGGCGCTGTACCTGCGTCCGTTCATGATCGCCACCGAGGCGTTCCTGGGCGTGCGCCCCGCCCACGAGGTGTCCTACCGCGTGATCGCCTCGCCGGCCGGCAACTACTTCGGCGGCGAGCTCAAGCCGGTGTCCATCTGGCTCTCCGACCGCTACTCCCGCGCCGGCGAAGGCGGTACCGGCGAGGCCAAGTGCGGCGGCAACTACGCCGCGTCCCTGGCCGCGCAGCTGGAAGCCGAAGCCAACGGCTGCCAGCAGGTGCTGTTCCTGGACAAGTTCAACGACAACGCCATCGAAGAGCTCGGCGGGATGAACGTGTTCTTCGTGTTCAAGGACGGCAGCCTGGTCACTCCGGAGCTGAACGGCCACATCCTGCACGGCGTCACCCGTTCCTCGGTGATCGAGCTGGCCAAGGACCGCGGCCTGGACGTGCAGGAACGCAAGATCACCATCGACGAATGGCGCGACGGCGTGGCAGCGGGAGACATCACCGAAGCCTTCGCCTGCGGCACGGCCGCCGTAATCACCCCGATCGGCGAGCTGAAGGCCGACGGCTGGAGCATCGCCTCGCCGAGCGCCCGGTCCGGCGACGTGTCCATGTCCATCCGCCAGGAGCTGCTCGGGATCCAGACCGGCGCCGTGGAGGACTCCCGGGGATGGCTCACCCGCTTGGCCTGACCGCCCCTGGCCTGACCACCCGCCTGGCCTGACCGCCCGCTTGGCCTGACCGCCCGCCTGGCCTGACCGCCTTCCCCGCCTGCCTGGCTTAAATGCCGCTTCCGTTCGGGCATCGGCCGGGCCACACTGGGTCCATGACGGTGGCGGCGTACGTCCTGGCGGCGCTCTTCGGAGTGATGTTGATTGCCGTTGGTGCGGCGGAGGCCTTCTTCTACCGCGACCAGCGCTTCCACCGGTTGTTCCTCATCCGGCAGGAGGACGTGGGCGCGGTGCGGCTGTGGACGATCAACGTGGGCTTTTACAACATGGTCTGGGGGCTGGGCGCCCTCGCCGGCGTGATCATCGCCGCCGGCGGCAGCCCGGCCACCGGCGAAACCATCATCGTCTTCACCTGCATCGCCCACGTGATCCTCGGGGCCGTGCTCTGGTTCTCGGAACGCCGCCTGTGGCAGAGTGCGCTGGCCCAGTCGGTCCTGCCGCTGGTGGTCCTGCTCCTGTTGTTCCTCTGAGTCAGGACTTGTCCCTCTGACTCAGGACCACGACGGCGGGGCTCACCGTCCGGGCCCGCCCACCTTCCGGGGGCCCCTCGGGGAGCCCCCGGAAGGTGCTGCGGCTAACGCTTCCGGGCGGCTGCCTTGCGCTCGGCGGCCTTCCGGGCCTTCTTCGAGACCGGCTTCAGCGCCTTGCGCTCGGCCTCTTCGGCGGCGATCCGGTTCTTGCGAGCATCCACCAGGTCGTTCCACAGCGCGGTGGCAAAGCTGCCGCCGTCCCGCGCGTAGACCTCATACGGGAACGAAGCGAAGATCCCGGCCGGCGTCGCCGTCCCCGGGAGTTCCTTCCCGCTCTTCAGCGCGTAGGCGTCGCCGAGCGCCCAGGTTTCCGACAGGAAGCGGGCCAGGTTCTCGCGGATGAACACATTGGCGTCCGGGGCGTCGGCAGCCTGTTCCAGCAGTGCCTGCAGCCGGGAGGACGCCAGGGCCGCTGCGGATTCGGCGGCATCCGCGCCGCCTCCGGCGGCGGCCTCGAGTTCGGCGGAGAACTCCTGGACGGCGGCTTCCCAGTCGGTCGTCTCGCGGTTTTTCTGCCAGGTGGGGAACCACACAATGTCCCCGTTGGCGTGGTTATGGATGTGCTGCATCCCGCTGTTGCGCTCGGCCACCGCGTGGTCGTGCTCGGCCACGTCATATTCGGCCAGCAAATCGGCCAGGGACGTGGTGTTCTGGGTATCCGCCATGGAGTTTTCCTATCCTGCAGCTGCAAATGGTTCCATCAAGGGCAACCCAGCCGCAGTGCGGACTTATTCCGTCTCCACCGCGGCAAGGCGTCCGGCATGTGTCGCCAGCCACTGACGCGCCTCGGCCTCGTCGTCAAAATATCCCGTCGGGAAGTCATCCTTCGCGAGAATCCGCACGAAGAAGCTGGCGAGCACCCGATCGACCGCCCCGTTGCCGAGCACCGCGAGGGCAACGCACGGCGTGAAGGTATCTGCGATCAGCCGCGCCTCCGGAGTCACCCAGCGCACGCCGGCCATTTTCAGCAGCACCGCTACCTGCCGGTCCCCGGCGACGTCGAAGAGGTGGTCGACGATGTGCTGCGCGAGCTCGGCACCGACGCTGAGGCCGCGCCGGACACTCAGCACCAGGAGGCCATCCCGGCCAAGCTGCACGTCGTACTCCGAGTGGACTTCCGCGAGCACTGATCCCCCATCCGGCCGGGAAGATGCGCGCATCGCCCGGCCCTCGTCCGGCCGCCGTTGGCGGGACTGCAGGTGCCTAGCGTAGCGAACAACGTCAAGCCGCCGGTATGGGCCCGGCAAGTGTGACGGACGTTATGCGGCGAGTGTGAGGGATGCCGTCCGGCCCGGCGGGAATGACGACGGCGGCGGCCGCCTCCCCGGGGCGCCGGCCTGCGGCGGGGGGGCGGGGAGTGCGAGGATGAATCCTGTGACCGCTGAACAGAATCTCTCCCTTGTCCGCAGCAGTGAGCTGACCCGGTACCGGCTGGCCCCCAACCCGGGGCCGATGAGCCTGGACGGCACCCAGTCCTACCTGATCGCCGCCCCGGGAAACGGGGGAGTGGTAGTTGTCGATCCCGGGCCGCTGGACGAGCAGCACTTGGCTGAGCTGGCGGCGGCGGGACAGGTGGAACTGGTCCTGATTACCCATCACCACATCGACCACACCGAAGCGAGCGAACGCTTCCACGAACTGACCGGCGCTCCCGTGCGTGCCCTGGACGAAGCACTCTGTTACGCCGCCGAACCGCTGCGGGACGGCGAGGTGGTTCGGGCGGCCGGCGTCGATATCCGGGTGCTGGCCACGCCGGGCCACACGGCGGACTCGGTGAGCTTCCATCTTCCCGACGACGGACCCCACGGCTCGGTGCTCACCGGCGACACGATCCTGGGCCGCGGCACCACCATCATCGCCTACCCGGACGGCAGGCTCGGCCCGTACCTGGATTCGCTGGCCCGGCTGGAACTCCTCGGCCCGGCGAAGGTCTTGCCCGCGCACGGCGGCACGCTGCCGGACCTTTCGGCCATCTGCCGCGAGTACGCCGGCCACCGCCGGCTCCGCCTGAACCAGATCCGCGCCGCCCTGGAGCACCTCGGCGCCGACGCGACCGTCGGCGCGGTCACCGACCATGTCTACGCCGACGTCGACCCCGCCGTCCGCTTCGCCGCCGAATCCTCCGTCGCCGCCCAGCTCAAGTACCTGCGCGGATGAGCGGTGCGGGTTCGGGCCCGTCCCGTTTGAAATCCGCGGGCCGGAAACCAGTAGGCTAAACCCATGCGCATAGCCCGGTTTGTCCTTGAATCCGACCCCCAGTACGGCATTGTCGAAGGCGAGGAGGGGAGCGAACAGATCACCGTCATCGCCGGCGACCCGTTCTTCAACGGCATCCAGCCCACCGGCGCCCAACACAAGCTCGAGGACGTGCGGCTGCTCGCCCCGATCATTCCGCGCAGCAAGGTGATCGGCATCGGCCGCAACTACGCCGACCACATCCAGGAAATGGGCAACGAGACGCCGGCCGCCCCGCTGATGTTCCTCAAGCCCAACACCTCGGTGATCGGCCCGAACGAGCCGCTGGTCCTGCCCGAATTCTCCGACGAAGTCTCCTACGAGGCCGAACTCTGCGTGATCATCGGACGGATCTGCAAGGACGTCCCGGTGGAGCGCGTGGACGAGGTCATCTTCGGCTACACCTGCGGCAACGACCTGACCGCCCGGGACGCGCAGCGCACCGACAACCAGTGGGCCCGCGCCAAGGGATTCGACGGCTCGGCCCCGCTCGGCCCGTGGATCGAGACCGAACTGGACACCGAAGACCTGGCCATCCGCGGCCGGCTCGACGGCGAGCTGAAGCAGGACGGCAATACCTCGCAGATGATCTGGGGCGTCAAGGAACTGGTCTCCTACGCCTCCCAGGCCTTCACCCTGCTGCCCGGCGACGTCATCATGACCGGCACCCCCTCCGGCGTCGGCACCATCGAATCCGGCCAGCGCTACGAGGTCGAAATCGAGGGCATCGGCACCCTGTCCAACACCGCCCGCCGCTGATCCCATGCCGGCACGCCGCCGCTCGTTCGGAGTCTTTGCGCTCGGATCGCTGGCCACGTTTTCCGTGGCGGCCCGGGCCACCCACTACTGGGGCGGCCCGGACTGGCTGTCCGGGACGTTCCTGGCGGTCGGCATCCTGTTGGCGCTCTATTACCTCTACCGATACACCGCCGGTTGGCGCCGGAAGAAGCCGCGCAAGAAGTAGCCGGGCCTCCGGCCCGGCAAGCGGCAGTGGCTCGGCAGACTAAACTGGAGCACATCATGACTACTGCTGCTGCCATCCCCACTGTCGACGACGAAACTCCTGTCCGTGTGCGCTTCTGCCCGTCTCCCACGGGCACGCCGCACGTCGGACTGATCCGCACCGCCCTGTTCAACTGGGCCTACGCCCGGCACACCGGCGGCACCATGGTGTTCCGGATCGAGGACACGGATGCCGCCCGCGACAGCGAGGAAAGCTACCAGCAGCTGCTGGAAGCGCTGAAGTGGCTCGGCATCACGTGGGACGAGGGCGTGGAGGTCGGCGGGCCGCATGAGCCGTACCGCCAGTCCCAGCGCGGCGACATCTACCAGGACGTCGTCGCGAAGCTCAAGGAGGCCGGACACCTCTACGAGTCCTACTCCACCCCGGAAGAAGTCGAGGCCCGGCACAAGGCCGCCGGCCGCGACGTCAAGCTGGGTTATGACAACTTCGACCGGGAGCTGACACAGGACCAGATCGCCGCGTTCAAGGCCGAGGGGCGCGAACCGGTGCTGCGGGTGCGGATGCCGGACGAGGACATCACCTTCACCGACCTGGTGCGCGGGGAGATCACCTTCAAGGCCGGCAGCGTGCCGGATTTCGCCGTCGTCCGCGCCAATGGCAAGCCGCTCTACACGCTGGTCAACCCGGTGGACGACGCGCTGATGGGCATCACCCACGTCCTGCGCGGCGAGGACCTGCTGTCCTCGACTCCTCGCCAGATCGCGCTCTACCGGGCCTTGGTGGACATCGGCGTGGCCCGCTACATGCCGTTGTTCGGCCATCTCCCGTACGTGATGGGCCAGGGCAACAAGAAGCTTTCCAAGCGCGATCCCGAGTCCAACCTGTTCCTGCACCGGGAACGCGGTTTCATCCGCGAAGGCCTGCTCAACTATCTCTCCCTGCTGGGCTGGTCGCTGTCCGCCGACGAGGACATCTTCACCATCGACCAGATGGTGGAAGCCTTCGACATCCACGACGTGCTGGCCAACCCGGCGCGCTTTGACCTGAAGAAGGCCGAGGCGATCAACGGGACCCATGTGCGCCTGCTGGAGCCCGGCGACTTCAAGCTCCGCCTGATCCCCTACCTGCAGCATGCCGGCCTGGTCGGGGAGTCGTTGACGGAACGCGAGCAGATGATCCTGGCCGACGCCGCACCGCTGATCCAGGAGCGGATCACCCTGCTGGGCGAGGCCCCGGAGATGGTGGCGTTCCTCTTCAAGAACGACGACGAGATCGAGGTCGCCGACGATGCGCGCAAGGGCCTGCCCGAGAACCTGACGGAGGCCTTGGACGCCGCGCTGGCCGCGCTGGAGCCGCTCGAGGAGTGGACGGCAGAGAACATCCAGGCGGCCCTGCGGTCGGCCTTGGTCGAGGGCCTGGGGCTGAAGCCGCGGCTGGCCTTCGGGCCGGTGCGCACCGCCGTCTCCGGCCGTCGGATTTCGCCGCCGCTTTTCGAGTCCATGGTGATCCTGGGCAAGGACTCCTCCCTGGCGCGGATCAAGGCCTTCCGCGGCTGAGCGCGGCCCGAGCGACGCGCGGCGGCACTGCCGCGCGTTGCTCGTTTTGCACTTTCGAGCAGGCATCCGGTAAAGTAATTACTCGTGCTGAGGCGCTAGGGAATGGGCAAGAGCCCGTTTCCAACGGCTCCGAAAGTGCCAGTGGGATATGGTGTAATTGGCAACACAACGGTTTCTGGTACCGTCATTCTAGGTTCGAGTCCTGGTATCCCAGCGCTACAGTCTCCGCTTCGGCGGAGACTGGATTGTGTGGAGCGAAAACTCCACGCAAACCTACGGCCCCATCGTATAGCGGCCTAGTACGCCGCCCTCTCACGGCGGTAACGCGGGTTCGAATCCCGCTGGGGTCACGGTCCGGCAAGGACAAGGCAGTGCAGGCCTTCAACTGCGCAAGCTATGCGGCCCCATCGTATAGCGGCCTAGTACGCCGCCCTCTCACGGCGGTAACGCGGGTTCGAATCCCGCTGGGGTCACCAACAGCCGGTCCCGGACATCCCGTCCCGGACCGGCTTTTTGTATGCCCCGAAGAACCAGGCCCACGGCCCGCCGTGGCAGGGTTGGCGGCTCCTGCTGGCATGATAGGAACCGTGACAAGCAGGTTGCCCGAGGGCCAGGACAGGGGAGCGGCGGACGCCGTCGTGCTCCTGGAACAAAGCCGCGGCTCGCTTAAAGCGATCCAGTTGCCGCTGGACGTTCCCGGCGCCGCCGCAGCCCGCGGCGCCATCGCGGCCGCCATTGCCCAATTGAATGACTACATCCTGCCCCGCTACCGCACGCTGGAAGCCCCGCTGCTGGCAGTCGTGGGAGGATCCACCGGCGCCGGGAAATCGACGCTCGTGAACGCGGTGGCGGGCTTCCCGGCCACCCGTGCCGGGGCGATCCGCCCCACCACGCGCCAACCCGTCCTGCTGCACCATCCGGGCGACTCGGCCTGGTTTTCCGATCGGCGGATCCTGCCCGGCCTCAGCAGAATCACCGGAAGGCCGGCGACGGACGCCGCCGACGGGCAAGTCCCCAATCCGGAACCGGCCGGCGAACCTGCCGGAACTTCGCTGGTGTTGCTCGCCGACAGCAGCATTCCGGCGGGCATAGCGTTGCTCGATGCGCCGGATATCGATTCGATTGCCGACGAGAACCGGCGCTTGGCGGGACAACTGCTGGCCGCCGCCGACCTGTGGATTTTTGTTACCACGGCCAACCGGTACGCCGATGCCGTGCCGTGGGCGCTGCTCCTGGACGCCGCACAGCGGGACATCGAAGTGGCGGTCGTCCTGGACCGGGTGCCGGAAGAAGTTGAGCGTGAAGTCCGCGCCGACCTGGCCGGTCTGCTGCAGCGGCAGGGTCTCGCCGCGGCCCGGCTGTTTGTCATCCTCGAGTCCCGGCTGGACGAACAGGGCATGCTGCCGGCCGGCGCCGTCGATCCCCTCCGCGCGTGGCTCCAAGAACTCGCCGCGGACGCCTCCGGCCGCGCCGACATCGCCCGGCGCACCCTCGGCGGGGCGGTGCGCTCACTGGCCGCGACGGTCGGGGCGGTCGCCGACGCCGCCGATGATCAGCATGCCGCCGGCCAGCGACTGCGCAAGGTCGTGGAAGACGCCTACGAGGCGGCGACCACGCGGGCTCTCGCCGCCACGGAGGACGGAACGCTCCTCCGGGGCGAGGTGTTGGCGCGCTGGCAGGACTTCGTCGGCACCGGGGAATTCTTCCGGGGTATCGAGAGCGGCATAGGCCTGCTGCGGGACCGGATCGGCGCGTTCTTTTCCGGCAAACCCGCTCCCTCCGTCGAAGTCGAGGAAGCCATCGAGTCCGGGCTGCAGGCCGTCGTCGTCGAGGCAGCGGCCGCCGGGGCGGAGGAGGCCGACACGCGCTGGCGGACGGACCCGGCCGGGCAGGGGCTGCTCGGACGCGAAGACCTGTCGACCCCCAGCGCGGGCTTTGCGGATGAAGTAGCGCGTGAAATCCGGGCGTGGCAGGCAGACCTGCTGGACCTGATCCGCAGCGAAGGCGAAAGCAAGCGCTTCACCGCACGCATGCTCTCCTTCGGAGTCAACGGCCTCGGGGTAGCGCTGATGGTGGCGATTTTCGCGGCCACCGGAGGGCTGACCGGTTTGGAAATCGGCGTGGCGGGCGGAACGGCCGTAGTGGGCCAGAAGCTGCTGGAAGCGGTCTTCGGCGAGGACGCCGTACGCAGGCTGGCGCGCAAGGCCCGCGCCGAGCTGCAGGAGCGCACGCGCAGGCTCATGCGCGCCGAAGCGGAGCGCTTCCTGTCCCGGATCCCGGACGTGCAGGAGGCAGGGACCCTGCGCGAACTGGCAGGGCGGCTGCAGGTCCTGGGGGCAAAGACAGACACGGGAGCCCCGGATTGAGCCGCCACCGGGGCCAGCCCGAAACCTCCCTGTTGCAGGCACGGCTGGATGCCCTGAACACGGCCGCCGAGCTCGCCGCGGGAGTGCTGCCGGAAGCGGAACTAGCACCCGTCACCGAGGTCCTGGAACGGGCCAGCACCCGCCGTTCCCTGTCTGCCGAGCACACCGTGGTCGGCTTTTTCGGTGCGACCGGCAGCGGAAAGTCCTCCCTCTTCAACGCCGTATCCGGGACGCGCCACGCCACGGTGGCGGCACGTCGCCCCACCACGTCGGAAGCAATGGCGGGAATTTGGGGAACGGCCGGCAGCGAACCGCTGCTGGACTGGCTGCAGGTGGCCAACCGGCACGTGGTGGAGGACGGGTCCTTCGCCGGGCACGGCGGCCTGATCCTGCTGGACCTGCCGGACTTTGATTCCACCGCCGTCGAGCATCGCGCCATTGTGCAACGGTTCGCCGGCCAGGTCGACGTACTGGTCTGGGTGCTGGATCCGCAGAAGTACGCCGATGCCGCCGTGCACCAAGGATTCCTGCGCCCGCTGGCCTCCCACGATGCCGTAACGCTGGTGGTGCTGAACCAGGTGGACCGGCTGGCCGAGGGACAGCTGCAACCGGTACTGGGTTCGCTGAGGGAGATTTTGCTGCGGGACGGGCTCGCCCGGGTGGATGTCTACCCGGTCTCCGCGAAGACGGGGACCGGCCTCGACGAGCTGACGGCAGCCATCACGGCCTTCGCCGACAAGCGGCAGGCCGCAGCGGAGCGGCTGCTCGCCGACGTCAGAAAGGCAGCCCGGGCCCTGGCCGTTGAACCCGAGGCGGAGCCGGCAGGCGTCAGCAAGGCGTCCAGGAGCGTGTTGGCCGAGCAGTTGGCGCAGGCGGCAGGCGTGGAAGCGATCAGCGACGCCGTGGGCGCCTCGTACCGGCGGCGGGCGCATGCCCGGACCGGCTGGCCAGCGGTCCGCTGGCTCGGAAAGCTGCGCCGCGACCCGCTCAAGCGGCTCAACCTGGACCGCAAGGACGTGAATCCGCTGCTGAACCGCTCGTCCATGCCGGCGCCGGGTCCCGCCCAGCGGGCGCAGGCCGACAAGGCTATCCGTCAGTTCGCCGACCGCGCCGGTGAAGGCGCCGACGCCCCTTGGCGCGCGGCCATCCGCCGGGCAGCACGATCCGCGGAGGAGACGCTTCCGGACGACCTGGACCAGGCCCTGGTCGGTACGGACCTGCGCTCCGACCGCGCGTCGTGGTGGTGGCCGGTTTTCGGGCTGCTCCAGTGGCTCGCCCTCGCCGCCGCCTTGGCCGGAGCGCTCTGGCTCCTTGGCATCGCCGCCCTGGGTTACTTGCAGTTTGCGGTCCCCGAGACGCCCACGGTCGAAGGCTTCCCGGTGCCGACCTTGTTGCTGGCCGCCGGGATCCTCGCCGGGGTGGTGCTGGCGCTGGCATCGGGCGTGATCGCACGATTCGTGGCCCGCGCCAGGGCCGCAAAGGCGCGACGGCGGCTCCGCGACTCGGTTGCGCGGGTGGCGGAAGAGCGGGTGGTCCGGCCGGTCGAAGAGGCAGTGGCCCGGCACCGGGACTTCAGGCGGGCAGTGCTGACGGCGTCGGGCGAATGACATCCCGGGGGAACCGCGGGGCCATGGAGCCGGCACCAGACGAGATACAAGGGAGAACGCAAAGATTGGCCGCTGAACTGACTGTCAACGATCTGGACGAAGGCTCGCTTCTGGACAGGATTTTCCCGCGTCTCGGCCCCGCCCGCGTCCCTGTCGGCCCGGGCGATGACGCTGCCGTGATCGAGGCACCCGATGCCCGAACCGTCATCTCGATCGATACGTTGGTCCAGGATCAGGACTTCCGGCTTGAGTGGCCCTCCGGGTACCGGACGACGGGCTACGACGTCGGATGGAAGTCCGTGGCGCAGAACCTCTCGGACATCAATGCCATGGGAGCCGTGCCGACGTCACTGGTCATCAGCCTGACCCTGCCCGGTGCGACGCCGGTGGCGTGGGTCGAGAGCCTGGCCGACGGCGTGGCCGATGCGATGCGGAAACTGGGAGCGGACCGGTGCTCCGTCGTCGGCGGTGATCTTGGCCGCGGCGACGCGCTCGTGGTCACGGCTGCCGTTACCGGCGATCTCGAAGGCCGCAGTCCGGTCCTGCGCAGCGGCGCGCGTCCCGGCGACATCGTCGCCGTGGCCGGCACGCTGGGACGCGCGGCGGCCGGACTGGCCCTGCTCGAAAGCCCGGTTTTCGACGACGAGGCCCCGGTTCAGCTGCAGGAGCTCGCCGCGATCCAGTCCCGGCCGGTGCCTCCGCTGAGCGCCGGCCCGGCTGCGGCCGAATGTGGCGCGACCGCCATGATGGACATCTCGGACGGCCTGCTCCGCGATGCGGCGCGGTTGGCCCGTGCCAGCAGTGTCGCGGTGGACCTGGCCTCGGCGCAGTTGCAGCACTTTGCCGCACCCTTGGAGGAGGCAGCGGCCCTGCTGGGGGTGGAGCCCAGCGACTGGGTCCTCGGCGGCGGCGAAGACCATGGCCTGCTGTGCACCTTCCCCGCGGCACAAACCCTGCCGGCGGGATTCGCCGCCATCGGCGTCGTCGGCGGCGGACCGGCTCCGGTGACCCTGGACGGCGTCCCCGTCCGGGCCCGGGGATGGGACCATTTCAGGGGCTGACGCGCCGCTAGTCGTTGGTCTTTCGCAGGGCTTCGGTCAGTTGGGCGGCCGCGTTGCAGACCACCTCGGCATGCAGCCGGCCGGGTTGCCGCGTGAGCCGCTCGATCGGCCCCGAAATGGAAACGGCGGCGATGACTCGCCCGGACGGACCACGGACCGGGGCCGAAACCGATGCCACACCGGGTTCGCGTTCGCCCAGGCTCTGGCCCCAGCCGCGGCGGCGCACGCCGGCGAGGACCGTCGGGGTGAAACGCGCCCCATGGAGTCCTTCGAGCAGCCTCTCGTGGTCTTCCCAGGCCAACAGCACCTGGGCGGCGGAGCCGGCCTTCATCGAAAGCTGCGTCCCCACCGGAATGGTGTCCCGCAATCCGATCGGCCGCTCGGCCGAGGCGACGCATACCCGTGAATCGCCCTGCCGGCGGAAGACCTGCGCGCTCTCACCCGTGGCATCGCGGAGGTTCATGAGCACCGGGCCGGCGGCGGCTATGAGCCGATCTTCGCCGGCGGCCGCGGCCAATTCGACCAGCCTGCTGCCCAGGACGAACCTGCCCTGCATGTCCCGGCTGACCAGCCGGTGGTGGACCAGCGCCAAAGCGAGCCGGTGGACGGTGGGCCGGGCCAGACCGGTGGCGGCCACCAGTTGGGCCAGGGACGTGGGTCCGGCCTCCAGGGTGTCCAGCACCATGGCCGCCTTGTCGATGACGCCGACACCGCTAGGATTGTCCATAAGCTGATATTCTCATCTCAATATGTGAGATGCAAGTCGATTGACTGGCGGGCGGGCAGCCGCGCTGGAAGAGTTAAAGCACACACTTAGTGCGGGCCTCCCGGCGGGAGGAAAAGCCCGCGTTGGTATTGATGGAGGAGATCTGGCCATGGCCGGTAACACTGCGGGCAAGACGCTCGCCGAAAAAGTCTGGGATGCACACGTGGTGCGCCACGGCGACGGTGAAGGCGCTGCGCGCCAGCCCGACCTCCTCTACATCGATCTTCACCTCGTGCATGAAGTCACGTCGCCGCAGGCCTTCGAGGGCCTGCGCCTGGCGGGGCGCGGGCTGCGCCGCCCGGACCTGACCATCGCCACCGAGGACCACAACACCCCCACGCTGGATATCGACAAGCCGATTGCCGACCCGACCAGCCGCACCCAGATTGAGACGCTGCGCACCAATTGCCGGGAATTCGGGGTCCGGCTGCACTCGCTCGGGGACGCCGAGCAGGGGATCGTGCACGTGGTGGGTCCCCAGCTGGGACTCACCCAGCCCGGCATGACGGTGGTGTGCGGCGACTCGCATACCTCCACCCACGGTGCCTTCGGTGCGCTGGCCTTCGGCATCGGGACCTCCGAAGTCGAGCACGTCATGGCGACCCAAACGCTGTCGCTGAAGCCGTTCAAGACCATGGCCATCAACGTCGAGGGCACGCTGCGCGCGGGGGTCACCGCCAAGGACATCATCCTGGCGGTCATCGCCAAAATCGGAACCGGCGGCGGCCAGGGCTACGTGCTGGAGTACCGTGGCTCCGCCATCCGGGCCCTGAGCATGGAAGCCCGGATGACCATCTGCAACATGTCCATCGAGGCGGGGGCCCGCGCCGGCATGGTCGCGCCGGACCAGACCACGTTCGACTACCTCAAGGGCCGTCCGCACGCCCCGGAGGGTGCGGACTGGGACGCCGCCGTCGAAAACTGGCGGACCCTGCGTACCGACGACGACGCGGTGTTCGACGCCGAGGTCTTTTTGGACGCCGATACCCTGGAGCCGTTCGTCACCTGGGGGACCAACCCCGGACAGGGCGTTTCCCTGTCGGAAGCCGTGCCGTCGCCCGACGACTTCGCCGACGAGAACGCCAAGGCCGCGGCGGAACGTGCGCTGGCCTACATGGGGCTCGAAGCCGGCACCCGCATGAAGGACATCCCGGTAGACACCGTCTTCCTGGGCTCCTGCACCAACAGCCGGATCGAGGACCTGCGCATCGCGGCGGACATCATCCGCGGCCGGGCCAAGGCGCCGAACGTGCGCATGATGGTGGTGCCCGGATCTGCCCGTGTCCGCCTGGAAGCAGAGGCCGAGGGCCTGGACAAGGTGTTCAAGGAGTTCGGCGCCGAGTGGCGGTTCGCCGGCTGCTCCATGTGCCTGGGCATGAACCCGGACCAGTTGGCGCCGGGCGAGCGCTGCGCGTCCACGTCCAACCGGAACTTCGAGGGCCGGCAGGGCAAGGGCGGGCGGACGCACCTGGTATCGCCGGTAGTTGCGGCGGCCACCGCGGTCAGGGGCACGCTGAGTTCGCCCTCGGACTTGGACCCGGTCAACAACGACGCCGTCTCGCGGCCTGCCGCCTAAGGAGCCTGAAGAATCATGGAGAAGTTCACCACCCATACCGGCATCGGGGTCCCGCTGCGGCAGTCCAACGTGGACACCGACCAGATCATCCCGGCGGTGTACCTCAAGCGGATCACCCGGACAGGCTTCGAAGATGCCCTGTTCGCAGCCTGGCGCAAGCACGAGGACTTCATCCTCAACCAGGAGCCGTTCAGCCGCGGGTCCGTCCTCGTGGCCGGCCCGGATTTCGGGACCGGTTCCTCGCGCGAACACGCTGTCTGGGCGTTAAAGGACTACGGGTTCCGTGTTGTCCTCTCCTCCCGGTTCGCCGACATCTTCCGGGGGAACTCCGGCAAGCAGGGGCTGCTGGCCGCCGAGGTCGCCCAGGATGACATCGAGCTGATCTGGAAGGAACTGGAGAACCACCCGGGCACCGAAATCACGGTGGACCTGGAGTCGAAGACCGTCACCTGCGGAACCATCACCGCGCCGTTCGAGATCGACGACTACACCCGCTGGCGGTTGCTCGAAGGCCTGGACGATATCGGGCTGACCCTAAAGCATGAGGCGGAAATCACCACCTACGAGGCCACCTGCCTATCCTGGAAGCCGAAGACCCTTCCGGTAAAAGTCTGAGGATACGCGCCCTGGCGCGAATCGGCGCCGTCGAGGGAGCTTTCCAGTTCTGTCGGCGGCGCCGATTTGCACCTGCGACTGCCTCATGCAAGGCACCTGCCGGCGGGACGGAGAGCGCCGGACTCGCTGCCCGTTTATTTCAGAGTGGTCACGGATTGCCAATATGCTTAGCTGAGGCCTTGGCGCAGTTCGGCGCTAAACTAGCTTGAGGAAACAGGTATTCATGGCAAGTGTTTTGACCATTCGTGGTGGCGTTCCGTTGGCGGGGAAGGTGTCCGTCCGCGGTGCCAAGAACCTGGTTCCCAAAGCGATGGTCGCGTCCTTGCTCGGCAGTAATGCCTCGGTCCTGCGGAATGTGCCCGAAATCCGGGACGTGGAGATCGTCACCAGCCTGCTCCGCCTGCACGGCGTCGAGGTTTCCAAAGACCCGGTGACCGGTGACCTGACGCTGGATCCGACGAACGTCAAGACCGCCCAGATGAAGGACATCGACGCGCACGCCGGCGATTCCCGCATTCCGATCCTTTTCTGCGGGCCGCTGATCCACGCGATCGGAGAGGCCTTTATCCCCGACCTGGGCGGCTGCCGGATCGGCGACCGTCCCATCGACTACCACCTCGACGTGCTCCGCCAGTTCGGAGCCATCGTGGACAAGCGGCCCGGTGGCATCTCCATCTCCGCACCCAGGGGACTGAAGGGCGCGAAACTCACGCTGCCGTATCCCAGCGTGGGCGCCACCGAACAGGTTCTGTTGACGGCAACCCGCGCCGAGGGCATCACGGAATTGAGCGGCGCCGCCATCGAGCCGGAGATCATGGACCTGATCGCCGTGCTGCAGAAGATGGGTGCCATCATCACGGTCCAGACCGACCGTGTGATCCGTATCGAGGGTGTCACCGAACTCTCCGGCTTCAACCACCGCGCGCTGCCCGACCGCAACGAGGCCGCGTCCTGGGCATCCGCGGCGCTCGTGACGCAGGGAGACATCTACGTCGAAGGCGCCCATCAGGGCGACCTCACCGCCTTCCTGAACACCTACCGCAAGATCGGCGGGGCCTTCGACATCGACGACGACGGCATCCGCTTCTACCACCCGGGAGGCAGCCTGTCGCCGCTGGTGCTCGAGACCGACGTGCACCCGGGCTTCATGACGGACTGGCAGCAGCCCCTCGTCGTCGCCCTGACGCAGGCCGAAGGCGTCTCGATCGTGCACGAGACTGTGTACGAAAACCGGTTCGGCTTTACCGAGGCGCTGATTCGCATGGGCGCGAACATCCAGGTGCACCGCGAATGCCTCGGCAGCATTCCGTGCCGCTTCGGGCAGCGGAATTTCCTGCATTCCGCCGTGATTTCCGGACCCACCCAGCTCTCCGGCGCGGAAATAGACATCCCCGACCTCCGCGGCGGCTTCAGCCACCTGATCGCCGCGTTGGCGGCGGCCGGAACCTCCCGCGTGACCGGCATCGAACTCATCAACCGTGGCTACGAACGCTTCCAGTCAAAGCTGGAGGGCCTCGGCGCGGACTTCGACGTCGAGTAGGCGGACATGGGAGCAGCCTCCAAAGAGCGGGTGGTCATTGGTGTCCTCGCCGGCGTTGTCCGGCCATTCCTGAACCTGGTCCTCCGGCGCAACTGGACGGGAACGGAGAATTTCCCCAAGGACCGGGGATTCATCGTCTGTCCGAACCACAACACGGAAATCGATCCACTGGTGGTCGGCCATTACGTCTACAACCAAGGCGCCCTGCCGCACTTCCTGGCGAAGGCCTCGCTGTTCAAGATTCCAGTGGTCGGGCAACTGTTGACGGCGGCCCGGCAGATACCGGTGGAGCGGAGCAGCTCCGGCGCAAACCGTTCACTGGACGTCTCACGCGAGGTGCTCGACGAAGGCGGTGCCGTGATCATCTACCCGGAGGGGACGCTGACCCGGGACCCGGCCCTGTGGCCCATGCGCGGGCGCACCGGGGCGGCAAGGCTCGCGCTGCAGACCGGCGCACCCGTCATTCCGGTGGCGCACTGGGGCGCCAACGAGCTGTTGCCCCGCTATGCGAAAAGGCCCAGCCTTTTTCCGCGCAAAACGGCACACGTCACGGCCGGACCTCCGGTGGACCTGAGCGAATTCAGCGGCTTGCCGATCACCAGGACCGTTCTCGAGGCCGCAACGAATAGGATTATGGACAGCATCACGGCGCTGCTGGCCGAAGTACGCGGCGAGGCAGCGCCCGCCGTCCGCTGGGATCCTTCTGCTCACGGTCAAAGCGCCATAGGCCGGGACTTTGGTTCCGGCGAGCCGGTGCACACAGAAGAGCTACCGCCTGAGGAGAAGTTGTGACAGCACGCCCCGACCTGCCTGCCAACATCGCCGTTCTCGGCGCAGGAAGCTGGGGCACCACCTTTGCCAAGGTCGTCGCGGACGCCCACCCCGAGGTCGAGGTCAGGCTCTGGGCGCGGCGCGCCGAAGTGGCGGCGGAAATCAATTCCCGGCACCGGAATGCGAAGTACCTCCGGGACATCGCGCTGCCGGAGAACATCGTCGCTTCGGAGGACGTCGCCGAAGTCCTCCGCGGCGCGCCGCTGGTGGTGCTGGCTGTTCCCGCCCAGACCCTCCGGCCGCAGCTGGCGTCCTGGAAGCCGCTGCTCGATCCGGAGGCGGTGGTCGTCTCGCTCATGAAGGGGCTGGAGCGCGGGACCGATGCCCGCATGAGCGAAGTCATCAAAGAAGAGCTCGGCCTGTCCGACTCCCACGTAGCCGTCATTTCCGGCCCCAACCTGGCGCTCGAGATAGCGCGCAAGGAACCGACCGCCTCGGTGGTCGCCTGCACGGACGACGACACGGCGCAGTGGATTGCGCGGTTGTGCACCGCCAGCTACTTCCGTCCCTACACGAACTCCGACGTCACGGGGGTGGAGATCGGCGGCATCGTGAAGAACATCATCGCCCTGTGCGTGGGCATCTGCGACGGCAAGGGCATGGGAGACAACACCAAGGCGACGGTCATCACCCGCGGACTGGCCGAGACCACCAGGCTCACCCTCGCCCTCGGGGGAGAGGTCCAGACGATGGCCGGGCTGGCCGGGCTCGGCGACCTGGTCGCCACCTGCGCGTCGCCGCTGTCGCGCAACCACACCGCCGGACGGCTCTTGGGCGAAGGCCTGACCCTGGACCAGGTGACGGAACGAATGACCCAAACGGCCGAAGGCATCAAGTCCGGCCGCGCCGTGCTGGATCTGGCCACCAAGATGGGCGTCGACATGCCGATTACCGAGGCAGTGGTTGCCGTCCTGGAGGGACAGGTTTCCGTTGAGGCGCTGGCGCCACGCCTGTTGACCCGTGAACTCAAATCCGAAGGTGAACTCCAGTGAACGACGAGATCATGCCCGCCGCTAACGCCCCCTCTCCGGGCCGTAAACCCCGCGTTGCAGTCCTTTTCGGCGGGCGGTCCAGCGAACACTCCGTGAGCTGCGTCACCGCGGCCGGGGTGCTCGGGGCCATCGACAAGGACAAGTACGACGTCGTTCCCATCGGGATAGCGCGCAACGGCCAGTGGGTGCAGGTCGCCGATGATCCGGCCCAGTGGTCGCTGGCCTCGGGAAAAATGCCGGAGATCAGTACGTCCGCCGAACCCGTCGTGCTGGCCAGCAGGCGGGACACGCCGGAACTCATGGTCGCGCCGGCCGCGCAGGTTCCGCAGAGCCTGGGCAACGTGGACGTGGTGCTGCCGCTGCTGCACGGACCGTTCGGCGAGGACGGAACGCTTCAGGGGCTGCTGGAAATGGCCGACGTCCGCTACGTCGGCGCCGGCGTACTGGCCTCTGCCGTCGGCATGGACAAGCACTATATGAAGGTGGTCTTCGAATCGGCCGGCCTCCACGTCGGCCCCTACCAGGTCATCACGGACCGTCAGTGGCAGCAGGACCCGGACGCCGTGCTCGAACGCCTGGGCACACTTGAGTTCCCCGTCTTCGTCAAGCCGGCCCGGGCGGGTTCCTCCATGGGTATCACCCGGGTGGCCGAGCCCGGCGGCCTCCGGGCCGCCGTGGAGGCCGCCCGCGAACACGATCCCAAGGTGGTTGTCGAAGCCGGCATCGTCGGCCGCGAGATTGAAGTAGCGGTGCTGCAAGGGAGGGGAACAGAACCGACGCGCACCAGCCTGCCCGGGGAAATCGCCGTCCAGCCCGGCGAGCATCAGTTCTACGATTTCGAAGCGAAATACCTGGACGGCACGGCGGCCGCCCTCAGCTGCCCGGCGGATTTACCCGCCGACGCCACGGAAAAGGTGCGCGAACTCGCCGCCCAGGCGTTTGACGCGCTCGGGGGAGAGGGGCTCTCCCGCGTTGACTTCTTCTACACCCCGGACGGCGAGCTCATTATCAACGAGATCAACACCATGCCCGGGTTTACGCCGATCAGCATGTATCCGCAGATGTGGGCGAAATCGGGACTGCCTTACACCGAGTTGATCGACGAACTGCTGTACCTGGCCCTCAACCGCAAGACCGGCCTCCGCTGACCATGCCGGCCGGCGACGCCGCGCCGGCCGTGCCGCCTACAGGACGTCGGAAATGCTCAGGCATTCGCGTTCCTGCGGTATCTCGGACGCCGCCGCCGAGATGTCCATCAAGACGGAGCTCTCTGCCACGTCATCGGGCTTGAACAGCAGTTCCGTGGCGGGGGTGCGCCCGTAGGTCGTGGCCGTCCAGTAGCCGTTCTCACCTTCGCGCAGCACCCAGTCGACGCCGTCGACCGAGACGCATTGGTCCGTCGTCGGGCCGGGAACCGGCACCCCGCACCGCAGGATGACCTGGGAAGGGTCCCCCCAGGCGGCGGTCGCCTGGCTACTCGTCTCGCGGCGCGGGAAATCGGCGACGTACTGCGGGAGGATGACCATCATCGGGGCGCATCCGGGGTTCGCCGCGTCCGGAGCGGCGTCAACGTCGACAATAGGCGAACACGCCGTAAGGCTCCCCAGGAATCCAAGCGACAAAAGGACGGCAAAACGGCGGCGTCGGGGGAAGGCGCGGGTCATACAGCCAGCGTATCCCGACCATCGCTGCCCGCCGTTGGCACAGTGACCGCAGCCACGCCAGACGGACCCTGCAGTGAGGAGACGGCCGCGGGGTTTATCCTTTTAGGTAGCCTCACCCCTAGGAAGTGACCCCATTGACTGCTGACCACGACAACGAATACCGCCCGCGGCGGCAGCGCCGCCAGCGGAAGAAAGATCCCATCCGCACCATCTTCTTCACCCTCGTGGGCATCGTTGTCGTCGCAGCGATCATCGGAGGTGGCTACTTGTTCAACTTGGCCAACTCCTTCAACAGCAAGTCCCAGACGATCGAATCGGCCTTCCCGGATAATCGGGCCAAGAAGGACCCGAACGACAAGACGGTCAACATTCTTTTGATGGGCTCCGACA
This sequence comes from Arthrobacter sp. Y3223151, assembly GCF_059091125.1. Lineage (NCBI taxonomy): Bacteria > Bacillati > Actinomycetota > Actinomycetes > Micrococcales > Micrococcaceae > Arthrobacter > Arthrobacter sp. Y3223151. The sequence goes on along the minus strand of NZ_JBNHGI010000008.1, from coordinate 41,103 downwards.
GCCGCGCCACGGGTACGCAGAATCTGACCGAGGTCTCGGACGGCAGCCGCTCCGACACCATGATGCTGATGCACATCCCGGAGAATCGGGAGAACGTCTACGTCATGTCGATCATGCGCGACACTTGGGTGGACATACCGGGTCAGGGCGAGCACAAGATCAACGCCGCCATGGCGTTCGGCGGGGTACCGCTTGTTGTCGAAACCATCGAAGGGCTGTTTGAGACCCGCGTCGACCACGTCGCCATCATCGACTTCTCGGGGTTCAAGGAACTGACCGACGCCTTGGGCGGGGTGGAGATCAATAATCCGGCGGCCTTCTCGGCAACCGGGTCAACCGGCGAGTTCTTCCCGGCGGGCACCCAGACTCTGGACGGCGAGTCTGCCCTGTCCTTCGTGCGGGAGCGCAAGGCCTTCAGCGACGGCGACTATCAGCGCGTGCGCAACCAACAGCTCTTCGTCAAGGCTCTGATGTCCGAGTTCCTGACGGCCGAGACACTGACAAACCCTGTGCGCATTAACGAGGTAGTCGACGAATTTTCCCCGTTCGTGAGCGTTGACAGCGAATTCGACGCCATGACCGCAGGCTCCCTGGGCGTTTCGCTGCGGGATGTACGGTCAAGCAACGTTCAGATGTTTACCCTTCCGACCCTGGGCACCGGCACTTCCGCAGACGGCCAGTCGATCGTCCTGCCGGACGAGGCGGCCATCGCCGAAATAGCCGGCGCGCTGCAGAATGACAGCCTCGGCGAATATCTGAGTACTGCGGACCTCGAGTGAGCCGCGACGCAACCGTTAGCCGGTGAGCGGAGCCGGCTGCGGTAGGCTCAGGTAACGCCGGAGGACTGAGATCGATCGTTGGCGGGCATCGCCGGCGCATGCAGATGGGACCCCTTTGCAGACGAAAATTGCTGCCAATGCCGAAGCGCTGCGCCGCTGGCTGTCCAGGGCCGAGGTCGTCCTCGGCAACCACAGCGACCGCCTGAACGCCATCAACATCTTCCCGGTGGCCGACGGCGACACGGGGACCAACCTCTATCTGACCATCCGGGCGGCGGCGAAGTCGGCCGCCGAAAACCGGACGGCGGACATCGGCGAACTCCTGGCCGGAGCGGGCCAGGCCGCGATGGAAGAAGCGCGCGGCAACTCCGGCACCCTGCTGTCCGTTTTCCTGGCCGCCTTGGCCGAACCCTTGCGGGGCACGACCCGGTTGACGGGGCCGCTGCTGGCCGCGGCCCTCCAACGTGCCGAAATCCGGTGCTGGTCCGCGTTGAGCGATCCCGTTGAGGGAACCATGCTCTCCGTCATCGCCTCGGTCTCGCGGGCGGCGTCGGCGGTACATGCGGCAAAGAACGGCGACGACAGCAACCACGGGCTGGCGGCAACGCTGGAAGCGGTCGTGGAAGAGGCCGTCGCAGCGGTCGTCAGGACCGAGACCCAGCTCGGGGCACTCGAATCGGCGCACATCGTCGACGCCGGTGCCGTCGGGTTCCTGCTCATCATGGACACCCTGCGGGCCAGCGCCCTCGGCGTGGAACTGCAGCCGGAACTGCTGGACGGCCTGCACGGCTACAACGTGCAGGATCCGCACCTGCACCTGGACCACGTGCACGAAGGCGTCGAGGTGATGTGCACCGTCAACCTCAGCCCCCTCGACGCCGCGACGCTGCGCCTGAAGCTGGACGAGCTGGGCGACTCGGTCATCATGAGCGCCGTGACTGAAATCGAGGGCGGATACCGCTGGCGCGTCCACGCGCACGTGCCGGACGGCGAAGCGGCCCTGGAGGTTATCCGGGAGCTGGGTGAACCGATGAACGTCAGCATGACGGAGCTGGCCGGCCCGCCGGAGCAGAACCATGGCGGCTGACCCGGCTGACGAACTGAGCGTCCCGCTGGAGCGGCGGCTCGGCAAGCGCTCGGCCTCGGCACTCGAAAAGCACCTGGGCATGACGGTGACCGGGGAACTGCTCAACTACTTCCCGCGGCGGTACATGAAGCGCGGAGAACTGACCATGATCGCCGAGCTGCCGATCGACGAGGACGCGACCTTGGTGGCCCGGGTGCTGAGCACCAGTTCCCGCAAGATGCGGGCCCGGCGCGGTTCGCTGACCGAGGTCGTCGTGACCGACAACTCGTCGGACATCAGCCTCACCTTCTTTAACGGCTATCAGGCCGAACGGGAGCTGCGGCCGGGGACCATCGCCATGTTCTCCGGTAAGGTGACGTCCTACCGCGGAAACCTGACCTTGACCAACCCCGACTACCAGTTGCTCGAAGACGCCTTCGACTTCGACGCGGCGGAAGCCCTGCGCCCGGTGCCCATGTACCCGGCGACGGCGAAACTGGGCAGCTGGCGCATCAAGGCGGCCGTTGACCTATTGCTCGACGCCGTGGACTTCGGCCGCCTGGGGGACCCCATCCCGACGGACATCGCCGTCCGGGACGGGATGCTCTCACTGGCGGAGGCCTACGAACAGATCCACCGGCCCGCAACGATGGAAGCCGCCAACGCGGCCCGGGACCGCTTCCGCTATCAGGAAGCGCTGGTCCTGCAGGCGGCTCTCGGACGGAAGCGGGCCATCGCCGCGGCCGAACAGGCGACTGCACGCCCGGGCCGGAAGGGTGGTATTGCCGACAAGTTCGACGCCCGCCTGCCCTTCGACCTGACCTCGGGACAGCGCGAGGTCGGCGCGACGATCGCGGCGGAGCTGGCCGGAGATTCACCCATGAACCGGTTGCTGCAGGGGGAAGTCGGGTCGGGGAAGACCTTGGTTGCCCTTCGGGCCATGCTGCAGGTGGTCGACTCGGGCGGCCAGGCCGTCCTGCTCGCGCCGACCGAGGTCCTGGCGGGCCAGCATTTCGCATCGATCACCCGGACGCTTGGCCCCTTGGCGCAGGGCGGCATGTTGGGCGGCGACCCCGACGGCACCAAGGTAGTGCTGTTGACCGGCTCGATGACCGGAACGGCCAAGCGCAGGGCCTTGCTCGATGTGGCGGCCGGAGAAGCGGGCATCGTCGTCGGCACCCATGCCCTGCTGTCCGACAGGGTGCAGTTTTTTGACCTCGGCCTCGTGGTCGTGGACGAACAGCACCGCTTCGGCGTGGAACAGCGCGACCGGCTCCGGAGCCGCTCGGCCACGCCACCGCACCTGCTGGTCATGACCGCCACGCCCATTCCCCGGACGGTGGCCATGACCGTCTTCGGGGACCTGGAAACGTCGGTGCTGACGGAGCTGCCCGCGGGCCGCGCGCCGATCACCACCCACATGGTGGCTCTCCAGGAACATCCTGCCTGGGAGGACCGGATCTGGGAACGTGCCCGCGAGGAGGTCGCCGCCGGCCGGCAGGTCTACGTCGTGTGCCCCAAGATCGGGGATGACGAGCTCGAAGAGGCCGATCCGCCGGACGAGTTGTCGGGGCAGCCGGAGCAACAGCGGCCCATGGCATCGGTGGCCGCCCTGGTCGAGCACCTGAGCGGGCTGCCGGTCCTGGACGGAATCCGGATCGGCATGCTGCACGGCCGGATGGAGCCGGACCAGAAGGCTGCTGCCATGGCGGCGTTCAACGACGCCACGCTGGACATCCTGGTGTCCACCACGGTCATCGAGGTCGGCGTCGACGTGCACAACGCCACCATGATGGTGATCCTGGACGCCGACCGCTTCGGCATTTCGCAGCTCCACCAGCTCCGCGGACGGGTGGGCCGCGGCGGCCTCCCCGGCACCTGCCTGCTGGTCACGCAGCTGGAGCCCGGGCACCCCAGCCGGGAGCGGCTGCAGGCGGTCGCCGCGACCACCGACGGGTTTGAACTCTCGCAGGCAGACCTCCAGCTGCGTCGCGAAGGCGACATCCTCGGGGCGTCCCAGTCCGGCGGCAAATCCACCCTGAAGCTGCTGCGGGTGATCAAGGACGAGGCCGTTATCGCCCGTGCCCGGGAAGACGCCACGGCCATCCTGCAGCGGGACTCCACCCTGGCCCGGTATCCCGAGCTGGCGGCCGCCATCGAGCTGTACCTGAACCCCGAGCGGGAGGCCTTCCTTGAGCGCGGGTAGCCGGTGAGCCGCATCGTGGCCGGCGTGGCCGGGGGACTGACCCTGGCCAGCGTGCCGGGGGAGAACACCCGGCCGACGACGGACCGGGTCAAGGAGGCGCTGTTTTCCCGGCTGGAGTCCTACGACGTCGTGGCCGGCGCCCGGGTACTCGACCTTTTCGCCGGCTCCGGGGCTCTGGGAGTCGAGACCGCCAGCCGCGGCGCCGCCACGGTGGACCTGGTCGAAGCAGCCGACAAAGCCGCGGGGGTGTGCCGCCGCAACGCCGAGCTGGTCAACGGCAAGCTGGGCCGGAATACGGCCAAGGTGCACCGCATGAAGGCGGAACGGTTCCTCGAGGACCTGCCGCCGGGGCACCATTGGGACCTGGTGCTGATGGACCCGCCGTACCCGCTGGCCGAGGACGCGCTCGCCGGCATCCTCGCTTCCTTGTCCGGATTCCTTGCCGACGGCGCCGTCGTCGTCGTCGAACGCTCTTCGCGGTCACCCGAACCAGGATGGCCCGAAGGCCTCGTCCGGTTCGCCGTCCGGAAGTACGGCGAGACACAGCTCTGGTTCGCCGAACCGGCCCTCGGCGACGGTTAATCTATTGAGGCAGGGACGCCATGTGTGGGGACGGCCCTGCCTCTGCACCGGAATGATGTCTAGTCAGATGTCGGTGCTCAAAGGATTCTATCCGACCTCGATCGAAGATCATGACCGGGCGAATGAATCGAGCTCCGGGCCGGTGAGGACGGCGGCCGGGTGCGGGCCCGCCGCCAGCAGGGCGGTCGACCATTCCGGCGGCCACGAGCCGTTGCGTGCGGCCAGGACGATGTTGCCCGCCCTTCGGCTGCCGAACATGCCGGTCTCGCCCAGCGCCGCCACCGAACCGGCGACCGACGCGAGCTCGGCGATCTGCCGCTTGGCGAACGCCAGCGGCGGATCGTCTCCGACGTTGACCAGCAGCACCCCGTCCGGTTCCAGTGCCTCCAGCATCTCCTGGTAGAAGTCCGCCGTGGTCAGGTGCTCCGGGGCGTCGTCGCCGGCGAAAACGTCCAGCACGATCACATCGAAGGTGCCTTCGATGTCTCCGAAGGCCAGTTCATGCCGGGCATCGCCGAAGTGGACCGTCAACTCCGTGCCGTCGGGCATGGGAAGGTGCTCGAGGACGAAGTCCAGCAGCTCCCGCTCCAACTCGACGGCGACCTGCCGGGAACCGGGACGGGTGGCCTGCACATACCGGGCCAGCGTCAGGGCGCCGGCGCCCAGGTGCAGGCAACGCAGCGGGGCACCTGCCGGACCCGCCAGGTCGACGACGTTGGCGATTCGGCGCAGGTATTCGTAGAACACGTGATCGGAATGCCGCAGGTTGACGTGCGATTGCTCCGCGCCGCCAATGCTCAGGACGTAGGACCCCGGCACCCGGTCGTCCTTGTCGACGCCGGCGTGGAGGCCGCTGCCGCGCAGGTAGCGTTCGGTCACGGCTCAGACCCTGCCCGGCAGGGAGGCGAGGCGTTGGGCGGCGTCCTGCAGGACCTCGATCCGCTTGCAGAATGCGAAGCGCAGCAGCGAGCGGGTGCGCTCGGCGCCGTCGGGGTGGCAGAAGACGGGCACCGGGATGGCGGCCACGCCGATCAGCCCGGGCAGCCGGCGCGCCAGGTCGAGTGCGTCGGTGATACCCAGCGGTGCCGTGTCCACGTTGACGAAGTAGGTGCCCTGCGGCGTGAAGACATCGAAGCCCGCCTGCCGCAATCCGTCGCTGAGCAGGTCCCGCTTGGCCTTCAGGCCGGCGGCGATCCCGCCGTAGAACGAGTCCGGCAGCCCCAGCCCCGCCGCCACCGCGTCCTGGAACGGTGCGCCTGAGCTGTACGTGAGGAATTGCTTGACCGTGCGGACGGCTGCGACGAGGTCCGCCGGGCCGGAGAGCCAGCCGACCTTCCAGCCGGTGAACGAAAACGTCTTGCCGGCCGACGAGATGGTGAGCGTCCGCTCGGCGGCTCCCGGCAGGGTGGCGATGGGGATGTGCGGTGCATCGAAGGTCAGGTGCTCGTAGACCTCATCGGTGACGATCAGCGCGTCGTAGCGCTCAGCCAGCTCGACGATGCGCAACAGGGCCTCGCGGGAGAAAACGCTGCCCATCGGATTGTGCGGGTTGTTGACCAGGACCATGCGGGTGCGCTCCGAGAAGGCCGCTTCGAGTGAGTCGAGGTCCGGCTGGAAATCGGGGGCGAGGAGCGGGGCCGTGGTGTGCCGGGCTCCGGCCAGGCCGATGATCGCCCCGTAAGCGTCATAAAAGGGCTCGAACGTCAACACTTCGTCGCCCGGTCCGGTCAGGGCCAGCAGCGTCGCGGCCAGCGCCTCGGTGGCTCCGGTCGTGACGATGATCTCGGTTTCCGGGTCCGGTGACAGGCCGTAGAACCGCTGCTGGTGGGCGGCAATGGCGCTGCGCAGCGTGAGTGTTCCCTTGCCCGGAGCATACTGGTTGGCTCCACCGCGGATGGCGTCGATGGCGGCGGCGGCGATTTCCGCCGGGCCGTCCTCGTCGGGAAATCCCTGCCCCAGATTGATGGCGCCGGTCCGCGCGGCGAGGGTCGTCATTTCCTCGAAGATGGTGAGGCCGAGGCCGCCGTCGTCGCCGAGGAGGTTCGATCCGGCCGCGGTCCGCCGCCACGGCGCCGGAACGTCGGCCCGCCGGCCGTGGACGAGTTGCCGCATAGCTGTGCTCATGACTCCCAGTATTACCACCGAAGCGTGGTGCACCGCCCGCCCGGATCGACTAGATTCGACTCTATGCGCCGTGCCGTCTGTCCAGGATCCTATGACCCGCTCCACAAAGGCCACGTGGAAATCATTGCCCGTGCCGCCAGCATGTACGACGAGGTCATCGTCGCCGTCTCGACGAACTATGCCAAGAAATACCGCTTCAGCCTGGACGAGCGGCTGACCATGGCCCGCGAGACGCTCTCCTACCTCCGCGGCGTGAGCGTTGAAGCGATGGGTGAAGGCCTGCTGGCCGAGTACTGCCGCAGCCACGGCGCCGGCGTCATCGTCAAGGGCCTGCGCTCATCGCAGGACTACCACTACGAACTGCCGATGGCCCACATGAACCGGCACCTGGCCGGCATCGAGACGGTTTTCCTCGCCGCGGAGAGCAGCTACACGCACCTGTCGTCGACCTTGATCAAGGAAATTGCCGCGCTGGGCGGGGATATCTCGGAGTTCGTGCCGAAGGCCGTGCTCGCCGGTTTCCGCGCCGCGGAGCAGCCCCGGTAGCCCGGCCCGGATCGCTGCCGGCGGTTGCGGCGGAGCCCGCGTTTGCTAACGTTTGACCCATGCCTCAAGCTCAATCCGTACGAAAAGCCGTTCTGCCCGCCGCCGGGCTGGGGACCAGGTTCCTGCCGGCCACCAAGGCCATGCCGAAGGAGATGCTGCCCGTCGTCGACAAGCCGGCCATCCAATATGTCGTCGAAGAAGCGACGCGCGCCGGCCTGGACGACGTCCTGATGATCACCGGGCGCAACAAGCGGTCCCTCGAGGACCACTTCGACCGGGTCCCGTTTATCGAGCAAACCCTGGCGGACAAGGGCGACGACGACAAGCTGGCCGCGGTGCGGGAATCTTCCCAGTTGGCCGACATCCATTACCTGCGCCAGGGCGACCCCAAGGGGCTCGGCCACGCCGTTCTCTGCGCCAGGCAGCATGTGGGCAACGAGCCCTTCGCCGTCCTGCTGGGCGATGACCTGATCGACGAGCGCGACGAACTGCTCACGGAGATGATCGCGGTCCAGCAGGCGACCGGCGGCTCCGTCATTGCCCTGATGGAAGTCGATCCGGAAGCGATCAGCGCCTACGGGTGCGCGGACATCAGCCGCATCGACGGCGCGGCGCACGTGAAGGTGAACGGCCTGGTGGAGAAGCCCGCCGCCGCCGAGGCGCCGTCGAACCTGGCCGTGATCGGCCGTTATGTCCTGCATCCCGCGGTCTTCGACGTGCTGGAGGAGACCCCGCCGGGCCGCGGCGGAGAAATACAGCTGACGGACGCGCTGCAGGTGCTGGCCGGCTCCGAGGAGGCCGGCGGCGGGGTTTATGCCGTGGTCTTCAAGGGCCGCCGCTACGACACCGGGGACAAGCTCAGCTACCTCAAGGCCGTCGTCTCCCTGGCCACGGAGCGCGAGGACCTGGGACCCGAGTTGCGCTCCTGGATCGTGGACCTGGCAGCACAGATCCAGGTTGAGAGGCCGTTGCAGCCCGCCGGACGGGACTGACGGACGCGTAGCGCCGCCGGTTTGGGCCCGCGGGAGATCCGGGCTAAGATGATACGTCGGTCGTATGTTCTTTAGGAGTTCTCAGTACTGTGGTCTTGAACCATGATCAAAGTTCGGCCTTGACCCTTGCGGTCAAGGACCTCGGGCGCAGCCCGGGCACCATGCGGACTCTTGAAGAACGTATCGCTGCACCGAAGGATTTCGGTGTAGCACTCATTGGCGTTCAGGAAGGCTCCGACATGGAGTTGGACCTGAAGCTTGAGGCCGTGCACGAGGGAATCCTGGTTTCCGGCACCGTTTCCGTGGCTGTCACGGGCGAGTGCGGGCGTTGCCTGGATCCCATCGCGTACGACCTCGACGTCAATGTGCAGGAACTCTTCTACTACGAGGAAGCTGAACTCCTCGAGGAAGAAGAACAGGACGAACAGCGGCGGGTTGAGCGCGATCTGATCGATCTCGAACCGGCGCTGCGGGACGCAGTGGTGACCGCCCTGCCGTTCCAGCCGGTGTGCCGGGAAGACTGCCAAGGTTTGTGCCCGGAATGCGGGATGCGCCTTGAAGAGGATCCGGGTCACCACCATGAGGTCGTGGATCCTCGCTGGGCAGCCCTTGCCGGGTTGGCCGGTACGGCCGCCGACGAGGCGTCCGAAAGTAAAGAGTCAGACGAGAGAGAAGAGAGTTAGCCGTGGCTGTTCCCAAGCGGAAGATGTCCCGCTCGAATACGCGCGCACGCCGGTCCCAGTGGAAGGCCACTGCGCCCAACCTGGTCAAGACCGTTGAGAACGGCCGTGTCACCTACAGCCTGCCGCACCAGGCCAAGGTTGTCACCGACTCGGCAGGCACCGCGCTGTTCCTTGAGTACAAGGGCCGCAAGGTAGCCGACGCGTAACAACGTCCGGTATGCCTTCAACTGAAGAGCTTTTGGAGCGTCTCGGCGTTGATATCGACGCCGAGACGCTCCGTCTTGCTTTAACCCACCGTTCCTACGCCTATGAGCACGGCGGACTGCCGACCAACGAGCGCCTGGAATTCCTCGGCGACTCGATCCTGGGCTTTTCCGTGACGGACGCGCTGTACCGGGACAACCCGGACCTGCCCGAGGGTGAATTGGCCAAGCGGCGCTCCGCCGTCGTCTCCACCCGCGCGCTGGCCGGCATCGCGCGCAGCCTGGACGTCGGCCGGTACGTGCTGCTCGGGCAGGGCGAAAAGCTCACCAACGGGGCCGACAAGTCGTCCATCCTGGCCGACACGATGGAGGCCCTCTTCGGCGCCGCCTACCTGTGCCAGGGCATCGAAACGGCGCGCCAGCTGGTGATGCGCCTCGTCGGGCCGCTCCTGGCGGACGCCGACGCCCTGGGCGCGGGGACGGACTGGAAGACCAGCATCCAGGAGTTGGCCGCCGCCCGGAAGATGGGCACCGTGACCTACCGGGTGGAGGGATCGGGCCCGGACCACGCCCGGACCTTCGTGGCCACGCTGCTGATCGGCACCACCGAATACGGTCGCGGCACCGGACATTCCAAGAAGGAAGCCGAGCAGGAAGCCGCCGCCACCACGTGGCGGGCGCTGCGTGCCTCGCTGCCCGTATCGGTGACGGAGACCGCCGACTCCGATGCCTGAACTGCCTGAGGTGGAGGTTGTCCGCCGCGGGCTCGCCCAGTGGGTCCGCGGGCGGACGATCACCGGAGTGGACGTTTTGGACGAGCGTTCCATCCGGCGCCACGCCCTCGGAGCCGACGACCTGCGCGGCAACCTCATCGGCGCCCACGTCGCCGACGTCGCCCGGCGCGGGAAATTCCTCTGGATGCCGCTGCTGGAGACCACGCCGGCCCCTTCGCCGCACCCGGCCGCCGTTGAGGCCGTGCCCGACGAGCCCAAACTCGCCCTGATGGCACACCTCGGCATGAGCGGACAACTGCTGGTCGAAGACAGCGGGCAGCCCGACGAGAAGCACCTGAAGGTCCGGTTGACGCTCAGTCCGGCCGGCGGGCCCGATGGCCCGCCGATGCCGGCCGAGCTGCGCTTCGTGGACCAGCGGATCTTCGGCGGCATGTTCCTGGCGGACCTGATGCCCACCCCTGACGGCCATGCCGGCGGCATGTCCGAGACCGGCCTGCCGCTGATCCCGGTCGAGGCCTCGCACATCGCCCGCGACCCGCTGGACCCCGCGTTTTCCTTCGAGGCGTTCTACCAGCGCCTGCGCAGCCGCAAGACCGGCATCAAGCGCGCCATCCTGGACCAGGCCCTGGTCTCCGGCATCGGCAACATCTATGCCGACGAAGCCCTGTGGGCCGCGAAGCTGCACTACGCCCGCCCGACCGACACCCTGCGCCGCAAGGAAGCGGAGCGGCTGCTCAGCGCGTGCCGGGACGTCATGAGCAGGGCGCTCGACGCCGGCGGCACCAGCTTCGATTCCCTCTACGTGAACGTCAACGGCGCCTCCGGGTACTTCGAACGGTCGCTGAACGCCTACGGCCGGGAGGGCGAACCCTGCCACCGCTGCGGCGACCTGGGGCTGTCCACGAGGATCCGCCGGGACACCTTCATGAACCGGTCGTCCTACACCTGCCCGGCCTGCCAGCCGAGGCCCCGAAACGGCCGCTGGTAACGGGCTACCGTCCCAGCTCCGCCAGCACCGCGTCCGTGTAGGCGGGCCACGCGTCGGCGGCCCAGGGCCCGAAGTTGCGGTCGGTGAGCGCGATGCAGGCGGCGCCGGCGTCCGGATCCACCCAGAGGAAGGTGCCGGACTGGCCGAAGTGGCCGAACGTTTTCGGCGAGCTCTTGCTGCCGGTCCAGTGCGGGTCCTTGTGGCCGCGGATCTCGAAGCCCAGGCCCCAGTCGTTGCCCTGCTGGCGGCCGAACCCCGGCAGCACGCCGGCCAGGCCCGGGTAGGCCACCTGCGTCGCTTCCTGCACCGTGGCGGCGGCCAGCAGCGACGGCCGCTGGAGCTCTGCGGCGAACCGGGACAGGTCATCGGACGTGGAGGTCGCCCCGGCCGCGGGGGAGCCGTCCAGGCTGGTGTCCTTCATCCCGAGGGGAACGAGCACGCCTTCGCGCAGGTAGTCCGCGAACGCCATGCCCGCGGCGGCCTCGAGCGTCTCGCCGAGCACCTCGAAGCCGGCGTTGGAGTAGAGCCGCCGGTCGCCGGGGGCGAACCTGACGGTGCGGTCGCCGAAGTCGTAGCCGGCGCTGTGGGCCAGCAGGTGGCGGACGGTGGCGCCCTCGGGGCCCGCCGCCTGGTCCAGTTCCAGCGCGCCTTCCTCCACGGCCAGCAGCACCGCATAGGCGCTGAGCAGCTTGGTCACGGACGCCAGTGGGAAGCGCCGCTGCTGGTCGCCATGTGAGGCAACGACGGTGCCATCGGCCCCGACGACGGCGGTGGCCGCGTTGTCCACCGGCCAGGATTCGATCAGCTTCACGCTTTCCAATGCTTGCTCCTACTTCGTCGTTCCGCCGTAGTGGGCTGCCAACCGTCGCAGCCCTTCTTCAATGCTGACCTCGGGCACCCAGTCCAGCACCTCGTGGGTGCGGCGCTGGTCGAACCAGTGCGCGGTCGACAACTGCTCGGCGAGGAAGCGCGTCATGGGCGGTTCGTCGCGGACCAGCTCGCGGGCTCCGGCGGCCGTCCAGGCCCGTTCGATCACGGCGCCGGCGCCGCGGGCCAGCCAGCCGGGAACCGACCAAGCGGGCGCAGCCACGCCGGCCGCCCGGCAGATGCCGGCGATCAGTTCGCCGACCGGCCGGGGCTGGCCGTTGGTGACCACCAAGGCCTGGCCGTGTGCATGGTCCATCCGCTCGAGCGCACGGACAATCGCGGCCGCGGCGTTGTCGATATAGGTGGTGTCGATCAGGGCGGCGCCGTTGTCCAGCAGCGGCAGCCGGCCGGCCCTGGCCCGCGCAATGACGCGTTCCACCAGCTGGGTGTCGCCGGGGCCCCAGACGATGTGGGGGCGCACTGCCGCGACCCGGAAGCCGGGGGAGTCCGCGGCCAGCGCGAGCAGCTCGGCGGCTGCCTTGGACCGGGCGTAGTTGCCGCGCGCCCGGTCCGGGTCCGCCGACCCCGCGCCGGCGCCGGCAATCGCCTCGCCGACATGCGCGACCGAGGGGGAGGACACGAACACCACGTCGCGCACGCCGGCGGACCTCGCCGCCTCGAGCAGGGTGCGCGTGCCGTTGATGTTGGTGGCGACGAACTCGCTCCACGGGCCGGTAAAGGAAACTTTTGCGGCCAGGTGGATGACGGCGTCGACTCCCTCGACGGCCCGGGCGACGGCGCCGGCGTCCGTCAGCGAACCGAGGACGGTCCCGACGGCGGAGCCGACGCCGGCGGCGGGGCGGCGCTGGAAGGTGCGGACGCCGTGGCCCTCCGCCAGCAGCAGCCGCGCCACGGCGGCGCCGAGCATCCCGCTGGCACCGGTGACGAGGACGGTCCGGGTTTCGGCGGCGCTCACGGTGTGGTGATCCGTCCGCCGGCCAGCGCCTTGCCGGCCCACTGGGCCAGGCCGGCGCGGTCGATCTTGGAGTTGTGCCGGATGTCGGTGGGCAGCTCGGGCAGCACCAGGACGGCGGCCAGCTCCAGACCCGTGGCGCGGGCGACGGCGGTGCGCACCTCATCGCCGAGGGCGTACGGCGCGATGTCCGGCTTCGAGGACGGCGGAACGGTCTCCAGCACCGCGACCGGGACCTGGGCGCCTGCGGGACCGACGCCGACGACGGCGGCCAGCCGGACGCCGTCGTGCGTTTCCGCGGCCTGCTCGGCGGCCACCGGGGTGGCGACGCCGTTCGCCGTGGTGATGATGTGCGCCAGCCGGCCCTCGACCCACAGGCGCCCGTGGGCGTCGAGATGGCCCACATCGCCGGTGCGGTGCCAGCCGGGCACGGACGCGCTGTGCCGCTGCGTGATCCAGAGCCGGTCGTACCGGTCCTTGACGTGCGGGGCGCTCACGAGGATCTCCCCGGTGACATTGGGGTCGGTGGTGGGGAGCTCCGCCACGCTGCCGTCCGGGGCCAGCGCCCCGATGGCCACCGTGGCCCCCGCCACCGGGGTGCCGACGCAGACGCCGTTTCCGAAACCGGCCGCGCGGATTTCCGCCAGGCTGATGTCCGTCACGGGCAGCGCCTCGGTCATGCCGTAGGGGGTGTGCAGCTGGGCCGACGGCATCAGCGACTGCATCTTGGCCAGCAGCGGCTCGGGGATCGGCGCGCCGGCCGAGAGCAGCAGTTGCACGTCGGCCAGGGCCACCCGGTGTTCGTCCGTGAGGCCGTCGGCGGTGGCGAGCACGTTCGCGAGGGCGGCGGGCGAGGCGAAGACGGCGGTGGCGCCGACCGCCGCCGCAGCATCGGCCAGGGCCGCAGCGGTGAGCGTCTTGGGCGCGGTGACGTCCATGTCCGGGGTCACCGACGTGGCCCCCAGTGCCGGGCCCAGCAGGGCGAACGGCGCGAAGCCGGCCACCAGCGAGGTGCCGGCTTCCAACCCGTAGGTGTCCTTGAGGGTGTCCCGCATGGCGGCCAGCCGGCGGTGCGTATAGACGACGCCCTTGGCCGGTCCGGTGGAGCCGGAGGTGAAGAGGATGGCGGCGTCGTCATCCGGCCGGGGGGCGGCGCGCCCGGCGCGGCCGCCGGCCGGGGCAGCGGCAGAGGCGGCGGCGGATTCGAGCAGTTCGGGTACGGTGTGGGCGATGCCGTAGAGCCTGCGCTTGGCCCCGCCCATTTCGGTCACGCTGATCCGCTCGCCCGGCCAGCCGAACAGCCGCGCGGCCGCGAAGGCACGTTCGATGCCGATGATGAACCGTGGACCGGCGCCCTTGATGGCACGGCTCAGGCCGGCGGGTCCCAGCCCGGCGTCGGCCACCACGATGACGGCGCCGAGCTTCAGGCAGGCGTAGATCAGGCTGGTCAGTTCGATGCCGGGCGGCACCAGCAGGTTGACGCGGTCGCCTGCCCGCACGCCGATCCCGGCCAGGCCGTCGGCGAGCAGGTCCACCTGGCCGGCGAGCTCGGCCCACGACAGCGTCCGCTTTCCTGCCGCCGCGGCGCCCAGCGGGGCCATGTCGACGACGGCGGGGGAGTCGTCGGTCCGGCGTTCGTCCAGTTCGGCGAGCATGGAGCGGAAGGGAGCCGCGGCGCGGGGCTCTTGGGCGGCGGCCGCGTGCCCGCCGCCGGCAACGGCGGCGTCGAGCCAGGTGAAAACGGGGCCGGCGATGTCGCGGTCTTCGGGGAGCAGGTGCCCGGCGCCTTCGAAGCGGTGCACGTCGGCCTGCGGCAGCCGGTCCAGCAGGTCGCGCAGGTAGCGGTCGGAGAACACCGGGTCCCTGGGGCCCCACAGGATCAGCGCCGGAACGTCCAGGCCGCGGATGCCCTCGGCCACCCCGTTCAGCGCATCCCAACTGGGCGCGGCCTCGTCGGCCGGGATGTCGGCCACGAAGTTGCCCACCCCGGTGCGGCGGGCCGCGTGCCGGTACGGGGCCATGAACGCGGCCCTCACGTCCTTCGCCAACGGAGGATGCGCCAAGGCGTGCGTGACGCGCAGGAAGGCGGCCGACGTCGTCGTGCCCCAGCGATGCACGGCGGGGTGCAGCGCCAGTTTGAGCGGGGCGGGCAGCCCGAAGCCGGCGTGGTGGACGGCGGTATTGGTCAGGACGACGCCGGCGAGCTGGTCGCGGTGCCGGGTGGCCCAGCCCAGCGAGATCACGCCGCCCCAGTCGTGTCCGACGGTGACGACGGGGCCGGTGATGCCCAGTCCGGCGGTCAGGTCGCCCAGGTCGGTGATCCGGTCCTCGAGCCGGCGGAAGCTGCCGGTGCGTTCGGAGAAACCCATGTCCAGCTGATCGACGGCGACCACGCGCCACGGCGCCGCGGCGTCGCCGGCGGCGTCCAGCAGGCTGCGCCACAAGTAGGACCAGGTGGGGTTGCCGTGCACGCATAGCAGCGTGCCGACCGGCTCGATGCCGCGTTCGGCCAGCTGCGGGCCGTTGTCCAGAAGGTGCCAGGCGTGCGCGCTGCCGGCCGGGTCCACGGCGGCGGTGGACGGGACGCGGACGCGGCGGGACCAGGCCGGGTCGACGCCCGGCCAGAGGGGGGTGTCTACCACGCAATCTCCATCATGGTGGTGTTCAGGCCGGAGCCCACGCCCATGCAGAGCACGCGGTCGCCGCTGCCCAGGGTCTGGGCCTCCTGGGCGAGGGTCATCGGCAGCGAGGCCGGCCCCACGTTGCCCCACTTCGGGAAGGTGATCGGCACGCGCTCGCGGACCAGGTTGACGGCCTTGATGATCGCGTTGGTATACGAGGTGGAGACCTGGTGCGTGACGTATCGGTCCATGGCGGTCCAGTTCCAGCCGTCGCGGTGGGCCTCGTGCCAGGCGTTGACCACCAGTTCCAGCCCGTTCTCCAGCAAGCCCTTGGTGTCCGTGAACATGCCCGCGGGCCCGCCGACGCACAGCTCGTGGTGTTCGGTGCCGGCGCGGGAGACGCCGCCGAGGATCCGGTGCGAGCCGGGGTGGGCGTCGGCGGGGCCGATCACGGCCGCGGCGGCCCCGCACCCCAACGTCAGCGTGGCGAATTCGCGCAGGTAGTCGGCGCGGGTGGAATCCGGGTGGTTCAGCCGCTCGAAGGTGGTTTCCTGGGTCGGCTGCGCGTCCTCGCCCGCGACGATCAGCGCGTACTTGATCTGCCCGGAATCGATCATGTTGGCGGCCAGCGTGATGCCGTTGACGAAGCCCAGGCAGGCGTTGGCCAGGTCGAAGTTCATGGCCGACGACGGCAGGCCCAGCCCGTGGTGGATTTTCACCGCGACGGACGGCTCGAGGTTCTTGCGGGTCACTGAGGTGTTGATCAGCAGGCCGATCTGGCCCGGCTCTACGCCGGCCTCGGCGAGGGCCTTGGCGCCGGCCTCGATGGCGGCGTCGTCGAATGATGAACCGGGCGACCACCAGCGGCGTTCGGTCACGCCGGCAACACGTTCCAGCAGCTTCCGGGAGAGCTTCAGGCGCTTCAGGCTGGGTGCCAGCCGGTCGTCGAAGTCGGCGGAAGTGACGGCTACCGGGGCCTCCACGCTGGAGACGGCCAGCAGCGCCGTGTTGTCATGTCGAAACGTCGCGTTACCGATCAATATCCAGCCTTTATTCGTCTTCGGGGACGGTCACCTGTAAACGGAAAATCCCC
Source organism: Arthrobacter sp. Y3223151 (assembly GCF_059091125.1). NCBI lineage: Bacteria > Bacillati > Actinomycetota > Actinomycetes > Micrococcales > Micrococcaceae > Arthrobacter > Arthrobacter sp. Y3223151. The sequence continues at coordinate 24,646 of NZ_JBNHGI010000008.1, read as the reverse complement.
ATTGGTACCCGAACTCTTAACTATGCACCCCGAACCAGCGTTCCGCACATGCAGAGAAGGGCATGCGTGTGTGGTCATTGTCTCTCCGGCTGCCTGTCCCCGTGCCTCGGATCGCCTTGCAGGCGTTGCTCAGGGGCCCGAAAGCGCGATCCGGGGGGCCGTTCGGATGCACCTAGCTGCGGGCCGGAATCTTTTGCGATTCCCTTGTTGTTTAAGCGGCGGTCCGCCAGAAACAGCACCCCGGCAAGTGTGCAGGCGACGGCGGGCCAATAGCTGTAGCGGTAGTCGGCTGCCGGGACGATGGGGAAGTATCCCACCAGGTAGAGGAGCGCCGACCAGCCCAGGGCGGCGACCTGCGGCCGCAGGTGCCGTGCCTTGGGGAGTGCCACGATCAGCGCTATCGAGGCGGCGAGCCAAAACCAGGCCTTAAAAAACCAGGGAAAAGTCTTCAGCCCGAACTCAACGACGTAGTCATAGAGAATGTTGTCCGCCTTCGACGGCTCCACGCGGTACTCGGCGGGGACGACCTCCGCGCCGGTACCGACGAATTCCAGCTTGCTGGTGAAGAGGAACCGGGCGTAGGTCTCGGCGCGGTAGTACAGGTAGCGGGCCGGATGCGTCACCACTTCATCAATCCACAGGTCCCGGACCTCCGACTGATAGGCGATCGGTTCAAAGGATTTGCCGGTTGCCCCGCGGCCGTAGCACTTCCAATAGGCATCCCAAATAGCTTCTTCAGCCTGGCATTTTTCGCGAGCGGCAAGCAGTTTGTCTTCCAGTTCCCGGGGGATATCCGCGTCTCGTATTTTTTCGGCGGGCACGGTGAAGATGATGTCGTCGAGGAAGACTTGGGATAGCTGGCCGGTGGCTTTGGGCTGGAATGCGGCGTTGAACGCCGCGCCCGTGCCCAGCATCAACACCAGGAATGCCACGGCGGCCAGGACATATCCGCCCTGCAAGCGTTGGCGGTTGGCTGTCAGCCGTCTGCGCCGCGCCGGGGATGCGTTGCGCCAGGCCCGGTAGAGGAGGAAGACGAGGGGAAGGATCGCAAAGAACGCGTTCTTTCGAACCATCGCCCCGTACAGCAGGAACAGCAGCGACAGGGCGAGCAACGGATACCGGAGCCTGGGGAAGCGCTCGGCGAGCAGGATGAGGACGGTGCAGCTAAAGAACGCGATCATCATGTGCACGTCCTTCCACATCACGCCCAAAAACGTGATGGTGAACGGCAGCAACGGAATCGCGAGGGCGAGCGAGGACATGAGCCGGCTGCGGGAGAGATCGTGAAGGTAGATGGCCAGCAGCAGCGCGGCGATGAACGTCAAGCAGATTTGCACCAGAACCATCGCGCTGACTTCGCCGGTCAGCCTGTACAAGCCTGTCCAGCCGACGGTCATGACGGCGGGGTGCCAGTCGTCCAGCGGAATCAGGCCGAGGACCTGCTTGAGCTGATGGGCGGAATCATTCGTCATGCGCCCGGGGTGGTTCGCCACCCACAGAAAGGCCGTGGCCAGGAAAGCGGCGGCGCCCAAGACTGTAAGCCACCGGTAGTCCGCCGCAGTCCAAGCGGTGCGCACACCCCTCGGGCCGCCGGCCCGGGCACGGGGGGAACGGGCCGATGAACCGCTCACGTGTTCGTCCCGTCCAGACGCGCGTGGGCCGGGTCCGCCCACGCCCCGCCTGCATCCTGCCGGTGCTGCGGCGGCTCCAGGCGCAGGTATGCCAGGCGCGCTGCTTCATGCCGTCCCCGCTTCAAGCCGTCGAGGATGATGCCGATACAACCCACCAGAACCGCCAGGCCCATCACGGCCGCAGCCAGGATCGCCGTCGGGAAGCGGGGCACCAGGCCGGTCTGGAAGAACTCGGCGACCACGGGCACCCCCAACCCCAGCGAAACCAGCGCCAACACTGCGGCGATGATGCCGTGGAAGAGGGCCGGCCGTTCATGGCGGACGAGCTGGAAGATGAGGGACAGGATTTTGAAGCCGTCCGAATAGGTATTGAGCTTGCTTTCGCTCCCCTCGGGCCGTTGGCGGAATCCGACCTCGACCTCGGCCTGAGGCAGCCGCAGGGACGTGACGTGCACCGTGAATTCGGTCTCGATTTCGAATTCCTTGGACACGGCGGGGAATGACTTGACGAAGCGGCGCGAAAAGACGCGATATCCCGACAACATGTCCGACACCTGGGATCGGAAGAGGACGCTGACAACCCGGTTAAACATCCGGTTCCCCATGGCGTGCCCCGGGCGGTACGATCCAGTTTCTGCCGTGTCGGCACGAACACCGAGCACATGATCGTAGGGTCCGTCCAACAGGGCGCCGATCAGGCGTGGCAGGTCCTCTGCCTCGTACGTGTCGTCGCCGTCGATCGTGACGTAGATATCGGCGTCAATATCGGCAAACGCCCGCCGGATGACGTTGCCCTTGCCCTTGCGCGTTTCCGTCCGGACGATGGCGCCGGCGGCCCGCGCCAGCTCGGCGGTCCGGTCGGAACTGTTGTTGTCGTAGACATAGACCGTTATCCCCGGGACTGCGAGCCTCAGGTCCCGGATTACGGTGGCGACTGTCTGTTCTTCGTTGTGGCAGGGGACAATGGCGGCAATGCGCTGCCCTGGATGACGGGCTGGATCTGACACGGGCGAAAGCACTCCTAACCGGACGTGGCCTGGCTTTCAGGGTAGTTCTCCGCGGCCCTTACACAAGGTTGCCACCCCGCCCGCCGGGATGACCGCACCTGCACACGCCGGCCGCTCAACACGTTTGCCACCGCGACAAGCCCGTCGTGCCCGTGTATCCGCGGCGGGCACGGTAGATTGAGGCAGGGAAAACGTCCGCCGCGGGAGACACAACGTGCATCTTAAATCTCTGACTGTGCGGGGCTTTAAGTCTTTTGCGTCGGCGACGACCTTCGACTTCGAGCCCGGCGTCACCGCCGTGGTCGGTCCCAACGGGTCGGGAAAGTCCAACGTGGTCGACGCCCTCGCCTGGGTCATGGGGGAGCAGGGCGCCAAGACGCTGCGCGGCGGCAAGATGGAGGACGTCATTTTCGCCGGCACGGCGGGCCGCCCGCCGCTGGGCCGGGCGCACGTGTCGCTGACCATCGATAATTCCGACGGCGCCCTGCCGATCGAATACTCCGAAGTCACCATCTCCCGCACCCTGTTCCGCACCGGCGGCTCCGAATACGCCATCAACGGCAGCAGCTGCCGACTGCTGGACATCCAGGAACTGCTCTCGGACTCCGGGCTGGGCCGGGAGATGCACGTGATCGTCGGGCAGGGCCAGCTGGACAAGGTGCTGCACGCGACGCCGGAGGACCGCCGGGGCTTCGTGGAGGAAGCCGCCGGCATCCTCAAGCACCGCCGGCGCAAGGAAAAGACGGTGCGCAAGCTGGAGTCGATGCAGGCCAACCTGCAGCGGCTGACCGATCTCACCGGCGAGATCCGCCGGCAGCTGACACCGCTGGGCAAGCAGGCCGAGGTGGCCCGCCGGGCCCAGCAGGTCCAGTTCGAGGTACGCGATGCCCGCGCCCGGCTGCTCGCCGACGAGCTGCTGGAGCTGAGCACCTCCCTGGCCCAGGAAGTGGCGGACGAGGCCGCGCTGAAGACCCGGCAGGCCGAGGTGGAGAAAACCCTGGAGTCCGGGCGCCGGCGCCTGGCCGAGCTGGAGCGGCTGGCGGCCGAAGCCACCCCCGAGCTCAACGCCGCGCGCGAGCGCTGCTACCAGCTCGCGTCCACCCGCGAACGCTTCCGCGCCCTCGCCAGCCTCGCCAACGAACGACGGCGGCTGCTCGGCTCCGCCGACCGGGAACCGGACGGCGGGCGGGACCCGGAGGTCCTGGAACAGCAGGCGGCCGAGGTCCGCGAGGAGCAGGCCGAGCTGGAGTTCGAGCTCGAGGACCGCCGGGCCGCGCTCGACGACGCGATCGAAGGCCGCGCCGCCGCCGAGCGGGCTGCCGAGGACGAGGAGAAGCGTCTGACCGGCATCCTGCGTGCCGCAGCCGACCGGCGCGAGGGACTGGCCAGGCTGGCCGGCCAGGTGGGGGCAGCCAGGTCCCGGGTGGAGTCCGCCGAGGCCGAGCTGGGCCGGCTCCGCGCCTCGATCGGCGAGGGCGAGGAACGCCGGCGCGAGGCGCAGGCCGAATTTGCCGCGCTGGAGTCGCAGGTGGCCGGGGTGGAAGAAGGCGAAGAAGGGCTGGACGCCGCGTACGAGGACGCCAGCGACGAGCTCGCCGAGATCGAGGCGGAGCTGGAGCGGCTGCGGGCCGACGAACGCGAGGCCGAACGCGAACGCGACGCCCTCGCCGCGCGCAAGGAGGCGCTGGAAGTCGGGCTGAACCGGCGGGACGGCAGCGAGCTGCTGCTGGCCTCCGGCAGCGAGGGTGTGCTGGCCCCGCTGGCGGACCTGATCACGGTGGAGCCCGGCTACGAGGCGGCGATTGCGGCAGCCCTGGGGCCGCTGGCCGAAGCCGTCGCCGTCGCGGACCCCGACGCCGCCGTCCGGGCGCTGGAACTGATGAAGGCCGACGACGCCGGCCAGGTGGACCTCCTCATCGCCGGCACGGCGGTGCCGGAGGGCCGTGGCGCCGGCGGCAAGGCGGAGCTCCCGGAAGGGGCGATCCCCGCGGCCGGCCTGGTCCAGGCCAAGCGGGGCGTCGAAGGAACGGTCCGCACGCTGCTGGGCTCCGCCGTCGTCGTGGCGGACCTCCCGATGGCGGCAGGGGTCATCGCGGCCGACCCGGCGCTGACCGCCGTCACCCGGGACGGGGATATTTTTACCGCCTGCTCGGCGCGCGGCGGGTCCGCCGGCGGCCCCAGCCTGCTGGAGGTCCAGGCAGCGGTGGACGAGACCATGCACAGGCTCGAAGCCGCCACGGCCCGGGCCGAGCGGGCCAAGTTCGCGATCGCCGGCGCCACCTCGCGCCGCGACGAGGCCAGGCTACGGGCAGAGGCCGCCCTCGAACAGTTGCACGAGTCCGACGCCCGGCTGGCCGCGGTCGCCGAACGCCTGGGGCAGCTGGGCTCGGCGCTGCGCTCCGCCACCGGGGAGAGCGAACGGCTGGCCAAGCTGGTGGAGGCCGCCGAGGCCAACATCGTCACCGAACAGCAGAAGCTGGCGGACATCACCGCGCGGCTGGCCGCGGCCCAGGCCGCGGAGGATGCCCCGGCCGACGCGGAACCGTCCACCGCACAGCGCGACGCCCTCGCCGCGGCGGCCGCCCGGGCACGCCAGGTGGAGATGGAGGCGCGGCTGGCGCTGCGCTCGGGCGAGGAACAGTTGACGGCCATCGGCAACCGGGCGGCCTCGCTGGAGCGGGCCGCCGCCACCGAACGGCACGCCCGGGCGCAGGCTGCCGAGCGCGCCCGCAAGCGCCGGCTCCAGGCCGCCAAGGCCGCCGCCGTCGCGCAGGGCGCCCGGGAGGCTCTGGCCTGGCTGGACGTCTCGGTGGACCTCGCCGAACGGGAACGGGACGAGGCCGAGGAGGTGCGCTCGGCGTGGGAAGCTGAACTGTCCACGGTGCGCTCGTCGACCGACGCGCTCGCCGCCGAACTGCGCGAACTGACGGACACGGTCCACCGCGACGAGCTGGCCCGGGCCCAGCAGCAGCTGAAGATCGAGGCCCTGCAGAGCCGGTCCATCGAAGAGCTGGGCCTGACCCCCGACCACCTGATCGCCGAGTACGGGCCGGACCAGCCGGTGCCGGTCGCCACCGCGGCGTCGAACGACAAGTGGGCGGCGCTGCGGACGCCGGTGGATGAGGACGGCAACGCCGTCGCCGAGGGTGTGCCGTTCGTGCGCGAGGAGCAGCAGAAGCGGCTCAAGAAAGCGGAGCGCGACCTGGCCGCGCTGGGCAAGGTCAACCCGCTGGCGCTGGAGGAGTTCGCCGCGCTGGAGGAACGCCACCAGTTCCTGAGCACCCAGCTGGAGGACCTCAAGGCCACGCGCAAAGACCTGCTGGAGATCATCAAGGAAGTCGACGAGCGGGTGGAACAGGTCTTCACCGAGGCCTACCGCGACACCGCCGTGCAGTTCGAGCGGGTGTTCGGCCGGCTTTTCCCGGGAGGCGAGGGCCGGCTGGTGCTCACCGACCCGGAGGACATGCTCACCACGGGCATCGACGTGGAAGCCCGGCCGGCCGGCAAGAAGATCAAGCGCCTGTCCCTGCTCTCCGGCGGCGAGCGCTCGCTGACCGCGGTGGCCCTGCTGGTGGCGATCTTCAAGGCCCGGCCGTCCCCGTTCTACGTGATGGACGAGGTGGAAGCGGCGCTGGACGACACCAACCTGGGCCGGCTGATCACCATTTTCGAGGAGCTGCGCGAATCCAGCCAGCTGATCGTCATCACCCACCAGAAGCGCACCATGGAGGTTGCCGACGCGTTGTACGGTGTGACGATGCGCGGCGACGGCGTGACCACCGTCATCTCGCAGCGGCTGGAACATGCAAAGGCCTTGGTCGACTGAGGCAGGAAGGCAGGCAAAGTGGCGACAATCCCGGGCGAAACCCCCCAGTTGCTGACCATCGACGGATGCCAGGTCCGGATCCGGACGGTCGGCTCCGGACCCACGGACTTCGTGCTGGTACACGGCATCGGCGTCTCCGGACGCTACTTCGAACCCCTCGCGGCTGAACTGGCCAGGCACGGAACGGTACATCTGGTCGATCTGCCCGGCCACGGCGGAACCGCCAAACCGGAACGCGCACTGGGGCTGGTAAACTTCGCCGGGCTGGTCGACGCGGCCATGGACCGGCTGGGCGTCGGCCCCGCCGTGCTGGTCGGCCACTCGATGGGCTGCCAGGTCGTCGTGGAGATGGCGCTGCACCACCCGGACACCGCCGCCGCGCTGGTGCTGCTGGCGCCGACGGCGAACCGCCGCGAGCGCACGGCCTGGCAGCACGGCCTCCGGCTGCTCCAGGACGGGTTCCGGGAACCGCTGACCGTGGACATGATCGAGGTCACCGACTATCTTCGTTGCGGGCCGCGCTGGTTCCTGAAGACACTGCCGGCCATGCTCGACCAAAAGCTGGAGCAGCGGATCGCCGGGGTGCAGGTGCCGGTGCGCATCGTCCGCGGCGACCGGGACCCGATCGTGCCGCTGGACTGGTGCCGCGAACTGGCCGATGCCTGCCCGGGCGCCACAGTAGACAGCATCCCCGGCGAGGCGCACGTGATGATGTTCCGTTCGCCCGGTCCGGTGGCCCGGCTGTGCCTGGCCACGGCCGGATTCGACGATGCTGCCGTCATAGACCGGCAATGAACAGTCTGCTCCCTCGACTGCGGCTGGGCCGGGCCTGGCTGCTGGACTACGCCTACATCGGCCGCCAGCAGGTCCGCGGACTCTTCGACCGGACCGGCCCGGCGCGTTACCGGGAGGCCGGAACCCGCGCGGCGGACCCCGTCGTCGTACTTCCGGGCATCTACGAGTCCTGGAAGTTCATGCGCCCGCTGATCGAGCACGTCCACGGGCGCGGGCATCCGGTGCACGTGATCGAGCCGCTGGGCTACAACGTGGGCAGCGTCGAGCGGATGGCCGGGCTGGTCGCCGACTACCTGCGCGGGCAGGACCTGGACAACGTGACCATCATCGCGCACAGCAAGGGCGGACTGATCGGCAAATACGTGATGACGGGCGCGGAGTCCGGGGCGCGGGTGAAGCGCATGGTGGCGATCGGAACGCCGTTTTCCGGGTCCCGCTACGCGTCCTTCGCGGTGACGCCGATGGTCCGGGCGTTCGCGCCGAACAACCGCGTCCTGCGGCGGCTGCTGGCCAATTTGGCGGTCAACCACCGGATCGTGTCCGTCTACAGCGCGTTCGACCCGCACATTCCGGGCGGCTGCCGGCTCGACGGCGCAACCAACATCCGGCTCGAGACCAGCGGGCACTTCAAGATCATTGCCGAGGACCGCGTCCGGGACATCATCGACCGGGTGCTGGACGGCGCGACGCCGGAATAGGCGGTCAGGTCATAACCGGTCCGATCCGCGTGCCCGCGGGGCTGGGAGGACTTTAGCGCCGGAGGCGGCCATTGTCGGGCCCGCGACGGGCCGTTAGTGTCGAAACCACGGACCACTTCAGAAGGAAAACCGGGCAGCCGCGCAGCCGTGACGGCGGTCCGGGGCAACAAAAGGAGGCAGTCATGACCGGACACCGGTTCGATGGAGGTTCGCGATGGGCTCCGTAGTTATTTTCGCTCCGTCGCCCGTGCTCACCGTGACGGTGGAGGACGTCGAGGGAACCGCCGATATCCACCTGCACGCCGGTGGCCAGGGCGTCTGGCAGGCGCGGATGCTGACCGCCCTCGGCGCGTCCGTCACGATGTGCGCCGCGTTCTCGGGCGAAGCCGGCGGCGTGATCCGGCACCTGATCGCCGACGAGGGCGTCAAAGTCGTCCCGGTGGAGGGCCAGGGCAGCAGCGCGGCGTACGTCCATGACCGGCGCGGCGGCGAGCGCGAGGTCATCGCCGAGAGCCCCGGGGAAAAACTGACCCGCCATGAACTCGACGAACTCTACGGCCTGACCCTGCAAGCGGGGATCGAGGCGGGCACGGCGATCCTGAGCGGCGCGGTCCGCGAAGACGCCGTTCCGCACGACGTCTACCGCCGGCTTGCGGCCGACCTGCGCACCGCCGGCTGCCGGGTGATCACCGACCTCACCGGCGACCGACTCACCGCCGCGCTCGCAGGCGGGGTGAGCGTGGCCAAGATTGCCGATGACGAACTGACCGAGAGCGGGCGCGCCGCCTCGGACGAGCCCGAGGCGATCATTGGTGCGATGCGCGCCCTGCACGAGGAAGGAGCCGGCACGGTGATTGTCACCCGCGCGCATCTGCCGTCCCTGATGCTGCACGACGGCGCCCTCAGCGAGATCCGGGTCCCCGAGATGCAGAGCGTTGACACCCACGGGGCGGGGGACTCGCTGACCGCCGGGGTCGCGGCCACCTTGGCCGACGGCGGCACCATCCACGAGGCGGTGGTGCTGGGTACGGCCGCCGGCGCGCTGAACGTGACCCGCCACGGGCTGGGCACCGGGGAAGAGGGCGCCATCCGGAACCTGACCAAACTGGTGACGGTCTCGCCGTACGACGGCGGCGGGAAGGCAACAGGACGGCAAATCAGCCCCGACGAGTTGGCGCGGAAGGTTCAAGAACAATGAGCAAGCCGAAGATGGTCCTGATCACCAACGACGACGGCATCGACTCCCCGGGCCTGCACGCCCTGGCGGCGGGAGTCCTGGAGGCCGGCTTGAACGTGACGATCGCGGCGCCGGTAGCGGAGGCCAGCGGCAGCAGCGCGTCCATTACCGCCCGGGAGGACGAGGGCCGCATCCGGATTGAGCGGCGCACGTTGAAGGGCCTGGAGTCCGTACCGGCGTTTGCCGTGCACGGCACGCCGGGCTTCATAGCCATGATCGCGCCGCACGGTGCCTTCGGGGACGCCCCGGACCTGGTGCTCTCCGGCGTGAACCGCGGCGCGAACGTGGGCCGGGTGATCCTGCACTCCGGCACGGTCGGCGCCGCGCTGACCGCGGGCGTGAACGGCGGCCGCGGGATGGCCGTGTCGCTGGACACCGGGCTGGAGCCGGCACAGCTGAACTGGGACACCGCGGCCCGGCTGGCGACCGGGCTGCTGCCGTACCTGATGGACCAGCAGACCGGCACCGTGCTGAACCTCAACGTGCCCAACGTGGACGGCACCCGGCTGCCCGAATACCGGTCGGCGACGCTGGCCGAATTCGGCATCGTGCAGACCACGCTGGCCGAACGCGGAGACGAGGACCTGCGGCTGGCCATCGCGGACAGTCAGGAGGAAGCCCCGCCGGAGAGCGACTTCGCGTTGCTGGCCGCCGGCTTCGCCACGGTCACCGGCATCCAGCCGGTCACCGAGAGCAAGATCCCGGAGCTGTCGGCCACCATGGCCAGGGTGCAGTGGTAAGCGGGAAAAGCCCTTGAAGGTACGGCATGATGTGGGCATGGCGCAGAAACAGGCAACGTTCCGGGCAGCTGATGGACGACTTTGTGCGGGGCTTCGACTATCCGATGTACATCGTCACGGCAGCCGGCGCCGGCGGCGAGCGGTCCGGCTGCCTGGTTGGCTTCGCCACGCAATGCAGCCTGAAGCCGGCCCTGTTCCTGGTGTGCATCTCGCAACAGAACCGCACCCATCCCGTGGCGCTGGAGGCAGGCGTGCTGGCGGTGCACGTGCTCGGGCGCGGCCAGCGCGCGCTCGCGGAACTGTTCGGCACCGCGACGGGCGACGACGTGGACAAGTTCGCGCACTGCGACTGGGTGCCCGGACTGGAGGATGTTCCGCTGCTGGCTGACGCCGCGCGCGTCATGGTCGGGCGCGTCGTGAAAAGGGTCGATCTCGGCGACCACACCGGCTTCCTGCTCTCCCCGCTCGAGACGCACGGGCACGATGCCGCCGAACTCCTGGCCTTCGGCGACGTCAAGGATCTCGACGCCGGCCACCCGGCCTAGGAGCCGACGGTCACCGTTTCAATTACTGCCTCGCCAGCCGCCCGCGGACCATCTCGCTGACGGCCTTCCCGTCGAAGCGGCCGGCCACCTTCTCGGTGACCGGCTTCATCACCGCTCCCATCTGCCGCATGGACAGCTCCACGCCGTCGGACTTAAGTCCGACGATGGTGCTGTCCACGATCTCCGCGACCTCGGCCTCGGTGAGCGGCTGGGGCAGGTACGCCTCGATGACCTCGGCTTCCGCGGTTTCCGCGGCGGCCCGCTCCGGCTCTCCGGCTTCCGTGTAGATGCGGGCAGTGTCGCGGCGCTTGGCGGCTTCCTTCTGCAGCAGCGCGGTGGTCTGGGCGTCGTCCAGCTCCACCGGCGTCTTGCCGGACTTTTCCTTGGTCGCGATTTCGCCCAGTACGTTGCGGACGGTGGTCAGGGCCGTCTTGTTGCCCGCCTTCATGTGGGCGACGACGTCGGCCTGCAGCTGCTCTTTCAAACTCATGCGGTTTCCTCGTTTCGGTGGTGTGCTGTGTCAGTCGGTGGCGTAGCGGGTGACGAAGTTGCGGAGTATCCGCTGCGGAATCGTCACGGTGCGACCGCGCACCCGTTCCATGACGGCATCGGCCTGGTCCGGCGGGAAGTAGCCGGCATCGCGGTAGATCCAGATCCGGGTCAGCAGGCCGTCGACGTCCAGTTCGGCGTGGAACTGGGTGGCGTAGAGGTTTTCCTGCAACCGGAACATCTGGTTGGGGCAGTGCGCGGATCCGGCCAGGCGGACCGCGCCCGCGGGCAGGACCGAGCAGGCTTCCTTGTGCCCGACGAAGGCGCCAAACTCCCTGGGCAGGCCGGCCAGCAGGGGATCGGCGGCGCCGTCGTCGGTCAGCACGATGTGCGCCTCGCCGATCGGCTCGCCGTACCGCCGGTCCACCACGCCGCCGCCGTACCGGCCCAGGGTGCCGACGCCGTAGCAGGCCCCCAGGAACGGGAAGTCGTGGGCGACGACGGTGTCCAGCAGCTGCTCCAGCTCCGCCTCGACGCGCAGCTGGGCGGCGGACTTGAACGCGTCGTCGTCGCTGGAGGTGTACGGGCTGCCGCCGAGGATGATCCCGCTGTACTCGTCCAGATCGATGGCCGGCATCGGTCCGGCCTCCAGCCGCACGCGCTGCAACTGGCCCGGTTCGAGGCCGCCAAAACGGGCGAAGGCCGCATACTCCTCATCGGCTGCGGTGTCTTCGGCGCGCGTGGCCAGCAGCAGGAACGGCTTCATGCGTTGATCGTACAGTCGCTGCGCCGGGCCTTGGAACGTGGAAGTCCGGCCGCGTCGCCTGACCCGTGACGCGGAACGCTCAGCAGCTAGGCTAGGAACCGTGGACGCAACCATCATCATTTACGTAGTCATCGCCATTGTCGTCATCGGATTGGTGGCAACGCTGCTGCTGCGGGGACGCAGGACCCCGCCCGGCACGTACACCACCACCCGGGACGCGAATGACCCGGCCATGCCGCCTACCGGGGGCGGTACCGGCACCCTGGAAGCGCCCCGCGGACCGACGGCCCCGGCACCGCCCCTCGGCGCGCCGACCGAGGAGGAACTGCCGCCGGCCGAGGTCGAAATTCCGGAGGACGCCGCCGCGCTGGAGACCATCCCGGTCGAAACGCCGGCACCGGTGCAGGGCCGCCTGTCCCGGCTGCGCGCACGGCTGGTCAAGTCCAACAACGCGCTGGGCAAGGGCCTCCTCGCGCTGCTCGCCAGCGACAAGATCGACGACGACGTCTGGGACGAGATCGAAGAGACCCTCCTGCTGGCCGACCTGGGCACCGAGCCCACGATGGAACTCGTGGACGCGCTCAAGGACCGGGTGAAGGTGGAGGGAAGCCGCAGCCCGGAGCAGGTCAAGGCCATGTTGCGCGAGGAACTGATCAAGCTGGTGGACCCGTCCATGGACCGCTCGCTGGCCGTGATGCGCCATGCCGACCGCCCAGCGGTGATGATGGTGGTGGGCGTCAACGGCGTGGGCAAGACCACCACGGTGGGCAAGCTGGCCCGCGTGCTGGTGGCCGAGGACAAGGACGTGATCCTGGGCGCCGCGGATACCTTCCGTGCGGCCGCGGCCGAGCAGCTGGCTACCTGGGGATCGCGCGTGGGCGTGCCCACCGTGAAGTCCGACGTCGATGGCGCGGACCCGGCGTCCGTCGCCTTCGAAGCGGTGAAGGCCGGCATCGAGCAGGAAGTCGATGTGGTCATGGTCGATACCGCCGGGCGCCTGCAAAACAAGGTCGGCCTGATGGACGAACTCGGCAAGGTCAAGCGCGTGATCGAAAAGCAGGCCACCGTGGACGAGGTGCTGCTGGTGCTCGACGCGACCACCGGCCAGAACGGCCTGAACCAGGCCAAGGTGTTCGCCGACGTCGTTAACATCACCGGCATCGTGCTGACCAAGCTGGACGGCACCGCCAAGGGCGGCATCGTCGTCGCGATCCAGCGCAGCCTCGGAGTGCCCGTTAAACTGGTGGGCTTGGGCGAGGGGGCCGACGACTTGGCGCCCTTCGAGACCGAAGACTTCGTCGACGCGCTGCTGAACTAGCGCCAGCGGGGCCGTCCGCGCCCCGCTTGGCGGTTCCCGCGGCCGGCGCGCCTGCATGGCCGCGCCGGCCGCGGGTGCCGCGGGAAACGACCACACGCTGCCAGACGTCAGCCCTTGGCTGGCTCTTGGAGGGGACCCACCAGCGTCTCGCGGCCGAAGAGCAGCCAGAGCAGTGCGGCGCCCAGCATGATGGCTCCGGTGGTGCCGAAGGCCCAGGCGTAGTTGAGCCGGTCGGCCAGCGCGCCGGCCAGGACCGGGCCGACGATCGCACCGGCGTCGGTGCCCATCTGGAAGACGGCCAGCACCTTCCCGCCGCTGCGGTCGTTGCCGATGATGTCGGCGACGGCGGCCTGTTGTGCCGGCCCAAGCAGCCCGGATCCGAAACCGGCGATGACCGAGGCTGCCACGAACACCGGGACGGACTCGGTGAACCCGATGGCCGCGATCGCCAGCCCGGCCACGGTCAGCCCGGCAATCACCAGGGGACGGCGGCCGGTGGTGTCCGAGAGACGGCCGGAGAAGGTCAGCGCCAGCGCGTTGCCGACGGCGAAGACGGCCAACGCCAGCCCGGCAGTCTCCGGACCCGCACCCAACACGGCCGCGGCAAAGAGCGGAATCAGCGCCATTCGGACCCCGAAGGTGGCCCAGCCATTGGCGAAAGCGGACACGACGGCGGCGCGGTACCCCGGGTCCGAGAGCGCCTCGCGCAGATCCATCGCCTCGGGCGCCGGGGCGTCGTTGCCGCTCCGGGCTGCGGGTTTCTTGAGCATGACGGCGACGACGGCTGCCGCCACGAGCAGCGCGATGGCATAGACCACGAACGGCATGCGCAGGCCGAAGCCGGCCAGCAGGCCGCCGGCCACCGGGCCGAGGATGCCGCCCATCAGGAACGTGCCGGCGTAGAGGCTGGAAACCCGGCCGCGGCCGTCCGGCGGGGCCAGCCGCAGGATCAGCGCCATGGCCGAGACCGTAAACATGGTGGAGCCGAGGCCGCCCAAGCCGCGGAAAATCAGCAGCTGCCAGTAGTCCTGCGCCAGCGCGCAGGCGCCGGTCGAAGCGGCCACGATCAGCAGGCCGGTCAGGTACACCCTCCGTTCACCCCAGCGGCCCACCAGGGCGCCTCCCGCCGGAGCGAAGACCAGCCGGGCGAGGGCAAACACGCTGACGATGATGCTGGCAGCCGCGACGCCGACGTCGAAACTGGCGGCGAACTGCGGCAGGACCGGAGCCACCAGCCCGTACCCCAGGGCGATGACGAAGGCAGCGGCAACCAGCACCTTGATGTCGCGCGGGATCGGAGTCGGCGCTGGCTTGCCCGGACGCTGGTGGCCGGACAGGCTAAACTGACGCGCCGTGCGGCGGAAAACTGGCATGTCAACCAGCGTAGCCCGACCCGCACGCCGGCTCGGTGCCAACGCCGGCCGCACACCGCCGTCGTCCTCTGTGCCGCGCACTGTGCCGCCGGCCGGCGCCGGCTCGGTGCCGCCATCGGGCCGCGCGCCGCCGTCGTCCTCTGTGCCGCTCTCTCCCGCCGCTATGTGCCGCCCGAAACAATGCCGAAACACGACGGCTGCACGGGTTTTACCTGCGGAGGTTTCTTGTAACGCGGCCGCAACGAAGCATCCTGCTGGCCGAAACACGCCGTCGTCAGTCTTGGTTCATCGGTGGGAAATCACCCGCCAACGAACGAGGGGACGTGAAACATGGATCTGTCGGCAGGTCACGTCTGGGTAATGATTTCGGCGGCCTTGGTGCTGCTCATGACGCCGGGACTGGCATTCTTCTATGGCGGAATGACGCGGGCCAAATCGGCCCTGAACATGATGATGATGAGCTTTTCCGCCGTAGCACTGGTGGCGGTGGTCTGGGTGTTGTGGGGTTACTCGATGAGCGGGGGCGAGGGCGTGGCCCAGCTCTTCGGCAATCCGTTCGCCGCGTTCGGCCTGGAAGGGCTGCTTAACTCCGCTGACCTGATCAGCGCCGGCTACGGTGCCACGTTCGCGATCATCACGGTGGCACTCATCTCCGGCGCCATCGCCGACCGGGCCAAATTCAGCGCCTGGGCGGTCTTCGTGCCGGTCTGGGTCACGCTGGTTTACTGCCCGCTGGCCTTCATGGTCTGGGGCGGCGGATTGCTGGGCGCCGAGGGGGTCATCGGTGCCTGGGCGGGCGAGGCGATCGATTTCGCCGGCGGCACGGTGGTGCACATTAATGCCGGTGTCGCCGGCCTGATCTTGGCCCTGATCTTGGGCAAGCGCAAGGGCTTCGGCAAGGACCCGGCACAGCGCCCGCACAACATCCCGCTGGTGATGATCGGCGCCGCGATGCTGTGGTTCGGCTGGTTCGGATTTAACGGGGGAGCGGCGGGCACGGCGGAGGAAGCCGGCCTGATCTGGGTCAACACCATGGCCGCCCCGGCAGCCGCCATCGTGGGCTGGCTGGTGACCGAGCGTCTCCGCGACGGCCGTCCCACGTCCCTCGGGGCGGCTTCGGGCGTGGTCGCTGGGCTGGTGGCCATCACCCCGGCCTGCGCCAACGTTTCCCCCCTGGGGGCGTTGGGCCTGGGCCTGGTGGCCGGAGTGCTGGCCGCGCTGGCGGTGGGGCTGAAGTACAGGCTGGGCTACGACGACTCGCTCGATGTGGTGGGCGTCCACCTGGTGGCCGGCCTGGTCGGAACGCTGGCCCTGGGCTTCATCGCCCTGCCGGCCGAGGGTGCAGGCGCCGGCCTTTTCTACGGCGGTGGCGTCGCCCAGCTGGGGGCGCAGGCGGTGGCGGCGGCGGTCTCCATGGTGTTCTGTGGCGTGATGACCCTGATCATCGGCTTGGCGATCCACAAGACCCTTGGCTTCCGGGTGACCGCAGAGGATGAGGTCGCCGGCGTGGACCTCGCCCAGCACGCCGAATCCGCCTACGAATTCGGCGGCCTGGGCACCGGCGGAACATTCATCCCGCACCCGGCAACCGACCCTAGTGCCCGCAGCACGATCAAGGAAGAGGTCAACGCATGAAACTGGTCACCGCAATCATCCGGCCTGAAAAGCTGGAGGCAGTCCGCAACAGCTTGGAAAGCTACGGGGTCCAAGGGCTGACCGTGAGTGAGGCCAGCGGGTACGGGCGGCAGCGCGGCCACACCGAGGTCTACCGCGGCGCCGAATACACGGTGGACCTGCTGCCCAAGGTCCGCGTCGAGGTCCTGGTAGGGGACGACCTGGCCGACGACATCGTCGACGTCCTCGTGGCCACGGCCAACACCGGGCGCGCGGGTGACGGCAAGGTCTGGCTGGTGGATGTGCGGGAAGCGGTCCGTGTCCGCACCGGCGAACGCGGCGAGGCTGCCATTTAGGACGGGAACCTTCGGCTGATTCCCACGACCCGGTTGTTCCGGCCGCCCCTGCGGCGTCCGGAGCAACCGGGTCTTCCCGTGGGCGGGTGTGCACGAGCGGTGCCTGCGGCGTGCCGCGGTTTCTTCGGTTAGAGGTGGGCTGGTTTCCCCTCCCGACTTGTCCTGCACCGGCATGGACGGTTCCGCGTTCAGCCGTCCGCCTGATGAGTTGTCCTGCACCGGGAAGGACGGTCCTCCCTTCAGCCGCTAGCCTGCTGAGTTGTCCTCCACAGGCAGGTGTCGAGGGCAGGTTATGCACTTTCCTCGAAGACCCGTTCTACCCGCGGCGCGGGCTGCGTAGCGTTGAAGTATGGCAGCGGAACCGTTCGACGAGGCGCAGGAGCCGGAGGAATCCTCCGGTACCCCTGCCGCGCCCGAGGATGGTTCCGCCGAGCCGGTACCGGTGCCGCGGGGCTGGGCGGACGATTGGCAGGACTTGGGACCGGCGGAACTGGCAGGCCTGCTCGCCGGCACGGACCCCGCGACGCTGGACGACTGGTCGACCCTCGACTACCTCCAGGCGGTGCGCAAACACGAGGCCTGGACCCAGTCCCGCAGGCTGCGGGCCGTGCACCGCCTGGCGGTGCTCCGCCCGGCCACCGGACCCGACGCCGGGGCACCGGACGGGATCTGCCGGCACGCCGACGCCGAGCTCGCACCCGTCCTGGCCCTGCCCCGCCAACGCGCGGCCGCGGAACTGGCCGACGCACACCAGATCGCCACCTGCCTGCCCGCCACCCTCGCCGCCCTCGGCAACGGCGACCTCGACCTGCCCCGCGCCACCGCCATCGCCCGCAAAGGCGCCGACCTGCCGCCCGAGGTCCTGACCGGTTACGAAGCCCGCGTTGTTCCCGGCGCCGGGACCATCACGCTGGAATCCGTCCAGGCCCGGGCCCGAACCGTCCGCGACCGGCTGCACCCCGAACCCCTCGAGACCCGGCACCGGGCCGCGATGGAGCGCCGCACCGTTCACTACCAGCCCCAGGACGACGGGATGGCCGAACTCTACATCCGCACCAGCGCCGACAAAGCCCTGCTCGCCTACAACCTGATGCAGGCCCATGCCCGCAAACTCCAAACCGTCGAGGAGACCCGAACGCTGGGCCAGCTCCGCGCCGACGTCTTTACCGACATGCTCCTGCGCTACCCAGGCCACGCCTACCAGCCCGCCACAGCCACCGCCACACCAACCGGACCCGCCGCCGGCGACACAGCCGCCACCCAGACGGCACCTGACAACGACGAGGCAGCGGCCGACAACGAAGCAGCAGCCGGTTCGCGAGCAGCACCCCGTTCCGGAATTGCGGCCGGACCCGGGGCCGCCCCCGGCGCCGCAACGAACACAACGACATCGGCAACGGCAGCCGCTCCCGCAGCGGCAGCCACAGGCGCTCCACCGGGTACGGAACGGCAAGGTCCCTGCACCTGCGGGGGCGGGAACGTGACCGCCTCCGTCGCCGTCACCGCGCCCCTTGCAACCTTGCTCCGGCTCGCCGAAGAACCCGGTGACCTGACCGGGTACGGGCCCATCCCGCCGGGCATGACCCGCGACCTTGCCGCGCTGGCGAAGTCCTGGTTGATCGTGCTCACCGATGACTATGGCAAGGCAGCCGCCGTCGCCAAAGACTTGCGCCACCCGCCCGAATGGCTCAAACGCCTCGTCCGGCTACGCGACCGCCACTGCCGCGACTTCGGTTGTACCGTCCCGGCGGACCAATGCGAGATCGACCATACGATCGCCTGGCAAACAGTCCTGGAAAATCTCAGTGCCAGGTGCAAACCCGGGCACAAAACCAAACACAACGGCGGCGGAACCGTCAGACAGGATCCCGACGGGACCCTGCACTTCACGACCCGCTCCGGCCACACCCACACCACCACCCCCGACGAAGGGTGGACACTCACGCTCCCCTCGGCACCCAGCGGCGGAGCCACGGAAAGCCCGGGCAACGGGGCAAACAGTACCCGGGACGACACCGGCGACACCCACGACACCGGCGGCGACGGCGGCGATGGCGGCGACACCGGCGGCGGCGATGGAGCCACGGACGGCCCATGGGACAACACCCCGCCACCGTTCTAGACACCCGCCACCGTTCTAGACACCCGCCACCGTTCTAGGCATTTGGAGGCCTAGAGTTCCGTCAGGGGAGTGGTCTGTCGCTTCGGGATGTATCCCAGCCGGACGGACCGTTGCTGCCCGCTTCGTACTCTTCCAAAGGCACTTCGTCTTTTTCCCAGGCCTTCAGCACGGGCTCGACTATCCGCCAGCACTCCTCGGCGGTGTCCCCCCGAACGGACAGGAGCGGGTCGCCACGCAGCACGCCTTCCAACACTTCGCCGTAGGGCAACAGGTCGGCCGAGTGCAGGTCAGCGCTCATGACCGCCCGGTCCAGAGTGAAGATGTCGCCCGGGCCGTTCACGTCGATCTCCAGTTGGAGGGTTTCCGGTCCGAGCCCAATCCGCAGCCGGGTCGGGGCGTCGATGCCCTTGAAGCCCGTGGGCAGGTGGTTGACCGGCCTGAAGGTGACGATCACTTCCTTCTGCGGCTTGCCCAAAGCCTTGCCCGAGCGGAGGATGAACGGCACACCGGACCACCGGGAGTTGTTGATCGAGACTTCCACCTCGGCCAAGGTTTCGGTCTTCTTGGCCGGGTCCACGCCCGGTTCGGCGGCATAGTCCGGAATGTCGCGGTCGCCGATCCTGCCGGCGGTGTAGCGGGCACGCCGCGTGCTCTTGGCGAAATCCGGGCTGACGCTGCTGGCGCGCAAGACGCTGCCGATATGGTCGCGCAGGTCCCGCTCCTTGATGGTGGCCGGTGCGTTCAGGGCGGTCAGCGCCATCACCTGCAGCAAGTGGCTTTGAATCATGTCGCGCAGCGCGCCGGCCCCGTCGTAGTATCGGGCACGACCCTCCAATGCCAGCGACTCATCGTAGAAGATCTCGACTTTCGCCACATGTTCGTTGCTGAGCAGCGGTTCCAGCAGGCGGTTGGCGAAGCGCAGGCCGAGGATGTTAAAGACCGTTGCCTTGCCCAGGAAGTGGTCCACCCGGTGGATATGGTCCTCCGGCACCAGCTGCAACAGCGTCCTGTTCAGCGATGCGGCCGATTCACGGCTGGAGCCGAACGGCTTTTCCAACACCAGCCGGGTTCCCTCCGGCACGTCCTCGGGCCGGAGCATCTCGCAGGCTTTCTGGCTGACCGCGGGCGGCAGGGCAAAGAACACGGCCACCGGGCCATCTAAAACGGCCAGCAAGTCCGCCAGAGCGCCCTCCGCCGTCACGTCCACCGAGTGGTACCGCGTGTTGTCCTGGACGTCGAGCAGTTGCCGCCGTCCGTCGTCGTTCGCGTTCACCGCGCAGGAATCAAAGGCGCCGCGGACGCGTTCCTGCCACTTGTCCTCGTCCCAGTCATCCGAGCCGGCGCCCACCACTTTCAGCCCACTGGTCCTGCCTTGCGCGATCAATTTGCCCAGCCCGGGCAGCAGCAGCCGGCCGGTCAGGTCGCCGGAAGCCCCCAAAATCAGCAGCGTCCGGATCTGCAGCGGCCCGTCGGCAGCGGGGGTGGACACGTCCTCGGGCTGGATCTTGTCCTGTGTCTGGGTCTGTTCAGCGCTCACGTTCCCACCTTGCCACGGCTGTACCGCAGGGGGAACGTTCCGTGGGCCGTGCGAGGTACGGAACCCACTGGCGTTCCTCCTTACCGCGGTTCCTCAACGGGATACGAGCCAGCGGCCGCGTCGTCGCGTTTTTTCCGGCGCGACTGCCGCCACCGCCAGTTGATACCCTTAAGTGCTGAACTCCGGCGCGGCCCGGGGACTGTGAACCAGATCGACGAAAGTAGACACGGCGCGTGTTCAATTCACTCTCTGACCGGTTGGCCTCAACCTTCAAGAATCTGCGCGGCAAGGGACGGCTGTCCGAGGCCGACGTCGACGCCACCGTACGCGAAATCCGGCGAGCCCTGCTCGACGCCGACGTCGCGGTGCCCGTGGTGCGCGAGTTCGCGGCCCACGTGAAGGAACGCGCGCTCAGCGAAGAGGTCTCCGCGGCGCTGAACCCGGCCCAGCAGGTCGTCAAGATCGTCAACGACGAGCTGGTCAACATCCTCGGCGGCGAGACCCGGCGCATCAAGCTGGCCAAGACCCCGCCGACGGTGATCATGCTCGCCGGCCTGCAGGGTGCCGGCAAGACCACCCTGGCGGGCAAGCTGTCCAAGTGGCTCAAGGGCCAGGGCCACAGCCCGCTGCTGGTGGCTGCCGACCTGCAGCGACCCAATGCCGTGACCCAGCTTCAGGTCAACGGCCAGCGTGCCGGCGTGCCGGTCTACGCCCCGCACCCGGGCGTGCAGTCCGAGTTCGACGCCGTTACCGGCGATCCGGTGGCCGTGGCCCGCGACGGCGTGGCCGAGGCGCGGCAAAAGCTCTACGACGTCGTCATCGTGGACACCGCCGGACGGTTGGGCGTCGACGCCGAGATGATGCAGCAGGCAGCTGACATCCGCGCCGCCGTCAACCCGGACGAAGTGCTCTTCGTGATCGACGCGATGATCGGCCAGGACGCGGTCAACACCGCGCAGGCCTTCAACGAGGGTGTCAATTTCACCGGCGTGGTCCTCTCCAAGCTCGACGGCGATGCCCGCGGCGGCGCGGCGCTCTCCGTCGCGTCGGTGACCGGCAAGCCGGTGATGTTCGCCTCCACCGGCGAAAACCTGGACGACTTCGAGATCTTCCACCCGGACCGGATGGCCAACCGCATCCTGGACATGGGCGACATGCTCACCCTGATCGAGCAGGCGGAGAAGTCCTGGGACAAGGGCGAAGCCGAGCGGATGGCGCAGAAGTTCGCCGACCAGGAAGACTTCACCCTGGACGACTTCCTCGCCCAGATGCAGCAGATCCGCAAAATGGGCTCGATGAAGAAGATGCTCATGATGATGCCCGGCGCCGCCAACATGCGCCAGCAGCTGGAGAACTTCGATGAACGGGAAATCGACCGCGTGGAGGCCATCGTCCGGTCGATGACCCCGCACGAGCGCGTTGCCCCAAAGATCATCAACGGCTCCCGCCGGGCCCGCATCGCCAAGGGCTCCGGCGTGCACGTGTCCGAGGTCAACGGACTGCTGGAGCGCTTCGGCCAGGCCCAGAAGATGATGAAGAAGATGGCCCAGGGCGGCGGCATCCCGGGGATGCCGGGCGTGGCCGGGCCGGGCGGCTTCGGTGGCGCCCGGAAGAAGCAGCAAACCGCCAAGGGCAAGAAGAAGGCCCGCTCCGGCAACCCGGCCAAGGCGGCACAGGAGCTGCGCGAGGCCGAGGAACGCCGGAAGAACAAGGCCTCCGTTCCCGCAGGAAGTGCCTTCGGCGTCCCGCAGGACGGGCAGGACTTCGACCCGTCGGCGCTGAACCTGCCCAAGGGCTTCGAGAAGTTCCTCGGCAAGTAGCCGCGAAGCTGTAGTCGCGAAGGCCTACCGCGAAGGCTGTATCGCTGCAGGTAAATGCCCCGTCGTTTTCAAGCGGGGCATTTTCCGTGGGCCGGCGAGGGACCCCGGCACCCGCGGGGGCGCTTGCCGTGCGTCGAGGGGGAGCTGTCGATGGGCGGCGGGGCGCTTGCCTGCGCCGGGGGAACCTGCCCTGCGTCGGCGGGGCACTTGCCCTGCGCCGGAAGGTAAGCTAGTTGTCGAATCGTTTCAACGGGGACACGGGGCCGGCGGACCGAGCGGCCCGTCGGCACGGGCGGCCCACGCCCGGCGACAACCGGCCGCGCCGGCCGGCCGGCCCGGCGGCAGCGCAGCGAAGGAGTTTTGTGGCAGAGCAGGCACGCGGCGACGACGACAGCCAGCCCGGAATGCGGCGGGACACCGTCGCGGTGATCGTGCGCAGTGTCGGCGGCTCCGTGGTGCTGGTGGACAATCCCGGCGGGCCCCGGCTGCCCGCGACGCCGGTCCGGCCCGGCGAGGACCCGCGCGCGGCCGCGGCCCGGGTGCTCGCCGAGTCCTCCCTGCTCGTACCGCCCGGGCGCATCCTCGCCCTGGATTACCAGCCGCTGGACGGCGAAGCCGCAGAAGCCATCACCTTCGTGTACGACGGCGGAACGTACGACGGCGGTGAACTCGCCGCCGGTGCCGGGGGACAGGCGGTCTTCCTGCCCGTCGAGCAGGCCGGAGCCGTCCTGGACCCGGCGCAATCGGCCCAGCTGGCCGCGGGGCTCCGGGCCCACGAACTGCTCACCGTGGTTGAACTGCGCCACGGGCAGCCGCTGCGGACCGGGCAGCTGCGCGTCCCGGAACGAGAACTGGTGCCCCACGTCTGGGCGACGGAGGCCGCGGGCGACTCCAAGGGAACCGTGGGTTCCGGCGTTTAGTATTTCTCCCATGGCAGTCAGTGGCAGCGGAGAGCGGGTGGTCTTTGTCCACGGCACCGACAGCTTCGGGGCCGCCGCGTGGCCGCGTCAGCACCGCCTGGCCGGGCGCTACGACTGCCTGTTCCTGCGCCGCCACGGGTTCGACCCGCAGTCAGAACCCCGGCCGACCGACTTCGACGAGGACGCCCGGATCGTCGGCCGGCACCTCGGCCCGGGTGCCCACGTCGTTGCGCACGCCCAAGGTGCCGTCGCGGCGATGATGGCCGCGGTCGAACACCCCGGCAGGGTGCACTCGCTCACGCTGTTTGAACCCGCCTGCCTGTCCCTGACCGCTGACCTGCCGGCCACGCGTGCCTACCGTGAACGGCTGGAGCCGTTGTTCGACGCGCGGCGGGAGCTGACCGACGAGGAATACCAGCGCGCCTTCGTCCGGCTGGTGGTCGGCGCCGAAGCGCTGCCGCTGGCCACCGCGGCGGACCGGGCACAGGCGATGCGGGTCCGCCTGCAGGCGCCGCCCTGGCAGGCGCCGCTGCACATCGTCCCCGGCCTGCCCACCCTGGTGGTCACCGGTGGCTGGGAACCGCTGTACGAGGAAGTCGCCGAATACCTGGCCGCGACCGGCGCCGTCCACCGCCACGCCGGCGGGCACCACCGCCCGCAGGACACGGACCGCGGCCATGCCCTGCTGGCGGCCTTCCTGGCCGGGGCAACACTGCCGGACTGATCAGAGGTTGCTAGCGTTGAGGTTATGAATGAATCAGCCTGGGAACCGGCGTCAGGACAGCTGTGGTGGCCGTGGCCGCTGGACGAAGCGGGCGTGGCCGCCCTGCAGCAGCAGCTCACCGGCCGTTCGCTGCTTGGTGCCTTCGCGGGCGGCGCTCCGCAGGCCGGCGACAGCGTGGTCTCCGTGCTGCTGGCCGTGAACGGCGAACAGCGCGCCGCCGTCCTGGATCCGGCCGGCCGGGCAGTGCCCGGGCCCGACGTCGCGGCCCTGGTCCGCGGGCTTTCCGCCGACCTGGGGGCGGCCGTGGAGATTGACGGCGTCGAATACGAAGCACCGGCACCGGACGCGGCGCTGGAAGTGGAGGAGATGCCGGAACCGGACGAGGCCGAGGAGCTCGAAGCGCCGGACGCGGCCGAGCTGCGCACCGTGCTGGTGGGCAGGTTCCGGCGCGAGGACCTGATGATGTTCGGCGCCCTCAACGGCGTGGAACTCCACGTCCTGGAGCCCGAGACGGGCAGGCCGGACGCGCCGGACGGGGCCGCACCGGGACAACGGATCGTGTTGGTCTACGGGGAGGCAGCGCCCGGGCTCTACAACTGGCCGGCCTCGGCCAAACCGATCGTGGCGCTGATGGACCTGGACGGCTTCCGCGCCGTCGAGGCGTGGCTGCCGGGCACGCGGAGCGACCCGGACACCAGCTTCTGGCACGCCTGGGAGGCGCCGGCCAAGCCGTTCCCTTCGGCGTCCCGGGCCGACGCCGAGGCGCTGCGGCTGCTCGGCCGGATCGTGCACCCGGAAGGCCCCGACATGCAGCGGCTCAGCGATGTGCTGGGCCTGGAACCGGGCGCCGTCGAGGGGCTGCGGGACCTGATGTCCTCCCCGGACGAGCCCGGGATCCTAGCCCGCGCCGGCCAACTGCTGCAACTGCCGCCGATCGCCGCCCGGCTCGCCGAAGGGTCGCTGCAGCCCGACCGGGTCCCCGGGATGGAATCGATTCCCGTCCAGTCCATCGGCAAGGCGCTGCTGGAACTGGCCAGCACCCCGGCCGAGGGCAGGGGCCCGTTGGCGGCGTGGCAGCGCGCCGTCGTCGCGCGCCCTGCCCTGCTGGCCGGCAGCGCCGCCGCGGCC